>JAVBUR010000062.1:0-36614 GCA_031555145.1 Tannerellaceae bacterium | reverse complement strand
CCCAAACTCTATATCGCCTGCGGTATCTCAGGCCAGATCCAGCACATCGCCGGTATGCAGGAAAGTTCGATCATCATCTCGGTGAACAACGATCCGAACGCACCGATCAACACGATCGCCGACTATGTGATTACGGGAACCGTCGAAGAAGTGCTCCCGAAGATGATTAAGTACTACAAAAAGAACACGAAATAAGTATGGCTAACTTCTATTTAGACAATCCCAGCATGAAACATCACCTTCATCACCCGTTGATGAAGCGGATTGTAGAACTGAAAGAACGCAATTATGCCGATAAGGACACGTACGACTATGCACCCTTCGACTACGAAGATGCGATGGACAGCTACGAGAAAGTCCTTGAAATCGTCGGCGAGATCTGCGGCGAGATCATCGCTCCCAATGCAGAAGGAGTTGACCATGAAGGCCCGAGCGTAAGTAACGGCCGTGTAACCTATGCCGCCGGCACACAGGTAAACCTTGACGCCGTGCGCAAAGCCGGCCTGATGGGTATCGCCATGCCGCGCCGTTACAATGGGTTGAACTTCCCGATCGTACCCTATATCATGGCTGCCGATATGGTATCGCGTGCCGATGCCGGTTTTGAAAACCTCTGGGGGTTGCAGGACTGTGCCGAAACGTTGTACGAATTCGGCAACGAAGACCAGCGTCAGCGTTACATCCCCCGTGTATGTGGTGGTGAGACGATGTCGATGGACCTGACCGAACCGGATGCCGGTTCCGACCTTCAGTCCGTGATGCTGAAAGCTACCTATAGCGAAAAAGACGGCTGCTGGTACCTGAACGGAGTGAAGCGTTTCATCACCAACGGTGACGCTGACATCCACCTCGTACTCGCCCGCTCGGAAGAAGGTACGCGCGACGGCCGTGGCCTGTCGATGTTTATCTACGACAAGCGCAATGGTGGCGTGAACGTACGCCGTATCGAGAACAAACTCGGTATCAAAGGTTCGCCTACTTGCGAACTCGTCTATAAGAATGCTAAGGCAGAGCTTTGCGGCGACCGCAAGCTGGGTCTTATTAAATATGTAATGGCGCTCATGAACGGCGCTCGCCTCGGTATCATGGCGCAAGCCGTGGGATTGAGCGAAGCGGCTTACCGCGAAGGACTTGCCTACGCACAGGAACGCAAGCAGTTTGGCAAGGCCATCATCGAATTCCCGGCCGTGTATGAAATGGTTGCCCTGATGCGTGCTAAGGCTGACGCTTCCCGCGCCATGCTGTATGAAACAGCCCGTTTCGTAGACGTATACAAAGCGCTCGAAGATATCTCCCGCGAACGTAAGCTCGAACCGGAAGAACGTACCGAAATGAAGAAGTATAGCAAATTGGCCGATGCTTACACCCCGATGGGTAAGGGTATGACGACCGAGTATGCTAACCAGAATGCCTACGATGCGATCCAGATCCACGGTGGTTCAGGTTTCATGAAAGACTACGCCTGCGAACGCCTCTACCGCGACGCCCGTATCACGAATATCTATGAAGGTACGACGCAGCTTCAGGTAGTTGCCGCCATCCGCCACGTCACCACCGGTACGTATCTGGAGCAGATCCGCACCTACGAAGCCCTCAACTACAAGCCTGAGTTGGAGTCACTTCGCACTAAGTTGATCGAAATGACATCGCGCTATGACGAGATCGTCGGCCTCGTGATGGAACCGAAGGACAACGAATACCTCGACTTCCATGCCCGCCGCCTCGTAGAAGCCGCCGCGCATTGCGTTATGGGTTACCTTCTGTTGCAGGATACAAACAAAGACGACAGCTTCCGCCGTTCCGCCGAAGTATATATTAATTACGGCCAGGCTGAAGTAATCAAGATATACAACTATATCACCCACTTCGACCGCGAAGACCTGGGTTACTTCAAGCAGTAAGTTGTTTTCGAGACTATATAAAAAGGGAGCTTTTGATAAAGTTCCCTTTTTTCATTGACATCTGTCAAAAAATAACCAGCCAAAGCTACTCCTGTTAAAAAAGTCGTCCTTTTTGTGCGCAAATTGTTAAACTATCGGTACCTTGCACTGTCCAACTATACTGGTGCCTGATTCTATGCCCCACAAAGTAAGACCACTGAAGACACATTTATTTTTTAATCTATATCTATCATGACAAACAGAAGAGATTTTATCCGTAATGCCTCCCTTCTTACCTTGGGTGGACTGTTCGCTGGTAAAGCCGGTCAGGCGACCGCTGCTAATCCGGTAATCAACGAAGTAATGGCCAAGAAAAGCTTTGGTTTACAAACCTATTCGGTTATGTCCGAATTGGCAAAAGATGTTCCCGCTGGCCTGAAGAAAATCAAAAGCTATGGCTATACATACCTCGAACTGGCGGGTTATGGCAACGGCGCCATCAGCGGCGTACCCATGACCGAATACAAAAAGATGTGTGACGATGCCGGTCTGCCTATCCGCTGCTCACATATGAATCCGCCGGTACGCGAATACACCAAGGAATCACTTGGCAAAATCACCGAGTTCTGGAAGAAAGCCGCCGACGACCATGCCTCCATCGGCTGTAAGATGATCGTTCAGCCGGGCCAGCCTTCTACCCGCAGCGTGGAAGAGGTCGCGTATGTAGGCGAGGTATTCAACAAAGCCGGTCAGATTGCGAAAGAGGCCGGTCTCTCCTTCGGTTATCATAACCACTCGGGCGAATTCGCCCGCGTCATTCCCGGCGGCACCGAACCCTGGCGTGGCGGTGGGGGCAGCAAAGCACCCGAAGGCATCGAAATGGTCTACGATGGGATGTTGCGCAATACCGATCCTTCCCTCGTATTCTTCGAACTCGACGTATATTGGGCCGTTATGGGACAACAAGATCCGGTGGAATACATGAAAAAGTATGCGGACCGCATCCGCGTCCTCCACATCAAAGACCGCGCCGTACTCGGCCAGTCGGGCATGATGAACTTTGAAACGATCTTCAAACAAGCCTACGCGACCAAGATCGACACCTTCTTTGTAGAGTTGGAAGGCATTAAAAACATGACACAGTTCGAAGGCGTGAAAGGCTGCGCCGAATACCTGACGAAAGCTAAGTTTGTGAAATAAGAAGCAAAGCAAGTAAATATAGAAAGAAAGAGGCTGCCCGTACGGACAGCCTCTTTCTATTTGTATACTTTTTTTGGAGTTTGTTATAAAAAAAATACTAATTTCAGTGTTATTATCCAAACACATTAGCTATTTTTGCCGCATTCGCCGTAGTGAAAAGGAATACGACTGTTGATATATAGCCTAGTTAAACACTATTTATGAGTAAAAACAATATAAAGACAAGCCATCCATAGCTGATTTCAGAGGGAGTCAGCCTTATTTGTATGTATTTTTGTTAATATAATATTAATTAATTTTCTCTAATTTCTTTACACCATGCACAAACTGTTAAGATCTGTATGTATTGCTCTCTGTGCTGCTATTTTGTGCCCGCTTGGCATAAAAGCATCGAGCGATGTACCGAGTGTTTCGGTAACGCAGCAAACCAACAAAGTGACGGGGACCGTTGAAGATGAAGAAGGCCCCATACCTGGTGCCTCCATTAGTATCAAAGGTACCATACGCGGAACAACGACCGATGTAAACGGCCGCTACACACTGGAAGGCGTTGAACGAGGCGCCGTGATCGTATTCTCCTTCGTGGGATTGAAGACACAAGAAATTACCTGGAACGGACAAGGGATCCTGAATGTTAAGTTATCAGCATCTTCCCTGGACTTGGATGAAGTGGTCGTAGTTGCTTATGGCACGGCTCGTAAATCAACGTTCACTGGTTCTTCTTCGGTAGTAAAAGCTGACAAACTGGAAAAAATATCCGGTACCGGTTTTGCCGAAGCCTTGCAAGGGATGAGCGCCGGTGTAAGCGTTGTCAACAACCAGGGGAACCCCGGTGGTGAGTCACGCATACAGATCCGCGGGATCGGAACGATGGGACGTAGTTCATCGACCGACCCTTCCAAACCATTGTACGTTGTAGACGGTATGCCGTTCGACGGTTCGCTGACTTCGATCGCCACATCAGACATCGAGTCGATGACGGTACTGAAAGATGCTGCCGCCTCTTCACTGTATGGTTCACGTGCAGCCAACGGGGTTGTGGTGATCACTACCAAAAAAGGAAAGAGTGGCAAACCGTCAATCAACTTCAAAGGCGCCTGGGGTACCTCCGACCTGGCTGTCAAGAACCCGGTGAAAGCCAACCCCTACCAACAGTTGACCAATACCTGGGAAGGGATGTATAACGACCAGTTCTACAAATACGGACAAAGCGATGCTGTCGCCCGCAAGTATGCATCAGACAACCTGCTGGACGCTTTACTATATGCTAAAGTAAACTCACAAGGACAAAAGACATACGTATCTCCATTCAAGCATATCAATGAATACTATGTACTGGAAAACGGACAAGTCAACCCAAACCTGCAGATGGTATGGGATGAGAGTGACTATGACTGGTACGGCTCTGTATTTACCCAGAAACTGCGCCAAGACTACAGCTTCGATGTAAGCGGTACGACCAACGACGGAAAAACCAACTACTTCTTCTCGGCCTCTTACCTGGACGACAAGGGGTATGCACTTCAGCAATACTACAAACGCTACTCATTCCGTACCAATATCACCACCGAGGTGACCAATTGGCTCGAAATGGGTGCCAATATTGCTTACAGTAATTCGAAGCAGAACACATCGGGCTTTGTACGCTCACTCGTCTTCACTTCCTCATTGGCATCTCCCTATTTGCGTAATATCGACAACACAGACTGGATCTATTCAGAAAAAACCGGTGACCGTATGTTCGCTTTCGGTGATTATTCGAAGAACTTCTTCGGCGCACACCCGATGGCTGCCAGTGGTGACTATTGGGACAATCCGAACGATTACAACTTCAACAATAATGCCGGCAGCATGATTTCTTCCCGTTTCTATGCCCAATTGAAGCTACCGTTTGACATCAAGTTCAAAACAGCTCTCAGCCTGGATGAGAATACAAAAACGAATTACACATACGACTCCGCCGTACATGGACAAGGACAAATGGAGCCTTATGGAGTAACAGTAAAAACCAGTGGAGGATCGGCCAGCCGCACCAACTCACGTACGAATTCGATGACTTGGAACAACCTGCTTACTTACGAAAAGAAGTTTGGCGACCATTCCATCAATGCCATGCTCGGACACGAGTTGTATACCTACCGCTATGGCTGGGATTATGGCTATGGTGAAGGTATCATGCAGCTCGGACAGTATGAACTGGCATCTACCACGACCAACTGGGAAATAGACTCCAGCCGTTACAAGTATGCCCTGCTCAGCTTCCTGGGTAAAATAGATTATGGTTTCAAAGACAGATACTACCTCTCGGCCAGCTTCCGTAACGACGGCTCGTCACGCTTCTCGGAAGACGAACGCTGGGGTAGCTTCTTCTCCGTGGGAGGATCTTGGAGAGTATCCAAAGAAGCCTTCATGAAGCCGACCGAGAACTGGCTCGACAACCTGGCACTCCGTGCAAGCTATGGTACCTCCGGTAACGACAAGCTGGTAGACAGTGCGGGTAATACCGTATACTACGGTTATCAGGCTACCTATTCAGCCAACGATATGTATAACAATCCCGGTTTGCAACCGGCCACCTTTGCCACCCCCAACCTAAAGTGGGAAAAAAATGCCCAATATAACGTGGCTGTTGACTTCGCACTCTTCAACCGCCTGAGTGGTACGATCGAATACTACAACCGTGAGTCGAAAGACCTGTTGTATTACAAGGACTTCCCCTTGTCAGCCCAGGCTGGTTCGGCCCAGGGTATCAACACCAACCTCGGTGATATCCGCAATAACGGTCTCGAAATTTCACTGAATGCCCAGGTGATCACCACTGATAACTTCAACTGGAATATCGATGCCAACTGGACGTCACAAAAGAATAAAATCACCTATCTGCCCGGTGGTGAGTACAACCTCACCAGCCGTACCTCCACCTGGAGAATCGCCGAAGGACATTCACGTTGGGAATTCTATATGCCGTCTTATGCCGGTGTAGATGCACAAACAGGTAATGCACTGTATTATATCAAAGATGCCAACGGCAATCGGACAACCACCGACAATTACAGCAAAGTGTCTCTTGACGATTACGAATGGCAAGGATCAGCCATACCGAAAGGATTCGGCTCTGTCACCAACAACTTCCGTTATAAAGACTTCGACCTGTCATTCATGTTCTACTACTCCTACGGATCAAAAATGTACGACTACATCTGGCTCGAACGCGTTACGCTGCGTAACGGTGTGAGTGTCATCCAGGACCTGATAAAAGACCGCTGGCAACAGCCGGGCGACAATGCTTACCTGCCACGTTGGTCGTACGACAACTACGCTAGCACTCGTCAGCCTTCAAGTTTTGCCATCTTTGACAATGACTTTATCCGTCTGCGTAACGTGACGATCGGGTACAACCTGCCGAAATCGTTGCTGCGTAAAGCCGGTATCTCCAACGTACGTGTGTACCTGACAGGAGACAACCTGGCAACCTTTGGCCCCGCCGCCAGACGGCACACAGAAGCTGAAACCGAAATCACCGGTAACAACTACAATGGTAGTGAACTGAGCGATAATGGTGTTCAGGGTGCCAGAAGAGTATACATGGGAGGTATCCAGATTTCTTTTTAACAATTAAAACAGCGTTAATATGAAAACAAAAATAAAAACAATCAGTCACTATCTATTGGGAATTGCTTTGGTATTTTCCAACTGGGGATGCTCGGATCTGTTAACGACAGACTCGGCCACAGATATATCAGATGGCACGGCGCTTGCCAGCACCGGTAACCTGAACATGGTGCTTACTTCGGCCTACAAAAAATTGTATTTCAACGACGGTGACCGCGTATATGCCGGTCTGCCCGGGTTGCAACTCTATACCGACCTCGGTGGTGCCGATATCGTTTGCCACGATAACTATGGTTCCACTCAAGTACAATGTTATGAGTTCGAAACGGCAAAAACCCGTTATACCGACCTCGCTAGCAAGATATGGACAATGATGTATAATATCATTAACCATACAAATACCATCCTTGACAATATTGATAATGCTACCGGTGAAGAAGCATTCAAGAAACAGGTGAGAGGGCAGGCGTTGGCCGTTCGCGGTATTTGCTATTTCCATCTCCTGCTTAACTACCAGCAGACTTACGCCATTGCAAAGAGCAAACCGGGCGTGATCCTGCGCACATCCACCGAACAGGATATCAGCCTGCCGCGTTCTACTGTAGAAGAATGCTACGCCCAAGTGGTGAAAGACCTGACCGAAGCCAAGAGCCAATTGGCCGGCTTCCAGCGTGAAGAAATGTGGCAGATCGATGCTTCTGTCGCTTCCGGTATGCTGGCACGTGTATACCAGGTAATGGGAAACTGGAGCGGCGCGCTGAGCGAAGCCGAAACAGTATACAACAAGTACAACCAGTTGATGACCCGCGAACAATATCGCAGCGGTTTCGACGATATGATCAGCGGTGGCTACAAAGAAGTAGTATGGGCTGTTAAGTTCACGGATACCGACAATGCAGGGGGCGCTACCCAGTTCAACTTCTGGTACAACCAAGATCCTATTTACGGTGAAGGCATGACCGACGGTCCGATCTACTCGTTTCTCTCCCTCTTCGCTGCTCCTGAATTTGTGGATCTGTTTGAAGAAACAGACGACCGTTACATGTTCTGGAAACGTGTGGAAAACCCCACTATCCAGATTAACACCAAATGGGCTTACAACAAGTGGAAACACTACGGCGACGCCAATGGAGCAAAGCAAGGTAACACCCGTCCGGAAGTTGCATTGATGCGCGGTTCGGAAATGCTGTTGATCATGGCCGAAGCATCGGCACAGCTGAACAACGGCAAGGCGCTTGAATATCTCAACCGTCTGCAAACAGCCCGTAACGTACAGAAGAAGACCACCGCTTCCTCCGGCAATGACCTGTTCGAAGCCATCTACGTCGAAAGACGGAAAGAACTGTTGGGCGAAGGTATCACAGGACAATACGACCTCACCCGTCTGCAACGCCCGTTGATCCGCTACGGTGAATGGGCCGGACACGAAGGTGGCCACTATTCATGGGGCTTGCTGAACCTCAACGAGTACGATCCCAAGATGGCGAAGCCTTATGGCACCTACCCATCCAACGACTACCGTTTCTTCTGCCAGATCCCGCAAATGGAATTTGCTTACAACGAAGCATTGACCACTTCAGATCAGAACCCCTTCAGCGGCCAATAATCAGCCCACGGGATAGAACAAAATCTCACACAACCGTTTGAGTAAAGTAAAGAAGAAGGAGCTGCCTCTACTATTGAGACAGCTCCTTTTCATGCATACTATAATTACCTTAAAAACACCTTGATATCAGATTCGGACAAATTTCATGAGGACCTAGGTCTAATCAAGCTTTTCTATCATAAAGCGATAGGTCAGGGAACCTTCATTCCACATGCTGAAGTTCGTATTCCAAAGATTGTTGCTCAAATTGAAATGGATACCACCCTGTTTATCCGGATATTCCAATGAATAATTGATCCCTTGGGCCTCTCCCACATTCACAAGAAAAGCAGCTTCACTCCAGATACGGATGATTCCGGAAGAGGTGATCAGATCTACATAATGGTCGATACCATGCATCTGCCGGTTCCCTTTTTCCACGACATCCAGTAAGTCTACTCTTTCGCCGACCTTCTCTGCCACGATTGAGACAATCTGATCCGTATTGAACGACAGCCAATAAGCTTCGGGCAGGCGGACAGCCGGTTTTTGCAGCAGTGTCAAAGATATTTCCGCTTGCTTTCCCTGCTTATATGCCAATATATCCACATACATTTTCTCGGGATATACACGCGGATCGACCCCTGCCTGTTGCGGGAACGCAAGTTCAGTGATCGTGCGGATTCCTTTTTTATCTTTCCGCTCTTCCTGTCTGACTATTTGTGCGAGCAGGGTTACGCTCACTGCGTTGGATTTATCCAGTCCCGGTTTCCCTATATCGTCCAATGCCCAGCCGTATCTGGCTCGCAAATAGTTATCCAGATACCGGTTATAATCCGTATGGTCGAATAGCTGATATAACAGTCCTTCTATTTTAAATAGGCCATCCTTCAATAAAGCAGAATGCCAGGGAGTAGCAGATACCGTACGGGCTTTTTCCGTAAATGACGGTACGACCGGATTCTCAATTTCCTTCATCTTTGCCAGCGCTTCCTGTTGTAACGGTTCAGGCAGATAGTCGATCGCCGTATTAATGTATTGATCCAGCTCCTTCCAGGATTGTTCTATCTTGCGGAAAGGCTCGGTCGACCGAGCCGGCAAAAAGACGTCCATATCATATTTGTCCCAATTTCTCAAATGTGTCTTCACATCGAATCCCTGAGTATGTTCGGCTATCAAACCAAGTTCCAACGCAAAATTCATCGCTTCATCGCTATGCTTGTCGATCTTCTTTTCACGTAACCATCCGGAGTATAGGTCAGATAAGGCTCTGAACTTTGCGATACGTGCCGGAGCACTGCCATAGCCATAGATCCAGGTATCACCTATTTCAGAAGTAACGACCGGCAATTTATCTTTTATAGCCAGCAATTCTTCCGCCATTTCGTTAAAGGATGCAGCAATCAATTGCGCATTGGGATACCGCTTATGCAAATCGGCGTAAATAGCTTTCACCGTCTCGTAAGGATGCGGACCATGGTTATCGCCGGTAAAATTAACGGAAATGGCAATTTTACCACCAGGAAGCAAATCCTCCGTTCCGTAATTCTGCTGATACACAAGGACCAATTCACTACCATCTGTATCCCTCCAACGACAGAACGCGGGTACATCCGGAACGGGACATGCCGGATTAACCCCGATATGTAAAAAGCGAATGCCTGCACGGTTCATCGGGCCTACTATACTACGGGTATGCCCCGGTACATCCGTCATCTTAGCGGCAATCGTTTTCTTGCCATATTTTTGGTCCAGCTTCTGCGATAAGAGTAGGCAGGTTTCAAACAAATCCAGATTCATCGACTCTGACTCGACGGTATAAGGAACGGCATTCCATACAATATCGCCCCGTCTGATAGCTGCTTCCAATCGTTTGACTTCTTCCGGCGATGCGGTATGCAGGTATTTCCAGATCAGCCAGGCGCCTGTCGTCCATACATATTTCTCGCTGGCATTTTCGGCAGATAACCTTTCCGAAAGATCCAGGGCTTTAGGGATAAACTCAGAGATATAGCGTTCGGTTACCACCGAACTTAAATCGGTAAAACCGACGTCCAAATGGGTTTTAAATACAACATAGACTTTAGATACCTCCGGATTCACCCCGGAATTATCCTGGGCATATCCCATTGTTGCCCAAAGGCAACAGAACTGGACGAAAAGAATGTTGACAAAGTGTATCTTCATGTGATTTGATTTAGGTATACAAAGTAAAAATATACGATCGGATATTGTATTTGCATTTACGCCGATCTACATGGATTATCTTACGATATTACCAATACAGCGCCACGCCGGCCACACCGGCAAGAAAAATGGTGAGGATGGGGTGGAACTTCAGCTTCCAGGTAAGCAGGAAGGCGCCGCCGAAGATGAGGTAGCTTTTGTAGTCGATGAAATTTTCGGTGTTCATCAGCATCAGAGCAGCCGCAGCAATAAGACCAACGGTGGCGGGACGAAGCCCCATAAAAGCAGCTTCGACATATCGGTTGTTTTTGAAGCGGGCAAAGGAATAGGACACCAACAGCACCAGGATAAACGAGGGGAGGCAGACGGCTACCGTAGCCAGTACCGATCCCAGGACGCTGACCTCCATCGAATAACCGGCGTTATGGATAGCCGTATAGCCTATATAGGTAGCACTGTTGATCCCAATCGGTCCGGGCGTCATTTGCGAGATGGCAACAATATCGGTGAAATCCTGCAAGCTGATCCACTTGTAGGTATCGACCACCTCAGCCTGGATCAGCGACAGCATAGCATATCCTCCACCGAAACCGAAGATCCCGATCTTAAGATATACATATACTAACTGCCACCAGATCATAGCCTGCTTGTTATTTGATAACTATTTATTTGACAACCTTGATCCAACTCCACAGCAATCCACCCAAAGCCGCTACTACAATGATCCATACCGGCGAGACACCCAACTGCCAGATCAGTAACGCCACCACAACGGGAATGATCAACACCTTCCACGGCAGTTTCAGCGTACGCGCCGTCGTAATACACGGCACGGCAATGAGGGCAACTACAGCAGGCCGCAGTCCCTTGAACATCTTTTCCACCCATACATTGTCTTTCGCATGCGTGAAGAAGAGGGCGATCGCCAGGATAATGCAGAAAGAAGGCAGGATGGTTCCGAGCGCACATACCAAGCTTCCCGGTATCTTTTTGAGCCGGTAGCCGACAAAGACCGATATGTTCATCGCGAAAATACCCGGCAGGGATTGGGCGACAGCGAAGATGTCGATAAACTCTTCTTTCGTCATCCAACCTTTGTTCACCACATCCCGTTCAATCAAGGGTAGCATAGCGTAGCCGCCTCCGATGGTGAACATACCGATCTTGAGGAATGTCAGGAACAGGGTCCAGTACATACGTTTACTTTAATCCGAGCTCCTTCTTGTAGGCTTCCGGATCGTTGATAATAGCCAGTCCCTTCTGGTAGCTGTCGTTAATATCGTTGATCACCTGGAAATAGTCCGACATCTCGAACATATCGCGGGCAATCAGCGCCTTCACCTGCAGCATCATATAGGGCTTGGAGATAGCATATTGATCGGCGTCGAAGGCAATACTGTCGGCCGTACCCAGCGCAACCAACTCGTTCATCATGTCTTCAGACACATGGAAATTTTGTTTGTAGCGGGCAATAGTCGGATAGGCTTTCATCATCTCCGGACGATGCTGATCGAGGTAGTTCATCGCCACACGATTGATCAGCCCTGCTCCTACCAGACGGGCATGATAGAGCGTCGAACGGGTGGTATCTACCGGGATAAACACGTCAGGCATAATACCGCCGCCGCCATAGACCACACGCTTGGTCTCAAGTGTATGATACTTCATCGAGTCGGGGAAGTGGATACTGTCTGCGCTCATCAGTTCGCCACGGTTGTAGCGTTCGATCAGGTCGCGTTGATATTCTTCACCCTTTCCGTTTTCGTAAGGTTTCTGAATCATACGTCCCGTCGGTGTGTGGTAGCGGGATACCGTCAGACGGATCATCGAGCCATCAGGCAGCGGGATCGGTTTCTGCACCAGGCCTTTGCCGAAGGTACGGCGGCCGACGATCACACCACGGTCCCAATCCTGGATAGCACCCGACAGAATCTCGCTGGCCGAAGCCGAAGCCTCGTCCACCAGCACCACCAATCGCCCATCCGTAAAGCTACCGCCATTGGAAGAAGTTGCTTCTTCTCGCGCTTGCTTACTACCTTCGGTATAAACAATCAGTTTGCCTTTGGTCAGGAACTCATCCGCCAGGTCGATGGCGATATTCAGGTATCCGCCTCCATTCCCCTGGAGGTCGAGAACAAGGTTCTTCATACCCTGCTTCTGCAGCTTCTTCAGTGCAGTACGAAACTCTTCGGTCGAAGAAGCGGCAAAACGGTTCAGTTTGATATAGCCCGTTGTCTTGTCGGCCATATAGGCGGCATCCATGCTATAGACGGGTATCTTGCCGCGGATGATTTTGAAGTCGATCAGTTCAGGCGTTTTGGCGCGTTGTACCTTGACACGTACTTCCGTTCCTTTCGGACCACGCAGACGCTTCTGGATATCGGTGTTCTTCATCCCGACACCTGCAATCAGCGTATCATTCACCTGCACAATCCGATCACCAGCCAGCAAGCCTACCTTTTCAGAGGGACCGCCGGGAATTACCTGGATAATATACAGTGTATCAGTGAGTATATTGAACTGGATACCGATCCCGTCAAAGTTACCTTGTAGGGGTTCGTTCAGCTCCTTGGTTTCCTCGGGGTCCATATAGTTGGAGTGTGGGTCGAGCTTTTCGAGCATGCCCGTGATAGCATCTTCCACCATTTTGCCCTCGTCTACGGGATCAACATACAGGTTAGAGATAGCATAGAGCGCCATCTGCAATTTACGTGCATCCTGGTCGCCGCCTCGTTGGGCAACTGCCGAAAGGGTGATACAGAGGGCGGCCAGGAGGCATAAAGAGGTTCGTTTCATTTATTCGATTGTTTTTACTTGATCAATATAGTTTCGTACCCTGCGGAACAAAAAGGGAAATGTCTTTCCCATAGCGCAACAGTTCGCGTACAATACTTGAACTAATATGGGTATGTTCCGGTTCAGTGAAAAGCAAAAAAGTTTCAATACCGGTGAGTTTGCGGTTCACGTCGGCGATACTTTTTTCGTATTCGAAGTCGTTCACCGTACGGATGCCGCGCATGATAAACTGGGCGCCCACTTCGTCGGCAAAGTCGACCGTCAACGAATCATACGACACCACGCGTATCCGCGGTTCGTCGGCATAAAGGTTCTGAATCGCTTCCATGCGCTTCTCCAACGTGAAATAGGTCAGCTTCTTGTCATTGATACCTATGGCGATAATAATCTCATCTACCAGTTCCAACCCACGACGCACAATCGACTCGTGGCCGATGGTAAAGGGATCGAACGTTCCGGGAAAAAGCGCTATTCGTTTCATTTATACTTTATAAAAGTTGCTTTTATTCGCTGCTGCTCAGTCGAAGAAACACTCCCACTCGAGCCTGAAGAGGAAATCGTCGTTCCGATACCATCCACAATAATGGCATCGGCGCCTCTTGTAGAGGCATCTTTCGTTAATTTATCCACACCCTTCTGGATATCCTTTTTACTATATAAAGGTCCTATCTCGGCATGTCCTATCGTTTCAAAACTCTTGCCAACATCCTCTTTCGCATAGAAAACGTCCACTTTTTCTGTCATCGGATAAGAAGTTTTACCCACATAGTTTACTGTTGGAGCACAAGCCCCCAGCATCAACAAAATCAAGCTTGAGTAAAATAATCGTTTCATACGGCATCCTGTTTAATAAAAGTTAGACAATAGAAAACATTCATAAAGCTAACACAAAGGGGCTCAATAACAATCATTCCCATACTTATTAACAGCATATTAACGAATAATTCTCTCCTGTTAACACTTTAAGCAATGTCTTCTTCCACCACCAGGTTGTCAATAATAAAGCCTTGACGCTCCATCGTGTTCTTGCCCATATAAAATTCGAGCATGTCTTTGACAGAGTCTTCCTTCTTCATGGTTACCGGATCGAGGCGCATGTCTGCGCCGATAAAGTGTTTGAACTCATCGGGCGAGATCTCACCCAAGCCTTTGAAGCGGGTGATCTCGGGGTTCTTTCCGGCGGCGGTGATGGCGGCGATGCGTTCTTCTTCGGAGTAGCAATACCAGGTCTTCTGCTTGTTGCGCACACGGAAGAGTGGGGTTTGCAGGATATAGACGTGATTCGTCTTGACCAGGTCGGGGAAGAACTGCAGGAAGAAGGTGAGCAGCAACAGGCGGATGTGCATTCCGTCGACGTCAGCATCGGTCGCAATGATCACTTTGTTATAGCGCAGTTCTTCGAGTCCTGTTTCAATATCGAGGGCCGCCTGGAGAAGGTTGAACTCTTCGTTCTCATAGACCACCTTCTTGGTCAGCCCATAACAGTTGAGCGGTTTACCACGGAGACTGAATACCGCCTGCAGGTTCGGATCACGGCTCTTGGTGATCGAACCGCTGGCCGAATCGCCCTCGGTGATGAATATGCAGGATTCTTCCTGTTTGTCACCCTTGCTATCGCTAAGGTGGATACGGCAGTCGCGCAACTTGCGGTTGTGCAGGTTGGCTTTCTTCGCCCGCTCGCGTGCCAGCTTGGTGACACCGGCAATGGCCTTGCGTTCCTTTTCCGATTCGGTGATCTTGCGGAGCAGGGCTTCCGATGTATCGGGATGCTTATGCAGGAAGTTATCGAGTTCGCGTTTGATAAAGTCGGTAATAAACTTCGATACCGTCGGGCCGTCGGGACCGATATCTTTCGACCCCAGCTTGGTCTTCGTCTGGCTTTCGAACACCGGTTCTTCCACCTTGATGCTGATAGCCGCCACCACGCCGGAACGGATGTCGGAATACTCGAAGTTCTTCGTATAATACTCTTTGATCACCTTACCGATTGCTTCCTTGAAGGCTGAGAGGTGCGTACCTCCCTGTGTCGTGTGCTGCCCGTTGACAAACGAATAGTACTCTTCGCCATACTGGTTGCTGTGCGTGATGACCACTTCAATATCTTCCCCCTTGAGGTGGACGATCGGGTAGAGTGGCTCGGTGGTCATGTTCTCGTTCAAGAGATCCACGAGTCCGTTGCGCGAGAAGAACTTCTTTCCGTTATAGATCAGCGATAGGCCAGAGTTAAGGAAGACATAATTCTTCAACAGGCTCTCGATGTATTCGTCTTTGTAGGTATAGTCCTTGAATATCTCGCGGTCGGGGATAAAGAAGACCTGCGTACCGTTCGACTCGCCGGAGGGCTTGATGCCCGACTCTTCGGTGATCTGCGCCTTGCTGTATTCCACCTGCTTGCATTCGCCGTCACGGAAGCTGGTGATCTGGAAGTAACTGCTGAGCGCGTTCACTGCTTTGATACCGACCCCGTTCAACCCGACGGACTTCTTGAACGCCTTACTGTCGTACTTCGCCCCAGTGTTCATGCGGCTTGATACATCAACCACTTTCCCGAGGGGTACGCCACGGCCATAGTCACGCACGGCCACGGTTCCTTCCGTAATCGTTACTTCGATCGACTTGCCGTAGCCCATCATATATTCGTCGATGGAGTTGTCGAGCACTTCCTTCAACAGCACATAGATACCGTCATCGGCATACGTTCCGTCACCCAGCTTACCAATATACATCCCCGGGCGTCGCCGGATATGTTCCCACCAGTCGAGGGTTTTGATATCGTCGTCGCGGTAATCTGTTTCCTGTTGCAGCGTTGAATTCAGTTCGTTCATGTAGGTATCTTATGCTTGATGGTTTGTATGGATATGTTTGATAAAGGCGCGGCGCGTCTTGTGATGTTCCGTCTGGAAATAATCCCACTGTGCCTGGATGGCATTGTTAAGTTCCAGCTCCGGGTTGCTTTCAGCATAGACTACCCCCAGGTTGCGGTAGATGGGGATCAGGTCATTGAACAAGAGAGCGTTCACACCCTTGTTCTGGTATTCGGGCAACACGCCGGCGATGTAGAGGTCGATCACTTTCGGCCTCGACTTTAACGCCTTCAGCAGATGAAACCAACCGAAAGGGAACAACTTGCCATTTGCTTTTTGTAGCGCCTTCGAAAGGTTGGGCAGCGATACGCCGAAACCTACCACGGCATTGTCTTCTTCCCGCACAACCATCATCACCAGTTCGAGGCGAAGCAGCGGAATATATTGTTTGATATAATAATCGATCTGCCTGTCGGTCAGCGGCGCAAAGCCATAGAGCGGTTTAAAGGCTTCGTTCAGTGTTTCGAACAATGGGCGGGCATAGGGCATAATCTCTTTTACTGAGCTGAATTTCATGATCTTCAGTCCGAATTTCTTCTTGACGATTTCACCGATGCGGCGATGCTTCTCAGGGTCGCTCTCGGGGATATAGATCTTGAACTCATGCCAGTCCTGGTCCTTCGCATAGCCGAGTCGTTCCATATGGACAGGGTAGTAAGGGAAGTTGTAGATGGTGGACATGGTACTGATCTGGTCGAAACCGTGGACAAGCATGCCCTCGTAGTCGAGGTCGGTAAAGCCGAGCGGGCCGTGTACGGCATCCATTCCCTTGGCTACCGCCCATTTCTCTACAGCAGCGAAGAGGGCGTCGGTCACTTCGGTGTCGTCAATAAAATCGACAAAACCGAACCGTGCCTGTTTTTCGTTCCACACCTCGTTTGCCTTGTGATTGATGATCCCGGCAATGCGGCCGACGATCTTCCCATCCCGATACGCCAGGTAGTAAACGGCCTCGCACACATCGAACGCAGGATTCTTCTGACAGTCGAGCGTATTCATATCGTCGCTTATCAATCCCGGTACACTGTAAGGGTTATCTTTGTACAACTCGAGGTTAAATGTCACAAACGCCTTCAGGTCTTTCTTTCCCTTTACTTCTCTTATTTCTATGCTCATCGGTATATATCAGTTTGACCGCCAAAGTTAACGAATAAAATACCACCATCCACCGTCTGAGCCGGAAATTTGATTTGGCAGCCTATTCACCCAACCCTAAGATCACCCAATCCTAGCCTTACGTCCACCTTCAGATTCAATCAGGTTTGAATATGCAAAGCCTGTACAGCAGGCCGGTTACTCTTCCCTCTTCTGTAGGATTTTCCGGATATTTTGGTACGCTTCATCGTTGAACAGCCGGAGGTCGTCGTCGGTTAAAACGCCGTCGATGTATTGGTTAATCACGGTGAATATATACCTGGATCCTCCTAAACCATTATAACGTTTGGCAATGTGGCCATCAAAGGCATCCACTTTTCGGAACAATTCAAGATACAAGTCATGCGGGGTTCGTTCCCCGGTATCAGGAGTATTTACAAACTCTTTAATCTGAGACATAAAGTCGGCACATTCTTTCTGAAGGCCTCTCCGTATCACTTCCTGAGCTATCTTACCCTGGCCTTTTGGCAAATCGTAGATCATAGGGCGTTATATTTAGTTATGTCTGTAAAGATAAGAAATCCGCACTACTGGCGATACATACAAGGAGGAATTTTATTATCTTTGTACCCGGATGGGGTCATTCAGCCTCACGTTATCAATGATTCGAAGAAACAAACAATCGCAATTCTTTCCTCCTTTTCGCATTATCATCCATCGCATCTCCCTTTTTCATCAGTGGGGAAGAGCCAATTCCGATTAATAGTGCTTACGGCTTCCTTCCGTTAGCAGGTCCTAGTCTTTCATTTCAATTTATTTAATTTCAATTTATTTATAATGAGCAAAACATTTTTGTTCATAGTGTTGCTCTGTGCAGCGCTATGTCCCCCGGGTGTGTATGCCCAGGAAACTGCGGTTTGGCAAACGCTCTCTATTGACGAGCTTTTTTCATTGGCCGAACAGCATAGCAAATCCCTCAAACCACTGGTCATCGGCATCAGCGAAGCCCGCGAAGGGGTACGGGTGGCCCAGAGTGCCCGGTTGCCCGAGGTGAATGCCTCGCTTACGTTCAACTATTTAGGGGATGCCTACCTCACCGACCGTGATTTCGGCAATGGGATGAATGCCCCTATGCCCCACTTCGGCAATAATTTCTTTGTCGAAGCCTCTCAGGTGGTGTATGCCGGAGGAGCGATATCTAACGCTATCGCCATCGCCCGGTTGCAGCAGGAGAACGCCGAGTTAATAGCCGCCGTCAAACGCAACGATATCCGCTTCCTTTTACTAGGCTATTATCTGGAAATGTTTAAACTGCGGAATATGATGCAGGTCTATGCCAAAAACATCGAACAGACGGAACAGGTACTCAAAGACATCCAGGCAAAAAGCGCGGAAGGTATTATGCTGAAGAACGATATCACCCGATACGATCTCCTACTGGCCAACCTCGAACTGGCGCAAACGCAAACCCGCAACAGCCTGTCGATCCTGAACAACTATCTCGTAGTCGAACTCGGCCTACCCGGGAACATACGAATAGAGCCGGATTCATCCCTGCTTTCGGATCTGTTGCCCATCGATAGCGAGACACACTGGATCAACCAGGCCTACGCGCATTCGCCCCTGTTGAAACAATCGACTGTAGCCGTACAGATAGCCGAGCGCCAGGGTAAGATCATCCGCTCGGAGCGGCTACCTTCCGTCGCCCTTGTGGCGGGTAATCACCTGGATGGGCCGATCACCATCGAAGTTCCGCCTATCAATAAGAACCTGAATTACTGGTATGCCGGTGTCAACATAAGCTATAAGCTATCGGCTTTATACCAAACCCGACATTCGGTGAACCGCCAGAAATTCGCCCTCCAACAGACTACCGCCCGGCATGATGAGGCTCGTGAGCATACCGAGTTGGCCATCAATGCCGATTATATCCGTTATCTGGAAGCCTACGAGTTGCTGAAAACACAACAAAAGAGCGTTGAACTGGCCAACCAGAATTATGCCATCATCAGCAACCGGTATAAAAACGAGATGGCACTCATCACCGATATGCTTGATGCCAGCAACGCCCAGCTGAACGCCGAGTTGCAGTTGGCCAACGCCCACATCCATATCATCTTCAACTATTACAAACTAAAACACACCTGTGGTGATTTATAAAAGAAAAACAATGAAACATAAAACAAGAAAACTGATTTTCAATACCCTGGTAGGACTGTTGATCGTCGCCGGGCTGGCCTGGGTCTGCTCACGCTTTGTACACCTGGGTAATGTGGAGTATACGGACAATGCCCAGATCAGGCAACTGATCGTCCCCGTCAATTCACGGGTACAGGGATTCGTGTCGCAGGTATTCTTCGACGAGTATGAGATCGTACATAAGGGTGATACACTGGCGCTGATTGAAGACACCGAGTTCCGGTTCCGCCTGGCACAGGCCGAAGCCGATTACCTGAATGCCCTTTCGGGCAAGTCGGTCATGGCTACGACCATTCATACGACGGAAAACAACATTGCTGTCTCGGACGCCGGTATCGAAGAAGCCCAGATACGCCTCGACAATGCCGAACGCGAATACATCCGCTATAAGAACCTGTACGAACAGGAAGCTGTCACCCACCAGCAATACGACGCGATGAAAACCAACTACGACGCCTCCAAGGCACGGTACGCCCAATTGGTACGCCAGAAGCAATCGACCACCCTGGTCAAACAGGAACAGTCGCAACGGTTAGACCAGACTGTTGCCGGCATCCAACTGGCCGAAGCCGCACGGGCATTGGCGCGGCTGAACCTATCCTATACGGTGATCATCGTCCCCTGCGACGGCACCACCGGACGGAAGAATATCCAGGAAGGCCAGTTGATTCAGCCGGGTCAGACCCTCGTCGATATTGTCGATGCCAACGACAAATGGATCATCGCCAACTACAAAGAGACACAGACGGCGCATATCCGGGAAGGCCTGCCGGTAGAGATCGCTGTAGATGCTGTTCCCGGCGTACGGTATAAGGGTATTGTTAAGTCGTTGTCGCGTGCTACGGGCGCCAGCTTCTCCATCATCCCACAGGATAATGCCACGGGTAACTTTGTGAAGACGGAACAACGGATCCCCGTCCGTATCGAGTTTTCAGCGGAAAACAAAACCGAAAATATGGAACGGCTGCGTTCCGGTATGAATGTGGAATGTGAGGTAAACTATTGAACGTATGCACGAAGCAATCCCTTTTTCCATACCCTCCATACGGAATGTAGTCGCGGACAAGGTCAAACCGTGGGTATTCGTCGTCTTTGTGGTCATCTTCCAGCTTTCGGGCGGTGTGTATCTGGCGGCAGTAAGTGAGATGGTAGGCTCACTGGCGCTGATGCAGGAAGATATCATGATGGCAGGCTATGCTTCGATGACGGGGATGGCGCTGACATTCACGGTCATGTTCCGGTTGAAGTTTCGGTTCACGTCGAAAATGGCGCTGCTATCGTGTGCGGCGGCGCTGATTGGCTGTAACCTTATCTGTATGCATACGCACAGTGTGCCGGTATTGGTGGCAACCTGTTTTGTAGCGGGGATCTTCCGGATGTGGGCAACGTTTGAATGTAACTCGACCATCCAATTATGGATCACCCCAAAGCGTGATCTCTCGGTCTTCTTCTGCTTTATCTACCTCCTGGTGCAGGGTTGTATCCAACTATCGGGGATTATTACCATTTATACGGCCTTCTTCGCTACGTGGGAGTATATGCATCTGTTGGTGATCGGGCTGCTGTGCGGAGTGATGCTGGCCACGCTTATCCTGCTCCGCACACATCGTACGGTGCGCAAACTACCGTTGTACGGCATCGACTGGATGGGTGGATTGCTGTGGGGGTTGACGGTGCTGTCGTTTACATTTGTTTGTGTCTATGGGGCGTATTTCGACTGGTTTGAATCGCCTTATATCCGAGCGGCGACCCTTGCCGGCGGCGTGATGCTCGGGCTCAATTTGTGGCGGGCATCGTTTATCCGGCATCCGTTTATTACACTCGCGACATGGCGGTTCAAGATTGTCTATATCACTTTCCTGGCGTATATCGGGATCGACTTATTGTTGGCTCCGTCGCATCTTTTCGAACATTTATATATGGAGTCTGTACTCGGCTATGATTCACTGAACCTGATATCGCTCAACTGGGTGGCGCTACTGGGAATTGTGACCGCCAGTGTGTTTGCCTATCAGACATTTGCCCGGCGAAAATGGCGTTATCGTACTATGAATGTGATCGGGATGACGGCAATCACCGCTTATCTGGTACTGCTTTATTTCTCTCTCTATGATGACTTGTCCAAGGGGTCATTGTTATTGCCCGTCTTCCTGCGTGTGTTTGGTTTTATCACGATTGGTATCAGTTATCAGACAGCGATATCCCGTATCCCTTTCCTATACTTTCCGCAGGCCTTGACGATACAATGCCTCGGAAGTGCTGTGCTGGGCAGTGCATTCGGTTCCGCCGTTCTGGGTCAGACACTGAAAACGGTCATAAAACAGAAAACAACGTTACTCAGCAGCAGTCTGGATAATGTAAATCCCCTCATACAACAGCTTGCTCCGGAGAAACTATACGCCCTGTTGCAACAACAGGCCTTGATGGTATCGATGAAAGAAATCTACGGAGGATTAGCTATTTTAGCCCTGATCGCCCTGCTTTTCATCCTGATTCGGGAAAGCGATATACGCCCCCGCTACGTGATCCACCCGACGTTTCACACTATCCGTAGGTTAATCGTCAGGGATGATCTCTCTTTCCGCCGATAAAACCCGCCCGTTTGTTGAATATATTTTCTCGTCACGACCGGGTGTCGTATCATTGCAGTTTGTTATTAATAATACGCGACATGACAATAGGGAAAAAGTTAGTAGGTTTATTTTTTTGTGGATTGATTATGCTAAGTATAGGATCCTGTTCCGGCGGAGGGGATGACCTCTTCTCGGAAGGGGAGACCTATGTGCCGGATGACAGCACGGTGGAAGTACCGGATGTGAATATCGATCCTGATTCGGGGATGGATGCCGATCTGGTGACAAACACACAGGAGGTGACGTTCGACAATGCCATCGTGATCGCCTTCACCGACGGCGGAGCTACCGTTACCAATCCGTTTGAAGGCAAAGGAGTGACAGTGACAAATACGAGCGGGCACGTGGTGCTGCGTTCCACGATCACTGACAAGGAGTTGAACTACGTGCTGTCGGGTATCACGACAAACGGTTCGGTTAAGATTTATGGCGAATATAAGTTTGGCATCGTACTGAACGGCGTAGGCATCACCAACCCCAAAGGTGCGGCCATCAACAACCAGTGCGGCAAGAAGACCACCGTAACGGTAGTAACAGGAACGAACAACCGCCTGATCGACGGCTCGACCTATCAGACTGTCGACGGCGAAGACATGAAGGGTACCTTCTTCAGCGAAGGACAGCTGAACTTTTACGGAACAGGAACTCTCGAAGTACGGGGGAAATACAAGCACGCCATCTGCGTGGACGATTACTTCCGGATGTATGAAGGGAATATCACCGTCAAGGAAGCCGCTTCCGACGGTATCCATGCAAACGATTACATCCGGATCGACGGCGGCTCGCTGACGGTCAAGTCTACCGGCGAAGGTCTCGACTGCGAGAAAGGGTATGTACAGATCGAAGGAGGCACGATACAGATCGCCACCACAGGCGAAAAGTCGCACGGCGTCAAGAGCCTCACGTACACGACAGTCAACAGCAACGAAACGATCGAGATCCTTGTCTCCGGTAAAGCGTCCAAAGCATTCAAAAGCGATGGCGACGTGACGCTGACCAAGGGTACGCTGCATCTGCAAACGACCGGCGATGCTTTCTATGACACCTCCGACCAGGATATCGCCTCCGCCGCAGGCATCAATTGCGACGGGAATATATTGATCGAAGACGCTACCGTGACAATCAACAGTTCGGGTAAAGGAGGCAAAGGTATCTCGGCCGACGGCACCTTCACCATGAACGGCGGTTCAGTAGCTGTAGTCACTACCGGCGGACAGTTTACCTATGGTCGCGACGATACCGCTGCAAAGGCCATCAAATGCAAAGGTAACCTCACCGTCAATAGCGGTAAGATACAGATACAAACCTCCGGTAAGGAAGCTGAAGGCCTCGAAAGCAAAGCCACGCTGACGATCAACGGCGGCACCATCGAGATCATGGCCTACGACGACTGCATCAACGCCGCCACCCATATCGGTATCAACGGCGGATACATCTATTGTAACAGTACGACCAACGACGGAATCGACTCCAACGGAACCTTGTCTGTCTCCGGCGGTGTGATCGTTTCGGCAGGTACCACGTCGCCCGAAGAAGGATTCGACTGCGACCAGAACCGCTTTGCTATCACCGGCGGGACGTTGGTTGGTATCGGTGGTGCTACCAGTACACCGACAGCAAGCGCTTGTACGCAACGTTCACTCATCTTCAATCCGACCACCCTTGGCGTAGGTGTGATCCATATCGAATCGTCAGCTGGTAAGGAGGCATTGACAATCAAACTGCCCAAAACGTTCACCCAGCAGAAGATGTGTGTCCTCTTTAGTAGCCCGGCACTAGCCGCAAGCACCAGCTACACCATCTATACGGGCGGCAGCATCGAGGGAGGAACAGACTTCCACGGACTCTGCACGGGAGCGACTTATACTCCGGGCACATCTGCCGGTACATTTACGACCTCCAATATGGTAACGACTGTCGGTACTTCTTCCGGCATGGGAGGAGGCGGTGGCGGACCGTTCGGCAGATAATATTGAATGATAAACATTGTAAGGACGATTATTCAACTACCTTTGCCCCTGATGTATATGGAACGGAAACAACACATACTCGAGAACCTCATCTACGCCATCATCTGGTTGGTGATACTCATTGTGCCGGTCTTCAGTTTCTATAGCGAAGGCACGGTAGAGTGGAAAGAAGCACGGCAGTATTGGCTGACAATTCTGCCGTTCTTCCTCCTCTTCATCATCAATAACTATGCGCTGATCCCCTTCTTCCTGCTGCGGAAACGGTCGTGGATCTACCTGCTTGCCATTGCCGGCACGGTGGCGATCCTCTTTACCGTATGGCCAGGCCGAAGCTTTGTCAAGCGTGTCCAACCCTTCCCCGACGGGCGGGAGTTTGTAGACCAACGCGGTCGGCAGGGACCTCCTCCGGGGATGCGCGAAGGACAATTCCCTCCCAACCACCAGTTGGAAGGCGAACGTCCGCGTGAACTGCAGGAACAATTCCGTGATGGAAGGCGTCCGTTACACAAGCCTTTCTTTCCACCGCCGATATTGATCGACTGGATGATCGCTCTGCTGGTGGTGGGCCTCAACCTCGCCATGCGCTTCCTCTTCAAGTCCATGCGCGACGACCGGCAGATCAAAGAACTGGAGAAGCAAACCCTACAGGCTGAACTCAACTACCTCAAAGCGCAAGTCAATCCGCACTTCTTTATGAACACGCTCAACAATATCCACGCCCTGATCGATATCGATACCGAGAAGGCAAAGGAAACAGTGATCGAACTGTCGAAGATCATGCGTTATGTACTTTATGAAGCCGAGCAGGCACGGGTGCCGCTGGGTAAAGAAATACAGTTCCTCGAAAACTATACAGCCCTGATGCGTATCCGCTATGCCGATGGAGTAGATATACAGACTACCTTCCCCGAAGTCGTCCCGGAAGCACAGATACCCCCGCTCCTGCTGGTCACCCTGCTGGAGAATGCCTACAAACACGGGATCAGCTACCGACGGAAGTCATTCGTGTACTCTACCCTACAAGTAGTTAATGAGCGGCTGGCTTATATGGTGATGAACAGTACATCGACCGATACCCAACCCCAGGGAGGAGTAGGCATGGAGAACCTGCGCAAAAGGCTTTCACTGCTCTATCCCAACAACTACACGTTGGATGTAGAACAGAATGAAGACGAATATGTGGTAACGCTTAATATACCGATCTCATGAGCCAGACTCCTTCCCCCATCATGCGATGCATTGCCATCGACGACGAACCGCTGGCGCTGTCGCAAATGACGGCGTATATCGAACGGACGCCTTTCCTCACACTCGTGGCTGGTTGCCGGAGTGCGTTTGATGCCGCCAGCCTGTTGGCGACACAGGATGTCGACCTGCTCCTGGTGGATATCAATATGCCCGACCTGAATGGGATGGATTTCGTGAAATCGCTCGTCAAGAAACCGTTGGTGGTCTTCACCACCGCTTATTCCGAATACGCAATCGAAGGATTCCGTGTGGATGCGATCGACTATTTGCTGAAACCAATCGGGTATCCCGATTTCCTGCGCGCTGTAGATAAAGCCTACCGCCAGTACCGGTTGCTGACCAACGTCGTTCCGGTACAAGAGGCCGCACCGGAGTTCATCTTCGTCAAATCGCAATACAAAATTATCCAGATACGGATCGAAGACATCCTCTACATCGAAAGCCGCAGCGAATACCTCCGCATCTGCACCGAAGACGGCGAGGCCGTGATGACACTTGGCAATATGAAGTCGATGGAAGAGAAACTGCCGACAGATACCTTTATGCGTATCCACCGCTCCTTTATCGTGAACCTCCGCAAGATCACTGCCGTGGAACGTACCCGCCTCACCTTAGGACCGAAAACCCATATCACCGTAGGTGAGCAGTACAAGGAGGTATTCAAAGACTATTTGGCCAAACATTCGCTGATCAAATAGCAGGCGCCATTAACATAGATTTTTGTAGACTAACTGAAATATTTCCGGATATTTCCGGATGAAATAGACCGGAGTACAACTCCAGGCATGACAATAACTATTCATCGGGAAGAAGTTGTAGGGGGAGAGATAGTCGTTGGCCGGATCATAGGCTTCCCAAAACGTATCAGCCCCTTTGCGGATCATGCCACCCCAGTAGTTGGCCAGGGCAGTACGGGCTTCTTCCTTCAATCCACAGTTTACCAACGCCTGGATATAATAATGGTAGGCATAAGGAGTGCCGGGGCGAACGACGCCTTCGGTTACCGGTAACGCTTTCAATGCACGCTGCGCTTCGGCCTTCGTAGCGATACCACTGAGCACCATCCATACCTGCGAAGCATAGGAGAGCTGGGGATCGGTTACGCCCCGAAACAGGCCGGTCTTTTTATCATACAGGTGCTTACGGGCAGCGGTCTTCATCTTCTTGATGAGGCCGGGTAGATCGGGTACGTCCTTTTCTTTACCGAGCAGGCGTGCCAGTTCGTAGGTTTGTTCGAAAGCGAACACTGTCAGACCTTGCATAGCTACTTCTTTATGTAATCCGTCGCGCCAGTCAAAGAAGACCCAGAGGTTACTGCTTGCTCCGACATAGTCCAGCAATCCGTTCTCTTGCAGGTAGGGACGGGCGATATCAAGTTGCTTGAGGGCAACCTTCCAAAGGGCCGTAGCCGTCTGCCGGTCGCCGGTCGCTTCAAGGTAGTCTTTCAGGGCAACATTATAGAGCAGGGAGTAATCATACAGTATCTGTTTGGCCTGTGCATGCGGATAGGGCTTTTCGAAGATCGTGCCGTTCAGCAAGCCGTTTTCGTCGGCGAGACCTGCGAGGATATAGAGACAGCGCTTCGTCAGATCATGTTGCTTGAAGGAATAGTTATTAGCCAGGGCTTCGAGGTAGAGATCCCCAATCCAGAGGCGTTGATCCCGTTTCGGGCCATCTTCATAGACGGTCTGCATACATTCTTTGAGCGTATTTAGTCCTACCCGGTCGATCTCCCGAATCAGGGCAGGCACTGTAGCGGCTAAAGGCTGGGGAGCCTGTGACGCCGAAGTAACGGCACGGCATTCGATATGCGAAACGGCGAAGTCGTATGTCGGCGCATGTACCAGCTCCACTTTCACATAACGAAAAGATAACCGGCGGGGAATAGTGATGGTGTCGGGAACAGTCATGACTGTCACCAGTTCGTCCTGTAACCAGGCACGGCTCAAACTGCCAGGATAGGGATCGAAAGGTGTAGCCAGTTCCGACGGTACCTCACCAAAGGTGAAACGGATACGTGCCGGAGCGTCCGGCGTCGGTTGCATGGGGGATACAGCAAAGGACACATAGCCAGTCAGGTGTTCGCCGAAATCGAGGATAAACGAAGGTTGCGACTTGACCGAAGCCGTATAAAACGACGCAACCGAACCAGCCTGCACAGCCTTCCAACCCTGAAAGGCGGCGGGGTCTTGTTCCATCCGGACAAGGCGGGAGGGTTGTACTACACGGGATACTAAGGTCGGTTTGTTCACCTCTGCCTGCTGCAACCAATGATCACGTTCGGCTTTTGTATAATAATCCTGACTGAACCCGGCTGTTACCAAACAGAAGGCGGCAAACAGTATCAATGTGACTTTCTTCATTTTTTGTGATTTATGTCATTCCCATTTATGCAAATATATTCTTTATCTACATTTTTCAATCTATTTCTTCAAACAAAATAGACCAAATGACTATCTTGCGAAAAAACAAGTACTATTCTTATGAGATCCTATCCGGACTACTACCTCCGTCCTGTCTTCCGACGCTGTTTTCCCTATAGCTGGGTATTTGGCCTTGTGCTTATCCTGTTGTTTGGTATTCCGCGTTTTATCCTGGTGATGGAAGCCAACATTACTAAGAGTTACTACCTTGTATCGTTTGTTTTTGTGGCGATGTGGTTTATGCCTTTTCTATTTCTGTCGAAAGAGGGAAGGCGATTCATTGGTATTAAAAAGCCAGAGCGTGCTGTCTGGCTGATCTATTCCGTGCTGTTGGGTTGTATTATGTGTGTGATGTTGTACCTGTGCTTCACACTCCTGTACGGACATACCATCAGTAATGCCTTCGTCTATATATCGGGGGCGAACGCGACACCCGAAGGAACTATGTCTCCGGATATGCGGCTGACATATTTCCTGATTGGTTCGGCGGTAAGCATGACGTTCAGCCCCATCGGCGAAGAACTTTTCTATCGGGGTGTGGTACATGGCAGCTTTGCTCCTCGTTTCGGAGAACAAAAGGCTTCAATCTTCGACAGCCTTGCTTTCGCCCTTACCCATCTGGCGCATTTCGGTATCGTTTATGTAGCAGGCGGATGGCAGTTTCTTCCCGTTCCAGCTCTGTTATGGGTGACAGGCATGTTCTTTACCAGCCGAATATTCTTCCTGTGCAAACAGCAGAGCGGTTCGATCCTCGGAGCCATCCTTTCACACGCCGCCTTCAATATCACAATGATGTATTTCACATGCTATCATATCCTGTGATACTGGCGGACTGTGCCATAAACCTATGCCCTCAAATACTTCACCGACATGGTGACGGAAGCAGCCAGATACAACAAGCATAGTGCCAGCATCAGCCAAAAATCAGCTGGAGCCATGCCCTTCTCCGCCATTTGGTAGCCCGACACTATGAGGAGCATCAAAACAGAAGCAAAACCGCACAATACCGACTGGACAAAAGCCACACCGGCATTTTTCCAAAACAACTGCCCAACATAACTAATGAGGAAGAGGCCAAACAGGCAAAAGAATACACTATTGAACGCATCCCAACGGAAAGCGCTATTGATAACACTACCGACCAGCATACTGATGAGCATAAAAGCCAGTAAAGCAATAAAGCAGATCTCTTGCCAAAAGAAAAGGGCCTTCTTTAGATTTTTTGTTACATTCAGTGTGTTCATATAGGTGGATAAAAAAATGGTTATATCCTTATAACGGAATATAACCATTTCTTAGTATCCACAGAATCAATTTTTTAAGCTCCGACAACCTCCTGTTCTGTTTCAGAAGTCACGGCTACGGCCTTCGGTTGCCAGGGGGTGGTTTTCAGGCGGCGCATGGTGAGTAGGCAGAGGGTGAATATGGCCAAGGCACACATCAGCAGGACGATGTATCCTGTCGTCCCCGTCACTTCGAGGAAATTCTCCTGTTCAGTAAACATGATCGATAGTACGAACGAAGTACCATTTGCTACAATATGCATGACGATACTCGGAATCAGGCTGCCCGTCTTATAGTAGAGCCAGCCCAGCACCAGACCGATCAGGCCGGCATACAGGATCTGTACCGGATTCATGTGGATCAAACCGAAGATCAGTGCCGAATAGATGATCGCCTTTGTCGGTGTGGTCCGCTCGAGCAGTACACGCATGATCCATCCGCGAAACAACAATTCTTCCATCACCGGCCCTACGATTACAATCGCCAGGAAACCGACCCATGTACCCATCATCTGTGTAAAAGTGGCTTCGAACCAGTTGGGCAGTGTGACATACATATGCAGCGCATCCTGCATCGCCAATCCCGAAAAGGCAAAACCGACAGCACAGAGGAGCGATATCACAGGAAACTCCATCGACCACGTTTTCCGGTCTTTGTCGACATAACCACGCCAACAGAGAAACAGGGCAATAGCTGCAAACGCCAATAACGTAGCCCACAAAATCGTATCTTCCATCCCATAGACAAACTCGCGTCCCTGGGTAAGCTGATAAATTCCTGCCCCTATTACGCACACTACCACCACCAGGATCTGAATCCCGAAATATACGCCGATAAATTTAAAAAATGTCTTCATACTGATTATTTGTTCTTATGTTTTCAAGTATTAGTCGTTCCCTCTCATGAATTATCACAATCAGTTGGTAAAAATACCAAAATATATCCCTTATTATATGGTTAATTCTATTCTTCCTGCAAACACAGGCCTATCGTGAATACTTCACCGAGGATCAGGTATGAGGTATTTTTGCGAAGTGTTGCATCTGCCCACGATAAAAAAATATACCTTTGCCATCGCAGAAAGCAGATTGAACATAGACATTGTATCGTAAAAGAGAACGTTATGAAAAGAACAAAACTGTTGAGTGTTGTGTTATTGGCATGTGCCATAGGGGTACAGGCACAGGTGAAGACTTCGTTGGTGCAGTATGTCAATCCGTTGATTGGGACAGACAAGATGGGGCACGTATTCCCCGGCGCGTGTGTGCCGTTCGGTATTGTGCAGCTAAGTCCGGATACGGATACGATTCCGCACAACGTCAATGGGGTGTATCAGAAGGATGCGTATAAATACTGTGCTGGCTATCAGTATGAAGACAAGACGATTGTAGGCTTCAGTCATACCCACCTCAGCGGTACCGGGCACTCTGACCTGGGTGATATCCTACTCATGCCGGTTACCAGCGCACCAAAGTTGAACCCTGGCACGGCCGACAATCCCGACGCCGGTTACCGCTCGCGTTTCTCGCACGACACAGAACAAGCCCGCCCCGGCTACTACGAGGTGACGTTGGCCGACTACGATATCAAGGCGCAACTCACTGCCACTCCACGCGTCGGCATCCATCAGTATACCTATCCGAAGGGTGTTGACCAGCATGTCATCCTCGACCTCACCCATGGTATCTATAACTACGACGGCAAAGTGCTCTGGACAAGCCTCCGGGTAGAAAACGACACCCTCGTCACCGGCTACCGCATCACCAACGGCTGGGCACGTACCAACTACACCTACTTCGCCATTTCTTTCTCCAAACCGATCACGGCTTATGGCTATGTCGACCACGAGAAACCGATGTATAACGGCTTCTGGCGGAAGTTCAACCTTACGCGCAACTTTCCCGAGATAGCCGGACGCAAAGTGACTTGCTTCTTCGACTTCGGTACGGAGAGCGAAACAGTGGTGGCGAAAGTAGCCCTCTCCGCCGTCGGCACCTCGGGCGCCCTGAAGAACCTCGAAGCCGAAGCCGCCGGCCGTTCGTTCGACCAACTCGCCCAGGCGGCTTCCATCCGTTGGGAGAACGAACTGGACGTTATCGAAGCCCAAGGCAGCACCGACCAGCTCACCATGCTTTACACCTCGCTCTACCATACGATGATCAACCCCTCGGTCTATATGGATGTAGACGGACGTTACCGTGGACTGGATCACGAGATCCATACCGCCAACGGATTTACGAACTACACCGTCTTCTCCCTCTGGGATACCTTCCGTGCCGAGCACCCGTTGCTGAACCTGCTGAAGACCGACCGGGGCAGCGATATGATCAGCTCCATGCTCACGCACTATGACCAGAGCGTCCACAAAGCCCTTCCCGTTTGGGCACATATGGGGAATGAGAACTGGTGCATGATCGGTTACCATGCCGTTCCCGTCATTGCCGACGCCGTGGCTTCAGGCATGAAGGTAGACGGAAAGAAAGCCATCGAAGCGATGACCAACAGCTCCAACCTCACGTACTACGGTGCGATTGGAGACTACATCAAATATGGTTATGTCCCCTTCGACGTCAGCGGCGAAGGCGCTTCCATGACCCTCGAATATGCCTACGACGACTGGACGATCTATAACACCGCCCGCCTGCTTGGCAATGACTCCGTCGCCGCCATCTACAAACAACGCGCTTATAACTACAAGAACACCTTCAACGCCACGACCGGCTTCGCCGAAGGTCGCCTCAAAAACGGCAATTGGAAGCCCAATCCCGACTACCTCAGCACCCACGGGCAAGGCTTTATCGAAGGTAATTCCTGGAACTACTCCTTCTTTATCCCCCACGATGTAAAGGCGATGATTGGGCTGATGGGTGGCGACAAACGTTTTGTCAACCGCCTCGACTCCCTCTTCACCATGCACCTGCCGGATAAGTATTTCGAAGAGACGGAAGACGTCACCCGCGAAGGTATCATGGGCAACTACGTCCACGGTAACGAGCCCAGCCATCACGTTCCCTACCTCTACGCCTGGACCAGCCAGCCGTGGAAGACACAATACCGCGTACGCCAGATTATGAACCGCATGTACCGTAACGCCATCGACGGCCTCTGTGGCAACGACGACTGCGGACAGATGTCGGCCTGGTACATCTTCACCGCCATGGGCTTCTATCCCGTCTGCCCCGGTAGCGGGGAGTATGTGCTCGGTGCCCCTTACCTGCCTTACATGAAGGTGACGTTGGGTAATGGAAAGAGTCTAACTATCAAAGCCCCCAAGGTAAGCGACAAGAACTGCTACGTATCGTCCATCCGCCTGAACGGTCAGATATACGATAAGACCTATATCACAGCCGCCGATGTACAGGAAGGAGGCGAACTGGTCTTCGACATGTCGTCGGCTCCCAACAAGAAGCGCGGTATCGCCGCCGGCACGAAGCCCTATTCATTAACGGATTGACCGCCCGGCAACATTCCTTTTGACCATGATGGATATGATACGTCAATGTGCTATTCTGTTCGGTTGCCTGGCGCTCGGTGAACTCGTGGTGTTCCTGACGGGGATCAAACTACCATCGAGCATTATCGGCATGTTGTCGCTGACACTGTTTCTGAAGTTGGGCTGGGTAAAGCTGCATTGGGTACAGGGGATGGCCGACTTTCTGGTGGCCAACCTGGGCTTCTTTTTCGTTCCGCCCGGCGTGGCGCTGATGCTTTACTTCGACCTGATCGCCGCCGAATGGATACCGATTGTGGTGGCGACAGTGGTCAGTACCGTGTTGGTACTGGTTGTCACCGGATGGGTACATCAACTAACACGTCGGCTGAAATGAGTTTTCTTGAGAATACATTCTTCCTGCTGGCCGTCACCTTTGCGGTGTTCTTCCTGGCCCGGTGGTTGCAAAAGCGGACCGGGCTCGTGCTGCTGAATCCGATCCTACTGACGATTGCCATCCTGATCATCTTCCTTAAAGCGACAGGGATCAGCTATGAAACCTACAACCAGGGCGGCCACTATATCGAGTTCTGGCTGAAGCCTGCCGTCGTGGCACTGGGCGTACCACTCTATCTGCAACTCGAAGCGATCAGGAAACAACTGCTGCCCATCCTGCTGTCGCAACTGGCCGGTTGTGTGGTAGGAGTTGTATCAGTCGTGGGGATTGCCAAGTGGATGGGCGCTTCTGAGGAAGTCGTCTTATCGCTGGCGCCCAAGTCGGTAACGACGCCCATTGCGATGGAAGTGACCGCTACGTTGGGAGGTATCCCGTCGCTGACAGCGGCGGTCGTTGTTTGCGTCGGCCTGCTGGGGGGTATCCTGGGAATGAAGATCATGCAACTGGCACGTGTCGACAACCCCATCTCCCAAGGCCTCTCCCTCGGCACCGCGTCGCACGCCATCGGCACCTCTTCCGCCATGGACATCAGCCGCAAGTATGGTGCCTTCGCCAGCCTGGGACTAACCCTGAACGGAATACTGACGGCACTGTTGACCCCCGCCATCCTCCGGTTACTGGGAATGATTTGATTCATATATCCAATACCTGGCAAACTGCTTTGTAATGCTCGTATTTTAACAGGCTATTTATACCTGTCGAACGAAATATACATATCTTTGCTCCGTTGTTATTACTGATTCTCATTGTAAACAAACCACCACTCATCCTACGAAAAAACAAATGGTAAAACGAATCACACTTATCATCGGCATACTATGTACCCTGTCCTGTCAGGCATTTGCACAGGGGAATTACATCCTGCAAAAAGACACTTTACGGTCAGGTATTCGCATGTGGCAACCTGCCGGACCGCAAAAATACCACCAGATCAAATGCGAAATCAGCAAGCGTAAGATCATTGAATATACACCTGATGAAGTCGTCGAATACCGATACGACGGAATGGTCTATGTCAGCCTCCCTTCCCCGGTTACGGGAGAGAACAAACGGGTATTCCTTCGCCGCGTCATCCGGAATGACTCAGTGGCTGTGTACCAATATGGGAACCAGGACGGGGAGCATCTTTATTTCCAGCAGGGCAACAGCGAAATGGTACTGATTGAGCATTGGTATAACCCCTATGCCGAGTACGTCTATAGTACGTACGCCACCCGGAAAGACCTCCCCATCAATCACTACCCGATTAAACCGACAACCCGGTCCATCTTGTTTGCCGATAAACTGATCCGCACCGAAAACAGCAACCTGCTGACACGTTTCCGTTACGGCCTTTGGCTAGGAGGAGGCCTGGCTATCTATCCCAAAGGGGAGATGGATAAAAACGCTCAGTCAGCCACCTTGTTAGGAGGCGCCTTTATGAATATCCCGCTATATGGGCCTACCGTCAGCTTGCAAACGCAATTGCTTTATATGCAGGAGGCCTACAGCCTCTCATCAACAGACGGCGGTATATTCCGGGACCGGGTACTCAACCGTCAATCGATTGCCCTGCCCCTGATGCCGCGCTTCACGGCTAATTGGCTGACAGGGAAATGGATCCCCTACCTGCAAGCAGGCCCTTCCCTCCACTATACCCTCTCGGGGGAAATGGAAGAGCGAACCACCGTACTTACAAACGATCACTTTGTGAATACACACACCATAACGACAGATCTCCCCCAATTCTACGGAGGTTTTGCTGTCGGTTTAGGATTGGAGTATAAACTCAACAGACGCCACGCGCTGTTTGTCGATCTGAACTTCCTGCATACGTTTGATGATAACGCATACAATATGGTGTATGCCGCCTTGTCTTTCAACTTCTAAATCTTGATCCGATGAAAAAATATGCTCCATTCCTCTATCTCATCCTGCTGGCAGTGTTGGCCGGCTGCGCAGAAGCTGAAATGCCTGAGTTTCCGATTCACCTGCTTACCACAGATGTACCGGTCATACACGGCGAGGGAGGTGTCACCTTCCAGGCCCGCATTGACCAGGCCGGCCCTCAGGCGATTATCGAACAGGGGTTTGTGATCCGGCGCAACTACGTAAACTCGAATGCTGATTCCGAGTGTACAGCGGAAGAGACACATGTCCTCCCTGCCGGCAGCGATTTTACCCTCCGGTTGGATAATGATTGGGACTATACCCCCTGCACCGTGTATGCGTATATAAAAACAGCCGGTTATACCTGTAAAGGCAAGCCTGTGACATTCTCTCCCTACAAGGGTAAAACGCCCGTTATCCATTCCGTCACACCGGAAAAAGGTGGCAGGGTCAGCCGTTTGATTATCAAGGGAGAACATTTCTCGCAACAAACCTGGCGAAACCGGGTTCGTATGGGCTCAGCCGATTGTAAGGTACTAAGGGCAAGTGCTACAGAGCTGGAAATAGAACCGCAATTCGGCCTGACCGGCTATTATGATATAAGTATTTCCGTAGGCTACGAGAGAGGCTTGGCAGAGAAGGCCTACTTCCTGGAAGGCTCCATCGCCTTTATGGTTACACCCAAAGAACTCTATGGTGGAGCTATTGTAACTATTGAGGCTACAGAGGAGGGAGTCATGGACTACGTAAACGTACACCTAAATGGGAGAGAGCCTCAAATGATAGAAAGAGGCCCTAACTACCTCCGCTTTATTTGTCCGGACGATCTTGATGGCGAAAACGCCTTGTTGGATATATACAACCGATCCACAGACGATGTAGTATATGAAACAACGGTCACGCTGCTCAACCTCTGGCAGTCGTACAACGTACACCCCCAATACCAGGCCTCAACAACAATAATGCATAACAATGAAGCCTATGGTACCATCTATCGCACCGAAGATGATTACAGCTACATAGCTGAACTTTATCATTATAACAAAACCACCAACCTGTTTGAGGTAATCGCCGAAGCTCCGGAAAATTACTCGCCAGTCCACCTGTTTGCCAAAGACGATTATCTCTATATGATCGGATCCGCCCTATACAATCCCGAGCCTCCTATGTATAAATACCAACTATCTACACGGAAATGGATCAAATGCCAGCAGTCTCCCGATTTCGTGCAATTCCATAATAGCTTCAAAGGTATTTGGTTGAACGATGCGTATTATGTGTATCAGTATTACCCCTTCTCACTCTACAAATATACACCTGAGACGGATACTTGGGTGGCGGTAAAAACGAATCTGCCAGCCAGCTATACCCTCCTTTCTTTTAATAATAAGGCATACGCATTGGACAATAACAACATGAGCGGATCCAATCTCCGATTGTATGAATACAATATAACGACACTGAAACCAGAGAATATATACTTTGAGTTCCCCAGCTATATCCATTTCACCACTTCGGCAGTCATGTGTGATGACAATGCATTTTATTTTGAAGGGTGGCTATCCGGAATATGTTGTATCTTCCGTTTCGACATGGCAACAAAAGAACTACAGTCATTAGGTATTCCTCCCAACTGCAGTTCCTTTATCTTCCCCTTCCGGGAAGACTTGCGTGTGGGAACTTACGAAAATGTCTATAAACACACTCCACCCATATAAGAGTCGCCCCGAAGATTCAGAATTGTCCGAATCTGAAGCTATTTTGCAACGACACGGCTACCAGCAATAGTTTCATTAGGATGAAACTGTTTGTTTCACCTATTGAAACTGTCTGTTTCACCGTTTGGAACTCGGAGTTTCACCCTATGAAACTGAAAGTTTCA
>JAVBUR010000115.1:0-18345 GCA_031555145.1 Tannerellaceae bacterium | reverse complement strand
AAAATAGAATGTTGAACCAATAGAATGTATGATTATGGCAGAGAAAACCAGATATTCGGATGCTGAACTCGAGGAGTTTCGCGCCATTATATTAGAAAAACTGGACGTGGCAAAAAAAGATTATGAAATGCTTCGTTCCGGTATTACCAATTCCGACGGCAATGATGTCGCCGATACTTCCCCCACGTTCAAAGTGCTGGAAGAAGGCGCCGCAACCCTGTCGAAAGAAGAAGCCGGACGATTGGCCCAACGTCAGATGAAGTTTATTCAGAACCTCCAGGCGGCCCTGATCCGTATCGAAAACAAGACATACGGCGTTTGCCGCGAAACAGGTAAACTGATCCCGAAAGAAAGACTGCGCGCCGTTCCTCACGCTACATTAAGTATCGAAGCCAAACAAGGGGGTGCAAAGTAATATGAGATATTCTAAAGGATGGGGAGCAGTGTTGATCATAATACTGCTCCTTCTGCTTGACCAGGTGCTTAAGATTTGGGTGAAGACTCATATGCAGTTGCATGAGAGTATCGAGATCACACCGTGGTTCTATATTTATTTTACCGAGAACCCGGGGATGGCATTCGGGCTGGAAGTGATCAGCAAGTTGTTCCTCACCGTGTTCCGGATCATAGCCGTGGGCTTTATCGGCTATTACCTGTACAAGATTGTTAAACAAAACTTTCACTTTGGATTTGTGGCTTGCATCGCGTTGATCTTTGCCGGTGCGATCGGGAATATTATCGATTCGATCTTCTACGGTGTGGTCTTCGATAGCAGCTACGGACAATTGGCCACCTTTATGCCCGAAGGAGGTGGTTATGGTACCTGGCTGCATGGCAAGGTGGTGGATATGTTCTACTTCCCGCTGATCGATACCATCCTGCCCGAATGGGTACCGGTATGGGGAGGCGAACCGTTTGTCTTTTTCCGTCCGATCTTCAACCTGGCCGATTCGGCTATTTGTGTTGGGGTGTTTATACTGATCCTCTTCTTCCGGAAGACTCTATCAATCAGTCTTTCAACCGAAAAAAGTACATCGACAGACAAATAAATGCGGTTCAACTGGCGGACATATGGCGTTATTTTAGTGGCTGTAGCCGGACTGGCAGCCTGTAGCAAGGTGCCCAAAAATATCCTTTCGGAGAAGGAAATGCAGAAAGTCCTGACCGATATGATGATCGCCGAAGCCATGACGAATACCGATTATCAGACCTATCGGGAAGATTCCACGAAGTGGGCGCTGTATCAATCGGTTTTCCGCAAACACGATATTACCCAGGCACAATACGACAGTTCACTGATCTGGTATGGGCGTAACCTGGATCTCTATGTCAGACTGTATGAACGCGTGTCGGTTGATCTTGACAAGCGTATAGCAGCCCTTGGTGATGTACAGGCGGATGCCGGCCCTGTCTCCAATCGGGATTCGGTGGATATCTGGCCACGCCGCAATTCGTTTGTGATGGAGCCTTCAGCTTTGTTCAATGGGCTGGTGTTCGATGTCAAACCTGAATCCAATTATTCATCGGGTAGCTCGTTTGTGCTCGGGGTACGTTTTTGGGGATTGAAGAAAAACCTGAAGTTTAAGCCCGAACTGCGTTTGAGCGCCGAGCAGCGGGATACGATCATCTCGGTCACGAAGGAGATCAGCCGTGACGGCTATTATGAAGCCGTACTCAAGACATTGCCAACCCGCCAGGTACGCCGTGTGTTCGGATCGATCCGCCTCGATAATATGGACTCTACTTACTATAAGGTGTATGTGGACAGCCTGAGCCTGATGAAGTATAACTACGGAACTCCTTTCCGCGAAGAATAATAACCGCTTTACGTATGCGACGCCTTGCCGCCCATTACGTCTGGTATACAGATGTCTTATCCCTGCACTATATCGAACTGACGGACGATGGCATGTTGGCCGGTGTTTTTCCGTTAACGGAAGAGTTGGCGGGGACGACCTTCTATGACGGCGTGCTGATTCCCCTGCTTGCAGGAAGTCGACCGCAGCCGTCTGTGTTGTTGGAAGAGTGGAGGCGTCTTACCGGGGAAGTGTCCGCCGGCAGCCGGGTGGATGTCTATCGTTTATCCGGTCTTTCCGCTGCGGCGGCGAAACTCGGCACAGGTGACGGCGGTAGCCACTGCCACATTGAGCGACTCTGAAGTCTCCTGCCCGGCCGGGTAGTTGGGGATATATAGCTTTTCATTGATCAACGATTCGATTTCGGGACGGATGCCATTGCCTTCGTTCCCCATCACAAGTATGCCTGTTCCCGATAACGCTTTGTCATACATATTTTCTCCGTCAAGGAAGGTGCCGTAGAGGGGAATATTGCTGGCGGCTTGTGTGCGGAGCCAGGCTTCCAGATCCGTATAATGTACCTTGACACGCGCCAGGGCGCCCATTGTTGCCTGTACGACTTTCGGGCTGAAGACATCGGCCGTATCGGGCGAACAGACGATATGATGGATACCGAACCAGTCGGCGATCCGGATAATTGTCCCCAGGTTGCCCGGGTCTTGTATGCTGTCGAGTGCCAGTACCAGTTGGTTGGCAGGATCTACTTCGTCGATCGACCAGGCTGGTTGCCTGAACACAGCCAACACATCCTGCGGGTTTTTCAGGAAACTGGCCTTGCGGATATCATCGTCTTCATCCACCAGCAGTTCTTCTACCGGCAAATTGCCCTGTGTTGCCATCCAGGATGTCCGGGCAATCATTAGCTCGCAGGCAAATGCCGGCAGCAGGTCGGCTACCAGCTTATTCCCTTCCGCCACAAACGTCCCATATTCATTCCTGAACTTCCGCATCTCCAACGACCGGATGTATTTGATCTTATTCTTACTTAGCATTTTTTTGTTGGATCGTGTTTGTCTATATCGGCAATGTTGATGTGGTGTTCGATGAAGTATTTATCTCTTACCATTACGCCGATCAGGTTCATGTATGGGTTGATAGTTCGTCCTGTATGATAGGCTTCCTCTTTGATTCGGATCAGGTCTTCTTCACATAAGAATAATTCAGGATACAGCATGGATTGCGTAATGCAGAATTGCTGGATATCATAGGGCGAGGCTGTCCCAGCTTTCTCTGTTATCAGGTGGCTTAGGTCTGCCCATTTTTTGTCTATCATTTCATGCAATCCAAGGCTTTTTATGATTTGATCTCCTTCCGGAGAAATCGTTACCGGGCTTTGCGATTTGGTGAATTCAGACGTTATTTTGTTGGTAAACAAGAGATCCGTTAATCTTCTCATGGCGTCAACCGCACTTCGTAATTCCGCTACGGACGACGCGAAATCTTCATGCTTGATCATATGCCCGTCGAATTCCTCCCTTGTCCGGTTGTAGGAGGATTGCAGATCGTTGTGTTGGGTTTCCCTGGCGAGCAGGCGGGCGTCGTGGTTTACGCATTTGTTGGCATCGTATGTAGTTAATTTGGCCCTTATTTCTCCCGCCTTCCAGGCGAGATATGCAATGCCGGCCAAAATAGCAAGCACCAAAAACACAGCGGCTGCTACTGTCAGTCCAAAGTGCTGTTCCATAATACTGAAAACTTCTTCCATGGCGATGTTGGTTTCTGCAATAAATATAGTCGAATCAATTACAAAGATATAAATCATTTCGTTTAGAATCCCTTATGAGACAATAATTTCAACTATTTTTCCCTACATTTGCGTCTCGTAAAGACGAGGGATGAAAGGAATTCGGCAAATAGGATATATAATGGTTTGCGCTTTGTTGACGGGTGCCTGTAGTACGACAAAATTTGTCGGCGAAGGGGAATACCTGCTCGACAAGGTGAAGATTGATTCGGATAACAAAGACTATAATGAGGGTGAACTCCGTTCGTATGTCCGCCAGTCGCCCAACTTCAAGGCTTTCGGATTGATGAAGTGGCAGTTGTATGTGTATAACTGGTCGGGGAAGAATGAGAACAGTTGGGTGAACAAGCAGTTGCGACGGATGGGAGAGGCGCCGGTCATCCTGGACACCGACCTGGTGGATCAGTCCGTGACGGAACTCGAACGCTTCCTGTTCAATAAAGGCTATATCCATGCCGAGGTAGACGCCAGCATTGACACCCTCAGCCGGAAAAAGACAGCCGTCACCTACCATGTCACCTCGAATGAGCCCTATCGGATACGCGATTACGCCATCAATCTGGACGACAACCGGATCGACAGCATCGCCCACTTGCAACCGCCTCGCCGTAACCCCATTGCCGCCTCTTTCCTGACCGCTCCCGAAGGCTTTACCCCGCTGGTGAAGGAGGGGGGGCTTTTCGATCGTGACATCCTCGACGAAGAACGCCAGCGTGTTACCTCCCTCTTGCGTCGCCGGGGATACTATGCTTTTAATCGCGAGAACCTTTCTTATGAGGCCGACAGCGCCCTGAATAGTTACCAGGTGGACGTCGATATGGAACTTCGTCCTTTCCGTATGCAACGCCCTGACGGCACGCTGGCCGATACCCTCCACCGCCAATATTACATCAAAGATATCACCGTATTGACCGACTACAATACCCTCGGCCTGTCTGGCGATGACGAAACATTCGCTCCGACCGATACGGTGCAAAGCCGCGACATACGGATCATCTACGGCAAGAACGGCCGCACCGTCCGTCCCGGCGTATTGCGAAAAAATACGTATCTCTCCTCCGGTCAACTCTACAATGAACGGAACGTGGAACAGACCTATTCGTCCTTTTCCTCCCTCAAAGCCCTGAAGAATGTCAACATCCGCTTTACGGAAGTGGAAGAAAACGATACGATGAAGCTCAACTGCACCATCCTCACCTCGCCCGCCAAATGGCAGAGCGTGGGCTTCGACCTGGAAGGGACGAACTCGGATGGCGACTTTGGCGCTGCTGCCAGCGTCAACTATCAGCACCGCAACCTGTTCAAGGGGTCGGAGACGTTTACGGCGCGTGTCCGTGGCGCGTACGAAGCCTTGTCCGGTTATCCCGGTGTGGATGGCTATTGGGAGTTAGGGGGAGATGCGTCGATCTTGTTTCCCCGGTTTCTGTTCCCCTTTGTCCGTCATTCGTTTGCGCGTAAACTACGTGCATCTACCGAACTGAAACTGAGTTACAACCGCCAGCGTCGCCCCGAATACGAGCGTGCGATCGTCTCCGGCGGATGGGGCTATATCTGGCAAGACCGGAGTAATATGCAGGCCCGGCATACGTTCAAGCTGCTCGACGTGGATTATGTCTATTTGCCTCGGTTGGATCAGGCCTTTATCAGCCAGTTGCCCCCTGCTATTGTGCTATATAATTATACGGAGCAGTTTATCATGGGAGCGGGCTATACCTATTCGTACAATAACTACAGTCCGTTGCATCGCCAACGCAATTCGCACTCGCTGCGCGTGTCACTCGAACTGGCGGGTAACCTGTTGTATGGTCTTTCCAACCTCTTCGATGCAGAGAAAGACGAGAATGGATTGTATAAAGTGTTCGGTATCAACTATGCCCAGTTTATAAAGACAGATATCGACCTGAGCAAAGGGATCGTACTCGACAACCGCAACAAGTTGGCTCTTCACCTCGGTATGGGGGTCGGCGTTCCCTATGGCAATGCCAAACGGTTGCCGTTCGAACGGCAGTATTTCTCCGGAGGGGCGAATAGCGTGCGCGGTTGGTCGGTTCGTTCGCTTGGGCCGGGTAGCATGCAGGTGACCGACTCTACCTCCTTTGCCCTTCGCACGGGCGATATCCGGTTGGATGCCAATGTGGAATACCGTACGAAACTGTTCTGGAAATTCGAAGTCGCTACCTATATCGATGCCGGTAATATATGGACGATCCGTCCCTATGCTGAAAAGCCCGGAGGGAACTTCGACTTCTCCCGTTTCTACAAGGAAATTGCCGTCTCCTACGGTCTGGGTCTACGCCTCGACTTCGACTTCTTCCTGCTCCGCTTCGATACCGGCTTCAAAGCTTATAACCCGCAGGAGACCGGCTCCCGGCGTTGGGCCATTACCAACCCGAACTTCGGCAGTAACTTCGCCTGGCATTTCGCTGTCGGCTATCCGTTCTGATCCTTCTTGTTCTTCCTGATAAACAGTCCGAAAAAAGACGATGATGTTTTTTTTACTTCTTGCCGGACAGACGTTCGAGGAAGTAGACGAGGAAGAAGCCGACAATCATCAAGGTGACAGCCTGCCATACATAGGCATTGGGCAGGATATTGGCTTCGACAAGGGGTTTGACGATGCCGTGGCTGTCGACGAAGGTCTCGATCGTTTCTTTCCACGGCCACACCTTATTGAGAGAACCGAGCATAAAGCCGGCCAGCGTGGCGATCGTTACATCGAAATAGTTGCGCAGCGTGTAGGATAGCAGACGGGAGAAGGAGGTGATTCCGATGGCCGCTCCGCAGACAAATACCAGTATAACTACGATATCCAGTGTTTTTACCGCCTCCATCACATAGAAATACTTACCCAGCAGCACCAGGATAAAGCTGCCCGATATACCCGGCAGGATCATGGCACAGATAGCAATGGCGCCACAGAGGAAGATGAACCACAGGTCGGTCGGCGTTTCAGCCGGGGTGGCTACAGTGATGAAATAGGCAATCACGGTGCCTGCCACGAAAAAGGCGACCGTCTTCCAGTTCCATTGTTTGATGTCTTTGGATACAAACCAGGTAGAAGCCAGTACCAGTCCGAAGAAGAATGACCAGATAAGTATCGGGTGCGTCTCCAGCAACCAGGTGATTAGCCTCGCCAACGAGAAAATGCTGATCGCAATCCCCGATACCAATGCCAACAGGAAGTTGGCATTGATCGCTTTCCAGAAGGTCGCGACCTTGCCGGTGAACAGCAACTTCAGACTGGCCATATTAATGCTTTTGATCGAGTTGATCAATTCCTCGTAGATGCCTACGATGAAGGCAATGGTTCCACCCGATACACCGGGTACCACGTCGGCGGCTCCCATGCCAATGCCTTTGAGGATCAGCATGCCATAATCTTTAGCTGTTCTGTTCATATCAGTTTTTATTTTCTTTGTTCTTGAGGAATTCGCGCACCAATTCTTCCGATAGAATGGGTTTCTCATCGGATAGTTCGTCCCAGGGCATGGGCTCGTTGGGGTCGTATTTACAGTCGGGAACGAGCGTCTTTTCTTTCTCCTTGTCGGGTAATTGCTCCCAAAGGAGGCGATAGCGTACCAGCACCATCTCGGCCAGTTCCGATTCCCCTTTCAGGACCAGGTCGTAGCCCAGTTCGGAGAGCAACTCGAGGTTGTCGGGGAAACGTTCGATGGCCTGTTCCAACACCGCAACTATTTCCTCCCGGTGATCGGTTTCGATGCAGCATTTGATATAACTGCTATAGATCGTATAGTCTTTGTAGGTTACCGGATCGTTCTCTTCGATGACGTCGTGCAGGATAGTATATGCCTTCTCGTATGCATCCAGTTGGATGTAACACTCGGCCATCAGCAGTTTGGTCTGATTCCGGATAACGGGGTTGACGGCCAGTTCCTCGTAGGCTTCGAGTGCCTTTTCAAAGCTGTCGTTCATATAGAGGCAGTAAGCGCGTAGGAGCTTCAGCTCGTCGCTTGAATCATCGCAGGTAAGGGCGAAGTCGAAGGCGTCGATTGCTTTCTCGTAGTCGCCCGACAGAGAATAGAGTCGCCCGAGCATAAACCAGTAATCGTACGAGAAAGGGTTCTTGTCGATCAGTTCGTTGCAGACCGCGATGGCTTCGGGTATTTTGTTCTCCGACTCCAGGGTGAAGCAATATTCGTCCTTCAGTATCTGGTTGTCGGGATATAACTTGAGTCCCCAGTTGATCAGGTGATCGGCTGCCGGGAGCAGGTCCAGGTCATTCAATAGCGTAGCGATGTATTCAAACATGCCTTCCGTAAATTCGCTGCTGGCTTCGATCTTGGCTTCCAGGAAAGGTACTACCTTCTCAAAATACTGGCCGAGCGGACAATAACATTCCATGCGCAACATATCGAGGTCGGGATTGTCTGTTTCGCCGAAAGAGTCGATCATGGCCAGTGCTTCGTCGTACTTCTCGTTAAAGATAAGCTGCCGGCAATATTTCATCTGTAGGTCCATATTGCCGGGATGTAGTTTCATGCCCAGTTCCAGGACTTCGTCATAGTAGGTATAGTCGTCTGAATCTTCAAAACTGTTCAACAGTTCGTCGACCTCGTCTGCATCGAAATAGGGTTCCTTTTCCGACAGACGAGCCGACAGATACCGTTCCAACAGGCGTGAGATATCGTCTTTTTTCATTTGTTTGTTGAGTGATAAAGCGTTATGCTTTGTCCTTCACCTTGTTCCAAGTGTCTTTGAGCGACACGGTACGGTTGAAGACAAGCTTGTTATCTGTACTGTCCGGGTCTATGTTGAAATAGCCGATCCGCTGGAACTGGAAATGGTCGTAGGGCTTGGCTTCCTTCAGGAAGGCTTCTACGCGGCAATTTGTCAGTACTTGCAGGGAATCGGGGTTCAGTAGTTCTTTAAAGTCCTTGTCTTTTTCCTCCGACGGGTTTTCGGAAGTAAAGAGGCGGTCGTACAGGCGGACTTCCGCCGGTACGCTATGAGAGGCAGATACCCAGTGCAACGTGCCTTTTACCTTGCGGCCGCTTTCGGGCATACCGCTTTTGGTGGCAAAGTCGCATTCGGCATAAATTTCTTCGATTTCACCGTCGGCATTCTTCTTGCAGCCGGTGCATTTCACAATATAGGCGCTTTTGAGGCGTACTTCCTTGTCGGGCGCCATGCGGAAGAAGTTCTTCGGAGCGTCTTCCATAAAGTCGTCGCGTTCGATATACAGTTCGCGGGTGAAGGCGATCTCATGTGCCCCGCTTTCCGGGCACTCGGGGTTGTTGACGGCCTCCATCATCTCCACCTGTCCTTCGGGATAGTTGGTGAGGACCAGCTTCACCGGGTTGATGACGCCGGATACACGGGTGGCGGTGGCATTCAGGTCTTCGCGTACGGCATGCTCGAGCAGTGCCATATCCACTACGCCGTCATACTTCGTATAGCCGATCTTATCGACAAAATTGCGGATCGACTGCGGGGTGTAACCACGACGACGGAAACCGCAGATAGTCGGCATACGGGGGTCGTCCCATCCGTTCACCAGGCCTTCCTTGACGAGCTGCAGCAATTTGCGTTTGCTCATCACGGTGTAAGTGAGGTTGAGGCGGTTGAATTCGATCTGCCGTGGACGGTAATCGTCTGTCTTCAGCAGGTCGATGAAGTAGTCGTACAGCGGGCGGTGCACTTCGAATTCGAGCGTACACAGCGAGTGGGTTACGCCTTCGAAATAATCACTCTCACCGTGGGCGAAGTCGTACATCGGGTATACCTTCCAGGCCGTGCCTGTACGGTGATGCGGATGCTTGATGATGCGGTAGATGATCGGGTCGCGGAAGTGCATATTGGGTGAAGCCATGTCGATCTTGGCGCGCAGGGTCATGCGGCCTTCTTCGAACTCGCCTTCGTTCATCCGGCGGAAGAGGTCGAGGCTTTCTTCAATAGGACGGTTGCGGTAGGGGCTGTTCTCGCCGGCTTGTGTCGGCGTGCCCTTCTGGCGGGCGATCTCTTCGGCGCTGAGTTCGTCTACGTAGGCCTTGTCAGTCTTGATCAGGGCGACGGCAAAGTCATACAGTTGCTGGAAGTAGTCCGAAGCATAATATACTTCGTTCCAATGGAAACCGAGCCACTTGATGTCTTCCATGATGGAATCGACGTATTCCACGTCTTCCTTCACCGGGTTGGTATCGTCGAAACGAAGGTTGCAGATGCCGTTGTATTGTTCGGCAATACCGAAGTCGAGGCAAATCGCCTTGGCATGTCCGATGTGGAGGTAACCGTTGGGTTCCGGCGGGAAGCGGGTTTGGATACGGCCGCCGTTTTTCCCTTCCGCCAGGTCTTTCTCTACAAATACTTCGATAAAATTGAGGCTCTTCTTACCCTCTTCTTCGTTTGTCTTGATATCGCTCATGATACAATTACTGTGTTTAGTCTAAAAGATGGGCAAAGGTAGTGGTTTTAATTGGATTGGCAGTGTTTTTGGAAGGAGAAAGTTTAAAGCGCCTTCTATGGAAAGGTCAGTACAAACAGGGTCTGTTTGCTGCCGGGGGTGCTTTGGAGGGTGAGGGTGCCGCGGGAGAGGCGCATGATCTGGCGGGAGACGGAAAGGCCTACACCGCTGCCGTTGGTTTTGGTGGTGAAGAAGGGGACGAAGATGTGTTCGGCTTCCTCGGGAGGAATGGCAGGGCCGTTGTTGCTGACTTCGATGATGACGGCTTCCTCTTCGTTGCAATAGGCGTGGATGCGGATGAGGCCGTCGGAGCGATCGCCACCGATGGCCTGCATGGCGTTCTTGAGCAGGTTGAGCATGACCTGTGTGATCAGGTTTTCGTCGGCATAGAGAATGAGGTCGTCGGGCTCTACATCTACCTGGATCGTGATGTCGGGGAAAGGATTGTGGTGTCGCGCCAGTTTGACCATGCGGTCGATAAACTTACCCAGGTAAAACAGCGAAGGATTAGGCGTTGGTATATGGGTGAAGCGGCGATATGACTCGACAAACGACAACAAGCTCTTGCCGGTGGAACTGATCACTTCGAGTCCGTTGCTGATCTCTTCGTTGGTGTCTCCGTGCATCGACAGCAGCGTATCGCTGAGTGAGGTAATGGGAGTGACAGCATTCATGATCTCGTGGGTCAGTACCCGGGTGAGGCGTGTCCATGAGTCAATTTCCTTCTCGTCCAATTCCTTGTTGATATCGTTGATGGCTACGATGCGGACATGCTTCTCCTGTAATGTCATTTCGGAAACGCGGATAGACAGGTGTATGGTGCCCCGCTCATTTTGGAGCGATAGCTGGTATTTGTTGCCGGGGCGAGCGTCGTTGAGCAACTCTTCGAAGGTCGGTTCGATGCGACGGAGCTGTTTGACATGGGTGAAAATGCTGAGGCCGAGCAGGCGCAACGCTTCGTCATTGGTCTGGAATATATTTCCCCGGTCGTCAAGAACGATCACACCGGTATTGACGGAGTTCAGGATCAGCTCATAGTATTTCTCTTTCTGTACGGCCGCATGTTTGGCCTGGAACAGGATCTGGGTGATGCGGTTCATCGACTTGTTCACCAACTTGTCGTCCGATGAGAGCCTTTTGGTGGCATACTTGAACGCATAGTCGTCGTTGTCGATGGCGTCGAACATAAAGGCTACCTTTTGCGCATTCCGCCGATACAGCAGGCGCAGCAAGTTGAGGGCGATCAGCCAGCAGATCACGGCAAATACGAGCCATCCCCATTGTCCGGAACAGGCGAGCCAGGTTGCCCATACCGTAGTGGCAACGAGCAACGTCAGACGAAAAGCCAGGCTGTCGACTATTCTTTTCAGCATGCGGGTCAGAGTTCGTATCGTTTGATTTTATTGTACAACGTCTGCCGGGAAATCCCCAACTGGTTAGCTACGAGCGAGAGGTTACCGCCATGCTTTTCCATCGCCGTCTTGATCATGTTGTATTCCATCTCTTCGAGGGTGGTCGCTTCTTTCGACTGTACTGCCGACTCGCGTTTCTGCGGGAAGTCGAAGTCGTCGCCCTGTAAGGTATGGGCATCGCAGATGATGACTGCCTTTTCGATCGTATGCTCCAGTTCGCGGATATTACCGTACCAGGGTTGGGTTTTCAGTTTTTCTTCGGCATCGACGCTGAGCTTTAGGGCTGATTTGCCATAGATATTGGCATACTTCGAGAGGAAGATGTTCGACAGGGGAACGATGTCTTCCGGCCGTTCCCTGAGCGAAGGTATCTTGATATGGATCGTATTGATACGGTAGAGAAGGTCTTCGCGGAAAATTTCCTTGTGTACCATCTCTAACAGGTCGCGGTTCGTGGCCGATACGAGGCGGATATTGACCGGGATGGGCGTATTGCTTCCCACGCGGATGATGCTACGTTGTTGGATAGCCGTCAGCAGTTTGGCTTGCAGGTGGTAGGATAAATTGCCGATTTCATCGAGAAAAAGCGTACCGTTGTCGGCCGCTTCGAACTTTCCCGGACGGTCGGCGCGGGCATCGGTAAAGGCTCCTTTGACGTGCCCGAACAGCTCGCTTTCAAACAGTGTCTCTGTAATGGCGCCCATATCCACGGCTACCATCGGGCCGTTTCTGCGGTTTGACTGGAGGTGGATCTCGCGCGTCAGCATTTCCTTCCCTGTGCCGTTCTCACCGGTTATCAGGATGTTGGCGTCAGTGCGTGCGACCTTGTCGACCAGCATCCGCAGTTGTTGCATGACGGCGCTTTCGCCCCAGAACATACCGCTTTCTTTGGATACGACTTGCTTGGCAGCGCCTTTGCCTCCTTTCGTTGTGCCCGTACTGGTGGTATACGCCGTTTGGAGTGTTTCGATCAGGCGGGTATTATCCCAGGGTTTGACGATGAAGTCGGCGGCTCCTTCCTTGATCCCGCGTACGGCGAGGTCGATATCGGCATAGGCCGTGAAAAGCACGACGGGTAGGGCAGGGTGGTCTTTCTTGATCTCCGCCAGCCAGAACAGCCCTTCGTTGCCGCTGTTGATACCGGCGCTGAAGTTCATGTCAAGCAGTACCACGTCTATCTTTTCGTCGCGCAGCATCGTCTTGATCTGGTTGGGCGTGGCAATGGTGAGCACCTTCTCAAAACAGCTTCCCAGCAGCATCTGTACGGCCGTCAGGATGGCCTTGTTATCATCCACCACCAGTATGGTTCCTTGTTTTGCCATAAGTCGTTATTTAGCTGATCAATGGTACAAAGGTACTTTTTCGTTTGAGATTCCAGTTCACTTGATACAAATAAATCAAGATGAAGGGCAATGGGAAGGGCTCTGTAAGTGTCAAAATCTTTTACACGAGTGTCTAATTTTTTGACACAAGAGTGAAAGGATGATTTTGTTAATTATTTGTTGTTGATGTGATTAGATGTTTTGGCACGGGCTTTGTATTTAGAAAGGTAGAAAAATAGCTAATCATGAAGAAGATCGTTCTGACAACAGTTTTTGCCGTGGCTTTGGGCGGTGTTTCCCTGGCACAGGAACAGGGGGAGGTGTGGAGCATGCAGGATTGCATGGTATATGCGCTGGCGAATAGCCCGGCGGTGCGGCAGGCGGCCTATTCGTACGATACGTATAAGGCCGAATATACCAACGCCATCGGGTCGTTCCTGCCGACACTCAACGCCGGGACGTCCCTCCAGTATAATTTCGGACGTGCGGTCGACCCGGAAACGAATACCTATATCAACACTACGACCCTGAATAACTATTACGAAGGGTATACCCGTCTGCCGATCTTCCGTGGCGGACAGTTAGTGAACCAATGGCGCATGGCCAAGTCAAACCGCCAACGCGGTCTGAACGACGTCCAGAAGACAAAAGACGACCTGGCATTAAACGTGATGGAGGCCTACGCTAACGTAGTCTATTACATGGGCACCGTCCGCTTTTCCGAAGAAAAACTGGCCGAGAGCAATCGTACCTTATATAAAATAAAGCGTCAGGAAGAACTTGGCCTCAAAGGCCGGGCCGACGTGGTACAGATCGAAGCTCAGGTGGCTGAAGGCGACTATACGTTGACCCATCAGCAAAACCTCCTCACCACCGCCGTGCTCAAGTTGAAGGAATACATGAACTATCCGTATAGCGACAGCCTGCCGGTGGATACCACCGCTGTGGCTATCGACTACCTGATGCCGGCCGAATCGGTAGATGATATCTACGACTTTGCCCAGGGTAACAATCCTACCGCCCTCCAGGCTGAATATAAGTTGAAAGCGTCCAAGATGCAGTACCTGATAGAGAAAGGAAAACTGTTTCCCTCTATTTCCCTTTCAGCCGGTGTCTATACCAGCTATTATGAAAACCTGAAAGCTGAAACGGCACCGATGTCGTTCAACAACCAGTTTAAGAACAACCGGGGTGAATATATCTCCATCAACCTGAGCCTCCCGCTGTTCGACGGTTTCTATACATATACGAACATCCGTCGTGCCCGCAACAATATGCGCATTGCCGCCGAACAACAGAACGAAACGCTCCGCCAGTTGCAGACTGCTATCGAACAGTCGGTGGCCGACCGCGACGGTTTTGCCAAGGAAAGCATCCAGATGGAAAAGAAATTGGCTGCCGACCAACTCGCCTACCAGGTCACCCTCCGCAAATACGAAGAAGGACTGATGTCGCCCATCGACCTCCAAACCTCGTCGAACACCCTCATCCAGTCGAAAGCCAACCTGCTGCAACGCCGGTTGATGTACCTGCTCAAAGCCAAACAGGTGGCCTACTATAAGGGAGAACCGCTGGTAAGAACTGAGTAACGGACATATAGCAGTGAGTAGAGAATAAGGAATCAATAAACAGGAAATATAAAAACAACAACCATGGATATTCAATTAAAGAAAAAGAAAGGACTACAGAAGAAGCATTATCCGTATGTCGCCGGAGGCGTGTTATTTCTGGTATTGCTGGGATGGATCATATTTGGTGATCACTCATCGACGCTACGTGTGGATGCACGGGGCGTGAGTATCGGCAACGTGACAGCCGGGCCGTTCAACGACTTTGCCCGTTTCGACGGACAGGTGCAACCCATCACCGTGGTGCAGCTCAGTCCGCAGGAAGGCGGTATCGTGGAAGAAAGGGTTGTGGAAGAAGGCTCGCAGGTAAAGCGCGGCGATGTGATCGTACGTCTCTCGAACTCCAACCTCGACCTGCAGATCCTCGACGCCGAAGCCAACCTGGCCGAGAAACAGAACTTCCTCCGTAACACCCAGGTGACGATGGAACAGGAAAAGCTCAACAACCAGAGTGAGAAGCTCCAACTCGACCTCGACATGACCCGTAAGCGCCGTGCCTATGAACAGCAGGAGAAACTGTATAAAGAAAACCTTATCGCCCGTGAAGAATACCTCCAGGCTAAGGAAGACTACGACCTCACGACCCGCAAGCACGCCCTTATCACCGAGCGCCTCCGTCAGGATTCCATCTACCGCTCCCTGCAAACCGAGCAGATGGAAGAAAACCTGGCCAACATGCGTGAGAACGTCCTGTTGATCCGTAAACGGAAAGCCAACCTCGATATCCGTTCGCAGATCGACGGCGAACTGGGATTGCTGGACGTCGTCCTCGGACAAAGCCTCTCGCCCGGACAGAAGATCGGCCAGATCAACGACCTTTCCGATTATAAGATCGAAGCGATGATCGACGAACATTATATCGACCGCGTACGCCAGGGACTGAACGCTACGTTCGAACGCCAGGGTGCCAATTTCGGCCTCCGTGTGCAGAAAGTATATCCCGAAGTACGTTCGGGTAAGTTTCGTACCGATCTTGTTTTCACCGGCGAGCGTCCCGACAATATCCGCAGTGGGCAGACCTACTACATCAACCTCGAACTGGGCTTGCCTACCGATGGCATTCTGATCCCGAAGGGTACCTTCTTCCAATATACGGGAGGCAGCTGGATCTTCGTCCTCGACAAAGACGGTAAGAAAGCTCATCGCCGCCAAATCCGAATCGGCCGCCAGAACCCGCAGTACTACGAAGTGCTGGAAGGGCTCGAAGCCGGCGAACGCGTGATCGTCTCCAGCTACGAAACATATAAGGACAACGAAGTCCTTGTTTTGGAATAATAAATAGAAAGTCAGTGTCAAAAGTCAGCAGGTGTGCATACTACTTACATACGGATCACTACAAATAATCTTAGTCTCATATAATAACATAGTCTGGTATAATCATCATTTAAAATATACGTATCATGATACTGAATAACATATTCCGTTCCTACTTGAAGAAGGGCAAGAACAACATTTTCAAGATATTGGCGCTCGGCGTAGGCCTGGCCATGGGTTTGGTACTGATTGCGAAGGTGTACTTCGAACAGTCGTACGACGACTTCTACCCCGACAAGGAACGAATCTATCAGGTGCGGGTGAGTTATGTAACGCCCGACAAAAACTGGGACGATATCGACCATATCAGCGGTGGCGTCGTGGTAGGTATGAAAGAAATGATTCCTGACGTTGAACTGTCAACGCGTTATACAGGCATGAACTTCGGCGGTGTGTTCTACACGGTCGACCGTAAAAAGATCAGCAGTTATCCCGTCCTGGCTGACTCCTGCCTGTTTGATATGTTTCCGACCCGGATACTGGTCGGCGATCCGCACGAAGTACTGACACGCCCGATGTATGCCATGGTGGCCCGCTCGGTGGCGGAGAATATGGGAGGCGTGGATAAGGCCGTAGGGCAAACGTTTACCTTCGACCAGGCGCCCGGCCTTACACTGACCGTCGGCGGTGTTTTTGAAGACCTGCCTAAGAACTCGCACCTGAGCTATACCATGACGATCTCACTCAATTCCATCGGCAACTTTATGGGCGATGGATCAATGAACTGGCTGGGTAACGAACGGTATTCCTCTTATGTCAAAGTTCGCCCCGGTGCCGATCCGAAAACGTTTGATCCGCAGGTCCAACTGATGAAGGAAAAATACCTTCCGCTGGATTATCTGAAAGAAGTCGGTATGTCGATCGACTACAGCTTCTTCCAACTGAAAGAAGTATACGCCAACAGTCCCGAGACACGCCGCACGGTGCTGTTGCTCTCGCTGCTGGCTTTCGCCCTGCTGTTTACGGCCGTAATGAACTATGTACTGATTGTGATCTCTTCGCTCGTGAACCGTTCCCGTGAGATGGCCGTTTATAAATGCTACGGCGCTTCGGCCGGGAATATCCGCAACCGTATGTTGCTGGAGACACTGGTCGACCTGTTGATCTCTATTGTGATTGCCGGTTTGCTGGTACTGGCCTTCCGGGGGGTAATTGCCGACTTGCTCAATACGGATGTCAGCGTGTTGTTCTCCAGCCATAGCAGTGTCTTGTTGCTGGCGGTGTGCCTGGGTGTCTTCCTGCTGTCGGGACTGATACCGGGCTACCTCTTCTCCCGTGTGCCGGTGGCTGTTGCTTTCCGCCGCTTTACGGAAACGCGCCGTTTCTGGAAACTGGGATTCCTGTTCGTCCAGTTTGTCGCTGCGGCTTTTTTTACCACGTTGTTGCTGTTTATCGTCAAGCAATATAATTTCATGGTGAACGACGACCCGGGCTATTCGTACGAGAACGTAGTGTATTGCGAACTGTCGGGCGTCGATGCCGAGATGCGGCAGAAGATAGTTGACGAAGTAGGCCGCATGGCTGAAGTAAAAGAAGTGACCACCACTTCCGCCCTCCCGATCCAGGGATATGGCGGCAACAATATCGGCTTACCGGGCGATGACAGGGAGTTGTTCAATATCGCCGACCGGGGTCAGGTGGGCGACGGTTTCTTCCGGTTTATGGATGTTAAAGTGATCGATGGTAGTTCGTTCCGCGAAGGCGCCGGGGCACCGACCGATCAGCTGATGGTGAGCCGCAGCTTTGTCGATAAGATCCTGCAGTATACCGGCTGGACAGACGGTGTGATAGGCAAGACAGTGACTGTCACCGGACAGAGCGGAAATTCGTTCACCATCTGTGGTGTGTATGAAGACTACCGCGTCGGCTCTGCCGCTTCGCCCAATACTAGTCCTACGGTGACGTTCTACCGGCATACACCCCGCCCGATCATCCTGGCTAAGTTCCATACCTATACGCCCGAAGCCATGCAGAAGATGGCCGACCTGGTGACGCGCCTGCTGCCGGATAAGGATGTCCATGTCTATTCCCTCGCCGGTGAAATGGTAAAGCTGTATAGCGGCTCCCGCCAGTTTCGCGACCAGGTGATGCTCGGAGGATTGGTTACGCTCTTGATCTGCCTTATCGGACTGATCGGATATACCAACGACGAGATGAGCCGCCGCCGTAAGGAAGTAGCCATCCGTAAGGTCAACGGCGCCACGATTGCCAATATCGAACGCCTCTTCCTGACGGATATCTCCCGCATGGCTATCCCGGCCGTGATCTTGGGGGGCCTGCTGGGTTACCTCTCCCTGCTGGAATGGATGAAAGGCTTTGCCGAGAAGGTATCGCTTTCGCCTATCTGGTTTGCCGTCTGCGGTATCACTGTTTGGCTCATCATCCTCGCCGCCGTCAGCATCAACTGCTACCGTGCCGCCACGGATAATCCGGCGGATAGCGTGAAGTCGGAATAAGAAGCAAGTTTTCAATTCTGGCCGAATCTGAAGCTATTTTGCAACGACACGGCTACCAGCAATAGTTTCATTAGGATGAAACTGTTTGTTTCACCTATTGAAACTGTCTGTTTCACCTATTGAAACTGTCTGTTTCACCCTATGAAACTGAAAGTTTCATCCTACTGAAACTCTTACGGCACCATCGTCTTT
>JAVBUR010000130.1:0-28717 GCA_031555145.1 Tannerellaceae bacterium | reverse complement strand
GGTACGCTGCGTGGCCTGATCTGTACCGAACTGAAGAATAACGAAGAAGTGATCGCCTCCCTCTACGAACGTATCTTGGGACGTGTATCCGTACATGATATCCAACATCCGTTGACCGGCGAGGTCATCGTCAATGCCGGCGAAGAGATCCGCGAAGATGCTGCTGAGAAGATCCAGGCATCTCCGATCGAAAGCGTGGAAATCCGTTCGGTACTTACCTGCGAATCCAAGAAAGGGGTTTGTGCGAAGTGCTACGGACGTAACCTGGCTACCGGACAAATGGTTCAACGCGGTGAGGTTGTCGGTGTGATCGCTGCACAGTCTATCGGTGAACCGGGAACACAGTTGACACTGCGTACGTTCCACGTTGGGGGTATCGCATCCAACATCGCTACGGAAAACAGCATTGTTTCTAAATACGATGGTATTCTCGAAATCGAAGAACTTCGTGCCGTACAAGCCGAAGAAGGTGGTAAGAAGTACCAGGTAGTCGTAAGCCGTTTGGCCGAAATGCGTATCATCGATCCGAATACGAAGATCGTATTGCTGACCCACAATATCCCCTACGGTTCGAAACTGTATTTCAACAGTGGTGACATGGTGAAGCGTGGTGATGCCATCATCGAATGGGACCCGTTCAATGCCGTTATCGTATCCGAGGTATCGGGTAAGATCGAATTTGAAAGCGTTCTTGAAAACGTTACTTTCAAGGTTGAAAGCGATGAAACGACCGGTCTGAAGGAAAAGATCATCATTGAATCCAAAGATAAGACTAAGGTTCCGGCGGCTCACATTATTGATGAGAACGGTAATTACCTGAAGAACTATTCGCTGCCGCTCGGTGCCCACGTGGTGAAAGAGAACGGCGATATGATCAAAGCCGGTGAAGTACTGGTGAAGATTCCGCGTGCCGTAGGTAAAGCTGGTGACATTACCGGTGGTCTGCCTCGTGTAACGGAATTGTTCGAAGCACGTAACCCGTCCAACCCCGCTGTCGTATCTGAAATCGATGGTGAAGTAGGCTTTGGTAAGATCAAACGTGGTAACCGTGAAATCACTGTAACCTCCAAGTTAGGTGAAGTGAAGAAATACATGGTGCCCCTGTCCAAACAGTTGTTGGTACAGGAAAACGACTATATCCGTGCTGGTATGCCGTTGTCCGACGGAGCGATCACTCCTTCCGACATCCTTGCTATCAAGGGCCCGACGGCTGTTCAGGAATACATCGTGAACGAAGTACAGGACGTTTACCGTTTACAGGGTGTGAAGATCAACGACAAACACTTCGAAGTGATTGTCCGTCAGATGATGCGTAAGGTAGAAGTGGTTGATCCGGGTGATACACGTTTCCTCGAACAGCAGATTGTGGACAAACTTGATGTAATGGACGAAAACGACCGTATCTGGGGCAAGAAAGTAGTCCTCGATGCCGGCGACTCGCAGACCTTACATGCCGGACAGATCGTTACAGCTCGTAAGCTGAGAGATGAGAACAGTATGTTGAAACGTCGCGACCTTAAACCGGTTGACGTACGTGACGCTGTTCCCGCTACAGCCAATCAGATCCTGCAAGGTATCACACGTGCTGCACTGCAAACTACAAGTTTCATGTCGGCTGCTTCTTTCCAGGAAACAACCAAGGTATTGAACGAAGCTGCTATCAATGGCAAGGTAGACCGTCTCGAAGGTTTGAAGGAAAATGTGATCTGCGGACACCTGATCCCTGCCGGAACCGGACAGCGTGACTTTGACAAGCTCGTGGTAGGCGCCCGTGATGAATTTGACCGCATTTTTGCGAACCGTCGTAACGTGGTTGACTTCAGCATGATGGAAAAGGAAGACGAATAAAATAGTCTATATAACTCGATAGAAAGGCTAACGGATATTCCGGTAGCCTTTTTTTTGTCTATTAATTTGTCAAATAAATGGATAACGGTTAAATTTGCTCTGTTCCCCCGATCTAAAATTACAAATATAGAGTCAATATGAAAAAGAGTTTGTTTTCAGTTCTTTTTGCCCTCCTGGCAGTTACAGGTCTTCATGCCGTTAAACCGGTAGAAAAGCTTAATGTGTTAACCTTCAATATTCGTCTGGATACTGAATCCGACAAGGATAACCAGTGGAAATACCGGAAAGACTTTGCTGCCGACCTGATCAAGTTTTATGAGGCTGACCTTTGCGGGGCGCAGGAAGTACTGCATAATCAGTTGACCGACCTGCTCGAACGTATGCCGGGCTATGCCTATATCGGTGTCGGGCGTGAAGACGGCAAGACGAAAGGCGAATATGCCCCTATAATCTACCGTATGGACCGCTTCAGTGTACTCAATCATGGTGATTTCTGGTTGGGTGAAGACATCAATGCTGTGGGAGTGAAAGGCTGGGATGCTGCCTGTGAGCGTGTAGCTACCTGGGGCATATTCAAAGACAATGAAACCGGCACTGAATTCTTTATGCTTAATACCCACCTCGATCATATGGGTAAGGTAGCCCGCCATGAAGGAGCCAAACTGGTGATCGAAAAGGCCGCCGAATTTGCCGGTAACCTCCCGATCATTGTGACCGGCGACTTCAACGCCACTGCCGACAGTGACCCAATCCAGGTAATTGTGAATCCTAACGATCCGCGTCATCTGACCGACAGCCGTACCATTACCGCCCTGTGCTATGGACCGGATTGGAGTTTCCATAACTTCGGACGTACCCCGATGGAACGGAGAGGCCTGATCGACTATATCTTTATCAAAGGTGATTTTTCTGTAGAGCGTCACGGAGTGTTGACCGATACCAAGAATCATCTATACCCTTCGGATCATTGTCCTGTGCTGACAACGTTGGTTTTACCTTAAATCCCGTTTTATGAAAAAAGCAGATGTCGTACTACGGGAAGCCACCTCCCTCTCGGCTGACGACTGCTTTTTCGTCGTTAAGAAGCGAAAGGCTGGTTTCTACTATCCGTTGCATATGCATGCGGATTTCGAATTGACCTTTATAGAGAATGCCTGCGGTGCGATTCGTATTGTCGGCGACTCGGTGGAAGAAATGTCCGACCTGGACCTGACGCTTGTGGGCGACGGGATCAGGCATGCCTACACCAACCATAAGTGCAAGTGTCATGGAGTGGTGGAGATTTGTATCCAGTTCCAGCCGTCCATGTTCGACAGCGTCATCAACAAACGCAATTTCAAAAGCATCAAGGATATGTTCGAGAATGCCTTGAGTGGCGTTGTTTTTGGAAGTGATACCATTCTGCAAATAAAGGATGATCTCTACTCGATCACCGAAGACGAGCCCGGTGCGCTTACTAACTTTCTCCGCTTGGTCAATATCCTGAAAATTCTTTCCCTGGATCCGGAAGTCCGTTGCCTGAATACAACGGAAGCCATAAAGAACTATAACAAGGGAGAGACGGACCGCCTGGAAAGTATCATGGTGTACTTGCTGGAAAACTATCAGTCGCACATCCTGTTGTCAGACCTGGCTACGGTCATGAATATGAGTGAGTCGTCGCTTACGCGTCTCCTGAAAAAATGGACAGGCAAGACCTTTATTGATAATTTGAATGATATACGAATTGCAGAAGTCGTTAATCGATTGATAGATACGCGCGAGAGCGTTTCGGAAGTTTGCTACAAGTGTGGTTTCAATAACCTGTCAAATTTCAATCGCATATTTAAAAGCCGGAAGGGATATACTCCCAAAGAGTACCGGGAGCGGTTTGGACGTACGCGTTTTATGATCTAAAAGCATCAAATAGGTGTATTTTTTACCTTGATTTACGTCAATTTGCGACGGAATTATATTAGTTATTGATCGGATAGTACTTGTGTGTTGTCAATAAAGCGTGTATTTTTGTAACAGGAAAATAGTAGAATTTGAAGCTATACACAAGAAGCCTTATCTAAAACGCCAAAATGAGTGAATTAATAACGCAAAGATATTTTTTTACATTGGTCTAAAGAATTGAGAATTAAAAACACAACTAAGAGGACGGTTGCCTGCGAAGGTAGCCGTTTTTGCTTTGTATAAGATGCCTGTTCAACCGAGAATACGTATATTTGTTTCTTATATACGAACAATAAAAACAGCATTGATTTATGGATACGAATAAACCCGCCAACGAGATTCAGATTGAACTTTCCGAAGAAACAGCTCAGGGAACCTATGCTAATCTGGCAATCATCTCTCATTCTTCTTCCGAATTTATCCTTGATTTTGTACGCATCGTACCGGGCGTCCCCAAGGCAAAAGTCCAGAGTCGTGTGATCCTGACTCCCGATAATGCTAAACGCCTCCTGTTTGCCTTGCAAGACAATATCTCCAAATTCGAAACTCAACAGAAAAATACCAACCCCATTGACGTCGAAGGCTTTATGCCTCCTATGGGCGGCATGCAGGGTGAGGCATAAGCGCCGCCCGAAAGAAAATACACCCGGATGAAGAAGAATGTATCTGCATCCGGGTGATTTGTATATAGGAGATATTTACAGGCTTAAGAGCATCTTGCGGAGGACAGCCTGCGCAGAGATTTCTCGGTTGGCAGCTTCAGGGATGACAATGCTTTGGGGGCTTTCAATCACATCGTCGGAGACGATCATGTTGCGGCGTACCGGCAGGCAGTGCATAAAGTAGGCGTTGTTGGTCAGTGCCATTTTTTCGGTATCAACTGTCCAGTTACGGTCTTTACTGAGTATCTGTCCGTAGTTGGGATCCTGATAGGCCGCCCAGTTCTTGGCGTAGATGAAGTCGGCGCCTTCGAAGGCCTTCCGTTGGTCGTATTCCACGCGGGCATTACCCACGAAATAGGGATCCAGTTCATAACCTTCGGGATGCGTGATCACGAAGTCGTAGTCGGTAGCGTTCATCCATTCGGCAAAACTGTTGGGTACAGCCTGCGGCAGAGCTTTCGGATGCGGTGCCCAGGAGAGCACCACCTTCGGGCGGGCTGTCTTCTTGTATTCTTCGATCGTAATCAGGTCGGCATAGCTTTGTAGCGGGTGGCGGGTAGCCGCTTCCATACTGAACACCGGGCGACCGGAATATTGGATGAACTGGTTCAGTATCTTCTCATTATAATCATCTTCCTTACTTTCGAAATTGGCGAAGGAGCGGACGCCGATGATATCGCAATACGCCCCCATGACGGGAATGGCTTCAAGGATATGCTCCGGTTTGTCGCCGTCCATGATGGCGCCCCGTTCGGTTTCCAGTTTCCATGCTCCCTGGTTGATGTCGAGCACGATCGTGTTCATGCCCAGGTTCATCGCAGCCTTCTGTGTGCTGAGCCGGGTGCGGAGGCTGGAGTTGAAGAAGATCATCATCAGTGTTTTATTCTTTCCCAGTTCGGAAAACTGGAAACGGTCGCGTTTGATCTCAAACGCATCATTCAGCGCTTTCTGCAAGTTGCCGATATCCTGTACGCAGGTGAAATGTCTCATGTTACTTGTTATTAAGTTGAAAACAGCAAGCAAGGTAGGAAGAATGATGAAGTTGCGCAAGAAAGTGTGGGAAAATATGCAAGGCGATGCAACATTTGCTCTTGGCTATACATCATATACATATAAACAATAACGATCAATTGTGATGAAAAAGAATGTATCCTTTATGATAGCCTTGTCTCTTTTACTCGGGCTGGGCGCATGTGACAATCAGATGGATGATGCGAAACCGATTATTTGTTGGGATGAGCCTGAGTTGATCCTGGGGTTTGCTGTGGATTATACCACGAACACGTTCCTGCATGGTTTTATGCAACCACTGCCCGGGCGGGTGGATTCTTTCGCGCTGGTAGCCGACTATAAATCACCCGGTGATTTCGGCAGTATCACCTGGACGGAGAAGAATACGGACAAGAAAATCTTTTCCGGCACGATCATCTGGATGGGCAAGGGACAGCAAACCTTCCCCGAATGGCCGAACAACAAGGCTGCTTCGTACGACAGGATTGAACAACCGGTCGCTATGCCCCCGCTGATTACGCTGACAAATGGGACGGAGTGGGACCAGCCGGTGCCTGAACAATCGGCATATGTGCCGGTATGGAACGCTATCTCTTCCCTGGAGTCTGTGTATCGATGTCTCACCTGGAATCCGAAAGCCCCTGTCTATATCTACCTATACCAACCAAGCGTAGGTGTGGGCAATCCGAAGGACTGGTACTGGCTGGTGTTTATGCACTACCTTTGTGAGCCCCGGGAACGGTAAGGCGCCGCCTGTTTACGTATTCCGTACCTGTCCGTCGCCTTCGATGATGTACTTATACGTCGTCAGTTCGGGCAATGCCATGGGGCCGCGGGCATGCAGTTTCTGTGTGCTGATGCCGATCTCTGCGCCGAAGCCGAACTGAGCGCCGTCGGTAAAGGCTGTCGATACGTTGGCATAGACACAGGCGGCATCTACCCGTTGTTGAAATAGGCGGATGGCAGCCTGCGATTCGCTGACGATACTTTCACTGTGCTTGGAACTGTAGCGGGCGATATGATCCAGCGCCTCTTCTATGGAAGTAACGGAACGGATACTCATCTTGTAGTCGAGGAACTCGGTTCCGAAACTATCGGCTGTCGCCTTCTCCAGCAAATGGGCGGGATAATGGCCCGACAGGGCGGCATAGGCGGGCTGGTCGGCATAGATGATCACTTCGTTTTCCTGTAAATTTTTACAAATAGCAGGCAGGTCGCCCAAGCGGTCGACATGCATAATCAGGCAATCCAGCGCATTGCATACGCTGACACGCCGTGTCTTGGCATTGTTCACAATGGCTTGTCCTTTCGCTCGATCCCCTTCTTTATCGAAATAGGTATGGCAGATGCCGGCTCCAGTTTCGATCACCGGTACCCGGGCATGCTCGCGTACATAATTAATCAGCGAACTGCTGCCGCGCGGGATGATGAGATCAACGAGGCCGACAGCGTTCAGTAATTCCGTAGTGGCTGTACGGTCAGGTGGGAGCAGGGTGCAGACAGCGGGATTGATGCCGTGTTGTTTCAATACCCGGTGGATAATATCCACCAGCGCCCTGTTTGACTCATCGGCATCCGATCCTCCTTTCAGCACGCAGACATTTCCGCTTTTCAGACAGAGGGAGAAGACATCGAACGTCACATTCGGCCGTGCCTCATAAATAATCCCGATCACACCGAAGGGTACAGACACTTTCCGGATTGTCATCCCGTTCGGGCGCGTCACTTCGCTGATCACTTTACCCAAAGGAGAGGGGAGGGAGGCGACGCTGGTCATATCCGCAGCAATCCCTTCCAGGCGGTCGGCTGTCAGTTTCAGCCGGTCGTACTTGGGGTTGGACGGATCCATACGGGCGAGGTCGTTACGGTTAGCTGCCAGTACTTTTTCCGTATGGGCGATGAGTACCGTTGCCGTATCCGTCAGGATACGGTTGATCAGGCTGTCGTCTACTGCTATAAGCGTGCGTGAAGCAACCACTGCTTCCTGCAAAAGAGCCGGAGTATTCATTCGAATGAGGTGTTAGGTGATTAATCCAGGAAGAGGTAGTCGTAGTGTACAAGCGGCTTGAGGTCGCGTCGGCCGATCAGTTCGCCTGCTTCCTTGCTATCGTAGTCGGCACAACCGACGCCGATCTGCTCGCCCGCTTCGTTGAAGATACGTACAATGTCGCCCTTTTCGAAATCACCCACAATCTGTGTGACGCCGACGAACAGCACGCTGGTCGCTTTCGGGCTGGCCAATGCCTCGGCTGCTCCAGTGTTGATATGCACTTCGCCTTTTGCAAAGCCTTCCGAGTGGGCGATCCATTTTTTGACACTGCTCACCGGTTTGGCTGCGGGAAGGAAACGGGTACAGAGCGTCGTGCTCTTCTTCTGCACCAATTGCGGCAGGACATTCTCCTTCTTCCCGTTGGCAATAATGACGGTAATTCCTTCGTCTGCCACTTTGGAGGCAATGCGGCATTTCGTCAGCATACCACCGCGTCCGAACGACGACTTGCTGGTCTGTACATACTCCGACAGATCCACGCCGCCGGCCGGTATCTCCCGGATCACTTCCGATGCCGGATCCGCCGGATTTCCGTTGTAGATACCATCGATATTACTGAGGATAATAAGCGCATCCATCCCCATCATGGTAGCGATCAGGCCGGAGAGTTCGTCGTTGTCGGTAAACATTAGTTCGGTCACCGATATCGTATCGTTTTCATTCACAATCGGGATCACCTTATTGGCCAGCATCACTTCCATGCAATGCTTCTGGTTGAGATAATGGGTACGGCTACTGAAGTTCTCCTTCGTGGTGAGCACCTGTCCGCAACGCATCCCATGTTCGCGGAAGAGTTCATAGTAGCGGTTGATCAGCTTTGCCTGTCCCACAGCGGAATACAATTGACGGGCGGAAACAGGGTCGAGTTTCCTGCCCGCCTTTATTTCACTCCGTCCCGAGGCTACGGCACCGGAAGAGATCAGGATCACCTCCATCCCCTGCCGGTGCAGTTCAGCCACCTGATCGACCAGGGCAGACATCCGCGTGATATCCAGCGTTCCATCCGCCCGGGTCAATACATTGCTGCCTATTTTGATCGCTACGCGCTTCATTTCTTGTCCTTGTCGCGTATTTCCACTCGTCGTATCTTACCGCTGATGGTTTTGGGGAGTTCGTCTACAAACTCAATCATACGCGGGTATTTGTACGGGGCGGTTACTTTCTTGACATGGTCTTGCAGTTCTCTGACTAATGCTTCGCCAGCCTTCGACTTGTATTCCCTGGCGAGGATGATGGTGGCTTTGACCACCTGTCCGCGGATCTCGTCGGGTACGCCGGTGATGGCGCATTCCACGACGGCGGGGTGTGTCATCAGGGCGCTTTCCACTTCAAAAGGTCCGATACGGTAACCGGAACTCTTGATCACATCGTCCGTACGGCCGACGAACCAGAAGTAACCGTCTTCATCGCGCCAGGCTACGTCGCCCGTATAATAGGTGTCGTCGTGGCAGGCCTCGTTCGTCAGTTGTGGGTTGCGGTAGTATTCCTTGAACAGACCGAGGGGACGGCCGTTGCCGTAGCGTACCACGATCTCGCCCTGTTCGCCGTCTTCGGCGCGGGTACCGTCGGCGCGGAGCAGGTCGACTTCATACTGCGGATTGGCTTTTCCCATCGAACCGGGCTTCGGCTCGGTCCACGGGAAGGTACAAACGGTCAGTGTCGTTTCTGTTTGTCCGAAACCTTCCATCAGCTTGACACCGGTCAGTTTCAGGAACGCCTCGTATACAGCCGGGTTCAGTGCTTCTCCGGCGATGGTGCAGTATTGCAGCGACGACAGGTTGTATTTCGTCACATCTTCGCGGATCAGGAAACGGAAGATGGTAGGCGGTGCGCACAGTGAGGTGATCTTATAGTTCTGGATCATCTGCAACATATCGGCGGGAACAAACTTCTCATGGTCGTACACGAATACGGCGGCGCCTGCGATCCATTGCCCGTAGAGTTTACCCCATACGGCTTTCCCCCAGCCGGTATCGGCGATGGTAAGGTGGAGACTGTCTTCGTGTAGATTATGCCAGTAGCAACCGGTCGTGATATGCGCCAGCGGATAAGTGAAGTCGTGCGCCACCATCTTCGGATTGCCGGTAGTACCGGAGGTAAAGTACATCAGCGAGATATCCTCATTCGTATTCACCTCGGCGGGACGTACGAACGGTGCCGCATTGTCAATCCCCTGGTAGAAGTCTTCGAAGCCTTCGGCATGCTCCGGCCCGATGGAGACCAGCTTCTTTACCGTCGGCGACTCCGGCATAGCCGCCGTAACCTGTTCCAGTATATTGGTTTCGCCGGCGCAGACGATCATCTTGATATCGGCGGCATTGTTCCGGTAGACAATGTCTTTCTTGGTCAGCAGGTGCGTAGCAGGGATTACTACCGCTCCCAGCTTGTGCAGTGCGATGATGGCGAACCAGAACTCATAGCGACGCTTGAGTATCAGCATCACCATATCGCCGCGACCGATACCGATCGATTGGAAATACGACGCTGTCTGGTCGGAATATTTCTTTATTTCGGCAAAGCTGAAGTCGATATGCTCGCCTTGGTCGTTTGTCCAGCAGAGGGCTCTTTTGTCGGGGGCTTCGGCTGCCCAGGCATCCACTACATCGTAACCGTAATTGAAGTTCTCTGGTACGCGTACCTTATAATGTTGTTTGAAATCCTCCTGCGATGTGAATGTTGTTTGTGGTAAAAATCGTTCTAACATGATGTCTTGCTATCAATTATCGGTTATTACAGAATAATGGCCAGAAAGTTGACCGGTTCGCCGTTCAACGCTTTCATCCCGTGGGGGAGTTCGGAGTTGAAATAAATACTGTCGCCTTCTTCCAGGATCAGTTCCTTGTCGTTGATCTGCAACAACAGGCGTCCGCTCAGTACCATATTGTATTCCTGTCCGGGGTGGGCATTGAGATAAATCGGTTCGTTTTCCGCTTTGGGATGTACGGTCACCATAAACGGGTCGGCTTTCCGGCCTACGAAACCGGCGGCCAGCGACTGGTACTTGTATGCCTTTGTCCGTTCCACCGCAATGCCTTTGCCTTTACGGGTGACGAAATAGGAACTCATCTTCGGCTCATCGCCAAACATCAATGTGGTTAATTCCACACCATACGCTTGGGCGATCTGGTGCAGGATGCTGACGGAGATATCTACCGTGCCGCTTTCGAGTTGCAGATATTGTTCGGCTGACAGGTGGCATACCTTGCCCATTTCCTCGGGTGTCACTTCCAGGGCTTCCCGAAGACCGGCCAAACGTTCTGCTATTTGTTTGATCTGCTCGTTCATGTGCTTTTTAATAAGGTTATTATTACTGCATTTCTTGCTGCAAATATAACCATAAAAAGAAATGGGGTGACAGATTCTCCGTTTTATTGTCTGTTTTCTATCAGATTATTACTAAACCGATCCTGCTTCTTATGACAGGCAACCGGTATCAGCTCGTCTGAGTGCCGGCATCCTGAGGCGGTATCGTCGACATGAGCAAGACGTATCGACGAGATCAGCAAGATGTATTATCGACAACCTGATTCGCTGTTCTCCTCACAACTGTGAAGTTATCGTCCCAGCTTTGTGAGACAAAATGTTCAGCTTCGTGAGACGAAATGTTCAACTTCGTGAAACGAAGGTTTCACAGCCGTGGCACGAAAAGAACGATATGATCCGGACAATACATCTTGCTGTTACCGTCAATAGAAGAAGAGCATGTCGACGATAGAGGATCGGGGCGACGATCTGCCGGAAATCCGGTCGGGTTGTTGGGGGTTGGGGGCGTTTTCAATAAAAGGATAGTATAATTGGCTTAGACAATAATGTTATTGGGGGCTTTTAACTGTCCGGTGGATGATTTTGCCCGTATTTCCTTGCAAATAGATACCCACGGTTTGAAATATATTTAGTACGTTTACATCCGATAAAATACAAATAACTGTAGAAACTGTTATGGATAACGCAATTTTTAGATTTCAGAAACCAGTGAACGAACCCGTAAAGGCGTATGCCCCCGGTTCAAGTGAAAAACTTGCCTTGAAGAAGGCGTTGGCGCAGGTAAGCTCCGAAGAATGGGATATTCCGTTGGTTATCGGTGGCAAGGAAGTGCGTACAGGCAATACCGGCAAGGTAGTGATGCCGCACGACCACAAGCATGTATTGGCTACTTACCATAAAGCAGGTGAAAAAGAAGTGCAGATGGCTATCGACGCCGCTATGAAAGCGCACAAACAATGGTCTGAATTCCCCTGGGTAGAACGTGCTTCCATCATGATGCGTGCCGCCGAGTTGTTTGCTACCAAATACCGTTATCTGTTGAATGCCTCTGTGATGTTGGGACAAAGCAAGAGCCCGTTCCAAGCAGAGATCGACGCTCCGTGCGAGTTGATCGACTTCCTGCGTTTCAGTGCCTTCTACGCCGGACAAATCTATGCCGACCAGCCTTATTCGGATACCGGTATCCTGAACCGGATGGAATACCGCGCGTTGGAAGGTTTCGTCTTCTCACTCACTCCGTTCAACTTTACCTCTATTGCCGGAAACCTGAACATGGCGCCTGCCATGATGGGTAACGTGGCCGTCTGGAAACCGTCGACTACGGCTATCCACTCCAACTACCTGCTGATGAAAGTGTTCCAGGAAGCCGGCGTGCCCGACGGCGTGGTGAACTTTATCCCGGGACAGGGCAGCGTGATCGGTAAGGTGATCACCGCCAGTCCGGATCTGGGCGGTTTCCACTTCACAGGTTCTACTTCCACCTTTAATATGTTGTGGCGTCAGATGGCTAACAACCTCGAAAACTATAAATCGTATCCGAAGATCGTCGGTGAAACGGGTGGTAAGAACTTTATCTTCATGCATCCGTCGGCTCCGGCTGATGATGTGGCTACTGCTATCGTACGTGGTGCTTTCGAATACCAGGGACAGAAATGCTCGGCCGGCTCGCGCGCCTATATTCCTGCTTCCTGCTGGAAGGAAGTGAAGGCGTTGGTAGGCGATATGCTGAAAGATATCAAGATGGGTGATCCGCAAGACTTCACCAACTTCTTCAATGCCGTGATCGATGAGGCTTCGTTCGATAATATCATGGATTATATTAACCATGCCAAGGCTGCACCCGATGCAGAGATCGTTTTCGGTGGTAATGGCGACAAGTCGGTAGGCTACTATGTGGAACCGACCGTTATTCAGACTACGAACCCGTTCTTCCGTAGCATGGTGGAAGAGATCTTCGGTCCGGTGATCACCATCTATGTCTATGATGATGCGAAGTTTGAAGAAACACTCGAGCTCTGCGATCGTACGTCGCCGTATGCGCTGACCGGTTCGATCTTCTCGCACGACCGTTATGCTGTCAAGGTAGCCTTCGACAAATTGCGCTATTCGGCCGGTAACTTCTATATCAACGACAAACCGACCGGCGCCGTGATTGCCCAACAGCCGTTTGGTGGTTCGCGTGCTTCAGGTACGAACGACAAGGCCGGTGGCCCGTTGAACCTGATCCGTTGGACCAACCCGCGTACGATCAAAGAAGCGCTGGTGCCGCCGACCGACTATAAATATCCGTTCCTGGGTGAAGAATAAGCTGTAAGAACCTCATAAATATACTCTAATACTATGCTGGACTTTAATAATACGGAAATTGCTTTTTCCTCCAAGTCGCAGAGTGAGTTACGGAATGCATACCTCCTGTATAGCGTGATGAAGTATCCTTCGATCGTGAAATGCGGGAAGTATGCCTCCCAGGCTGCTATCAAGATCCATTTCCCGTTGGCCTGGATCGTGAAGCCTACATTGTATAAACAGTTCGTCGGGGGCGAAACCTTGGTCGAATGCGAGAAGATGGTACAACATCTGTTGAAGTTCAACGTGAAATCAACGATGGACTTTTCCGCCGAAGGCGAACAGACGGATGCCGGTATCCGCGCTACGTTTGAAGAAACACTGCGCTCGATCGACAATGCCAAGGGCAAGAGCTATGTAGCTTATGCCGTATTCAAGCCTTCCACCATTACCAAGGACGAGATTCTGGCCAAAGCGTCTGAAAAGCGCGAAGAGATGACGGCGGAAGAAAAGAAAGGGTACCAGGAGTTCTGCCACCGTTTCGACGCCCTCTGCCAACGTGCGTACGATAATGATGTGCGTATCCTGGTGGATGCCGAAGACTATTGCTTCCAGGATGCCATTGACGAACTGACCGATCAGGCAATGCGTAAGTACAACAAGGTACGCCCCATCGTGTTCTGTACACTACAGATGTACCGCCACGACCGCATGCCGTATCTGCGCCGTATCCTTGATGATTGCATAGAGAAGAACTACCTCCCCGGCGTCAAGTTCGTACGTGGCGCCTATATGGAAGAAGAACGTGCCCGTGCTGCCGCTATGGGATATCCCGACCCGATCTGTAAAGACAAGCAGGCGACGGATGATAACTACGACGAAGGTGTCGCCTTTGTCATGGAGCATATCGACCGGATGGAACTATTTATGGGAACGCACAACGAAGAAAGCAACTATAAGCTGGCGAAGCTGATCGACGAGAAAGGCCTGAAACGGAACGATCCGCGTATCTTCTTCTCGCAGCTACTGGGTATGAGCGACAATATCTCGTACAACCTGGCACACGAAGGCTACAATGTTACCAAATACGTACCCTATGCCCCCGTCCGCGAAGTGTTGCCGTATCTGTTGCGCCGCGCCGAAGAGAATACCTCTGTCGCCGGACAAACAGGCCGCGAACTTCGTATGCTTCAGATAGAAATGGATCGCCGAAAGAGGCAATCCAAGTGATAGACGTTTAGTATGATTAGGGAAACAGGTGGCCATTGGCCGCCTGTTTTGTTTTAGGGAATGCGGATCACCCAATCGGCTACCAGCGGCAAATGATCGCTGAAGCCGCCTTCGTAGGTATAGCCGTAATATGTACGCTTGGGACGGACGCCTCGCCAGGTTTTATCGTTTGTTAGCAGGAAAGCGGGACAGAAGAGGCGGGCTGAACCGGGCAACAGGTACATTGTATGGGAGGGGTCGGCCAGCCCGTCACAGATAATCATCTGGTCGAGCTGGCTCCATTCCCCCTGGTATTTATGGCTACCCGGATAGGCGAGCGTAGTAGGGGATGCGAACATATTATATAGGGTAAGGCTATCTGGCGAAGCAGCTCCCCCGGAGGTCGAAGCGACAATGCCGGTTGCCGGAGCAATAGCGGCCATCGTTGGTAAGGGAGCGGCCCGGAGTATTTCCCGGATGCTTGCGTCATCGGGGGTATCGTTGAAGTCACCCATAAGCAGAAGTTGAGGCGTTTTCCGTTCGTGATGCAAGGAGTCACACAAGACGCGGAGCGTACGTGCGGCGTCGGTACGACTTGCTTCTGTTTCTTTCTCGCCCCCGTAGCGGGAAGGGAAATGGCAGAGCATGATATCCAGCGTGTCACCGTTGGCTATCCTTCCCCAGGCATGCAGGATGTCGCGGGAAAGTTTCCGGCGTTTGCCCGTGCTCCGGATAGGAATGGAGGTATGCCCCAGGAGGGCAAAGCGGTCACGTTGATAGAGTAGGGCTGTCCGGATGCCACGAGGGTCTGCGCTGTTGCCCATGCAATAACGGTATTGCTGGCGACGTAACGGGGTACGGTGGAGCAGATGGGCGACGACGGAATCATTTTCCACCTCACAAAGTCCGACAAGTGCGGGGGTATCCCATTCGCCGGCCGCTGTGATTACGCGTGCCAACTGGCGGAGTTTATGGTAATAACGGCCCGGCGTCCAATGCCGGTTGCCGGAAGGAAGGAATTCGTTGTCGTCGGTCTCCGGATCATCTTCGAAATGGAAAAGATTTTCTACGTTGTACCAGAGCGAACGAATAGTGTCTTCCTGCTGTGCATGGGCAGATGGGAGGCAGAACAGGCATGACAGGAACAGGATGAATTTCATAGTAACAGGCGGTTGGAATGTTCGTGGGAAGGCAGCCTACTTTTCTTCTTCTTCCGGTACATACTCGTAAGCGCCGATGGTAGGTCCGTCCGGACTGGTGAGGCGATTCACGCCATACCGGTCGATCGGGTACTCGGCGGCGATAGCCGGGTCGGCCATCCCTACACCGGCCTCCGTGGGCGAATTCAATCGGAAGTCATACACGTATTTGTTATCCCTTCCTCCCAGTTTGCGGTAAGTAGGGCTTTTAGTAACGAAGGTGACGGAGGTGTATTGTTCGCCCGTTGTTTCTTTCATCTTCATCACGCAATGGTTGAACAGGTAGGTGGCGCCAAAGCCCGGCTCGTCGAGGTAGAATTCACCGAATGTGTTTCGATTCTCCCAGGCGGAGTGGTTGCCGTCGATGAGGCAATTGTCAAACCGTGCATTCAGCGTCCCGTTTTGTCCATCCGGCAAGGTGCTGGTTATTTGTAATGTATAGGTCGAGTCATTGCGACTTCTGAATGTCATCTGATTCGCCAGCGTACATTGTGTGAAGTGGTAGTCGCCACCCTGTAGAAGAACCAGGTCGTAGGTGGCATTGCTGAATTCCGTGTTGGCAATATCCATCCGGCAGTTGGCTGCTTTGAAGAGGGTACCGTCCATATTCGTGATCTGCGAGTTATTCAATGTCATCTTCACCTGCGACGGATCGGAGGGACGGAAGGTAAGCCCGTTAGTACCATTGCGTACAATGACATGGTCGAAGGCATTGTTATAGCTATCGGCAGTGAAGACAATTCCTCCCCACTGTGCCGGGGTGCGGTCGTAAGGCAATACACCGGCTATCATATCATCCAGGCGGTCGCCGCGGAAGATGATAGGAGCCTCCAACGTGCCCGGCGCGTTCAGCGTACCGTGTACGATCAGATTGGCTTTACTATGAAAATAGAAGCCGGCGCCTTGCTCCAGTGTGACGGTGACGCCTTTGTTGATTACCAGGCTATCGTAGATCAAATAGGGCCGATCGGCAGGCAGGTAGGTGTCAGCCGTGAGGGTATAGCCTCCTTTATACAGGTGTACATCCTGTCCGTAGGCCTCCAGTAGCACGACTTGTTCGCGACCGTTTACCAGGAAGATGACGGAGTCTTGTATCAGCATCGGCTGATTATTATCGTTGGGGTTGACGGTCACTTCGACAAAGACATACATGCTGTCTTTCGCCAGTATGCCGACATTGTCGAATGTCGTGCCTTTCCGTCCGTCTACATTGATGCGGAATCCGGAACTGCCGTTGCTGCCCAACCGGATCAGTTCCATATTCAAAGGTTCTTTATGCGTGTTGTAGATCATAAATTGCCGGGTAGTGGAGCCTATGGTGCTAAATATGGTATCGAATGAAAGTGTATCGGCAGAGAAGCTCAGCCGGTAGTCGGGATTAGACGAGTAATTGTCGTCCATCTCATTGCATGCCGGAAACGACACACATAAGATAACGAAGAGAGGAATAAGAAAACGGGTGATCCGGTTCATCTGCTAAACTAAAAAAGAGGAAAAGCCTTTGGTGGCTGATCCTCTTTTTATAACGTACGCATAGGCGATTTATTTTGCCGGAATATGCTTTAACAGATCAATCAAATGTTTCCACCACATATCGACAGTGCTAATCTCTATCTTTTCGCTGGGTGAATGCACATCGCGCAGTGTCGGGCCGAACGAGATCATATCCAGTTGCGGATACTTTTCAAGGAACAGGCCACACTCCAGGCCGGCATGGATAGCCATGATCTTCGGTTCCTTGTTGAAGATGCGGATATACGACTCTTTGGCAGTCTGCAAAATCGCTGAGTTGGGATTCGGCGCCCATCCGGGGTAACCGTCTCCGTGTGTTACTTGCGCTCCGGCCAACAGGAAGACGGAGGCTACGGAATTGGCTACCGCCCGTTTCTTCGACTCCACCGAACTGCGCTGGCTGGTGCCGACAACGATGCTCTGGTCTTCTTTCATTTTGACAGAGGCCAGATTAGTGGATGTTTCTACCAAGCCTTCGATATCCTGGCTCATGGCCCGTACGCCGTGCGGACAGGCATGGAGGGCGTAGATCAGTTTCTCTGTCGTGGTCTGATCGATACGGAATTCCGGACGGTCGACCGACTGCATGGTGATCTGTACCTTCGGGTCCACGTATTTCAATTCGTTTTCGATATCAGCCGCGAAGTGGTTCAACATCACGCGTACCGTTTCCTTGTCGGACGGGTGGATACCCACTACGGCATAGGCTTCGCGGGCGATGGCGTTGCGGAGGTTTCCTCCATTGATTTGACTGAGTACGAATCCGTGTTTTTTCTTCAACAGATAAAGAAAGCGGACAAGGATCTTATTGGCATTACCCAATCCCTTGTGTATTTCGCCTCCTGAGTGACCGCCGTTCAGGCCTTTTACATCAATGCGGAAGTAAGTCAGTTCTTCCGAAGTCGGTACCAGTTCATAACCGAATACGGCTTGTGTATCCATACCGCCGGCACAACCGATAAACAGTTCGCCTTCGTCTTCGCTGTCGAGGTTGAGCAGGATATCACCGGTCATAAAGCCGGCCTGTAGTTCCTTGGCGCCGGTCAGTCCGGTTTCTTCGTCTACGGTGAAGAGGCATTCGATCGGACCGTGTTCCAGATTATCCGAAGCCAGGATAGCCAGTTCGGCAGCCATACCAATACCGTTGTCGGCACCCAGTGTGGTGCCGTCAGCCTTCAGCCAGTCGCCGTCGACCAGTGTCTGGATGGGATCGGTGTCGAAGTTGAATACTTTATCTCCGTTCTTCTCGCAAACCATGTCCATGTGCGACTGAAGGATAACCGTCTGCAGGTTCTCATATCCCGGAGTAGCCGGTTTAGACATCAGGATGTTGCCGGCATTGTCTTTCTTTATCTGGACATTATAGCGGGCGGCGAACGATTCCAGGTATTGGATGATCTTCGCCTCTTTTTTTGAAGGACGAGGTACTTGGGTGATCTCGTGGAAAAACTTCCATACGATTTCAGGTTTCAAATTTGTAATTTCCATATCGTTATTCGGTGTTAAAATAGTTGTATAGAGGTTATAACATAGCTCTCAGATCGCATCAACTTGAAAAAAAGTAGAATAAAATACCTAAAAGCTATTTTAGAATCACTTAAACTCTTATATTTGCGTCCACAAATATAGAGAAAATGCTTACAACATACTTAATAACTGTCATAATTCTTGTTATTTGTACGCTGCTTCTTTCTGTAAAAGTGTTACTGAAAAAGGGCGGGGAGTTCCCCAATACCCATATCGGAGGTAACAAAGCGTTAGGAAAGAAGGGAATTCATTGTGCAAAGACGCAACATCGCGAAGCGTTGAAGCAGAAGAATCTGGAGGAAAGATTAAAAGAGGATATAGATAATTAAACAAAGACTAATAGACATTTTATGAAGAACGTGAACTACATTATTAATGGTGTGCTAGCTGTAGCTGTGGTGATCCTGTTTATTTTGCATTTTACCGGTTCGAAAGACTCCGGTGAAGCAAAATCTTTTTCTCCGGTAGAAGGAGCTGTTGAAGGAAGCATGCCTATTGCTTATGTTAATCTCGATTCCCTGATACAGAATTACAATTATGCAAAAGACCTGTTCGAAATCCAATTGAAGAAGCAGGAAAATGCCCGTGCTAACCTTGGTCAGCAGATGCGTGAATTGGAAAAAGAAGCAGCCGATTTCCAACGCAAATTGGAAAACAATGCATTCCTGACCCGTGAAAGAGCCGAACAGGAACAACAACGACTGACACGTAAACATCAGGAATTGCAGGACCTGGATAACCGTACAGCCAACGAGTTGATGGCCGAACAGCAGAAGATGAACGAACAACTTCGCGAAAGAGTCATTGTTCAGCTGAAAGAATTCAATCAGGGAAAAGGGTATCAGGTGATATTCAGTAATACGGGTGGTGATAACATCCTATGGGCTGCCGATATGTATGATATCTCCGGCGAATTCATCCAATATCTGAACAAGAATTATTCCAGCCCTGCCAAATAAAATAAGGTAGGAGCAAAGAAGATAAAAAAAGAGTTGTCCAAACGGGCAACTCTTTTTTTATCTTATTCTTTTTCTTTGGGAGTAACAAATGCCGTGTAGAGCTGGAGCAAAGCGGCGATAGTGAGGCAGATCACCCATTCTTTGCGGTCGGCAAACATAAGGCCGGAAGCAAAGATCATCAACAGACTTGCCATCGTATTGTAGCGATGCAGACGGCGTGTGCGGAACCCCATATCTTTCGTAGATACGGTGAGATAGGACACTGCTACTCCGGCAGTTCCGACAGCAAATATCCAGGGTGCAACACTTGTTTGGGAAAAATGTAAGACGGCGCCTGCCAGCAACAGAAGGGCTGAGCAGGAGAATATGATCGTCCTGACCTTGGTGTTCATTTATTTGTTTTTGATGATGAATACGTCTTCGTCCGCTCTTTTCATGTAATATTCTTCGCGGGCAAAACGTTCGAGTCCGTCCTTATCGGTATGCAGGGCATTCAGCTTTTGGGTATTGGTCTCGATCTCGTTTTCGTAGAATTTAATCTCCTTTTCCAGGCTACGGATTTTCTCGTCGTACTTATACCGTTGGTACAAGCTACTGTCGCCTGCAATGAAGGTAAGGGCAACGAAGCCGATCGCTACAAGCCAATAGGCATTTATCCAGGATAAATACTTGTTATAAAAATCTTTGATGCGTGACATGGGTAAGGATCATTTTTTGCAAATATAAACGAAATATTTTACATATCTTTGTGTGCCTGATAAAAAAGAAAAGCATGGATAACTATATTGTTTCGGCAAGGAAATACCGTCCGTCCACCTTCCAGTCGGTTGTGGGGCAGAAGTCTCTTACAGTCACATTGAAGAATGCGATCCATAATAACAAGTTGGCGCACGCCTATCTGTTTTGTGGTCCGCGTGGGGTGGGAAAGACTTCCTGTGCACGTATCTTCGCCAAAACGATCAACTGCCTTCAGCCGACGGCCGACGGTGAAGCCTGCAATGCCTGCGAGTCGTGCCAGGCGTTTAACGAACAGCGCTCTTATAATATACATGAACTGGATGCCGCTTCGAACAATTCGGTTGACGATATCCGTTCGCTGATCGACCAGGTACGTATCCCGCCGGCTATCGGAAAGTACAAGGTGTTTATCATCGATGAGGTACATATGCTGAGTACGGCAGCTTTCAATGCATTCCTGAAAACATTGGAAGAGCCTCCCCATCATGCCCTCTTTATCCTGGCTACGACAGAGAAGCATAAGGTGCTGACCACCATCCTGTCGCGTTGTCAGATTTACGATTTCTCGCGTATATCCATTGCTGATACGGTGGAGCACTTGCAATATGTGGCTTCCTGTGAAGGGATGACGGCCGAAGCCGAAGCGCTGAATGTGATCGCACAGAAGGCAGACGGAGGTATGCGTGATGCGTTGTCTGTATTCGACCAGGTCGCAAGCTTTACCAATGGGCATATTACCTACCAGGCGGTGATCGACAACCTGAATGTACTGGATTATGAATACTACTTCCGCCTGACCGACGCCATATTGGCCGGTAATGTACGGGTTGCTGTGTTAATATTGAACGAAATATTAAGTAAGGGCTTTGACGGGCAGAATATCATTACCGGTTTAGCAGGCCATTTCCGAGATCTGCTGGTGTGTAAGGATGCATCTACGTTGGTATTGTTCGAAGTGGGATCTTCCATTCGTGACAGGTACCTGGAAATGGCGAAGCGCTGTTCGGATCCTTTCCTGTTCCGGGCGATCGACCTGGCCAACCAGTGTGACCTGAACTACCGCGTGAGTCGAAATAAGCGGTTGCTATTAGAACTGACGTTGATCCAACTCTGCCAATTAACTATTTCTTCGACTTCTGCGGAAGACGAATCAAAAAAAAAAAGGATAATTGAGGCCATCCCGGCGGCTGATCCGGTAGCCCCTTCGGTAATGGCGCCGCCTGTAGCCAAGCCCTCTTCTTCCGGTACGGTATCCATGCCTGACAGGCAAAGCACTGCCTCAGGCTCTCCGTCGCGTATCACCACTGTAGGTCCGGATGCATCGTCTCGTTCGACCACGCCGGATGCAAAGAAGAATGTGCGCAAACCTATCAGTACCTCCATCAGGGCTATGACCGGTGTGAAGGAAGAAGAGGCGACAGCAGCCGCTCTTCCGACAGCAGATATAGCGGCTCCCTTTCAGGCGGCCGATCTCCTCCGTTTATGGGATGCCTTTGCTGACGATCTGACGGATAAAGTCTACCTCAAGAATGCGATGATAAATAACAAACCCATGTTGAAGCAGGATTATGCCTTTGAAGTCGCTGTCCATAATCCCGGCCAGGAAAATGAATTGACGGAGAATGCCACAGAAATCCTGACCTGGTTACGTGCGCAGTTAAAGAATACCCGCATCCAGATGCATATCCGCATCGATGAAACGAATGAAAAGAAGCGGGCATATACAGCCGTAGAGCGATATGAATATCTCCGGTCGGTTAACCCCGCCATCGATAAACTCCGGGAAGAATTTAATTTGAAACTGGATTAAGACTTGTAGAGAACATGTCGTTTACGCATAAAAAAGGCGGTTATTTGCAAATAACCGCCTTTTTTATGCTGTCTATCAGATTACATTTCTCTGATCCAGATATTACGGAAGCTGATCGGTTCACTCGGGTCACCGTGGCTCTGCAATACGATCGGGCCGGCGCCGTGCGCTTTTACTTTCGGGAAACCGATGTATTCGGTCGTCCCCAGGATCGTGGTGTGATTCTGAAGTACGATGCCGTTCTGGATAACGGTTATCGTCGGCGGTACGCGGTAGGTGCCGTCTTCTTTGAAGATGGGAGCCGTGTAGATAATGTCATACACATTCCACTCACCCGGTTTACGCATGGCGTTTACCAACGGCGGTGTTTGTTTGTATATACTACCGGCTTGTCCGTTTACATACGTTTCGTTATTGTAGTTGTCGAGTACCTGTACTTCATACATGCCCTGCATGAAAATACCACTGTTGCCACGTGCCTGGCTGGTGCCGGTAATGGTTGAGGGAACACACCATTCGATATGTAACTGGTAGCTTTCGAATTTCTGTTTGGTTTGGATATCGCCGCTTTTCTTGTTGACGGTGAATACGCCATCGTGTACATTCCACTGTGCCTCTCCGCCACCGCGTACGCTTTCCCATGCGCTCAGGTCTTTCCCGTCGAACAGGACGATTGCATCGGAAGGTGCTGAGTTTGTTTGAATATTACCCGGAGTAACGATGGTAGGTTGCGGAGTCCAGTATTCTGACATGCCCGGTTTCATGGGCTCTTGTTTAGGATACTCTTTTTCCTGAGCGCTCATGCTTACACAAGCGGTACATGCCAAGGCGGCAAATAATGTTTTGCGTGCAATGTTTCTATTCATGGTCTGTCTAATTAAGTATATAAAATAGTTCAATGTCACAAATGTACGGAATTAATCAGGTGGATATTCTCCGAATTGACGGAAAACGTTTATCGATTATGCTTGAATAAGCGTTTTTCGGCCAGTTTTTCATACTTTGTTCCCGGTTGTCCGTAGTTGGCAAAGGGGTGAATGCTGATGCCGCCCCGTGGAGTGAAGACACCGGTTACTTCGATATACTTGGGATGCATTAACCGGATCAGGTCTTTCATGATCAGGTTGACGCAGTCTTCATGGAAGGCACCATGGTTGCGGAAACTGAACAAATAGAGTTTTAGGCTCTTGCTTTCCACCATTTTGATGGATGGTATATAGTCAATGTATATAGTCGCAAAGTCGGGTTGTCCGGTAATGGGGCAGAGACTGGTGAATTCAGGGCAGTTGAAACGTACCCAATAGTCGTTTTCGGGGTGTTTGTTGGTAAATGCTTCCAGTACTTCCGGCGCATAATCCTGGCGATATACGGTAGCTCCACCCAATAAGCTAAGTTCGTTGACTTCTTCCATCTTATTAATCATTTATCATTAATCGTTAATCAGTTGCAGATATTTGTTCAGCCCTTCATTGCGGAGCTTGCAGGCCGGGCATTGTCCGCAACCGTCAGCAATGACGCCGTTGTAGCAGGTGAGTGTCCGGGTACGTATCAGATCGAATACGCCCAACTCGTCGGCCAGTTGCCATACTTCACATTTGTCCCGGTTCATCAACGGCGTATGGATCACGAACTGTTCATCCATTGCCAGGTTCAATGTCGCATTCAACGAGCGAATAAACGTATCCCGACAATCCGGATAACCGCTGAAGTCGGCTTCCGATACGCCGGTGACGATGTCGAATATCCCCTTGCTCCGTGCCATGATGGCGGCAAAGGTTAGGAAGATCATGTTCCGTCCCGGGACAAACGTATTCGGATAACTGTCCGCGGGCTTTTCTTCATCCATGATAATAGAAGGATCGGTCAGCGAGTTGACCGATAACTGGCTGAGCACCGATACATCCAGCAGGTGGAACGGCACTCCGGCCTCTTCGGCTATCTGTCGGGCAATGTCAATCTCCTGCGAATGCCGTTGTCCGTATGTAAAGCAAACTGTTTCTACTGTCGTGAACCTCTTTTTTGCCCAGAACAGGCAGGTCGTTGAATCCTGGCCTCCCGAAAAGCAGACCAGTGCTGTTTTATCTTTTTTCATTCGTGTTTGTATTTCGTGGTAAAGATACAGAAGATATTAGATATAGACCGGATCAGTGAATATGTAATTTGTAGGCTTGCCTCTGCACAAAAGTCGAAAAATGCGCAAAAAAGGTATATAGATCGCACATTTTGCATTTAAATGTGCAATCCTAATGGGAAAAGACCTATATTTGCCGCGTTTTAGGACTCCTTGAGTGGAGTAAAAATTAAGTAATAACTAACAAAATATTTTATGAAGAGAATTATCGCATTTGTATGTCTTTGTGCTTTTACATTCTCCTATGCTTCAGCTGAAGGATATCAGGTGAATTCGCAGAGTGCGAGACAAGCCGCTATGGGGCATGTGGGCACTTCCATGAAATTAGGTGCGGAAAGTATGCATTTCAATCCGGCGGGCTTAGGCTTTTTGGCCAACACCATTGATTTGTCTGCTGGTGTTTCAGGTGTTTTTACGGATGTAAAGTACACGAATGGGACCTATACCCAAAAGGCGGATAATAAACCGAGTACTCCGTTATATCTCTATGGCGCGTTTAAAATATACGACTTCTTGTCTGCCGGTATCAGTCTTACTACTCCGTATGGCAGTTCCATGAATTGGGGCACAGATTGGGCGGGTGCCGGTTTGGTCCAGGATATTGCTCTGAAGTCATTCTCCATCCAGCCAACTATGGCGTGGAAGGTGACAGACCGATTTAGTATTGGTGCCGGTATGATGATCATGTTCGGAAACTTTGAGTTGAGTCGTGCGCTTATTGGTCCGGGAGGCTTGGAAGGGCTCCGCCCGATTGCGGCGATGAATCCGGCGCTTACTCCTATTCTGGATAAATATAAGGATACTTCTGCGGCTTCGACTACGCTGTCTGGCGACGCAGGAGTAAAGATGGGATATAATATTGGGGTGATGTTTGATATTACGGATCAACTTACCTTTGGTATGTCTTATCGCTCCAAAGTGATGATGAAGGTGAATGAAGGTCATGCTGTGATGAATTATCCGAACGAGGTGGAACTGAAGGGGCTGATTGCAGCAGTGAATCCGTACTTGCCTGGAAATGAGATCGGTGTTCCGCCACTGGATCAGGGAACTTTTGAGGCTGAACTGCCGTTGCCTTCCAACTTCAATATTGGCCTTACGTACAAACCTACTGATCGCTGGTTAGTATCCGGTGAAGTGCAGTTTGTAGGTTGGGGCGCCTATAAGAATTTGAATGTGCAGTTCTCTCAGGAAGTATTGGATGGTTATAGTATCAATGCGGTTAAGGACTATCAGAATACCCGTATCTATCGTTTAGGTGCACAGTTTGCTGCTACCAACCGCTTTGATGTTCGCTTGGGAACTTATTTTGACGAATCTCCAGTAAAGGATGATTATCTGAATCCGGAAACCCCGAGTATGAATAAGTTGGGTCTTACCACAGGTTTTAGCTTCCGTCCGCTAGAGTCTTGGTCGATTGATCTGGCCCTTTCTTACGTGACCGGCTTTGGGCGCGATGGGTCTTATCCGACTCCGACAAAAGCAGATCCTAATAAAGTATTTGCCGGTCATTATAACGTAAGCGCCTTTACTCCTACAATCGGTATAGGTTACAAATTTTAATAGTAATAGCATAATAAAAGAAAAGCCTGAGATTGATATCCCAGGCTTTTTTTATTGGATAAATAGGGCGGTTGTTTATTTGATTTCTGTTAACACTGTGTAATTAACCAGTGTCTTTCCATTGTAAGTTTCCGAGCGGACAATACCTGCATTGGGTGCATACCATTCGGTACCAGTGTAGGAGGTTGTTTTCTTATCAGCCGTTACATCGAAGCTGAATGTAATCTTTGCTGCATGGAAAACGCCAGCCTTTGTTGTGACAGTTTCCGTACCTACATACTTACGGTTATATACCCGTACATTTGTATATACTTTCTTGTCACCGCTTTTGTTCTGGATGGTGAATTCGCCGCCACTCATTTTGAACGCAGAACCGAGCGGGTCTGCAGAACTAAATACGTCGGGATAGTCAAGGAAGTCGCCAACCAACTCTGTATCTGTACTGATGATGGATGTTACTTCCGGCGACATGCTGCGGTTCTTCATTTTCATGTAGAATGAGGATCCGTCGCATTTGGCGTCAATGCTACCACTATCGATCACTTTACCGGACCGGTTGGTCAACATGAAATTGATGGCCATATCTTGCCCGTCATTGGCATCATACACTTTTTCTACCTTGTATGTCATCGTGCTGATGAGGTTATTCTTGGCATCAAATGTCTTGTTGATAAGGATTGTCCCTTCTTTATCGGGGAACAGGCTCATGCAATCTTGCGCTTTCGCTGTAGATATACTGGCAGCGGTTAAAATCGTAAAGAATAAAAATAACTTCTTCATAAAAATATAACTTTTAATTTATGGAAATAAAACTAATCACATATTTAAAACAGTGTAGCGTGAGAATTGTTTAAGTGGTTTAGCGTTTAATGATCATTTGTTATTGTTATTTTGTAAAGATGCTTGTTTCTAGTGTTAAGTGTGTCCTGCTATTCCTTATTGATTACGCGTAATATATTGTAAGTGAACTTGTTTTTGATGATTAGTTTCTACTAAAAAGTGTTTATTTTGCAGGCTTGCTCATGGGCAGGATCTCTCAGAAGGAAAAAGTGAGTATTGTAGAGCGTGCGTAACATATGTGACAGAAAAGGAGGGGCGTCTGTGCGTAGATTTGCATAAAATTAGTTAGAGTTATGCACATGTTTTGTTATCAATGCCAGGAAGCAGCCGGAGGCAAAGGCTGTACAGTAAAAGGTGTTTGTGGAAAAGAACCGCAGACATCAGCCTTAATGGATGTCCTTATGTATAGTGTACGGGGAGAAGCGATCCTGAATCGCGCGTTACGATCCCAAGGTATGGCGGATATTACAATTAGCCGCCAGATATTGGATGCCCTCTTTTGTACGATCACCAATGCCAATTTCGATGATAAGGCGATCAGTAGCCGGATACAGAAAGCATTGGCAAATAAGAACGAATTGATTGCCCGGTTAGGTAAAGACAAGATCGACTATCCGCTTACCGACGAAGTGAAGTTTTTCCCTACCCCATTTGAGTATGAGGCTGCTGCTCTCATCGTAGGCGTACAAAGTGAAGCGAATGAAGACATCCGCTCACTCAAGCAACTGATCCTTTACGGAGTCAAAGGCGCTGCCGCTTATGCCGAACACGCCTTGAATCTGGGATACGAAGATGAGACTATCTATATATGTATAGAGAATGCCCTTGCCGAAGTAAGCCGGAATGATATCACAGCCGACGAACTTGTAGCGCTTACCCTCGCCGTCGGTGAATGTGGCGTGAAGGCAATGGCGCTACTCGACACGGCTCATACCTCTACGTATGGTAACCCGGAGATCACCAAAGTCAATATAGGTGTGGGTAAGAACCCTGGTATCTTGATCAGCGGCCACGACCTGAAGGATATGGAAGAACTGCTCAAGCAGACGGCCGGTACGGGTGTGGATGTCTATACCCATAGCGAAATGCTGCCCGCTCACTATTATCCGGCGTTCAAGAAATATCCGCACTTTATCGGTAACTACGGTAATGCCTGGTGGAAGCAGCGCGAAGAGTTCGAGCATTTCAATGGGGTGATCCTTTTTACTACCAACTGTATTGTGCCTCCGTTGAAGGATGCGGGTTATACGAGCCGTATCTACACTACCGGATCAGCCGGCCTGACTGGCGCCAAGCATATCCCGGCACGTACGAATGACCAACCGAAGGATTTCTCTTCGTTGATTGCACATGCAAAGCAGTGTACACCACCGGATGAGATCGAACGGGGTGAGATCATCGGCGGCTTTGCCCACAACCAGGTGTTGGCATTGGCTGATAAAGTAATCGAAGCTGTGAAAGCCGGCGCTATCCGGAAGTTTGTCGTCATGGCTGGTTGCGACGGACGGATGAAGTCGCGTGCCTACTATTCCGACTTTGCCGCCGCCCTGCCTCATGATACTGTCATCCTGACTGCCGGTTGTGCCAAATATCGTTATAACAAACTGCCGCTGGGTGATATCGGCGGAATTCCGCGTGTACTCGACGCCGGGCAGTGTAACGACAGTTATTCGCTGGTCAAGATTGCCCTGGCATTGAAAGACGCCTTCGGATTGGAAGATGTCAACGATCTGCCCATCGTCTATAATATTGCCTGGTATGAACAAAAGGCCGTTATTGTGCTACTAGCCCTCCTGAGCCTGGGTGTGAAGAATATCCACCTTGGGCCGACGTTACCAGCCTTCCTTTCACCGAACGTAGTTAACGTATTGGTAGATGCCTTTGGTATCGGAGGTATAACAACTGTGGAACAGGATGTGACATCGATGATAGAAGCCTGATCCAGATCCTGGTCAACCCGAAAGGTGGTGGAGTCTGTTATCTGCTTTCATATTTGGCCGAATCTGAAGATCGTTCAGTTTCAAGTCTATCCGGAATTGAATGTTTTTGTTGTGGGGTCGTGTAGTTGCTTTTGTCGCGCCTGCAACCATCCGGAGTTCCATCTGCATGGAACTAAAAGTTTATCATAAGGAACAAAAAGTTCCATCAGCATGAAACAAAAAGTTTATGC
>JAVBUR010000065.1:0-18391 GCA_031555145.1 Tannerellaceae bacterium | reverse complement strand
AATGCGGATCAACGGGGTAGAGTACCCCTCGCGTATGACCATGGGAGCAATGATGCAGTTTAAAGAACTGACAGGCCGCGAAGTGACCGAGCTGCAAGGGGGCGATATCACGCTGGCCGTCACGCTCCTCTACTGCTGCATCGTCAGCGCCTGCCGGGTGGAAGGAATCCCGGTACCCTTCCATTCACCGATGGAAATGGCCGACTGGATGGATGCGGACGACTTTGCCTCCTGGCAGAACGACCAGTTCACTCCCGCCTCCGGAGAAGAACCCGGTACCGACGAGGAGAAAAAAAAAGCGTAACCATCCTTGAACTGTTCGGGGTAGCTGTGGGTTGCATCGGCATACGCACCGGTGACTTTATGCAGCTCACCCCGGACCAATTCAACGCCATCTACGAACAATGGAACAAACGGGAAACCTCCCTCCAACAAACCTCCTGGGAACAAACACGCTTCCTGGCCCATTGCAGTGTCATGCCGTACGCCAAAAAAGGTTTCAGCCCCACCGACCTGGTACGGTTCGATTGGGATACCGCAACACCCCAGGTGACCCCCACCGCCACCCGGGAAGACTTTGAAAGGATTGTGGAAAGGTTTGAGTAGAAAGGCAGACTTTAGAGTCTGCCTTTTTTATTGCATCTATACTACCGACTATTAGCGTTACTGATAGCCTGCAATAATGTTTTCTTGCCTGATCTAAATGTTTTAGAGACGCACGTATAAGCTATTAATAGCCTTACTTTCAAATCAAGCCTTAGGTTTCATAGCTGAAACTACCAATTTCCCTTATTTTCAGGCTTTTCAAATAAAAGCAACGCTGTTTCCTGAAGAAAAGAATATCCTGATATTTGTTTCAATACCCAACCGTCTTGAGCCTCTTCTTCAACAACTTTATTTATACTCTTCTCTATATTCATAGAACTAACATGGCGAACCTTCTGCTTCATATCTTACTCAATTTATGGTTACAAAATCACAAAACATCACTCTACACACAATTCTTTCAAGGATGATAATTATACTTGACTCTGCTTATTCCATAGCATTTCTTTACTCATAACTTCCCCTTCCAAATTAAACTATTGGGAAAACTATGTCGAAAAGGAACACTCACAGTTATATACTTAATAATGTGTAGACAGTTAAGAATAGGCAATAAAATCTATTTTACTTCTCCTCATCATCCGGACACTCAAGCAAAAGAAGAACTTTATTTGTCAATCCCTGAATAGCAGCTACCGGTATAATCTGTTTTACAGTCCAACCATTACGAGCTTCTTCTTCAATAACTTTATTTATGATTTCTTCCTTAACCCCACCTTTATATACTCTAACTCTTTGCTTCATATTATTGAAATCGTTTAGTTGATAAAATACAAATGTAAGATTTCTTCACTAATGACTATCCATACAAGGATGATAATTTCATTTGGATTCGCTTTCCTCGTATTGTTTCTTTGCTTATCAAAGGCTCGTGAAAAGCCTTTTGAAGAAATCAAAAAAATTAAAACAAAAAATGTACGCTATGAACACAATCGACTTATCTTCTCTGCTTAAAGGAGATATACCGAACTCAATAGAGGAAATAGGGACAAAATTTAATAACCTTAATGTAAGTCTCCAGCAGATAAACATGACAACACAACAAATGTCATCAGTCTTTAAAGAGATGACACTTTCCTGTGTTGAGACTGGTATTCAATTGATAAATAACACTTTGAACATCAATGAAATGGCATTAGCCATGATGAATTTACAAGAATCACAAAATGGATTCATCCTTTCCACAAATACATTGGCTGAGCAGATGCTAGCACTACAAGAACATGCCAATACCACAGCTTTGTCTACTAATGGTTTGACAAACACTTTTACCTCTTTGTTAGCAATAACAACAAATTTACTCGTTTCAATACAAACAGCAAGTACTCTTTATGGTGACCTAAAAACCGCCCTAACCAGGGTAACTATTGCTTCTACAGCACAGAAAGTTGCTGACATTGCAAGTGCTACAGCGACAGGGGTTTCTACTACAGTTAAAACAGCTTATACAACCGTTACACAGGCTTTGAGTGCTACGTTGAAAGTATCTACTGTCCGCACATTGGCCTTAGCCGCAGCTCAAAAATTTTCTGCCGTAGCCACAGGGGCTTTAACTATAGCTCAGAGGATACTTAATGCTGCCATGAGATCGAACCCTTTCGCTCAAATTGTGCAAATAGTATTAGCTCTTACAGCCGTAATTGCTGGTGCATGTCTTGGTTTTGATAAATTTCGTGCAAAAGTAAAAAGTCTTCTGGGTATTGGTTCATCAAAAAATATAGAAACAGCCGCCTCGTCTACACAAGAATTGAGTGAGACAAATGAAGAGGCTATTGAAGGACTTGACCAACTCACAGAAGCAATAAATAAGCAAAATGAGTCTTTAGCGATCAATTTAGATACTCTAAAAGATACAAAAAGGCAGTTAAAAGAATTACCGACAAAAGGATTACCGGAGACATTAATTCCCACTAGTAAGAAACCTGATATAGTGCCCACAAAGGAATTGTCAGAAAGTACACCCTTAATTCCCGATAGTAAGAAGCCCGATATAACACTATTAGAAGGCGCTTTGAAAAGCGTCGATGTCCCTGCGATTCAAATTCCTCTGAAAGTAGAAGAAGGTGGTTTTACTGGGGTAATCCAAGAAGTAGAAAATGGATTAGAAGATGTTCAAAAAGCAGTCATTGATATAGGTAAACATCTGAAGGATGCCTTGAATAATGTATTTGGGAACTTCGGTGAGGCATTAGGCGAATCGTTAGCGAGTGGTGACCTGAGTGGAACATTCAATGCTATTTTGAGTAGTATTATGGATTCGCTGAAAGCATTCGGTGGTGCTTTGATCGCCGCAGGGACAGCAGGCATCGCGTTAAAAGCTGTATCGTGGAATCCATTCCTTGCCGTTGGCGCCGGTATTGCATTGATCGCCGCAGCTTCCGCAGCTAAAACAGCACTACAAAATGTAGCGAAGCCAATGGCCAACGGCGGTATTGTCTACGGCACAACCTTCGCCATGGTAGGCGAATACCCCGGAGCGGCAAACAACCCCGAAGTAGTTGCACCACTGAACAAACTGAAACAACTGATCCAACCGACAGGAGCCATGCAGGCAGGGCAAGTGGAATTTGTGATCTCCGGGCGAACACTGAAAGGGGTATTAAGTAAAATGAACAACATAGATAATCGAACAAGATGAGCATGAACCTACGATACAAAGGAGGCTTCTACAGTGTGAACAAAGCACTGTATGATGTGGAAATATTTCAGGAAGGATATGCCGGCACAGTGACTACCGTCGCTTTTACGGATTCTCCTCTGGAAATTGAATGGAAGGAGACGGACAAACTGGAACCGGTACAAAGCAGTTCGGCCAAGCTGTCGCTGTTTTCGGATACAGACAGGCAGTTTGTAGATCTGTACACAGTCAAAGTCGGCCAGATACGGATGGATGTATACCGAAACGAAGCCTTGTACTGGAGCGGCATGCTGGACCCCGAACTATATGAAGAGCCCTTCGCATACAAAAACGGCTATGGAGTAGACATTACGTTCTCCGACCTGGCTTGTTTAGACAGGCTAAAGTGGGACATCACCGGTTTTGTAACCCTGGGGGAAGTCATCGGATACGCCCTGCGGCAAAGTGGAATCTCGCATACAGGAGTTGTGGAGCATATCAGTACAAAAACGTATGCATCCAGTACAGACCGGCTCACAAGCACCATTTCCCTCCAGGCAGAGAACTTCTATGATGAGGATGGCGAAGCCCGAACGATCCGTGAAGTGCTCGAAGAAGCGCTACGCCCCTTTGCCTTGCGACTCATTCAAAAAAGCGGAAAGATCATTGTATACGATCTGCATGACCTGCATACCACATTCAGCCCGGAGGCGATCGGATGGGAAACGGATAATGCCGTGCTGGGAGTAGACAAGGTATATAATAATGTAAAAGTGGCATTTTCGCCCTTTGAAAAGACGGTATTGCTCAAAGGGGTGGTAGACGCCAAGTCTGTCGGAACCGGACAAGAAATAAACGTATGGGTAAACACGGGAGCAGAGGCAGATGAGAAAGGTTTCACCATCACCTTATCCAACGAAGGCAAGGGATTGACCAAACACAACTCCGCCCGTTTCTTCCGGATAGACCCGGTACATAGCGGAAGCGAGGAAACAGGTATAGCCTGGACAGTGCAATCGTACAATCCTGCCGGTACGCACACCTATCAGAATTACCTGAACACCCCGTCTGCCGCGACAAATGCCATGTTGCTCAAAGTTCCATCGCAGGCCTATATCGCCCATATTAACTTATCCGACAGGGCGAAGTATAAGCTGAAACTAAACCTCTCCCTCCTGGCCGACGTTCGCTACAACCCTTTTGAAGAAAAGTCGAAAACTAACGAAGCGGGTAACTGGGACCGATTAAAGAATTGGTGCAATTATACGTATGTCCCCTTTATGCTCACGCTACGTGACCAGGAAGGAAGAGCCTTATACCACTGGTCAAATAAAAGTGTCATGCAGAGCCGTAGCTATGTAAACACTTCGGCCAAATGGATAAGCGGAGAAGGCGCTTGGGGGGATGCATGGTTTTGCTGGTACAGCGGTGACCGGAAAAGCGAAAGCGGCCTCGGCGGCTGGCAATCAAACAAACGGATCATTGGCTATTGCCGGGATAAAGATTTACCCGTTTTGTTTGAAAAAACCGACAACGCCGAATATATAGATCTCCCTCCGGTAGCCGGTTGGCTCGAACTACAAGTGGGAACGGGTATTCAATCCTATGATTACGAGAGTAGTACCAGTTGGAAACTACGCGATGACATCTATCCGCTTATGCATTGGTTGTTGTACAAAGAGCCCACCATCGCCCTGGTCAATCAGCATTACCGCCCGGTCAAAAGTGAAGACATCGAACATAGCGCCTGGATCAACCGGGAAGCAATGGAAGATATTACGATAGACACGATCGTAGGAACGCTTTCAACACCCTCGCCCACTGCCTTGGGGCAGTTCTTCAACACGGCCGATAAGACCGTCCGGTCTACTTTCTGCCGCAACGGGGTAGACGACTTGCTGGAACGCCTGCTGATCAGCACCGTATACAGCAATTACGCCGAACGGCATCATACCCTTTCGGGCACCGTCTCCCTGCTGCCGTCGTTCGGCACATACACGGACTCAAATCTCCCCGGGCATTACCTGCTGCTAAGTGAAACCCAACGGCTACGTGAAGACGAGAGCGATATACTGATGGTACAGTTTGAAAAAGATAATTATGAAGGAGTAAAATTCGATGAGTAAACAATATTATTACATAGAAAAATCTTACACCGCCCAGCCAAGAAGTAAGCGGAGAAGAGAAACAGGCAGCGGGTCGGATACCAGTAACGGATCAACGATCTTCACCTCCACCAGCGACGGCATATCCCTCTCGCCCGAAGGGATAACAGACCACCGGCAATTAACAGGCGTAAAATCGACCGTTGATGACTATTCGGAGTACTCCCGGGATATCCACCTGACAGCCGAAGATGCCGACAAGCTAAAACTGCTTAATTCCGAAACGCTCGAACAGCGGTATTTGAGGAAAGACATTGACGACCGTGCAGCGGGAAATATCACCTTCAACAAGAATATTATCCTGGACGGGGAACACGACGAGCCGTATTCGATCTATTCCAAATCCGGCGCCAATGACTTCAATCAAAAGGATGGCTTCCGATTGTTCACCACCGGCGATGCCTGGTTGCGGGATGTGAATATCAAGAAAGACGCCCTGTTTGCCGGTAATCTTTCTTCCCCTTCGTTCACCTCCGGCTTTCCGGAAGGCTCGGGGTGGGCACTCACCTGGAGGGAGATCGTCAATGCGGCAGGTATTGCGGCACAACGGAATCAGTTGGAACTGGACGACCTTACTGTCCGTGGTACGCTTCGCGTCTACGAAATGGTAATCTCACAACTCTTAGGTGAGAATGGCACAATCATCACTGCCGACATGATGAAGGTAAAGTCGGTCGATACTGTAAACCAGATCATTTACCTGGATACGGAAGAAGGCGCCCTCTTCAACCCTTTCCGGGAAGATGATATCGTCCAGGTAAAACATTTCACCGGCATGCCAACGGCAGAGAACGGATATACAGCCACCAAAGAATACGAATTCGTTGTCGAAGAAACGCATATCGGAGGCCTCGGCCACAACCAGGAACGCATCGATTGGATCAAATACAAAAATTTTGTAGGAGATATCAGCCGAATAGCCGAACGCGATACACTTGTCCGTGTCGACAACCTATCGGATCCCGACAGAAAGGGCATTATCAAACAGACCTCCGTAGAGCCGGGCAGCCCCTATATGGACATCATCTACGGCCTGAAGACCGATCCCGGCAACGCTGTCCGCAGCCGGTTCGGTAAACTCGATGGGATGATCACACCCTACTGGGGACAATTGCAAGGCTACGGCCTCATGTGCGACAACTTGTACGCCAAAGGCCGGTTCCTGCTCCATACGGGGGAGGATGTACATACGCGCTTTGAAGTCATTGAAGGAAGATTGGAAAGCGAAATGAAATCGCTCCGGCAGGAAATAACCGACAAAGACAATGTATTGCAAAACTCTTCCTTTGCCACCGATACCAACCTATGGGAGGTGCTGAGCGATATATCTTTCTTCACCGTTGAGCAGAAATTCCTGTATTTCAACAACACGTTCTATTCAGACAAGAAACAGATTGCTTCCATTGTCACACGTGATGGATTGAAAGTACTCCGTATGAAGAACTCAAACCTCAAGCAAGATAATAAATATCTCCGTCTGAAACCGAAAGCACAGCTTGCAATGAAAGATGGTACGTCTGTGTGGCCCACCTATTACATTTCTTTCCGTTATCGGGTACATAGTGCCGGAACATTAACCGTTGGATTCAACGGCCAGCCTATTTCCCATACAGCAGCATTGGCAGTAACCGAAGCATACGATACCTATGAGATAAGTGGTTCCTGGGATGGCACCGGAGATTTCAATCTCAAGTTTACCGGCGAGATCGATATCTATTCGTTAGCAATGGCACATAACTCCATCGAAGATATGAAGGCGGAGTTCATGACCCGGATCGTCCAAACTGAAAAGGAGATATTACTACAAGCCTCAGCGATTGAAACAGTGGGAGAACGTGTCACAACTGCAGAAGGCAACATGTCTGTAATGGCGGGCGACATCAATATCTGGGGCAGTCGTGTTGTCAATGTAGAAGGGCGTATGACTACTGCTGAAAACTCAATCATCAATGTATTGCCCGATAAGATCAGTGCCATATCGACACGGGTAACCGCTACTGAAACCGGCGTTCTCGCACTTCAGCAGGCTGGATTCATTACGACAGCTACCGGAAATACTCTCTTTGCCCACAGCGGCAATGTTATTTCAATGATCAATCAGTCATCAGAAGAAATCACCATCAAAGCAGAGAAAGTAAACCTAGTTGGAAAGGTCACTTTCTCAATGTTAGCCGATTCCGCCAAATCGGATATCAAAGAAAAAGTGGTCACTAAGGAATTGGATCTATTGGCCACTACACTCACTGAAAAAATTGATAAAAAAGTAGGAATAGATGATCTGAAAGATACATTGGCCTACAAGACCCAGATAGAGGTTGCTGAATTAGGGGAAACGATAATAAAAGGTGGACATATTGTCACATCACTGATTGACGTAGACGACTTATATGTAAAAAGTCTGGCGGCAGTAAGGGGCACAATAGCAGGTTTCACGATTGAATCAAATGGTATCAGCAGCACAAATAATTACACGACTGAAGGCACAAATGCTAAATTCTTTCTCCATTCGGGAGGAAACACTCCCTTTCTTGGCTTTTCCTCAACAGGGAAATGGGTTGGAATAGGGTTAAACGTGTCTCCCGCAACAATGGGAATAGATGGTTATCTTGGAAGATTTGAAAATACAGTTACTAATTCCGGGGAAATCAATTATGGGATATATATAAAAGTCGCTAATGCGAAAGAGAATAGGGCACTTGAAGTTGTTGGAGATGTGAAAGTAACAGGCTCTTTTGCATCCATTGGTGGAGTAAGATATGTTGACTTCCAAACGACAGGCGGATCAGATACCATTCTCCTGAATTATAAGAGATGTCAACAATATGTGATCAAAAACTACGCTTCTTCCTCCTATCTGCTACACCTGCCCTCTTACAATTATAACAATGAAATTGGATATAGTGATTCATACATAATCGATATCGTGGCAGATCATGCTAACTCCGGAGAGATCGTGGTGAACGTCCGAGGTAGCGCTACCTGGATACGCGACAATTCAGGCAATATCGTCAGTCAAAATTCCGGCGGAAACTCTAATGGTAACATTGTATTAGCCAAAGGAGATGCTGTCAGACTACTCTACATGAACCAAGTATACTACATATTATCAATATCTAAATAATATTCTGAAAAATGAAAAAAGTAAATTTTAAAGAACTCAAAGTTGAAACAAGTATTGGCAAGTATGAACCTCTTGACATAAGAGAAGGCGTTGGAAACTTGTTACACAATCGCTCTTCAACGATACCTATGTCCGATTTAGCACGGAAGATTTTCCACTCGCAAGGCTCGGTTGAAATCGAAGACAAGTTATTCGATGAAATGATGGCTATTCTTGATGAAGTCGCATTAATGGTACTTAGGCAGGCTATCCGTAACGAAATAATAACAACGCAGGAATATTGACAATATCCGAAAAAGGCCATTATAACTGCCTTGATAGAAGATTCTGTACAACTATTCAAACAAATCAGTAAAAGAAATGACAACAAACGAATTAAATTTATTGGCCGAACAACTGGCGCCCCTTGTTAGGGATATTATCTCAACGGGCTCGCAGGGAGTAGGCGAAATACCGAAGACCAACAGTGTTGACGGAGTGTACTCATTACCTGCATTAAAACAGGCAGGTAATACGTACAACGTAGTCGAAGTCCCCCTAACACTCCTAATGGGGGCCACAGGAAAAACACCGGCATTGAAGTTCACAATAAAAATGCTTCCCTATGGTAGTACCCCTACAGTTGACCAAACCGGTGCAAACGAAAACCCGGCGATTGCTATTGGATTACCTTTGGCCAAAGACGGTGATTATCCGGTATGGAGACATGGATTAACCGGCATTGAGTTTAAGTACAGCCAAGAACCGGATACCGCTTATCAGGTATTATTCACCTATGCAGAGTTGATGCCGGATGTTTCCAATTTCTCCCCCGAAGGAATAGCCTTGCTGCAACAACCCGCAATAGAAGCTGCCACCGAAATACGCTCCCAAATAAACGAAATTGTAAATGAAGCAAGCCTGGCAATAACAAATACAAATTCCGCTGCAACAGCAGCCAATACAGCCACCGCAAAGGTTACGGCCGTCACAAACGCCGCTGATACGGCTACCAATACGGCCAACGCCGCAGCACAAGCCGCCAATATCGCTAAAGATGCAGCGAACTTAGCAGCGACAGCAGCAAATACGGCAACCACAAATGTCACTGCGGCTAAAGAAGCAGCCAACGCCGCCGCAACCAATGCTAACGAAGCAAAAGAAGCAGCTAACACTGCTACTGCCCGTGCAAACACTGCGGCTGCTAATAATGAGGCATTGAACACACATCCGGCTAAAATACAGGATGGAACCTGGTGGCTTTGGAGTCTTGAGACAAAGACATACACAGATACCACTGTACCTGCTCGCGGCCCGGTCGGAAAAGCGCCAGTTGTATTAACAAACGGCAACTATGGGAATTGGGATGAAACTTCACAATCATACGTGGACTCCGGTGTCTATGCAACCACTTCTGTTGATTTACAAAATGCACCTGTCTCATTCACCGAAGCTCCCACAAGAGTAGCTATCAATTCCGAAGAAACGCTACCCACATTGTTTGGCAAAATCAAAAAATGGTTCTCAGATCTCGGCTCATTAGCCTGGAAATCATCCGTCAACTTCTCCACCGAAGTCACTAACAAACCCACTACCGTATCTGGCTATGGCATCACCGATGCCGGTGACATGAGAAAGTCTGTTTATGACACAGACAATGATGGGGTTGTCGATAGGTCAAGGCAAGCTGATTCATCTTCGAATGCTGATAAACTTGAAGGTTTTTCGGCAAGCGATTTTTCATACAAAAACACGTATAATCCGACAAAAGGGATTCTGATCAAGACAAAAGTTAAAAATACTTCAAGCGCAATTATAACTATACACATAACAGGAAGCCCGCATGGTACATCAATCGCTGATGTGCGCCCATCAATAGATACATATATGCACGCATATGTGGATGTTGGAGGAAAGGCCGCTAGATATGGTTCCGTCCATAATGGATATAATATTGGAGACATATCAATATTTACGTATAATGAGTATCTTCATTTCTGGGCTCCAGTTGTCGGTGCAAATTTTAGTTACAAGGTTTATGGGTGGGATAATTTTATCACCAGTGGCAATAGAATTGATTCTGTTTCAGATTCTGCAATTCCTTCCGAAGGCGTAACAAACCTTGTCAAGTTCACCCCCAAACAGTCCGCAATGATAGACTATGAAGGGTTTGGGAGAAGGTATGTGATACCAGTAAATGGCGATGCCAAAATTACGTATTGGTTACTTGGTTATGCGTATGATGGTGTAGATATAGAAAAGACATACTTAAACGGAATTTTTTTCTCACAAGCAGGATTGAAATCTGGATCAGCCCTTCAGTGTGGTCAGCATAAGATTGTAGCAGGAAGTGCTTACAGGATGTCGTATGGAAATGTTATCGCGCAAAAAAATAATTTGTCACTTAGTTTATCTGTGGTAACTTTGGTGTACAACACAAAAAAGTACATAGCATTAAAGGCGTCATCTGCTCCAATAAATTTAGGAATTGTATTTATTGGCGAATACATCAAAAACGGCGCCAACACCGATTTCCAACGCCTTGTAGATGGTGTTGATGAAGTCACGGATGTTACAGTTGTCAGCACGAATGATTTGGATGCAACAGTTCCCAATGCAAGATTACTCGTCGGAGAAAGGGAAGGTGGCGTTACAGTGGTCGGTGGAAACGGGACAATCCAATACCAATATACTAAGTTACGGTCAGCTACTGGTATGTTTCCGGCAGACAACAACGCCAATTCAATACTTGCTTTATCCAAGTATAATGGGGATTATTATAGTCAGTTGGGTTTTAGTAGCAATGGTGGTATATATTATAGGTCATTTAATTCAAAAGTAATCGACACAACAACTCCATGGAGAGAATTAGTTTTTGCTGATACCAAAATAGCTTCTTCTGTATCTGCTGATGTTTCAAATCGCACACAATTTGAAACAAGCGTTGTCGTTACGTCTCCCACAAATGCACCGGTCACAGCACAGCTTTGTATCATCAACTTGTCGGCAGCGGCCGCCTTCTCTGCTGTGGCAGGATTGGAGTTGGGGCGCGTTGTGCTATACAAGCTGAATAATACTACCGCCGCCGATCTTGTCATCCCCATCCCGACAACAGGAGGTTACATATCACGTGTTAGCAGCATCACTGTTAAGGCTAATAGCTGGGCGGAGATCAGCGTTGCACACTACGAACAAGGTACTTACACTATAAAGACGGAGGAAGGATAATGAGCGTAGTAGGTAGACGAATGTTAGGCGGGAAGAGTGGTGATCCAAACACTGTGCTGCTCCTCCATGCAGAAGATTTTACGGATAGTTCTATGTACAAACGACCGATCGCGCATTCCAATGTGTCAATCAGCTCTACTGCTAAATTTGGTAAATCGTTTAGGTATTATTGGGAACCTAACTATAGTGTAGTTGCAAGAAATTTACCAATTTCGTTTTTGCCATCAGAACAGTTTACTATGGAGTGTTGGGTTAATTATACCATTGGTCCGAATACACATACTATTTTTACTGTAGAGACTAATTCTGGTCTACATTTAAGAATACGTAACGATAATCCAAATTCCCAACCGCAGTTTGTAGAGCTTGTTGCTGCAAATAATATCATTATAGCAACTGGATCTATAGGTGTATACCAAAAAACATGGTGTCATATAGCATTAGTGTGCACAGGCAACTATCGTGCTAAGACATATATTAATGGGGTTAAAGACCTTGATGTTAATTGTAGCGTATTAAGGGGATCCGGTACATTAGCTGTAGGATGCCACATTATAAATAACGACGTAAATGAAGCATTCAACGGGTACATTGACGAAGTGCGTATCAGCAATGTGGCCAGATATACGTCTAACTTTACACCACCAGATAAACCTTTTAAATCATAAAAAATATGGAAGAAATAAACAACATAGACGAACAGCCGATCATCCCGGTAGAAGAACAGGATGTCGAAGAACAGACACCAGAAACAGTCGATCCGGACATTATCCCAGAAGAACCCGAAGTGATTACCGAACCGGAACCCATCCCCGATCCGTGGGATGAAACACCCTGGAACGAAGATGATCCTACCCCCGTAGATGTCACCTACATCAAAGACGGACAATTTGTTCCGCTCACCATGCGGATAAACCCGGCCACAAGCCACGTGGGTACAACACTCTCCGACTATCATGCTGGGGCATGGGTTGAATTATCGGAAGAACAGAAGTCCTTCCACGAAGAGAATCCAACGGCAACACCGGAGGAAGCGTTCAACATGGAACTGATTCCTGTTCCTGAACCGGAAGAGCCGGAATATGCGCCGAACTACAATGCACAGGTATTCATGTTTGCCCGAATGACAATCAACGAAACACCATTGACAGACATGCAGGCTTTGGCAGTGAAAGATTTGTACCCGGAGTGGGCATCGTTTATCGGCCAGCCGTTGGCCGCTGGGAAACGTGTGTTGCACGAAGAAAGGCTGTACAACGTCCGTCAGGACGTGGCTGTCGTACAGGAACATCAACCTCCATCGGTAGACACAGCATCTCTGTACGAAGAAATCAACGAACAGAACACCGGTACTATTGATGATCCTATCCCATACAACGGAAACATGGCACTGGAAAACGGTAAGTATTACAGCCAGTTCGCTGTGACCTACAAGTGCATCCGCGATACCGGCAATCCGGTATATCACGATATGTCTGCACTGGTTGGTCTATACGTGGAAGTAGTACAATAATATTCAAATCTGACCGAACTTGAAGGTAAAGGATTTAGTAATCATGTAAGAAAAGAGGGTAATCCAGTAGGACTACCCTCTCTTTTTATACTATTTCCAACCTTGACTCAAGAGAAGTCACCCCTGTAAGCCCGTGATCATCCCCATCACTCCACATGCAATCATCGCCAGTCCCAGCACGGCATAAAACATCCGGGCTCCCAGCCGACCCAACCAGTTGACGAAAGGCGCGGCACTGCTGGTACGGAAGAACCAGTCGAAGTTGAAGATGGCCGACAGGACTGACAGACATCCAAGCGACAGGAAGAGAAAGAAGATAAAGTATTCGGCAAGTACCATAATTTATTCCTTGATCTCTACCGAACGACTGCCGTCGGGAGTTTCGGCGATGGTGACGGATACGACATCAGCCGGAAGCATCTCGGCGACCTTCTCCGGCCATTCGATGAAACAGAGGGCACCGCTGTAGAAGTAATCTTCGGTACCTATATCCGCCGCTTCGCCGAGTTTGTTGATGCGGTAGAAGTCGAAATGGTAAATGAGTTCGGCGGTGGTGTCGCTACGGTATTCGTTGATAATGGCAAAGGTAGGGCTGTTGATCACGTCGGTGACGCCCAGTTCTTCGCAGATGGCTTTGATAAAGGTCGTCTTACCGGCACCCATGCTACCGTAGAAGGCAAAGACGGTACGGTCGCCCATCAGGCTGATAAATTCGCGGGCGGTGTCGTGAATGGTCTCCAGGTTTTTTATCTGTAGTGTCATACGGAATGAAGTTCTATTGTGAATGTAGGGATCGTTATACGTGGAATGAAAGGGTTACTTGGGGTCTAAGACAATAAAGGGAATCATCATCTCTTCCATTGAGACACCGCCGTGTTGGAAGGTATCCTTGTAGTAAGAGACGTAGTAGTTGTAGTTGTTCGGATAGGCAAAGAAGTCCTGTTCGAGAGCGAAGATATACCGGCTGCTCAGGTTGGGCGACGGCAGACCGAACTTGGCCGGTTCGCGAATCTCGAACACTTCCTTCGGGTTATAGTTGAGCGCCTTGCCTACCTTGTAACGGAGGTTGGTGTTCGTGTTCTTATCGCCGATCACTTTGATGGGCGAATCGACGCGAACGGTTCCATGATCGGTCGTGAGTACGATCTTGCAACCCTTCTCGGCAATGCGGCGGCAAAGTTCCAGTGCTGTGGAGTGCTGGAACCACGAACGCGAGAGGCTGCGATAGGCGGCTTCGCTCTGTGCCAGTTCGCGGATCATACGGCTTTCCGTTCGGGCATGCGAGAGCATATCGATAAAGTTAAGCACGATCACATTCAACTGGTTATGCAACAACGACGGCACCTGGTTGATCAGTTTGTCGCCATACTGCGCATCATACACCTTATGATACGAGAAACTGTATTTCTTGCGGAAGCGGTCGATCTGCGTCTGGATCAGCGGGGCTTCGTTGAGGTTCTTGCCCTCTTCGCTGTCTTCGTCCACCCAGAGGTCGGGAAACATCTTTTCGATCTGTATCGGCAGCAAGCCGGAGAAGATGGAGTTGCGGGCATATTGTGTGGCCGTCGGCAGGATGCTGTAGTAGAGACTTTCATCAAACGTGAAATACTCCGACAGCAGGTCTTTGACCACGTTCCACTGGTCGAGGCGAAAGTTATCGATCAGGATAAAGAACACCTTTTCGTCGTTATCCAGCAATGGGAAAACCTTCTTCTTGAACAGGTCGGGGCTCATCAGCGGACGGTCTTCGGGACGCTGTATCCAGTCGGCGTAATTCCGGCGGATAAACTTGCCGAAGGCGTTGTTGGCCTCTTTCTTCTGCATGAGCAGGAGATCGTTCATCTGTGTCTGGCTGGCTTCGAGTTCGAGCTCCCAATAGACGAGCTTCTTATAGACTTCCATCCACTCGTCGGCCGTAAGCGAGTCGTTGATCTGCATGCCGATGCGGGAAAACTCCTGGCGGTAACCCACAGTCGTAGTCTCGGAGATGATCACATTCTTATGGACATTCTTCTTGATCGAAAGCAGTAGCTGGTTGGGGTTGACAGGCTTGATCAGGTAGTCGGCGATCTTATTACCGATGGCCTGGTTCATGATGCTTTCTTCTTCACTTTTAGTTACCATCACGACGGGGACATTGGGGTTGATCGCCTTGATCAGCGCCAGTGTTTCCAGTCCGGACAGCCCCGGCATATTTTCATCCAGGAAGATGATATCGAACGTCTCTTCGCGGCAGCAATCAATGGCATCCTGCCCGCTGACAACAGGGACTATCTCGTATCCTTTATCCTGCAGGAAGAGGATGTGGGGTTTCAGCAGATCGATCTCATCGTCCGCCCAAAGGATTCGGTCTTTGCGGGTAACCATAGTGTAACTCCTTTCAACTGTTTTTCTTCATTGTATAATCTGTAATACCCAGCGAGTCGTAGGCCTGAAGGAGGGCTTCGTCGTTGTCGGATATCATCAGCAGGATATCGTTTTCCTGCAATTCCGTATTCCCTTTCGGGATGAAGTAGCGCCCGTGCCGTTTGACCATAACAGCCAGTGTATGATCTGGTAACGTGAGCTGCATCAGTTTATTGCCATGAAGCAGTACATCGGATGTAATTTCGATCTCGCTCATGGCGCTTTTGATCTCGTCGGGCAGTTCGATGCCGAACTGGTCTTTCCGTTCGGGTACATCCACCAGGTGCAACCAACGGGCTACGGTCGTCACCGTCGTTCCCTGGATCACCAACGAAAGGATGGTGATAAAGAACACCACATTGAAGATCAACCCGGCATACTGCACACCGGCGATCATCGGATAGGTGGCGAAGATAATAGGTACTGCTCCGCGCAGCCCCACCCACGAGATATACAGTTTACCCCGGTTGGAGAAATGTTTGAACGGAATCAGGCTCAGATACACACTCACCGGACGGGCCACCAGGATCATAAAGATGCCCACCGCCAGCCCGACCGGCGCCACGGGCAGCAGTTCGTGGGGATTGACCAGCAACCCCAGCGTAAGGAACATCACGATCTGCCACAACCAGGTGAACCCGTCGAAAAAGGTACTGATACTCTTCTTATGTTCAATCTTGGCATTCCCCACCACCAGACCGGCGATATAGACAGCCAGGTAGCCATTCCCCTTCACCAGCGTCGTAGCCGCAAAGGTAAAGAACACAATCGCCAGCAAACAAATCGGGTATAGGGAAGAATTGGAGATGTTGATCTTGTTCATGATCCGCACCGCCAGCTTACCCAATCCAAAACCGGCCACGGCTCCGATCGACAGCTGTACCACCAGTTGCAACCCGGCCTCCCAAAGGTTCATTCCCCCGAGTTGTATATAGGCAATGAGGATGATCGTGAGCATATACGCCATCGGATCGTTACTCCCACTCTCCAACTCCAACGCCGGACGCAGGTTCTCTTTCAGATGCACCCCCTTGCTGCGGAGGATGGAGAAGACCGACGCCGAGTCGGTCGACGACATGACCGCCGCCATCAGCAGTGACTCAGGAAACGTTAATTGAATATTGGGATTGTAATACGTAAAGAGATAATAGATAAAACCACCCGTGATAAAGGTTGTCGCCAATACCCCGAGCGTCGCCAGTACCACCCCCGGCCCGACAATGGGTTTGATTTCGCGGTATTTCGTATCCATCCCACCCGAGAACAGGATAATACTCAACGCCAACATACCGATAAACTGGGCAATATGGGGATTACTGAACTGGATTCCAAGGCCATCGCTCCCGAACAACATCCCAACGCCGAGGAAAAGTAACAGGGCAGGCAGTCCAAAACGGTAACCGGCTTTACCGGCAATAATACTCAAAAACAAGATAATGGATGCTATCAACAGCACCTCTTCCGCATTATGAAACATAGGCACAACTTAGTATGTAGTTACTCAACAGCGACCGGACAGTGCAGGAGTGATGCTGTTTGGAGTAACAAAAATAATACATAAGAGCCTTTCTAACAAAGGAATCACCTGCTTTTTTAGAGATATTTTTGTTTTGTATTCCTTTTGCCTCTGATCCGGTTTGTTTGCATCGACATACTATAATTGATAAACATACGTTTTAGAGGTATATTCCCAAAATGAGTGAAACATGGTATTCGTCAATAAAGCCACCACTACAATAGTGATTCTATTAGCGTTGCTTACCTCCTGTACCAAAGAGGAAACGTTGGATATCATTCCCCTGAAAGATAAAATGGAATGGTGGGATGAGGCTAAATTCGGTCTGTTTATCCATTATGGGGTATATTCAGTCCCGGCAGGAAAGTTCGCAGGAACAGACCTGAAGAGCATGACATACACGGCAAGTGCGCCCCGATTATCCGGAGGCGTAGGGGCAGAATGGATTATGTACACCGCCGAAGTCCCCCGCGAAACGTACAGGTCATACGCCAAAGATTTCACCGGCAACCAGTTTGATGCTTATCAGATTGCCGACCTGGCCAAGTCGGCAGGGATGAAATATGTAGTGATCACGCTCAAGCATCATGATGGGTTTGTGATGTATCCGACAGCACTGACGGACTGGAACATCTCGAACAGCGCCGCCAACAGACTGGATGTCATTGCACAAATGCAAGAGGCCTGTGTAAGCAGAGGACTGCGCTTCGGTGTTTATTTTTCGCAGAATGTCGACTGGATGACGGATGGTTCCTATGGATATATCCCGGAAATAATGAAAGAAGATAAAAACCATGACCCATATAGCACCTATACGGAAAAACTGATCAAGGAATTCGTCGCCAGATACCCCCATATCGATTTAATCTGGTGGGATGGGTATTACACCAACAGAAGCGACAGTGTGGCGAAGCGGTTTCTTGAGGCAGCTAAAAACATTCGCCCGGATATCATATTCAACGACAGGTTGTATACAAAGCGTGAAGGTGATTATATCACTCCCGAAATGATGTTGAACCTGCCGGTCCAGCAATTCAAGCGATTTGAATTATGCAATTCTATCAACAAGAAAAGCTGGGGATATAGCGAGTCGGAACGACAACAGTCGTATATGACCAAAGAGGAGATTATAGCCAGCCTCTTACGATGCATCCAGTACGGAGGCAATATGCTGCTCAACATCGGCCCGGCACCCGACGGAAGTATTCCAGAGCCACAATCCCGTCCATTAATGGAAGCG
>JAVBUR010000100.1:0-13803 GCA_031555145.1 Tannerellaceae bacterium | reverse complement strand
AATCACCTGTCCAGGGGCTTACACCCCTGGCTACGAACACGATACCCCTGACGGGGCATGCACTCTAAAGCTAGTCAAAAGATGTGTATAGAGAGTAGCTCAAGAGGGGAAACGTCGCTGCGCTCCTGAGGATGAGTTGGACGCTAAAACACACCAACAAAAAAACTTTCAATTTCTGGAAAATTTGAAGATCGCCCAGCTCTTATTACAACCCCAACTTAAAACAAAAAATACAATAACCCTAAATCAGGGAAAACCCGAAGCTTACACTCCATAGTATCATAAACAACTGAATCACAAATTCTTAATGTCATTTTCCATCCCGTATATCACTTGCCTTCGTGTTGCCTATAACATGCCTATACTATACCTTCGCGTCTTTTACCTCTTTTCAACACCCCAAAACACCCTTTCCCTCTTTCTGAAAATAACAATAACCCTGTGCCTCGGATTCAACCGCTTTCAATTCCGGCCAGAAAGAAAGGCATGGCATACCGGGATAAAATTATTTTCTACTAAAAACTATCTTTATTGAAAAATAGTATTACCTTTGCCACGTAAAACGAAAAAATGAAAGCATGAACGACATCTGCGCCATCAAGGATATATATAAAGTATTATATCAATTCGAGAAAGATTTTGCCGAGGCAAACGAGCTCACCATCAACGAAGCCATGCTGCTTTGCTGTCTGAAAGATTGCGACTCGAAGTCGGCCGGAACAATCTGCGAATTCATCGGCCTGTCGAACTCCCGTGTATCCAAGGTAATCACCAGCATGGAAGATAAAGGATATATCCGTCGGAAAGTCAGCAAGGAAGACAAACGCCAGATGTTCTTCTCCCTCACCCCCAAAGGAAAAGAAAAGGTAGGACAAATGAAGGATGCCGACCTGAAGTTCGACGGCCTGTACGGCGAATTGCGCCGATTGGCAGAAAGGGTATAATTCCTTTTTTTATCCGATTAGTTTCCATTACGAAATATAAACAATAAACAATACAATAAAACAGCATCATGAAGTACTTAATTATTGGAGGAGTAGCCGGAGGGGCTACCGTCGCCGCCCGCCTGCGCCGGATGGACGAAAAGGCAACCATCATCCTGTTTGAACGGGGACAATACGTCTCGTATGCCAACTGCGGCCTACCCTATTATATAGGTGGCACCATCCGCAGCCGCAGCAAACTGTTCGTGCAAACGGCCGAAGGCTTTACCGAACGTTTCGCCATCGATATCCGAACGGAGCAGGAAGTAACAGCTATTGATCCGCAGCAGAAAACGGTAACCATCCATCGCCTGACCGATAACACTACCTACACCGAAAGCTACGACAAACTGGTGCTCTCGCCCGGAGCCGAACCGATGCGTCCGCCCATCGAAGGGATCGACAGTGAGCGCATCTTCACCCTGCGCAATGTGCCGGACACCGACCGGATCAAAGCATATATCAAACAAACACAGCCCCGGCGCGCCGTCGTGGTAGGCGGCGGCTTTATCGGTCTGGAGATGGCCGAGAACCTACACCAACAGCGAGCACATGTCTCCGTCGTGGAAATGGCCAACCAGGTCATGGCGCCGCTCGACTTCTCGATGGCCGCCATCGTACACCATCATCTGGTGGAAAAAGGCGTAGCCTTGTACCTCGAAGATGGCGTAACGCGGTTTGAAGACAACCCGGAAGGTATAGGTATCTACCTGAAAAGCGGGCGTCGACTGGATGCCGACATGGTATTACTCAGCATCGGCGTACGCCCCGAAACCAAACTCGCCCGCGAAGCCGGACTGACCATCGGCAGCCTGGGTGGCATCCGGGTGAACGAATATATGCAGACATCCAACTCCGACATCTACGCCCTCGGCGACGCCGTGGAAGTGACTCATCTCGTCACCGGTCGCCCAGCACTAATCCCGCTGGCTGGCCCGGCCAACAAACAAGGACGTATCGTGGCCGACAACATTGTATTCGGCAACAAACAGACTTATCCGGGCACGATGGGTACATCTATCGCGAAAGTCTTCGACCTCACCGTAGCCACCGCCGGCGCCAATGCCAAGCTGCTCACGAAAGAGGGGATTGAGTTCCGTTCCTCCTTCACCCACTCCGCCTCCCATGCGGGCTATTACCCGGGGGCGGTGCCGATGTCGATCAAAGTCCTGTTCAATGCCAACGGACAGGTGCTCGGCGCACAAGCCGTAGGCTTCGACGGCGTAGACAAGCGGATCGAAATGCTGGCGCAGGTGATCCAACGGAAAGGCACCGTTTCCAACCTTGCCCAACTCGAACAGGCCTATGCCCCACCCTATTCATCCGCCAAAGACCCGGTGAACATGGCCGGATACGTAGCCGAAAACATCCTCCTCGGAAAGGTACAAACCATCCACTGGCGGGATATCGCCACCCTGACAGACGATACACTGCTGGTAGATGTCCGTACACTGGAAGAATACACCCTCGGCACACTGCCGAACGCCATCAATATCCCCGTTGATGACCTGCGTGAACGGCTGGCAGAACTACCTCGCGACCGTAAGATCGTAGTCAGTTGCGCCGTTGGCCTCCGCGGTTACCTGGCCTACCGTATCCTGTCACAGCATGGATTCACCAACGTCTATAACCTCTCCGGCGGCTATAAAACCTGGCATATCGCCACCACGCACCCGCAAGCAGGGATGGACGACCTCAGTTCGACCATCGACGACGACGGCACAGAAGAAACAGCCTTCCTCCATACCCCCGTCAACGCAATCGAGGTCGACGCCTGCGGCATGCAGTGCCCCGGCCCCATCCTCGAACTCAAAAAGCATTACAGCCAGTTACGTACCGGCGACCAAATGACGATCACCGCCACCGACCCCGGCTTCGCCAAAGACGTGAAGTCGTGGAGCAATATGGTCGGCGCCCGCCTGGTGGACGTCGCCAACAAAGCCGGTATCATCCACGCCCGTATCGAGAAGCAGGAAGCGCCGGCCCAATGCCTCACCACCGGAGGACGCGACAACAAAACCCTGATCATCTTCAGCGACGACCTCGACAAAGCGTTGGCCTCTTTCGTCATCGCCAACGGCGCCGCCTCAACCGGCAAGAAAGTCACCATGTTCTTCACCTTCTGGGGACTGAACGTGATTAAGAAACGGCAGAAACCGGCCGTCGAGAAGGATATCTTCGGCAAGATGTTCGGGTGGATGCTCCCTTCCCACAGCGGGCAACTCAAACTGTCGAAACTCAACATGTTCGGCATCGGTAGCCGGATGATGCGTTCGATCATGAAGCAGAAGCGCATCGACAGCCTCGAAAGCCTGATGGCACAAGCCGTAGACAACGGCATCGAGATGATCGCCTGCACCATGAGTATGGATGTGATGGGCGTGAAAGCGGAAGAGTTACTCGACACCGTCACCCTCGGCGGTGTGGCTTCGTACCTCGAACAGGCCGAAGAATCGAACATTAACCTCTTTATTTGATCGGATCGGATGTCTTTTTGCCTATCTTTGCGGCTTCTTTGACGTAAACAGGCAAACAGACAGCAATGATTTCAATAGACGGATTAACAGTAGAGTTCGGAGGCGCGCCTCTCTTTTCAGATATATCGTTTGTAATCAACGAGAAAGACCGTATCGCCCTGATGGGGAAGAACGGCGCAGGCAAGTCCACTTTATTAAAGATACTCGCCGGTGTGCGTGAAGCCACCCGCGGGAAAGTGTCTGCCCCAAAGGATACCGTGATCGCCTATCTTCCCCAGCATCTGATGACGGAAGATGGGCGTACCGTATTCGAGGAGACTGCCCAGGCCTTCGCCCATCTCCATGCTATGGAAGCCGAGATTGCTGCCATTAACAAGGAACTCGAAACGCGGACCGACTACGACTCCGACGCCTATTATGAATTGATTGAACGCGTATCCACCCTAAGCGAGAAGTTCTACTCCATCGAAGATATCAACTACGATGCCGATATCGAAAAGACGCTGATGGGACTCGGCTTCAAACGCGCCGACTTCACCCGTCAGACCAGCGAGTTCAGCGGCGGCTGGCGGATGCGTATCGAACTGGCCAAGCTATTGCTCAAGAAGCCCGACGTGCTCCTCCTCGATGAACCCACCAACCACCTCGACATCGAATCAATCCAATGGCTGGAAGACTTCCTGATCGATAACGGACAGGCCGTCGTCGTCATCAGCCACGACCGTGCCTTTGTCGATCGTATCACCACGCGTACTATCGAAGTAACGATGGGTCGCATCTACGACTATAAGGTAAACTACAGTTCCTACCTCCAACTCCGCAAGGAACGCCGCGAACAGCAACAGAAAGCCTTCGACGAACAGCAAAAGATGATTGCCGAGACACGTGAGTTTATCGAACGCTTCAAAGGCACCTACTCCAAGACACTGCAGGTACAAAGCCGTGTCAAGATGCTCGAAAAACTGGATATACTCGAAGTGGACGAAGAAGACACCTCCGCCCTCCGCCTCAAGTTCCCGCCCTCTCCCCGGTCAGGCACTTATCCGGTGATGATCGAAGACGTGGCGAAAAGCTATGGCGAGCATACCGTCTTCCGCAATGCCAACCTCACCATCGAACGCGGCGACCGTATCGCCTTCGTGGGCAAGAACGGTGAAGGGAAATCCACACTCGTGAAATGTATCATGAAAGAGATCGGACACGACGGTACCCTCACCATCGGCCACAATGTCATGATCGGCTACTTCGCCCAAAACCAGGCCTCGATGCTCGACGAAAACCTCACCGTCTTCCAAACCATCGACGACGTAGCCAAAGGCGAGATCCGCAACAAGATCAAAGACCTGCTGGGCGCCTTTATGTTCGGCGGCGAGAACTCTGCCAAGAAAGTCAAAGTCCTCTCCGGCGGCGAACGTACCCGGCTGGCCATGATCAAGCTGCTGCTCGAACCCGTCAACCTCCTCATCCTCGATGAGCCCACCAATCACCTCGATATGAAGACGAAAGACATCCTCAAGCAGGCCCTCCTCGACTTCGACGGTACCCTCATCGTCGTCTCCCACGACCGAGACTTCCTTGATGGCCTCGTCACCAAAGTCTACGAATTCGGCAACCAAAAAGTTACCGAACACCTCGAAGGCATCTACGAATTCATGCAGCGCAAGAAGATGGAAAATCTGCGGGAGTTGGAACGGACACGGAGTTAATAACCGTTTAATCGCTTGTTTATACAGATTTAATTTGCATATTTGTAAAATAACTGCAAAAACAAGCACCAAAATGATACTCGAAATACGTCTGAGCAATTTCTTTTCGATCAAGGATGAAGTGACCCTTGATATGCAGGCTGCCACCATCCAGACAAAAAAAGCAAAAGACCTGGAGCAAAACACCTTTGAATGCAATGGTGAACGCATGCTAAAAACAGTCGCTATTTACGGTGCCAATGCCTCCGGCAAAAGCAGTGTGATCAAAGCGATCCGATGGTGCGTAAGCATGATTTTCGATTCGCATAGCTTCAACGAAAATACGGTATTCAATTTTGTCCCTTTTAAGTTCGACGGATACATGGATAAGCCCAGCACTTTTTATATCCGCTTTTTGCTCGAAAACGTGGAATACGAATATTCTTTTTCGCTGACTCGAACCGAAATTCTGACAGAAGAACTTTACCATTATCCCAACGGCCGACGCTCGCAAATATTCATACGCGACGAACGGGATAAAACAGACAAGAAAGAAGTATACGACTTCAAATCCGTCATCAAACGCCCGATGGATGTAGCAGCCAATACATCTCGGAAAACATTATTCATCTCCCGTGCCAGCCAAATGGACAGAGATGTAGCGAAAGAGATATTTCGTTACTTTAATGAAGGTTTTATACTTGATATCCAAAAATACAGTATCCCGTTGATCGAAGCACTGCTGAAAGAGAACAAAGAAATACTTCTCAAAGCATTACAAATGGCAGATAGCGACATTGTGGATATCCATACCCAACAGGAACTGCGGCCCGTTACTAATGCGGTTTTTGATGCCCGTACAAATAAAGCTATCTCGTATGAAGATTTGCAGAAACCCTATCTGGTCATAATCACTTACCACAGAAGAAACCCGGACATGCCGTTTGACTTCTTTACCGAAGAGTCAGCTGGAACACAGTTGTTGTTTTACATGATGCTCACGATTCTGCATATTATCCGGCAGAACAAAATATTACTGATTGATGAGATAGATACCAGCCTGCATTGCAAACTGATTGAATACATCATCAGCCTGTTTCAGAACAGCAACCACTCCCAACTAATCTATACCACGCATAACACCCATTTGTTAAATCTGGACAAACTGCGAAAAGACCAAATCTATTTTGTAAATAAACGCGAAGACGCATCCTCTGACTTGTATTCGCTTTTTGATTTCAAGGATTTCCGTGATACGATGGATCTGGAAAAAGCATACTTGCAAGGACGCTTCGATGCCATTCCCTACATTGACGACTCTACCGATAACCTGAAACAACTACTTTGATGAAACGTACCCATAGAAAATCCAAAGGGCGGGTGATGAATCCCACTTTCTTTGTCTTTTGCGAAGGAGAAACAGAAGAGGCGTTTATCAAACACCAGCGCTCTCTTTATCGACTGCCCATTCAAATCATTTCCAAGATAAGTGATTCCAATATCTCAAATAAGTTTATTGAGAGCTACAAGACAAGGTACGGCAAGCACCCCAAAGACAAAACATTTTTAATGTTTGACCTGGACGTAGAAGGTATGTTCGAACGATTACGTACTATATCTGATGCCACACTGCTCTGTTCCAACCCATGCTGTGAACTCTGGTTCCAACTTCATTATGCAGATCATAACATGGAAATCACGACATCCGAATGTATCCATAAGTTCAAACAACAAGAGCCCCAATACAAAAAGGGCACTTTAACCCAGTCATTAAAAGCCAGACTAGCCGAGCAGTACCCGCTGGCCAAGCAAAGAGCCGAAAGGCTGACCCCATACATCAATCCTTCCACTACCATCTTCAGGTTCATTGAAGAACTGGAAAAAGTAAAGGCAGCTAAAGAAAAGTAATAATACAAAAGAGGAATCAAGAGAGTTAAACGTTTAATCCTTTCTTGAAGCCATACATATCTATAATCTTTGCCTTCGGATAATTTATTGAGGTTTTTTGCCCTGTGGCAAAATCGGTTGTGTAAGTTTGTTTTGATTCATCACTAATAACATCTTGGTTCGCTTTATAGAACTCACTTATTAGCAATAAAGAACTCTTATTCAGACGCCTAAACCCACATTCCCCATTTGCAATTTCACGAAAGGTATTGCAGAAATAAGTATCAAATGCAGGGACAAAGCCAAAGACGCCGAGTAAAACCTTAGTAGTCAATGTCAAGTCAGCACTGCCCTTATCAATCAACCGTTCTTTTATTCCCTCACAAATTTCCTGTATTTTCTCCATATTCTCTTCGTCATACCTATCTACATCAATATCCCATACGGACTTATCTTGTTCGGAAATATATACGATTGTGCGTTCAAAATGCTTTGCACTTTTTTGAAGTAGAAAACTTGAGCCTCTAAACATACCCCAACTTGCCAAATAAAAACCAAGCACTAAACAACTCTTCTCTACATCCTGCCTCAAATCTTCAGCCTGCCGGAAATAGTTATAACAGTAGTCAAACGAGGTATATCTATCTTCTGGTTTAGTACTGTTTTTAAACTTAGCTATTACCTCATGTATATCATTAACAGGCTTCATAATTTCACATTTAGATATTTTACGAACGCATACCACTATACTTCTTCATCTCCTACAGTATTTGCGATTCGCGAATTACAAATATATAAAACATGTATCTGATAAACAACTAAATAAATATCAAATCCTTACCCCCAGCGTCAGCAACACATCATACGTTTCCGTCTGCACATTCGGGAAGTGCTTGTAGCGGGTATGACGGGTGAAGTTACGGTTAGTGAGAACCAGGTTCCAGCGGCTTTTGGAGAAATAGGCCAGATGAGTCGACAAGACAGTCAAACGGGCATGGCTCCGCTCGCCCTGCACATTTAGCTTCGACAAATCCGCAGTGCTGAAGTCCGTATCCGGATCGTACCCCTTCCAGGTAAAAAGATGGTAGTTTTCCAGATTCAGCAGAAAACTCCATTGCTTATTATAGGTCAACCCCGTAAAGGCCTTGATACTATACCCATTCCCCAGGTTATAATCCCGCTCCTGCAATTTCATATAATCCGATACACTGGCGCCAAGCAACACCGCATTCACATACAGTTCCCCGAATACATCCACCTTCGTGGCAGGCGTGGACTTCCGATTGTAAATCAACCCGCCTCCCACAGCCGCCGCTTCCGAAATACGATAAGGAGGCACATAATTGGGATCTGAGCTCCTTAGCTCCGAATCATAATAATCGAAATGCTGGAAGACCCCGGCCATCAATGTCCGTTCGTCTTTCGCCCAGATGGTTTTCCCCCACAAGGCACCAATCGCATTCACCTGAGTAATCAACGGTTGGGAAGAAAAGAAATCAAAGGTAGCCCGCAACTGAAACCACTCATAAGGCGAATAAAAGTCATCATCAAACGGATCACCATAGTCCAGACGGAGAGCAAGGTTCCAACTCGTCGTCCCATGCTTGGAATGTTGCTGTTCGGCCAGAAACCGGGGCCCCGTATTGACATAAAACCCTACCGGCACAGAAGTATATGTCCTCCCTTTGGAAGGCGAGTAACGCCAGGCCTCCCCCGTAATCAAACGGTTCAGCGCCCGCATCGGCGAGATAAGCCCCGACAGCACCTCGCGTCCGATACGCTCCCCTCCCGTCGTACGATTATCGATAAACAAGTCAGACAGGCGATATGTAATCTCTCCCAACTCCACCCCGCCGAACGATGTCGCGAACAAGTCATTGATCGAAGGCGGCTCCGTTTCCATAAACCACTCCCACATCAGACTACCGCCCACCGTATAAGGAATCGACTCCCAAAAACTCATCCCATTCGTCCGCGCCGCATTGAAGTAGAGCGAACCATGATACGGATGCGCCACCAGATTGGTAGAAAACTTATCCGTATCCCATACCGGCCCCGTGCGGAAATTACGTTTAATCGTCCCCCAGTTGATCTGCGCAAAGTCCTCGTTCGCCACATAGCGATTGAATCCATACACAAACATATTCAACCCGAACACCTCCGCAGCTGCCAGCCACGGACGACGTGGTGCAACTACAGCAGAATCACTCACATACATACGAGGATCCGCCTGCGGGAAATTCTGCGCCGATACTCCCTGAAAAACAAACAAACCTACTATAACACCTACTATCCACTTCCTCATTTCCATATCAACCTATAACCTATTATACTGCAAACATACGGCTATTTACATTTCCGTTATTCGTCCGATTTACGCCTTTATTAGGTATTCTTTATACGAAAACCAAACGACATAATAAACTATTGCCTATTTTTGCACAAAAAATCAAAATGATAGATTTCATTACCATTTGTGACTATGTAGGAACGTTTGCCTTCGCCATAAGCGGCATCCGACTGGCTTCCGCCAAGCAATTTGACTGGTTTGGAGCCTATACCGTCGGTGTGGTAACGGCTGTCGGCGGCGGAACCATCCGCGACGTGATGCTCAATACCTCCCCCTTTTGGATGACGCAACCCTCCTACCTCATCATTGCCGGGCTGGCACTGCTATTCGTTATTGCTTTCCGCAAATACGTCGTAAAATTGAATAACACCTTCTTTATTTTCGACACCATCGGCCTCGGGCTTTTCGTATCCGTAGGGGTACACAAAACACTTGAGTTCGGTTTCCCCTGGTGGGTAGCCATCGTGATGGGAACGATCACCGGTTCCTTCGGTAGTATGACGCGCGACATCCTGATCAACGAAGAGCCCCTCGTCTTCCGCAAAGACATCTACGCACTGGCCTGCGTATTCGGCGGACTTATCTACTATGCCTGCGTACTGATGAACTTCACCCCGGCGATCACCCAACTCCTCTGCGCCGTCAGCGTAGTAGTGATACGTCTCATCGCCGTGAAATATCATATAAGTATCCCGGTATTGAAACGGGAAGAATAAATTGCTAACTTTGCACACTATGGTGAACACACACGGGCAACAGGAAAAGGCCGCCATCTTATTAATCTACACCGGCGGCACGATCGGCATGATCGAAAACCCTGAAACAGGCACATTAGAATCATTCAACTTCCAGCACCTGAAAGACAACATGCCGGAACTGAAGAAACTCGGATATGCCGTATCCTCCATCCAGTTCGATCCCCCGATGGACTCGTCCGAAATGGGCCCCGACTGCTGGATGAAACTGGTGCACATCATCGCCGACAACTACGCAACGTATGATGGCTTCGTTATCCTGCACGGCACCGACACCATGTCGTACACCGCCTCAGCCCTCAGCTTCATGCTGGAAAACCTGAGCAAGCCCGTCATCTTCACCGGTTCGCAACTCCCCATCGGCATGCTGCGCACCGACGGCAAGGAAAACCTGATCACCGCCATCGAGATCGCCGCCGCCAAAGAAAACGGCCAGCCTATCGTTCCCGAAGTGTGTATCTTCTTCGAAAACAGCCTGATGCGGGGAAACCGCACCAGTAAATATAATGCAGACAACTTCAACGCATTCCGTTCCTACAACTACCCCGCATTGGCCACAGCTGGCATCCATATCAAATATGATTCGGCCCAGGTCTATCATCCGGTAGCACGTAAACCGCTGAAACCCCATTACCTCCTCGACCGCAATATCGCCATATTGAAGATCTTCCCCGGAATATCCTCTTCCATCGTGGAAAGCATCCTCAACATACCCGATCTCAAAGGCGTCGTCATGGAAACCTTCGGCAGCGGCAATGCCCCCTGCGACGAATGGCTCCTCAGCCCGATACGCCAAGCCGTCGAGCGTGGCATTGTGATCGTAAACGTCACCCAGTGTTGCGTAGGTAGTGTCGAGATGCATCGGTACGAAACCGGTCGCCGACTGTTGGAAGCAGGTGTTATCAGCGGCTACGACAGCACAACGGAAAGCGCCGTAGTCAAAATGATGTTCCTCTTCGGTCACGGCATGACCCCCGAAGAAGTCAAAGACCATATGAGTTGTTCGTTGATCGGCGAGGTGACCATACCGGAAACCATTCGTCAGTAATAAAACAGGATTGTTTTCGTTTTACTGTTGACAAGGAGTGAACGAGGGCAGATTAAAGATGTAAAAGATGAAACTATCCTTTTTGAGCTTAGCAAGCGGAAGCAGTGGAAACTGCTATTATCTCGGTACGCCCGAATACGGCATACTGATTGATGCGGGTATCGGTATCCGCACCATACGGAAGGTGTTGAAAGACCATAATATTGACTTCGCACGCATTATCGCCGTCCTCGTGACGCACGACCACGCTGACCACATCAAGACCGTCGGTTGCCTCGGCGAGAAATTCAATATCCCCATCTACGCCACCGACAGTGTACACAAAGGCATCGCCAACAGCCGTTATGTAGAAGAAACCCTCACCGGTTCCCGCCGCATCGTCGAGAAAGAAGTCCCCTTCCAACTCCGCGACTTCCATATCACCGCCTTCGAAGTCCCCCACGACAGCACCGACAACGTAGGCTACCACATCGAGTACAGCCACCACCGTTTCACCTTCGCCACGGACGTAGGCCATATCACCGACACCGTCAGCCGTTACATGCGACTGGCCAACCACCTCATCATCGAGGCCAACTACGACGAAGAGATGCTCCGCTTCGGCACCTACCCCGCCTTCCTCAAAGAACGCGTAGCCAGCCCCACCGGCCACCTCAGCAATCGCGAAGCCGCCGAGTTCCTCGCCACTCACTACGATCCGCAGCTCAAAAACATCTGGCTCTGCCACCTCAGCCGTGACAACAACCACCCGGAACTCGCCTATAAGACAGTCGACATCCGCCTCTTCCAGGAAGGCATCCGCGTCGGCAAAGACGTCAACCTCATAGCCCTGAAGCGCACTACGCCCTCAGACCTCTATGAATTCGATGAATAATTTCCGCAAAAAAACGACCGATTTATTTGCATACGCAAATATTATCTCTAACTTTGCACCCGCAATGAAAAACCAACACATTGCAAAAACAACTTAAAATGACTTGGTAGCTCAGTTGGTAGAGCAAATGACTCTTAATCATTGGGTCGAGGGTTCGAGCCCCTCCCAGGTCACCTGATAAAACAAAGCAGATTAAGGACTTACGAAAGTGAGTCCTTTTTTTGTTTTATACACTTCCTTTGTTTTGGTCTGTTTTTTTCAGCCTGATTTTGACAAACTGTTTTCCTAATGTTTTCCTCTTATGAGTACTTTACGACGGTCTTTCTTCATCTCCCATGCTGCCTGCATTATCGCTCTTCTGTTGTACTTTGTTGTTACCATGATTTTATAACTTATATCCTATTTCCATACCATAAATATAACATGTAATATCATATCAACAATATAGAATGATGTTAAAATATAGCACATAGCATCATTTTTAACAATTATTTATAACCTATGTTCTATTTTATCGGTTTTTTGCATACCTTTGCGGTATAACACATAATATCATATCGTATGAACTTGAGAATTAAAGAGCTTTGCAAAGAAAAAAGTATAACCATTAGTACACTTGCTGAAAGCATGGGGATAAAGCAGGAAAGTTTAAGTAGGGCAATCAATGGCAACCCCACGATCGAAACCCTCCAAAAGATCGCCGACGCCCTCAACGTACCGATCACGGAGTTGTTCGAGCAACCGGCGACAGATGAGATACGGTGCCCTAAGTGTGGAACGAAGTTCAAAATGCAGGAGTGAGTATGTGTACAGAAGGTAAATTATCACCCGAAGAATACCGAAGTGCTTTGGATATAGTGGAGAGGTATCACAAGCAGATCATGGAAGAGTCGAGATTAGTTAATACTGCCGCTCAAAGTAAAGATGGCATATCCATATCAGATTTTATAGAATCATATGTTAGCCCTCATTTAAAAGGTCGAATGGAGAGCATTTTGGATGAATACATGCATAATTATGGTGATTTTAATGTTGTAGAAATTTCAATGAAGAACTTTCAGCGATTAAGGAATGCAGGTAAGAAAATGTGGACTGAGTTTGAGACCGCACGAGACTTGTATACGAAGGAAATAGGAAAGGAGGAATGAGTATGGATACAGGTTCAAAAGGTGAAATCATCCTTTACAAGAATGAGGATGGAAGTATAAAAATAGATGTTCTATTGCATAATGAGGACGTTTGGCTTACGCAAAGCCAGATGTCTGAACTATTTCAGAAATCGACTTCTACCATTAACGAGCATATCAAAAACATCTTCGAGGAGGGTGAGTTGGTAGAAGATAAGGTCATGATTAAATTCGGAAATTCCGAATTTGCTAAAAAGCCAACAAACTACTACAACCTTGATGTGATCATTTCAGTTGGTTACCGGGTAAAGTCACCACAGGGTACACAGTTCCGTATCTGGGCCACACAACGGTTAAAAGAATATATCATCAAGGGCTTTACGCTAAATGATGAACGATTCAAGTCCGGGAGCTCCATGAACTACTTCCGGGAGCTGCTTGATCGCATCAGAGAGATACGTGTATCCGAGAAAGTATTCTATCAACAGGTTAAAGATATCTACAGTACAAGTATCGACTATGATCCATCCGATCCGGCAACACAGGAGTTCTTCAAACAGGTGCAGAACAAATTCCTATGGGCAATAAGTGAACATACTGCTGCGGAGATAATATAT
>JAVBUR010000099.1:0-16355 GCA_031555145.1 Tannerellaceae bacterium | reverse complement strand
GATAAAAGCCGGCAATTCCTGGTTTACGGCGGGCAGATATCTTATACCGACCTGAAAGCCATCAAGCAATTCCCGTTTGTACGTATGGGGGCGAACAAGAGCGGTTTTTATGCCCGTGAAATGGTTAGGCGGCAGAAGCCGTTCGGGACATTAGCCTCTCGTACGATCGGCGATATCTATGGTGAAATTGAAACAGAGGGAGTGACCAAAGGTAAGAACGGACTGGAACTGCAATATGACTCACTCCTGCGTGGCCAGCCCGGTTTGAATTCCGTCCGACGCATCGAAGGCCGGTGGACAGGCGTAACAGAGATAGAACCCATCCATGGAATGGATATTGTAACGACGATCAATATCAACATCCAGGATATTACCGAAAAATCGCTGGTTGATATGCTACGGAGTATCGATGCAGAATCGGGTACGGCTATTGTGATGGATGTGGAGACCGGAGAAATCAAAGCCATCACCAATATGGGCCGCTTAGGTGGAGGACGGTATGGCGAAACCATGAATTATGCCGTAGCCAGTGAGAGTGAACCGGGATCTACGTTTAAAGTGGCTTCAATGATGGTGGCGCTCGAAGACGGGCTTTGCCAACCGGGCGATTCGGTGGATACAGGCAAAGGAGAATATCCCTATCATGGCCGGTTGATGACCGACCATAACCGGAACAAAGGCGGTTATGGGCGGATTACAGCCGAGCAGGCCATCTGGTATTCATCAAATATCGGAGTGGCCAAACTGATCATGAAGGCCTATGATAATAACCCTTCCAAGTATGTGGATGGTCTATACCGTATCGGCATGACGGAAGACCTACGTCTGGAAATACCCGGTGCCGGGCGATCCTGGATCAAACATCCGAAGACAGCCAAGTCGGGTGAATGGTCTGCGTTTAGTTTACCTTGGATGTCATTCGGTTATGAAACAAAGATTCTTCCGATCCAGACGCTTACGTTCTTTAATGCAATCGCTAACGGTGGAAAGATGATGCGCCCGATGTTTACACGAGCCATTCTGAAAAACGGGGAAACAATTCAGGAATTCTCTCCTGAGGTGATCAAATCGTCCATTTGTTCGGGCAGGACACTGGATCTCATCCACGATATGTTGTTGGGCGTTGTAGAAAAAGGAACCGGATCGCCGGTACGCTCCAATGCCGTGAGGATCGCCGGTAAGACCGGTACGGCACAGTTGAACGAAGGAGGCTCCTATGGCGCCGGTCATCAGGTGTCGTTCTGCGGATATTTTCCGGCAGATGATCCGCAGTATACCTGTATTGTGGTGATCCGTCGTCCGCGTATAGGATATCCTTCCGGAGGAACGATGTCGGGAGCTGTGGTGCGGACGATTGCCGAAAAAATATATGCTACTCACACCATGATCGATATACGCCGCATGGAACGTGATTCGATGGCAGTCGCCCTGCCGGTAGCAATGTCGGGTGATCAGAAATCACTAAAGAAGGTACTGGGAAAATTGGATGTGGACTATACGTCTCGCAATACGGATTCACCTTGGGCACAGGCTACTCCCCGAGCCGAGAATGGAGAACTGCAATTGTTGGATCTGACCGTGCGCGACGGACTGGTGCCTAATGTCTATGGCATGGGCGCTAAAGATGCTGTCTACCTGATGGAACAGGCAGGCTTGCAGGTGTCATTGACGGGTGCCGGACGTGTCAGTTCGCAAAGTATCTCGTCCGGCCAAAAAGCGGTGAAGGGACAAACAGTATTATTAACATTGAGATGAGTATGGAACTAAAACGATTGATAAGTGGATTAGATGCCCCTGTCGTGACGGGGGATGAACAGGTTGATATCACCGGTATCCAGTCTGATTCACGCCGGGTGGAGAAAGGTACGCTGTTTGTGGCTGTCAGAGGAACAGCAGTGGATGGGCATGCCTATGTTCCTGCCGCTTTGCAGCAGGGAGCGGTCGCCATTGTTTGCCAGGAACTACCTTCGCTTTCCGAAGCCGAACTAAACGCTTTCCCGCAAAGGCCTGTATTTATACAGGTGAAGGATCCGGCGGATGCGCTGGGACGACTGGCTTCCTGCTGGTATGGTAATCCTTCGGGAAAACTCACCCTGGTAGGAGTTACCGGTACCAATGGCAAGACTACGATCGCTACTCTCCTGTATGAAATGTTCCGCCTGATGGGGCATAAGGTAGGATTGATCTCAACCGTTTGCAATTATATAGATGATGTTCCGGTACCGACCGACCATACCACGCCCGACCCGCTTACGTTGCAATCGCTGATGCACCGGATGGTGGAAGCGGGATGCAGCCATGCCTTTATGGAGGTCAGCTCGCATGCAGTCGACCAGAAGCGGATCAGTGGGCTTTCGTTTGATGGCGCCTTGTTCACTAACCTCACCCGTGACCACCTGGATTATCACCTTACGGTTGAAAATTACCTGAAAGCCAAGAAATCTTTTTTCGACCAGCTTCCCGCTACGGCCTTTGCGTTGACTAATGCCGACGACAAGAACGGACTGGTGATGCTGCAGAATACCGCCGCCCGGAAGCTGACCTATTCGCTACAGCGGTTGGCCGATTTCAAGGGACGGATCATGGAGTCGCATTTCGACGGCACGGAACTGCTGATCAATAATAAAGAAGTATTTACCCACTTCGTGGGACGTTTTAATGCCTACAACCTGTTGGCTGTCTATGGCGCCGCGGTGTCATTGGGAAAGAATCCCGATGAGGTGTTGCTGGTGCTAAGTGTGCTGCGTTCGGTTTCCGGGCGGTTTGAGACAATCGCCTCTCCGTTGGGCTATACCGCCATTGTGGATTATGCCCATACACCGGATGCCTTGACCAATGTGATCAATGGTATCCATGAAGTACTGGATGGCGGAGGCCGTATCATTACGGTCGTTGGTGCCGGTGGAAACCGCGACAAGGGTAAGCGTCCGTTGATGGCGAAAGAAGCGGCGAAAGGCAGCGACCAGGTGATCCTGACCTCCGACAATCCCCGCTTTGAAGAACCCGATGATATCATTCAGGATATGATGGCCGGCCTGTCGGCTGCCGATAAGGAAAAGACGATCTGCATTACTGACCGTACGCAGGCGATTAAAACTGCAACCCTGCTGGCAAAGAAAGGGGATGTGATCCTGGTGGCTGGTAAAGGACACGAAGATTACCAGGAAGTGAAAGGTGTTAAGCATCCTTTTGACGACCGGGAGAAGTTACGTGATATTTTTGCAACCCAACATTAACCCATAGTATCATGCTGTATTATCTGTTCACCTATTTAGATCAATTGGATTTTCCCGGTGCGGGGATGTTCAAGTATATTTCTTTTCGTTCGGGACTGGCGCTCATCCTGTCGTTGTTCATCTCTACCACTATCGGACGGAGGATCATCAACCGGTTGCAACTGTTGCAGATAGGCGAGACGGTGCGTAATCTGGGGCTGGAGGGCCAGATGAGCAAGAAAGGTACTCCGACGATGGGAGGGATTATTATTATTATTGCCATTCTGATTCCTGTGTTGCTGTGTGCGAGGTTGAACAATATCTATGTCATCCTGATGCTGATCACGACCGTTTGGTTGGGATTGATCGGATTTGCCGACGACTATATCAAGGTGTTTAAGAAGGATAAAGAAGGCCTGCACGGACGATTCAAGATCATCGGACAAGTAGGGCTGGGATTTATTGTCGGCCTGGTGCTATATCTGAGTCCTGATGTGGTCATACGTGAGAATCTGGAAGTACGGACTACGGGAGAGATCGAAGTGGTCAACTTCCATCCCGATGCCACCAAGTCCACAAAGACTACAATCCCTTTCCTGAAAGGGAATAACTTCGATTATGAAATGTTGGTATCCTGGGCCGGCGAGTATAAAACGCCGTTGGCATGGATCGTATTTGTGCTGGTGGTGATCCTCGTGGTTACGGCTGTTTCCAACGGAGCGAATCTGACGGACGGCCTGGATGGGCTTGCGGCGGGAAGCTCGGCCATTATCGGAGTGGCGTTGGGGATATTGGCCTATATGTCGTCGCACTTCGAGTTTGCCTCGTTCCTGAATATCATGTATATTCCACATGCGGAGGAATTGGTGGTCTTTGCGGCTGCGTTTATCGGGGCTACCATCGGCTTCCTTTGGTATAATGCCTTCCCGGCCCAGGTGTTTATGGGCGATACGGGCAGTCTGACGATTGGGGGAATTATCGCTGTGTTTGCGATTATTATCCGGAAAGAATTACTGATACCGATTCTTTGCGGTATCTTTCTTGCAGAAAGCCTGTCGGTGATGATACAGGTCGCTTACTTCAAATACACGAAAAAGAAATATGGTGAAGGCCGACGTATATTCAAGATGACGCCTTTGCATCATCACTTCCAGAAAGCAGGCAACTCGGGCATTCAGGCGCTTATACAAAAACCACTCAACGTGGTACCCGAATCCAAGATTGTGATTCGTTTCTGGTTGATCGGTATTATATTGGCTGTGATCACGATTGTAACATTAAAGATGCGATAGGATGAAGAAGCGGATCGTTATATTGGGAGGCGGAGAAAGCGGCGCAGGAGCGGCCGTACTGGCGAAGAAGCAGGGATTTGACGTCTTTGTTTCCGACCTGTCGGCTATCCCGGATAAGTATAAAGAGGTATTGAACAAGTATCAGATCGAGTGGGAGGAAGGGCAACATACGGAAACTGCTATCCTGAATGCTGTGGAAGTGATCAAAAGTCCCGGTATCCCGGATAAAGTGCCGATCATCTGGCAACTGAAAGCGCAGGGTACGCCGATCATCTCCGAGATTGAATTTGCCGGCCGGTATACCGATGCCAAGATGATCTGTATCACAGGAAGCAACGGCAAGACCACCACCACAATGCTGACCTGGCATATCTTGACTCAAGCCGGGTTGGATGTAGGCCTTGCCGGTAATGTAGGTAACAGCCTGGCTTACCAGGTAGCCGAAACACCTCATGCATATTACGTGATTGAACTCAGCAGTTTCCAACTGGATAACATGTATGATTTCAAAGCTGACGTTGCCGTCCTGCTGAATATAACTCCGGATCATCTGGATCGGTATGAGTATGAAATGCGGAACTATGTGGATGCCAAATTCAGGATCATACAAAACCAGACAAAGGACGATGCGTTTATCTTTTGGAACGATGATCCTATTATTGCGCGTGAAATAGCCCGGCGGCAACCGCAGGCTACACTGTATCCTTTTGCCGAGACCCATCAACCCGGCATAAAAGGATATACGGAAAACAAGCAATTTATTATAGAAACCTTAAACGGCACATTTACAATGGAACAGGACTTATTGGCTTTGACTGGCACACATAATCTCTACAACTCCCTGGCATCAGCCATTGCGGCAAAGGTAGTAGATATACATAATGAAGAAATACGGGCGTCACTGGCTGATTTCACAGGTGTGGAGCACCGGTTGGAAAAAGTAGCCCGGGTGCGGGGCGTCGATTATGTCAACGACTCGAAGGCAACGAATGTCAATTCTTGCTGGTATGCCCTGGAAAGCATGAAAACGAAGGTGGTGTTGATCCTGGGAGGCACTGACAAGGGAAATGATTATTCCGAAATAGAAAAACTGGTGACAGCCAAGGTCCATGCTTTGATCTTCCTGGGTGTCGACAATCGTAAACTACATGCATTCTTTGACGGTAAGGTCGGCCAAATAGCAGATGCAGGCTCCATGGAAGAAGCGGTAAGTAAGGCGTATGCTCTGGCTGAAAAAGGAGATACGGTGCTTCTGTCTCCCTGCTGTGCCAGCTTTGACCTGTTTAAGAACTACGAAGACCGTGGTACGCAATTCAAGACTTGTGTTCGTAATCTGTAATTGATGGAAACATGAATTTAGCCAGTAAATTATTTAAAGGCGATCGGGTGATATGGATCATTTTTATGTTCCTTTGCCTGATCTCGGTGGTCGAAGTCTTCAGTGCTACCAGCACACTGACCTATAAGGCGAATGCGAACCACTGGGGGCCTATTGTCCGTCATGCCTCCTTCATCTTAGGGGGATTCACCATCGTGCTGTTGTTGCACAACATACCGACCCGGTTTTTCTCAGCCCTTATTGCCTTATTACCTATTGCTGTCATTATGTTGCTGGTTACTCCCTTTTTGGGGAAAGCCACCAATGATGCCAATCGTTGGCTGGTCATATTTGGCGTGCAATTTCAGCCTTCCGAGTTCGGGAAGTTGGCATGTGTCGTGTTTGTGGCATTTATCATGAGCAAGCGAAACCGGTGGACAGGCGATCTGATGTTCCGGTATATTCTGATAGGGGTAGGGGGTATCTGTACGCTTATCCTGCCTGAAAACTTTTCTACCGCTTGCATGCTGTTCGGTGTTTGTTTTCTGTTGATGTTTATCGGGCAACTACCTTTCTGGAAACTGGTCAAACTGGGCGGTGGATTGATCCTGGCTGCGATATTGTTCCTGGGAATATTGTATGTGACTCCCGAAGATATGGCGAAGAAATATCTTCCCGATCGCTTCGCCACCTGGCAAGCCCGTCTGGAACGTTTCTTCCAACCGGAGCAGATTGATATTGAGAAGATAACATCTATCCCAGACGATAAATTGCAGGAATATCGTGCCAAGATTGCAATCTCCCGGGGAGGAGTGATCGGTCAAATGCCCGGTCATGGGCAGGAACGTGATTTCCTTCCTCAAGCATATTCCGACTTTATTTATGCGATTATTATAGAAGAACTTGGTATTGTGGGCGGGGTATTTGTTCTATTGCTTTATATTATGTTGCTTGTACGAGCGGGGATGATCGCCCGGCGATGCGACAGGCTCTTCCCGAAATACCTGGTATTGGGGTGTAGTTTGTTGATTGTGGTACAGGCGTTGTTCAATATGGCCGTAGCTGTAGGTTTATTTCCGGTTACCGGCCAACCGCTTCCGTTGATTAGTCGTGGGGGAACTTCTACGCTGATTACCTGTGCCTACTTCGGTATCATACTAAGCGTAAGCCGCTTCGGTGCCGGTATGGGTAATGAAGAAGATGAAGAGGAAATACAGGAAGAACGACTGGCCGAAGCTGAAGATGCAGCGCAGGCAGAAGGTAATCCTGCCATTGTAACAGTAGGTGAAGAATTAGTAATGAGAACAAGCGTATGAAACCATATCGTATCATTATTAGCGGTGGGGGAACAGGAGGACATATTTTTCCTGCTATCTCGATAGCCAATACATTCCGCCAGCGTTTTCCGGATGCAGACATCCTGTTTGTAGGTGCAGAGAACCGGATGGAAATGGAAAAGGTGCCTGCGGCAGGTTATCCGATTGTCGGACTGCCGGTCAGTGGGTTCGATCGCAGCCATCTCCTGCGGAATATCAAAGTGTGTATGCAATTGTTAAAGAGTATCCGGATGGCTAAAAAGACGATCCGCGATTTTCAACCCGATATTGCTGTCGGTGTAGGCGGATATGCCAGCGGGCCTACCTTGTGGATGGCTGCCTCGTTGGGAATACCTACCCTGATACAAGAGCAGAATTCGTATGCCGGAGTGACCAATAAGCTATTGGCCAAAAAAGCACATAAGATATGTGTGGCATATGGTGGCATGGAGCGGTTCTTTCCAACCGGAAAGATTGTCGTTACAGGCAATCCTGTTCGGAAAGACCTGGAAGCGACGTCCGGTAAACGGGAAGAAGCACTGGCCTTTTTCGGCCTGTCTCCTGAGAAAAAAACGTTGTTGATTGTGGGTGGCAGCCTGGGAGCGCGTACGATTAATCAGAGTATTCAGGCCGGATTAGATCAATTGATGTCGGCCGGTATCCAGGTGATCTGGCAAACGGGACGCTATTATTATAAAGCGGCTGCTGAAAGTCTGACGGCTTATGATAAGACATCCATCTGGTGTTCCGACTTTATCACCCGAATGGATTATGCGTATGCTGCCGCCGACCTGGTGATCTCGCGTGCCGGAGCCAGTTCCATCTCCGAACTTTGCTTACTGGACAAATCGGTCATACTGGTTCCTTCCCCGAATGTAGCCGAAGATCATCAGACCCAAAACGCTCTGGCGCTTGTTCATAAGGACGCAGCGGTTATTGTGGCTGACAAAGACGCTTTGGTGACATTGATCAACCAGGCGCTTACCCTGATAGCCGACGATGCACACCTTCGCCTGTTGAGACATAACATCGGAAAACTGGCCCTGCGGAATAGCGCCGAACGTATCGTCGACGAAATTGTAACCATCATAGAAAAGAACGCATGAATATAACAACAGCACAATCCCTCTATTTTGTCGGCGCCGGTGGTATCGGTATGAGCGCCTTGATCCGCTATTTCCTTTCTAATGGGAAGCGGGTGGGCGGATATGACAAGACATCTTCCGACCTGACCGAACAATTGAATCGGGAAGGGGCGGAGATCCATTATACGGATGATGTGTCGTTGATCCCTGCTTATTGCCAGGATCCGGCTACAACGTTAGTCGTTTATACCCCGGCTGTACCGGCCTCACATACTGAACTGGTCTGGTTTCAAACCAACGGGTTCGATGTGATGAAACGTGCCCGTGTGTTAGGCGAGATTACGAATTGCAATCGGGGCTTATGCGTAGCTGGTACGCATGGGAAGACTACGACTTCTTCTATGTTAGCACATTTGTTGAAACAATCGCATGTGGATTGCAATGCCTTCCTGGGTGGTATTCTGAAGAACTATAACAGTAACCTGATGCTTTCTGCCACTAGCGACCTGACGGTGATCGAGGCAGACGAATTCGATCGCTCTTTCCATTGGCTCAATCCCTATATGGCCATTATTACTTCGGCCGATCCCGATCATCTGGATATCTATGGTACGGCGGAAGCCTACCGGGAAAGTTTTGAGAAGTTTACGTCTCTGATCCGTCCCGACGGTTGTCTGGTTATGCGAAAAGGTATCGATATCACTCCCCGTTTGCAGACTGGTGTGAAATTATATACATATTCGGCGGCGGATGGTGGCGACTTTCATGCCGAAGATATCCGCATAGGCGGAGGTGAGATCCGGTTTGATTTTGTAGGACCGGATATCCGGGTGAAAGATGTGATTTTGGGCGTTCCGGTGAGCGTTAATATAGAGAATGGCGTGGCAGCTATGGCTGTCGCCTGGCTGAATGGGGTTACTCCGGCAGAAATGAAAGCGGCAATGGCCGGTTTTGCCGGTCCGCGCCGGCGGTTTGACTTTCAACTGAAGACCGACCGTGTGGTGCTGATTGACGACTATGCCCATCATCCGGCCGAATTGAAAGCCAGTATCCTCTCCGTAAAAGAACTGTATGCAGGGCGTAAGGTCACAGGTATCTTCCAACCACACTTGTATTCGCGGACAAAAGATTTTGCGGCCGACTTTGCTGCTAGTCTGTCTTTATTGGATGAGTTGATCCTGCTGGACATCTATCCTGCTCGCGAAGACCCGATCCCCGGTGTGACGTCTCGTTTGCTATTCGACGCTGTAACGATCCCCGACAAGACGCTTTGCCGGAAAGACGAACTGATCGAGCGAATGCAGACGGGAACCTATGACGTTGTGTTGATGGCCGGCGCTGGAGATATCGACCGGCTGGTACGTCCTGTCAGAGATTTGTTAGCGAGTAAGTGAATGACCTGTTCGAGTGATAACTAAATATGTGATACCGTGGTTCGAGTCTTTTCTATATTGATCGGCATCGTGATGTTAGCCTACATCATCGTTGCTTCCGTATTCTTCCATGAACGAAAGGAAGAGGGTACCTGTCATGACCTGCAGGTCGTTGTCAAAGACAGCCTAGAGAAGCATTTTGTGACGCGAGCCGATGTGATTGAGCAGTTGAAGCGATCCGGATTGAACCCGGTGAATAAAGAGATGTGTACCATCAATACCGAAAAGATCGAACAGGAATTGATGAAGAATGAGATGATCTCGAAAATAGAGGTGTATAAGACGCCTTCTAACCGAATCAAGCTGGAAGTCGCACAGAAAATGCCGATCATGCGGGTGATAGGTGCTTATGGCAGTTTCTATATTGACCATAAAGGAAGCACCATGCCGGTAAGCCATCGATACACTGCTTTGCTCCCGGTAGCCAGTGGATATGTAGAAAAAGACTTCGCAAAGGATGAGTTATACAAATTTGCGTTATTTTTGCGAAAGAATGACTTCTGGAACAATCAGATAGAACAGATTTACGTCCGTTCGGACAAAGAGGTGGAATTGATCCCCCGGGTGGGCAATCACCGTATTTTGTTGGGGCCATTTACGAACTTTGAAGAGAAATTGGAAAATCTGCAATTATTCTATGATCAGGTGATTCCCAAAATGGGATGGAACAAATACAACATAATTAACCTGAAGTATAAGAACCAAATTGTTTGTACAAAAAAATAAAGATATGGGTTACACTGACTTTATAGCTGCCGTCGATTTAGGAACCTCCTGGCTGACAGGGATGGTGGGGAAGAAGAATGCTTCCGGTACGCTTGTTGTGATCGCTGCAGAGATGGAACCTGCGGATGGCTGTATCCGTAGAGGGTGCGTGTATAACGTGGAAGAAACGGCTGCACGGATTTCCAAACTGATCCGGAAAATGAACAGCAAACTGGATGGCTCAAAGATCTCCAAAGTATATATCGGAGTCGGCGGACAGTCGATCCGGTTGATCGACCACACCATCAACCGCGAATTGCGGAATGAGGGGGTGGTGACCAATGAAATTGTAAACGCCCTGAATGAAGAAGCGGGTAAGTTCCGCCCCATTCTGGCGGATGTGCTGACAATTGCTTCTCCCGTCTGGACGTTGGATGGCCGTCAGGTAGCAAACCCTGTCGGGGTCCCCTGTGGGAAAATGGAAGCCAACTATAAACTGATTGTAGCTCGACCGTCGCTGAGGCGGTATGTCCGAACAGCAGTGGCCGATAAATCCAAACTGGAGATTGCAGATATACTGGTGTCTCCGTTGGCGTTGGCCGATGTGGTGCTGGGTAAAGACGAGAAAGAACTCGGCTGTGCCTTGGTCGACTTCGGTGCCGGTGTGACCAAAGTGGCGATTTACAAAGGTGGCAGACTGAGAAGCCTGCATGTGATCCCCTTGGGAGGCAATGTGGTGACGAAAGATATCACCTCCCTGCAAATCGTCGAATCGGAAGCCGAACGCCTGAAGAAAGAATATGGAAGTGCAACCGTTGATCCGGACAACAGTGGAGACGTTCAGCTGTTCTCATCGGATGGTATCATGCAATCTTCTGTCAGGCAGATGGAGTTGGATATGGTAATTGAAGCCCGTATCCGGGAGATTATAGAGAATGTGGTTTCCCGTCTGGAAACGACCCTCCCCTTGCAGGAGTTGGGATGTGGTATCCTGATTACCGGTGGCGCCTCTGAGTTGAAAGGCCTGCGCCGAACGCTGAGCGAACGGACTGGGTTGGATGTGAAGTATGCCCGGTTGCGTAAAGGGGTACTGGATGACGGAACGGCGCTGGAAGATCATCCCGGCTACCTGTCTGCTGTTGGTTTATTGATGCAGGGTAAGGTGAATTGTTCGGATGTGGTGATCCCACCGGTTACCGCTCCTTTGTTCGGTACGGAGGACGTTCCGGCAGAACCTACTAAAGCGACTCCTCCACCAGTGGAGCCTGTGGCGAAACCCAAAGACGAGAAGGGACAAAAGGAACCTAAGAAAAAGAGTTTCATAGACAAGTTCAAGAATATGGGACAAACTCTTTTTGACGACGGAGAGTTCTGATTCAAACAAACGAAATAAAAGCGCATGTTATGGACTTGAATAATATATTAGACTTCGATTTTAAGACGGAAGACGCCCACCTCATCAAAGTAATAGGTGTGGGTGGTGGTGGTGGTAATGCCGTATCGCACATGTATAGGAAAGGGATACACGATGTTTCTTTTGTCTTATGCAATACTGACAGTCAGGCCTTAAAACGTTCGGAGGTGCCTACGCAGATTATCCTGGGGCGCGAAACGACCAAGGGCCTGGGGGCAGGGAATAAACCAGCCAAAGCGAAGACGGCTGCCGAAGAAAGCATGGATGAAATCCGTCAGGTGCTGAATGATGGTACCCAGATGGCTTTTATTACTGCCGGTATGGGTGGCGGTACGGGTACTGGAGCCGGCCCGGTTATCGCTAAGATTGCCAAGGATATGGGTATATTGACGGTCGGTATTGTAACGATTCCGTTCCTGTTTGAAGGAAAGACAAAAATCCTGCAGGCATTGAACGGGGTAGAAGAGATGGCTGCGAATGTGGATGCCCTACTTGTAATCAATAACGAACGCCTGTATGAAATATACGCTGATCTGACCGTGTTGAACGCGTTCGGTAAGGCCGATGATACCTTGGCGACTGCCGCTAAAAGTATTGCCGAAATTATTACCCAGACCGGGGTGATGAACCTCGACTTCGCAGATGTTGAAACCACCATGAAGGACGGAGGCGTAGCTTTGATGAGCAACGGCTTCGGCGAAGGTGAACAACGGGTGCAGCAAGCAGTGGCAGAAGCGCTTAACTCGCCTTTGCTCAGTAATAATGATGTGAAGAATGCCCATAAGATACTGTTCAATATCTACTCCAGTGAAACCTCCCCATTGAAGATGGATGAACTGGCCTATTTTAACGAGTTTATGGCTGGCTTCAACACGAATATCGAAGTGATATGGGGAATCGCTATTGATGAAACATTGGGAGAGAAGGTCAAGATTATGATTATAGCTACCGGTTTTTCTACCGATGTCATTGAAGAAATGGTCGAAAAGAAACAGGCAGATGCTTTTCTTCGTACCGAGGAACAGATCATGGTGGAAGAATTACGCAAAAAGAAAGAAGAGCGTGAAAACAAGCTCTTGAAGAAGTATTACGACAGCATGGTGACGCCTACCGGCCGTAGCCTACCCCGTCCGCAAGCGGTGATCCTGACCGACGAAGAGATGGACGATGATACTTTCATCGCTCTGCTGGAAGAGCATCCTGCCTATAACCGCGACGTCCGTGTTATTACCAAGGCCCGTGCAAAAGCTGTTCCTGAAGAGGACGAACCCGCTAATCCGCCGCGTTCGTCGGGTGAACCGGGCGGTGGATCTAAGCCAACGATTCGATTTAATTAATATCAACATAAAGTGTATGGGATTATTTGAACAAGTAAGTGAAGACATCAAAGCTGCCATGCTGGCGAAGGAAAAATTGCGCCTGCAGGCTTTGCGTGGAGTGAAGAAAGAGTTTCTGGAAGCGAAAACCGCCAAGGGCGGTGACGGTGAACTGGCCGAAGAAACCGCAGTAAAAATCCTGCAAAAGATGGTAAAACAACGGAAAGAGAGTGCTGCTATCTATGTGGAACAAGGACGGGCTGAGCTGGCCGACGATGAACTGGCTGAGGCTGCCGTGATTGAAATCTACCTGCCGAAGCAGATGTCTGCCGAAGAGCTGGAACAGCAACTGAAAGCGATCATCGCACAAGTAGGTGCTGCCGGTCCTCAGGATATGGGAAAAGTAATGGGTGTTGCCACAAAAGCCCTGGCTGGTAAAGCCGAAGGACGAATGATTTCAGAAACCGTTAAAAAATTACTTGCTTAATGATAACCTTTATTTGTTGCCTGCTAATACTAGTTGCCGGATACTTTTTGTACGGACGTTTTATAGAGAGAGTTTTTGGTATTGATACCAAGCGTCAGACACCCGCTTATGCCATGCAGGATGGCGTGGATTATATTCCCATGCCTGCCTGGAAGGTGTTTATGATCCAGTTTCTCAACATTGCCGGACTGGGGCCGATCTTCGGTGCCATCATGGGTGCCAAATTCGGTACAGCTGCTTTTCTGTGGATCGTACTCGGTAGTATCCTGGCCGGAGCCACACACGACTTCTTGGCCGGTATGCTCTCGCTCCGGCATAATGGTGAAAGCCTTCCGGAATTGGTCGGCCATTATCTGGGGCATAACTTCAAACAGTTTATGCGTGTGTTTACGATTGTGCTGATGGCATTGGTCGGCGCTGTGTTTGTAGCCGGACCGGCCGGCCTGCTGGCTAACCTTACCCCTACACATCTGGACACTATGTTTTGGATCATTGTGATCATGATATATTACATCCTGGCCACATTGCTTCCCATCGACAAGATCATCGGTAAAATATATCCGTTGTTTGCAGGGGCTCTATTGTTTATGGCTGTGGGTATCCTGGTCATGTTGTTTGTCCATTTTCCACAGATCCCTGAACTTACGGACGGTCTTGCCAGTACGCACCCTGATGACCTGCCGATCTTTCCGATTATGTTTGTCAGCATTGCTTGCGGGGCTATTTCAGGATTCCATGCCACGCAAAGCCCGTTAATGGCGCGTTGTCTGAAGTCGGAGAAGATGGGACGGCCGGTATTCTTCGGTGCCATGATAGCCGAAGGAATTGTAGCCTTGATTTGGGCGGCAGCAGCAGCTGCTTTTTATCACGACAATGGCATGGGGGAAAGTAATGCTGCAGTGATTGTAGATCATATTTCGAAGAACTGGCTGGGTACTATTGGTGGCTTGCTAGCTATTCTCGGAGTGATCGCCGCCCCCATTTCTACGGGAGATACTGCCTTTCGGGCAGCCAGGTTGATTGCAGCTGACTTCCTTCGCTGGGATCAGAGAAAGATCAGCCGTCGGTTGATGATCAGTATCCCTTTGTTTATAGCCTCGACTGCTATCCTGATGTATAGTCTGAGAGATAAAGACGGGTTTGATATGATCTGGCGGTATTTTGCCTGGACCAACCAGACATTGGCGGTATTTACCCTTTGGGCTTTGACTGTTTATCTGGTGCAGGAGAAGAAACTGTACTGGGTTACTCTGCTGCCGGCCTTGTTTATGACTTTTGTCTGCTCTACCTATATCTTTATAGCCCCTGAAGGTTTTGCCCTGTCTGCATTGATATCGCAGGTGTTGGGCGGAGTAGTCACTGTTATTGTGTTATTTTTCTTTATCCGTTGGCGGCGTGCCTATCGGATATAAACAAAAAAGAGCTGCCTCGTTTTGAGGCAGCTCTCTTTTTTTAAGCCTGCGACCCTTCTTCCTTTGCTTGTTCTTCGCCGGTCGGGGTGATCAATTTGTATCCTTTGCCGTGGATGTTGATAATTTCGATACTGGGATCGTCTTTCAACAGTTTGCGCAGTTTGGTGATATACACGTCCATGCTGCGGGCATTGAAGTAGTTGTCGTCCACCCAGATGGTTTTCAATGCGTAGTTGCGTTCGAGTATCTCGTTGGCATGGGCGCACAGAAGGCTGAGCAATTCACATTCTTTAGTGGTCAGCTTGGTCACCTTGTCGTCGATCGTCAAGGTTTGTTTTTGGGTATCAAACATGAAGTTACCCAGCTTGTAGAAAGGAATGTCTTTCATTTTTTTCCCTTTCACACGACGCAGGATGGCTTCGATGCGCAACAGCAATTCTTCCATGCTGAACGGTTTGGTCAGGTAGTCGTCAGCTCCTATCTTGAAACCTTCCAGTACGTCTTCCTTCATCGTCTTAGCAGTCAGGAAGATTACCGGTATTTCGGGATTGATGGAACGGATTTCCTGTGCCAACGTAAAACCGTCTTTCTTCGGCATCATCACATCCAATACACAGAGGTCGTATTTACCTTTGGTAAAGCCTTTGAAACCGGCTTCCCCATCGGAGAAGAGATCGGTCACATACCCTTTTGCTTGTAAGTATTCCCTTAGAAGCATCCCTAAATTCTCGTCGTCTTCACAAAAGAAGATTTTCATTTTCTCTTCCATAATTAACTTTTTATAAGAGGTAAAGTAATAATAAATTTTGTTCCTATATTGCCTGGACCACTTTCTGCACGGATGGTGCCGTCGTGATCCTCAATCATTTTTCGCACATAGGCTAATCCGAGTCCGAAACCTTTGACGTCGTGTACGTTGCCGGTAGGTACGCGGTAGAAGCGGTCAAATACCTTTTTGAGGTGTTCTTTCTTGATACCAACCCCGTTGTCTTCGATTGAGATCGTCAGCTTGTTTGCCTCATTCCAGGTACGTGCCATGAGCGTGAGCGGGACTTCCTGCCGACGGTATTTCACGGCATTGTCCATGAGGTTGAATAAGACGTTGGTGATATGCAGTTCGTCGGCATAGATCGTTGAGGATTCAGCCTGCAGATCGATATCGATCGTTCCGCCGTATTTCTCTACTTTCAGGGCGAAGGTGTTGGCTACACCTGCCACCAGGTCGTTGGCGTCGATTTCTTTCAGCTTGAGAGCAGTCTTTTGCCGTTCGAAGAGCGACATTTGGAGCACTTTCTCAACCAGGAAACCCAATCGTTTGGTTTCGTCAAAGATTACGCCGGAGATGTGTTTAAATACATCCGG
>JAVBUR010000101.1:0-28854 GCA_031555145.1 Tannerellaceae bacterium | reverse complement strand
GAGATCGCCCTGTTTGGTAATGACTATATCGAATATGCGAAATACGGGAAACTAGGGATGTACCTCCTTATCCGTGGCCGTGTGGAACCGAAACAATACCGCGAGAATGAACTCGATTTCCGGATCAACAATATCCGCCTCCTACAGGATGAGAAAGACAAGCTGATCGAACGGATCAGCATCACCTTGCCTATACACGGACTGGACGATCCGACAATCAACGAACTTTCTGTCCTGATCAAGAACAATCCGGGCAATAGTTTGTTATATTTTAAGGTCATTGACGGGGAACAAAATGTTTCCATTAATCTGGTGGCACAGCAAACACGGCTGAATGTCACACGTGAGCTTATCGACTTTCTGGAAGAAAACGAGAATATCGACTTCAAAATCAATGGTTAGTTTGTTCGTCACGTGAAGAATATGTACTTTTGAAACTTATAAGAAAACAACCCTATAAAACAACATTACAATTATGGCACTACAAATTACAGACGGAAACTTTGACGAATATGTAAACTCCGGAAAGCCAATGGTTTTAGACTTTTGGGCAGAATGGTGCGGACCTTGCCGCATGATCGGCCCGATTATTGAGGAACTGTCTCAAGACTATGATGGCCGTGTGGTTATTGGTAAAATGGATGTGGACAGCAACAATGACGTGGTTGGCCAGTTCGGTATCCGTAACATTCCGACAGTGATCTTCTTCAAAGACGGTAAAATGGTAGATAAAGTAGTTGGTGCAACTACCAAAGACAAATTCATCGAAAAGATCGAAGCGATTCTGTAACCCCACTTTATTATATATAGGAAAGAAGCCGTTCCCGAACAACCGGAGCGGCTTCTTTTTTTCTCACAAAACACGATCTGTTTTTTGTAACAGGGCTTTGACTTTTCATTCTATTCTATATTTTTGCTATATGCTTATATTAACCGAATATCACATAAGAAACCCCATGCAAATGAAGTCTACGGCTCTATCCATTGCCCTTGTTATACCTATCTGTAGTTTTGCTTCTTCTGTAACAGATACTAATAATCCTTATATGAAGATGATAGACAAGCCATACGCATCATATGCCATGGAAATAAAAGATCTCAGGTGGAAAATGGATTATGTATTAAGCAGGGAACAGGCCGATACACTTTGTATGTATATGAAAGAGGCTGCCGACGCTGCCGGAAACCACCGTTGGGAGTTTGAAAACCGGTTCCATACGATGGCATACCAACTGCACTATGAAGACAACTACACTCCAGAGAATGTAAAGCAAGACTTAAAAGCGATATGCAAAGAGAATGATACAATTATCTATTTACAGTCATCACAATCCCCCCTCACCCCACAGCCCCGGACATACAGCATGTGTAAATACTGTATCGACCTGGCCAAAGAATATAACCATCAGCTTGGCCCTTATCTCTCACCCGTGAATCTGTATCCAATCTTATGCAAATACTACCTGAGAATAGGAAATACCACATTGGGGCAACGATATATGGATTCGGTCATTGTCACGCAGAAACGGACCACCGAAAAATTCGACATGATGAAACTGGTGCGCGTCGAACAACGTAATCATAAGTTTGAACATCAGATCAAAGCCGACGAACTAAGAATGGAGCAACAGCGTGTCGAGAAATACCGGAATCTGGCCATACTTACCTCACCCGCACGCTGAACAATCCCGCACGTCCGGTAATGAACAATATATTTCCATCCTTTCCACCGAAGCAGATGCTGGAAGGACGTTCAGGCACTTCAATATAGCCGGTCTGCTTACTGTCTTTGTCGAAGACAAGGATATTCCCGTCAGCCACATAGAGGCTGCCGTTCCGATCTACCGTCGAACCGAATTCACCCCATTCCACAAAGTATTTCAGGTTAGACAAAGTGCCGTCAGCCGCCACATCCATACGCACCATGCGGCGATCGTATTCGTCGGAAGCATAGAAAGGTTTACCCGGATACGCCTCCAGCAGGGATGATCCGCGCGCCAGGTCGTACTGGTCAGGTATGATCGTCTTACCGTCGGGAGCTACAAAGCAACCTTCGGGTTTGAACATTACGACAGTATTGAAATCGTGGAAGTCACGCCAACGATTCGAGGGATACAAAGCTTTGGCGACATGCGACACCGATCCCATCGGCACTTTTGGTAATGCGTTGATTGTTTCTTCGGGACGATCCGGATCAATGGCATACACACGCGTTTCGAAGGCATTATTCCCATATCCGGCAAAAGAGGTTCCTTTTGTATCCGGATAGGTAATAGGCACTTCCTGTTTACCGTCCACCAAATATCCCGGTTGTGATTTATAACGGAACACTACCAACAGATTATCCTGCGTATCCACGCCCAGTGACATCGGTTCCCAGGGGAAGTCGGAAACCAGCGAAACCGTGCTCGTCTCTACAGACCACTTATACACCCGGCGAAAACGTTGTTCGGAGAAATATACATTTCCTTTACTGTCGCTGGTGATTCCTTCGGCAAATTCAAAGCCTTTGGCCAATTGCTGTACTTTGCCCGTTTCGTTGGTTAGCGGCACACGACGCGGTTCATTTCCGGTATACAGAAGTTGTTGCAGTTCCCAGGGGCGCACTTCGATATCCTTGTTGATGTCGTACATCGGATTGTCGGTTGTATATTTGATTTGCGAATAGTTATGCAGGTGCAGTATCTCGATATTCTCACAGTTTTCCCACATTCGGATTGAATACGGATATGGCTCGTTGATACGGATCACACGGAACATATACAGGTTGGCAAAGGTAATATCCCGGCAACCGTCCATTTCGATCGGCTGACATTGGGTCCCTTCCCGGCTTTCTTCTTCCAGTTGGAAGCAATAGACCTTCCAGTTAGCTACATTCTTGAAACGAGCTTCGTTACGCACATGGTGCTCCAGCGACATGGCATAGATACGTCCGGGCGTAATGGTGTTGTTCACATACAAGCCACTGGCGGCGTAGGTAGATGCGGTCCACACATCTTTGATGGTTCCACCCCCGTTGTTGGTGATCCAGAAACTCCAATACTGGTTATCCCACGCCAGATCCATACCCTGTTCGGCTACTGGATCCATCGGTGAACTGATACGGGGCGGCTGGTTCCAGTAAGCATCCTGACGTGTAGGATCGCCCGGCCTGGGTTTGGTCAATCCTCCGTGTCCTCCCACAAATTTGATATCATTGAGGTAAGAATCTTTACCTGCCATCCACTTCACACCTACGGCACGATAGTTGTAACCACCTGTATTGATTCCGATACCATTCAGGATATCCGTACCACCTTCCGATGATTCCAGCATAGCTTTCGGCGCCCCGAAACCACTGAATGCAGGCGTACTTTCGTCCAGACGAAACTGCGTACCGAACGGATGCAGGCCAATCAGTTTTGTACCCGGACGCATCTTCAATGTTTCGGTAATGCGATACCAACCCTGGGGCACATAGATATTGTCGTATTGATCAATAGCGGCCTGGATCGCTTTGGTATCATCCGCTTCATCATCCCCCTTGGCTCCGAGATCACGAAGATTTACCCATGTTTCCATCGCCGGTAAAGCGGGAATATCACGTACCAATGCGGTGGGCATCTGCCGGATCGGATCCACATCGACTACCGTGCAGTATTCGGGGCGTGCCGACATATTGTCCATCTGCAAACCATGGGCGTAATTCCTGATGACATACATCTTATGAGCTACTTTCGTATCCGTGTTGCTACGGCTGTATGTAGCCAATACAGGCACATTACTACACGCCACATCACGGAAAGTGATCGCATTGTTGCTATTGTTTTCATTACTGATGATAACAGCCGGACCACTTACATTTTCAAAACGACCGTTCTCAACAAACAATCGATCAGCGTAATTAGGATCAATATCAAAGACGGTAGGAACGTTCTTAACCTGGATATTGACCATCACCAGACCGGTTTCCTGACACCGGAGAGCCGCCTTACGTTGTCCTTCAAAATAGGAATCAACCATCATTACTTGCCAGCCAGGTGATGCTTTAGTACTATAAATGCCATAATCGCCACCAAAGAAGGCCACATTCTCCATTTCATTCCCTACTTCAAACAGTCCGGCCTTGCCTTTACCTGCATACACAGCTACGTGGCTGATAAAACTGTGCTGGGCATAGTGCGTACGCAAACCGACCGCATGCGAGTTACCGTCTTCTATGCGCAGGTTGATGTTCGACATGGCACTATAGAACGTACTTGCACCGGCATCACGTACCGGACCACCCGGTTCAACAATACCTCCCACATACCAGAACATATAACTGGCTTTACCCTTATCGGTGGGAACTTCTTCCTGGAAACCCGGAGAGTTTTTGGTCAGGATAATTTCCGGACGGTTCTTACCATAACCGATCAGGCGGATAGCCCCCGGCACATAAATGGTCTTACTGATCCGGTACTTCCCATCGGGGATAAAGAGGATACCAAAGTTTCGTTCCTTCTTTACCTGGTTAATAGCTGCCTGCAGGATATCAGACACATCGGTTTTACCGTCAGCTTTGAAATGGTAGTTCTCCGGTGTGAAGAAGAAAGCCTCCGGGTCGTTAGGTTGTTGGGTGTAGATAGATTTCAAATCAACCGCATGCAGGCAAACTGCACCTGCCACAAAAAACAAGATGGATAAGATTAACTTTACTTTTGTCATGATTTTCTATTTTAGTATATGACTCTTTTCATCAAAACAAAGGGATCAGAAGAGGAGATTACTCCCGTATTCACCTTTTCCTTTCAAAAGTACGGGTTTTGTTCGAATTACAAAGTTATTATCCCAAAAGGCACATAGTTATATCTGATCGTCCACCCATCCTATCGACATGATCCCTGAGGTAGCGCTTATAAACAGTTTCTTCAATATTGTTCGGATATGATTGGCTAACTGTTTGAAAGCTTTTTCAGTGCTCACATAATCTACAACAAATAGGGCCGGCTCATAATAGAGTCGGCCCCATATTTATTTATTGTCGATCCGGATTATTTAGCGGCTAAGGCAGCCGCTTTTTTATTAATCCTTCTCTTCTGGATTTCATAGGCGATCGGTGTAGCGATAAACAGTGTCGAATACGTTCCGATAACTACCCCTAAGAGGATTGCGAAGGTGAAACTACGGATCGTGCTACCACCCAGGATAAAGATGATCAATACGACCAGGAATGTAGAGAACGAAGTATTGAACGTACGAGCCAGCGTAGAGTTCAACGCATCGTTAATCACCTGGTAGCGGTCACGTTTCGGATAGAGCCCGATCGTTTCACGGATACGGTCGAATACAACCACGGTATCGTTGATAGAGTAACCGATAATAGTCAAAATAGCAGCAATAAACGTCTGGTCGACTTCCATGGAGAACGGTAATACCTTCCACAGCATCGTATAGCAAGCGATGATACACAGTGTGGTGGCAAATACCGACACAAACGTACCTACCGAGAATGCTACATCACGGAAACGGAGCAGGATATACAATGCCATACAGATCATAGCGAAGATAACGGCCAGAATAGCGCTGTTGCGGATATCTTCAGCCATACTCGGTCCTACTTTCTGCGAACTCTGTACATAATTCTGCACAAACTGATCTTGCGTAACATCGGCAGGCAGCAGCGACTGCAAGCCGGCAAACATTTTAGCTTCAATCTCCTGGTCGACCGACGGATCGGAATCCTGGATCTTGTAGTTGGTAGAGATACGTACCTGGTTGGGTGTACCAATGGTGATTACACCTACGGCTCCTTCCAACTGGTCGTCCAGCATGTCGCGTACCTGTTCGGTATTCACATCCTTGTCGAAGCGAACGATGTAGTTACGTCCACCCGTAAAGTCGATACCGTTGTTCAAACCGATCGTCATCATGGAGATAGAACCCAGTACGATGATCACAACAGGGATCAGGTAACCCACCTTACGTACGCCGAGGAAGTTGATCTTCGGATTCACCAACAAGTCTTTCGACAAAGAAGTGGTGAAGGTAAGGTTCTTAATTTTATCTTTTGCCAACAGTGCTTCGTACACGATACGTGTCAAGAACACAGCAGTGAGGAAAGAGGCGATCAAACCGATGATCATCGTGGTGGCAAAACCACGGATCGGACCTGTTCCGAAGTAGAACAGCACAATACCGGTGATGATAGATGTCACGTTGGAGTCAAAGATAGCCGAGAAAGCATTGCTGTAACCATCGGAGATAGCTTTCGCCAGCGACTTACCGGCACGCAACTCTTCTTTCGTACGTTCGTAGATCAACACGTTAGCGTCGATAGCCATACCCAGCGTCAACACCATCCCCGCAATACCGGGTAATGTCAGTACCGCCTGAAAAGAGGCAAGAATACCCATGGTGAAGAAGATGTTCAGGATCAACGCACAGTCGGCGATCAGACCCGGAATCAATCCGTACATTACGCACATATAGAGTACAAGCATGATCAACGCGATGATGAACGAGATCACACCGGCGGTAATAGCTTCCTGTCCGAGTGACGGTCCAACCACGTCCTCCTGTACGATATGGATAGAGGCGGCCATCTTACCTGACTTCAATACGTTCGCTAAGTCCTTGGCATCTTCGGGAGTGAAGTTACCGGTGATCTGTGAACGACCGTCAGCGATTTCCACCTGTACGTTCGGTGCAGAGTATACCATTTCGTCAAGGACGATGGCCACTTGCTTACCCACATTTTCTTTTGTTACGCGAGCCCATTGTTTAGCACCTTCTGCATTCATAGTCATACTGACTATCTGCTCGGTGCGTCCGCCTTGTTGGTGGAAATCGGCTACGGCATCAGATACCACGTCACCACCCAGTGCAGGCGAACCGTCACGGTTAGATGATTTCAGTGCATACAATTCGAAATACATGCCCTTTTCGTCAATAGCCTTCACACCCCATTTGAGGGAGAGGTTACGGGGCAACATATCTTTTACCTGCTTCATCGCGAGGTATTCATTGATCTTAACCATGTCTACTGCGCTAGCAACACCAATCGCAGAGCTGTTCATCAGCTGGCCATTGTAGTTATTGAGCTGCAACAGGGCAAACAACGGATTCTGTTTGGCAAATTCAGCCATATCCTGTGTCTGCAGTTCACTACCCGGCTGATCGAGTTGTGCCAACAAGGAATCAGCTTCACCTGACTCAGAAGCCGAAACTTCTTCCGTAGTATCAGCCGAAGCAGCTACTTCTTCGGTAGGAGTTGAAACTTCTTCCGGTTTAGCTTGCATAGCAGCCAACATTTTGTTTACATCAGCCAATTGCTGGTAGATTTCCGGCAAACGATATGTTTCCCAGAATTCCAGGTTAGCGCTACCCTGCAACAGTTTACGTACACGTTCGGGTTCTTTCACACCCGGAAGTTCCACCAGGATACGTCCGGCTGTTTCCAGTCGTTGAATGTTCGGAGAAACTACACCGAAACGGTCGATACGGGTACGCAATACGTTGAATGAATTATCGATAGCACTCTTAGCTTCGCTTTTCAATACGGTCACTACTTCAGCATCGCTACTCTGCGGCGTGATTTTATCTTTCAACTCGAATGTACTGAAAATGGCAGAAAGGCGTGCACCCGGATCCAGTTTCTTGTATTCTTCGGCAAATAAGTCGATGAAATCTTTGTTACTGGTAGCCTGACGGGCATGAGCTAACTCAAGCGCCTGGTTGAAGTTCGGGTCCGGATTCTTGTTGGAAAGTGAACGAACGACGTCCGGAACGTTCAATTCCAGCACCACGTTCATACCACCTTTCAGGTCAAGCCCCAAGGTAACTTCCATTTCCCGACATTGCTTCAGCGTGTATCCTAACCACACTTTTTGGGTTGACAGCGAGTCGATATAAAAACTCTCTTTTACAGCATCTCCACCAGCATACTCAGCCGCTTTGTTGTTGTAATGCGCTGTCACAAATGAGAATGACAGGTAAAACAAACATACGAGCGTGAGCAGAACTGCGAAGACCTTTACAAATCCTTTGTTTTGCATTTGAACCGTTAGTTTTATTTATACATTATTTATATGCTTTTTTCACAGGGTGCAAATATAGACTTTTTTTAATTGTCAAAACGCAATTGGTGCAATTATTTGTCACAGTCTTAGTATATTCGTCCATATTTAGTTATCTTTGCTCTGGACAATATAAGACCTATGAAACACTTGTTGCTATTTACTTGCCTTCTGATTTGCATGCAATCGAAGGCCCAGGATGATTCACGTTACCTGGCCGGAGCTGTTCCGGTCGAAAACGGAAAAGTAGTGTTCTCCTGCACATATGATAATTTGCAATTATCGAAAGATCAACTATTTAACCTCGCTCAAGGTTGGTTGGAGAAGCAGGCTGTTGATGAAAGCAACCGAATTGTTTTCGCTGACCGCGAAGCAGGCTCGTTGGCCTTTACAGGCAAGCAGTATATCGTATTCACCAGTACGGCGCTTTCGCTCGACCGGTCAATGATGTCTTACCGTCTCATTGCCACCTGTGAAGAAGGCTCCTGTACGCTAAGCATCAGCGGCATACGGTATGAATATGGCGTTTCCTACAAGAAAGACCCGGAAAAATACACCGCCGAGGAATGGATCACGGATGAAAACACGCTGTACAAAGGCAAACTGAACCGAATCACAGGCAAGTTCCGGAAAGGGACAATCGACTTTGCAGACGAGACGTTTGAAGCTTTTGCCAAAGTACTCAACCCGCCGGCTGCAGCTCCCCAATGGTCACGGGCACAGACTGAACCCGCCCAGGCCACCGTAAAGGAAACCCAATCTGTCGTTTCCCAGCCGCAGCCGTCGTCACCCAAAGAAGGCTTCGTATCCATCCCGGCCGCACAGATCCCGGCCACTATCCTGGATATGCTGCCTGCCAGCAAAGCCACCCTGTCTACCGCTTCACAAAAAGCCCTCGACAATACAGGGTTACAGTGGAAAGGCACCAACCAGATGTTTGGCAAAACAGTCGCTCAAATCGCTGTTCCTGAAAACAGCCTCGCCTATAAAGCCTTAGCTGCAGAAGAAATATTCACCCTGTCTTTCCAGCATGCAGATGCCGAAACACCCTGGCTGCTGATGGAATGTCGTAAAGGAGGCGAAACGACTGAAGGCTCCATGAAAACGATCATCGGAGAAATAATACAGGTCTGGTTCAAATAAGAAAAAGTGAAAGTATGAAAAAAGTAGTATTGTTTTTGTTGTTTTGGATTCCCATGCTCGGCTTGGTGCAGGGACAAACACAGTCTTCCTGCGCTCCCATGCGGAACGGAAAAGTTTGTTATGCCTGGGAAGTAGAGATCAATGCCGGTAAAACGGAGCTGTATACTACGCTCAACCAATGGGCAGTCAGCACCTATGGAAGGGATGTATTCCTGTCGAATGTATCCTCCAACAAAAACCGGCAGACCATACTGGTAAGTTCTAAAGTAGAACTGTTGCTGAACGAAACGGATAAAACGATGATGAAGTACAAACTAACCATTTCCTGTTTTGACAACAAATACCGGGTAGAGGTCAAAGACATTGTCTACCAGTACGATCAGGACAACGATAAACGGTACAAAACCTGGCCTGCCGAATCAGTGATCGCCCGGGAAGGGGAGGGAAATACGGTTGCCAGTATCAAAGACCCGACGTTATTCTGCAATGCTACGCTTTACTTCGCCGAAGGCCTGCTGAACGATATCCGGCATGCGGCCAAGAAAGCCCGGTAAGCGTAAGGGGATCAAACCCGTTGCAGGGGATCAGTTCATTTGCAAGTAACACCACATTGGATAGTGGTCTGAATACTTCACTTTATCAATCGTGCAATTGAAGGCTTTCATATTGGATGAATGCAGGATATTGTCGATACGAAAGCGGAACACATTCCGGTTATAAGTCACTCCCATTCCACAACCTGAAGTCTCAAAGGCGTCAATCAGATCGCCCTGCACCGTACGATGGGCATACGAATTCGGTGTGTCGTTAAAGTCACCGCAGACAAGAATGTAGTCTCCCTTTGCTTCTTTAACTTCCCGGGCTACCAGCCGAGCCTGTTCGGCACGCTTCACAAAAGCCGGCCCCAGTTTCTGCTGGAAAGTGCCCCGGATACCTTCCAACATATCCGAATCCATTGTCTTGATCAGATTGGAGTACTGACTCTTATCCTCTTGCGTGAGGCGAAATGATTCCAGGTGATTATTTATCAGGGTAACCGTCTTGCCATCCACCTCTATTTCGCAGACAGCCGATCCGTTGTATTGGCTGTTATAATTGATTTCCCGGGGACTCCGGATCGGATATTTGGAAAAGACCGCAATGCCCGAACTGCGGTAGTGGGTAGAATTCAGTTCGGTGATAACCCGATAGGGATACATCGACAGAGCTTTGTATAGCACGCCGGCATTGAGTTCCTTCTCACTCTTTGCCACCGCATATTCCTGCAAACAAACAATATCCGCTCCCGAATCGGCAATATATTGCACGATCTTATTGGGCGAAAGAGGCGTATGCCGCTTGCCTGCAAAATTCATCACGTTATATGTCAACACCTTCAGCATACGTTCTTCCGGCAGCGGATCGGTATCGCCATGAAAGGGAAAATACTGGATGATGGACTTCCCGCAAACAAGGAACATACACAAGACGAAGAGCGCTTGTTTCCACTTTTTGGCAAAGAGCCAACTAATCAAAAAGAGCAGGTTCCCCACAAAGAAAACTGGAAAAGCCAGCCCCACATAGGCGGCCAACAAGCTTTTCTCCGGAGAGACATGCCCCGCATAAGCACCTGCGATCATCAACAGCGCGATGATGATATTCCCCAGTAACAAAAGGCTTCCAAATAAGATTTGCAACAATTTCATATACAGACACTGCTACTTTCCTGCGTCAAACAATTTTCGTTTTTCGTCTGCCGAAAGGCTGTCATACCCCGACTGTTTCAGTTTGTCTAATATGGCATCCAGCTCTTTCGTGTCTCTGTTCTTGCGTTCGTTGTATTCCATATCGGTCTCGCCACGGCGGTAGGTGACACGCATGGTCGGTTTCCGTTTCCCTAGATTAACAAACCAATCGATCAAACGGTTCATCGGAGCCGTCAGGTCTTTCCCCGAAGAGATACGGGAGGCAAACCAGACACCAAGCAACGCTCCGCCGATATGGGCAATATGTCCACCGGCATTATCGGAGGTGATCGCCAGAAAATCCAGGGCAAAGGTAAACAGGGCCAGGTAGATTAGTTTTACCCGTCCGAAGAGGAAGAGTTGGATCTCATAGTCTTTCCGGTAGAACGAAACGGCAAAGACAATGGCCATCACCGAGGCCGACGCCCCCATCAGGTAACTGAAATCAGCCGCCTGGCTGAAATAAGGGAACACATTATAGGCCAGCATAAACAGCAGTCCACCGGCGATTCCCCCCAGCACATACAACCCACCCAACTGCCGTTCATTGAAGAATTGCAGGAAGATACCCCCAAACCAGTACAACCACAACATATTGAACAGGATATGGAGGAAATCATAGTGGGTGAACATATAGGTAAACAGCGTCCAGGGACGATGCAGGAACAGTTCAGGCGACGCCGGCATCTGCAGGTAAAGCAGGAAAGGCACCCCCTGTATATTGAACAACATAAATATCACCGCCGCCAAGCGGATCAGCACAAACAGGCCGACATTGATATAAATGAGCTTTGCCAGGATATTCCCGGCATGAAACGTTCGTTTGAGACTAGTAAAAATAGCGTCCATGATCAGCATCTTTCTTCTTCCAATACCGGACCATAAAGAATCCGAACAACATCCCGCCCAAGTGGGCAAAGTGGGCAACCGAATCCCCACTGAAATTAGCTACTCCCATGACCAGTTCGATCAACCCATACCCTATCACAAAATATTTGGCCTTAACCGGCACCGGAATAAACATGATATACAACGGCACATTGGGAAAGATCATACCGAACGCCAATAACACGCCAAAGACAGAGCCGGAAGCTCCGATCGTGATCATGTGATTCAGCGTAGGATCATTCTGGATCACTCCCATCACGGTATATCCGTGTGCAGATGCAAAGGAATAGATATCATACAGCCAGGTGAGCTCCTGTATCAGACCCGCCCCGATACCGGTCACCATGTAGTAAATCAGAAATCGCTTCGCCCCCCATACATTTTCCAATACGCGCCCGAACATATAAACCGCGAACATATTAAAGAAAACATGCCCAAACGAACGAGTATCATGCATGAACATATAAGAGATGATCTGGTAAGGCCTAAAGTCCTTCGCCCCCGGGAAATGCAACCCCAACCAATCGACCAGATTTATTCCAACCTTAGGCAGCGTAATGCTTGCTATCCAGAAAAGTATGTTGATTATGATCAGATTTTTCGTCACCGGAGGGATACTACTGAGAAACCCCTGGTTGCCTTGATTCATCATATTGCTGCTTCCATTTTGAAGCAAAGGTACTATATTTTAGTTTCTTTTGTTCCCTTTTCCAGCTAAATCGCCTCCATAGCCAAAAAAAACGCCTGATTTTTTTGCAAGCTATCAAAATAAAGCTACATTTGATGCCAACTTTCGAATCAATGAGAAGAGTTATAATGTATTAATCATATCAACATTAATCTATCATGAACAAAACAGAATTCATCAGCGCAGTAGCCGAGAAGGCCGGCTTAAGCAAAGTAGACGCTAAAAAAGCAGTAGATGCATTTGTAGAAACAGTTTCTAACGAATTGAAAGAAGGTGGGAAGGTTGCTCTTCTTGGATTTGGCTCTTTCTCTGTATCAGAAAAAGCAGCTCGTAAAGGTGTAAACCCGAAAACAAAAGCTACTATTTCTATCCCGGCTCGCAAATCAGTTAAGTTCAAAGCCGGTTCAGAACTGAACGAAATTGTAAAATAATAGGACTATATACCTATTGTTAATAAGGTTGCTTGCAGAAGCAGCCTTATTTTTTTGTTACCTTTGCCGCAAAATAAGAAGATAGATACCCTATGGCTAGCATCGAACAACAAATCACCGGTTCCATCCAGGTCTGCATCAAAGAACTGTATAATGCGGAAGTGACCGCCGACCAGATACAGTTACAGAAGACAAAAAAAGAATTCAAAGGACATCTCACCCTCGTTGTATTCCCTTTCCTGAGGCAGTCTAAAAAGTCGCCTGAGCAAACAGCACAGGAGATCGGCGAATACCTGCAGGCCAACGAAGCCGCTATCGCCGGATTCAATGTGATCAAAGGGTTCCTGAACCTGTCGGTGTCAGCTTCCTGCTGGATCCAACTGCTGAATGACATCCATGTCCAACCGTCGTATGGGATTGTTCCGGTAACCGGCGCGTCTAAGCTGGTCATGATCGAATATTCTTCTCCCAACACCAACAAACCGCTCCACCTCGGCCATGTCCGCAACAACCTGCTCGGTTTCAGTTTGGCTGAGATCATGAAAGCCAACGGATACAAGGTGGTGAAAACCAATATCGTCAACGACCGCGGTATTCATATCTGCAAGTCCATGCTGGCGTGGCAAAAATGGGGCGAAGGCGTCACCCCGGAAAAAGCCGGCAAGAAAGGCGACCACCTGATCGGCGACTTCTATGTCTTGTTCGACAAACACTACAAGCAGGAACTAAAAGAGCTCGAAGCTACCGGCCTGGCCAAAGAAGCCGCCGAAGCCCAATCCACCCTGATGGCCGAAGCACGTGAAATGCTCCGCAAATGGGAAGCTGGTGATGTGGAAATACGTGCCCTCTGGGAAATGATGAATAGTTGGGTATATGCCGGTTTTGATGAAACATACAAACGGATGGGTGTCGACTTCGACAAAATATACTACGAATCGGAAACTTACCTGGAAGGAAAGAACGAAGTCTTGCGCGGTGTCGCCGAAGGTATATTCTATACCCGCGAAGACGCCTCCGTATGGGCCGACCTCACCCCCGACGGACTGGATGAGAAACTGTTGCTCCGTGCCGACGGCACCTCCGTCTATATGACGCAGGATATCGGTACAGCCAAACTGCGGTTTGACGACTATCCGATCGACAAGATGATCTACGTCGTAGGAAATGAACAGAACTACCATTTCCAGGTTTTATCCATCCTGCTCGACAAGCTGGGCTTTGCGTTCGGGAAAGGGCTCACCCACTTCTCTTACGGTATGGTCGAACTGCCCGAAGGCAAGATGAAAAGCCGCGAAGGAACCGTCGTAGATGCCGACGACCTGATGGACGAAATGATCCGCACGGCACACGAAATCTCCCTCGAACTGGGCAAGTTGGACGAGATGACATCCGAAGAAGCCCAGGATATTTCCCGCGTGGTAGGACTCGGCTCCCTGAAATACTTTATCCTGAAAGTAGACCCCCGCAAGAACATGACCTTCAACCCGAAGGAATCCATTGACTTTAATGGCAACACGGGACCGTTCATCCAATACACCTACGCCCGTATCCGTTCGGTATTACGGAAAGCCGAAGCACAGGGAATCGTATTGCCCGCACAACTGCCGCTCGACTTCTCTATCTCCGAAAAAGAAGAGAACCTGATTCAGCTCCTGGCCAACTTTGCCGGCGTAGTGAAGGAGGCCGCTACCGAATGCAGCCCTGCACTCGTAGCCAACTACATCTACGACCTGGTAAAGGAATACAACCAGTTCTATCACGACTTCTCCATCCTCCGCGAAGAAAATGCCGTGGTGCAACAGTTCCGCCTCATCCTCTCGGCCAATATCGCCGATGTGGTGAAAACGGGTATGTCGTTGCTCGGTATTGAAGTCCCGGAACGGATGTAACGACGGAACTAATTATATATGAGCCTTTTTACCTGCAGAATATAGACTTTCACTATCTTTGCAGGATGAGAATTATACCCATTTACTAATCTAAAATTACAAGGAATGAAAAAAACAATCTATTCAATCTTGTTCACGGCATGTGCGTCAATCGTATTGCTGACGGCCTGCAACGGAACAAAGCAAAACACACTGACCCCGGAAGAGGCAGCCGACGGCTGGCAACTGCTGTTTGACGGACAAACGCTCAACGGCTGGAAAGATTACAACGGCATCGAACTGACCCAGCCCTGGCACGTGGTTGACGGATGCATCCAAGCCAAAGGTGAAGGTAGCGACGAAAGCGGTTACATCGTCACAGCCAAGCAGTATGAAAACTTCATCATTTCCTGGGATTGGAAACTGTCGAAAGGCGGCAACAGCGGTATGCTTTACCACGTGGTTGAGCGCCCGCAATATGCGGTCCCGTATGTAACAGGGCCGGAATATCAGTTGATCGACAACGAAGGTTTTGCAAGTCCGCTCGAAGAGTGGCAAAAATTAGGTGCTGACTATGCCATGTACATCCCCGACCTGAGCCAGGTAAAAGTAAATCCTGCCGGAGAGTGGAACAATTCGAAAATCGTATTCGACAACGGCCACGTAGAATATTGGATGAATGGCGTGAAAACCATTGAATTCGAAGCCTGGACAGAAGACTGGTTCACCCGTAAGAACAGCGGTAAGTGGACCAATGCCCCCGAGTACGGTCTGGCTCACAAAGGCGTATTCTGCCTGCAAGACCATGGCTACCCTGCTTCTTTCCGCAATATCAAGGTAAAGGAACTGCCCACCAAATCAAAAGAAGTAACGTTATTCAACGGTACAGACCTGACGGGCTGGGACGTATACGGCACTGAACTCTGGTACGTGAAAGATGGTCTCCTCTATTGCGAAAGCGGTCCTGACAAACAATACGGCTACATGGCTACCCGCGAATACTACGACAACTACGACCTGACAGTCGAATTTAAACAGGAAGCCGACGGTAACTCAGGCGTATTTATCCGCTCTTTCATTGAAGAAGGCGTGAAGGTAAACGGCTGGCAGGTAGAAGTGGCTCCGAAAGGACACGACACCGGCGGCATTTACGAATCCTATGGCCGTGGCTGGTTAGTACAGATCCCGGATGAAAAAGAAACCATCCTGAAAGAAAAAGACTGGAACACCCTGCGCATCAAAGTCGTGGGTGACAACGTAACTACTTGGCTCAACGGCGAAGAAATGGTCAACCTCAACGATGAGAAGATCGGCGCCGGCCAAGGCCGCATCGCCCTCCAGATCCACGACGGTGGCGGCATCAAAGTAGCATGGCGCAATCTCAAGCTCACCACCTTATAATCCAAGGGTACCTGTAGGTATTTTAAGCACTACAGCTACCCCAAAAAACATCATTATGTTCGAAAACGAACATCATCGCGTTTGTTTCCAAACATAATGATGAACGTTTTCGAACATAATGATGTTTTTTTGTGCGCCTCGCCAGGTTGAGGCCTGCGTCCGGATTTACTCGACAGGAGTAGCCAGGACGGTGTCGAGGACCTTCAGATCGTCGGCGCCAATGAGGTCGACACCTTCAGAGATGAAGAAGCGTTTGAATTGCTCGGTATCGGGAGCGCCCCACCAACGGAAGAGTTTACCTTCGGCGTGGACACGGGCAATAAGGTCGCGCATGCGTTGCAGTTCGGCGGCGGGCATTTCGTCGCTATCGCCTCCGGCCGATGTCCCTTTCCCCCGCCAGGTGAAGAAGGCTCCGTAGTTGTCGCTGAGGATGGGACTGACAGTCGGGGGAATGCCTTTACCCAGATCTTCGAGCCGGCCGTCAAGAAAGACGAGGCGGGTTTGTTCGGCAGAAACGGTCGCCGCCGGTTTGTCACCGGAGAGGAAGAGCAGAACGGCACCTTCTTCATACACGCCATCTTTTAGCCCACAGAAGAGGTGAGCATAGGGCTTCATCTGCTCCCGAAGGACTTCATACAGGGGCTCGCCCGGCGTCTTGCAGTCGACCATCAGGTAGAAAGGGCGGTCGCCGTCGGGATAGACTTTACCGCCCTGGGCGCTGATATAGGCGGCCAGGGGATTGAGATACATCTGGACGAAGGTGATCGACGGCGACGGTTCGGGCCGGTCGTGGGCGACATAGAGTTCGCCGTCGATCAGCCACAGGTCGGCTTCTACACAGTTGAAACGGAAGGAGAGGGCATCGAACAGGGGATGCTCGCGCCAGTAGTCGTTGTGCGAGAAGGCGTTGTAGCGGATCGGCTTGTCGGCCGGTTGTTGCTGGGCAGTCGCCGTAAAGGCGGCGAGTAGGGAAAGGAGGATGACAAGATGCTTCATACTGTGTGTCGTTTTATACCGTTTGGGTTCCCTCATGGATCGCCACCGTCTTTTCCTTCTCGCCCCAACGGACGGTGAGTTCGAAGGGAACGTTGGAAGTGACTTCTACCTGGGGTTCCTGGGTGGCTAAGGTACGCTTTTTCACTTGAACGGACACCACTCCTTCCATACCAAATGGATAACGCTTGAGGCCGTAGGCATCAGTGAGGGTCACATCGATCGTCATCTTCTTTTCAAACACGTTGGAACGGATACCGAAGACATACTCGATCAGGATGGAGATCGGCGGCAGGCCTGTCCATCCGATAAAGTCAGGACGCGCCATAAAGCCGGGTTCAGCGGCTTCGGGCGAGTAGTATTCCCAGAAGGTACCGGTGTTTTTGTATACTTCGAAGACATGGTTGTAGTGATTCATGGCGATATCGTGCGCCAGCTGGAGGTAGCCATGTTTGAGCAGGCCTTCGAGGATCATATAGGTAGCGCCCGGCCATACCCCGCCTTGCCAGTAGCGTCCGTTGGCTTTGTACTTCTCGTTGTTGGCCGCCAGCGAGGGCACCATAAAGAGGCGGTTGAAGGTTTCCTTGTTGTTGAGTTCCTGTACAAGGGCATCGAGCCGGTCTTTGGGTAGGATGTCGGTCAGCAACGCCCAATACGCATAAACGCCTTTCGTGGTGGACAGGGAACCGTCACGGTACTGGTCGAAGAGGAACTTCTCCTTGTCGTCCCAGAGGTTTTCGTTGATATAGGCGGTAAGTGAGCGGGCTTCGTCTTCAAAGTCTTCGATTTCTTGCCAGCGTTCGGTATAGAAACCGATCTCAAGCAGCAGGCTGCCGATAAAGACTTGTTGGAGGCAGGCGTCGAGCCAGATCATATGGCCGTGACTGAAGATCGTATTGTATTCGGGTTGCACACGGGGCATATTGTCCATCCCCGTGCCCCATCCGCTACTCCAATAAGTACCGTTGCGCCAGGTGCGGTTGAGGCGGAGCCATTTATAGTACGAGCAGAGTACGGGAAATATCCGGTGCAGGCGGTCGATGTCGCCGAACTGTTTGTAATACAACACTTCGCTCCAGGGAATGATGTTCGGCCCGGTGCTGGTAGGGTCGTAACGCTCAAAACAGTCGGAGCCGTCGGCGCGGATCTCGCGGCAGATAAAGCCGTCGGGATGCTGCTTGGCGTAGAAGTTGTCGAGCGTACGCTGGAAGGGGAAGAAGCGTGTACCGTAGCGGGCAAACATGGTGATGAAGGTAGAGTCCCACATAAAGATGTTGCCGTTGTAGGCGGTATCGAAGTAGCTGGCCACAAAGCCCGAGTCGGGTTCGGGGTCTTTGATGTTGCCGACACCTATCTCCCAGGCTTTCCAGTACATCTCGATCTCGCGGGAGTGGCCTTCCCAGGTGGGTTCGGGAAGGATCTCACGGGCTTGGGCGAAGGTACCGTGGGGGATCACTTCAGGCTTCATGATACGATACTCGTTCTCAGCCACCAGCGGATCCTTGAGATAGGTATTCTTGTAGGGTAGACGGTATTTGGGTACTTTCTCTTCGGTTGTTTGTTGCGCCAGCAGGCTGGTAGCCGGTAAGGTCGTTGCTCCGGCAGCCAGCAGGGAGCGTTTGAGGAAATTGCGTCGTGTCGTCATGATATGAAAGGGTTTATCGGTTCATAAATGTTTGTATTTTACGGGGAATATCGGTATTTTCGAAGATACCGGTGAACTGCTCGTGGCCGGGGCCGAAGGCATAGACAGGTACCATCACGCCACTATGGTCGGTGGTCGAGAATTTGCCGACGATGCGGCCTTCTTCCAGATTGCCGTCGATGAGCGTAAGACCGCCGGTTTCGTGGTCGGCAGTGACGACTACCAATGTTTCTCCATCTTGTGCCGCCCAGTCGAATATACGGCCGACGGTGCGGTCGAAGTCGTGTGTTTCCTGCATCAACAGGTCAAGATCGTTGAAGTGGCCATAGTCGTCGAGTTGTGAGCCTTCGATCATCAGGAAGAAGCCGTTCTCATTCTGATTCAGCAGTTCAATGGCTTTCAGGGAAGCGCGTGCCAGCAGGTCGCCCCGTTCGGCAGGGAGAGGGGTATCCATGGAGTAAGGAACGCTGAATACTTTACCCTGGGCGATCCCTGCCAGTTCTTCCCAACTGCGGGGCGTCTGGTAGCCTTTGGTCTGGAGTTCCCGGAAGAGGTCGCGACCATCGGGACGGTTCTCAAAATACTTGGCACCGCCTCCAAAGACGAAATCGGCACCGCAGTCGACATAGTCGGCTATGATTTCGTAGTCGGCATCACGGTCGACGTTGTGGCAGCAGAAGTCGGCAGGCGTAGCATCATTCAACCGGCAGGTGACAACCACACCGGATGCCATGCCCTGACGGGCGGCGACACCGATCAACGACTCCAACGGCTTGCCGTCACCATCTACGCCGACGGAGTGGTATTTTGTCTTATGTCCGGTAGCCAATGCCGTACCTCCGGCACCGGAGTCGGTGATCAGGCGGTCGAGGCAGTAGGTTTTCGACAAACCGGTAGACTGGGCGTTCTCGAGATGGAGCTTACCGCGGTTGGCCGTCCAGGCGGAATACACATGCATCAGACTCATGCCGTCGCCGATCATCAGGATAACGTTCTTCACTTTCTTCCCTTCCGGGGGGATGAGACGGGCTACGTCGTAGGGATGTTGCATGACATAAGTGTGTGTAAGGCAGCTTTTGTCTTGCGTTTGCTCGTCTTTGGATTGTTCCTTGCAGCCGACGAAAAGAGCGGTGAGTAGCAGCAGGCAGATTACATTTTTATTCATGGGAATGGGGTTCTATATTCGTTGATAAATAAGTATTCGACAGGGATGGAAGTCAGTTCACTGCTTCCGGGGAGCGACCAGCCCCAGGAGAGTTCTTCACCTTCATAGTCTTCAAAATACAGCAGTTTGAAGGGATGGTAGCCTTTGGCCAGCGCGATGCGTCCGGTGGCATTGATCGCTGCATGGGAGGCATCGTTGTCGACCACCTTTTCGGCACCGATAAAGAGTACGCTGCCGTCGTCGGAGCGGGTGGAGAACAGGTATACGCCATCTTCGGGTGCATACAAGTAGCCGGAGAAGGTATAACCGAAGTGATCCGCCTGCAAGGCGCCGGTTATAGAAGGTTCAGGCAGGAAGCCCTGTTGCTTGACAGGTACGGTAGCCAGGTCGGCTGTTTGCCGGAAATACCCCTCTACGTAGATATAGGCTACTCCGGAACGCAAGCCGGAAAGGACCAGTGCCGGACGTAGGACAGCCTTCCGGGCTTGTATCGTAAAGGTGCGGCTGGCCAGATAACCGGCCTTGAACGCTTTCGCCTGGATCGTCGTTGTTTCACGAAGGGTGAAGGGGGTGGTGAAAAGCGGCGACTGTCCGGTCGGTTCACTACCGTCGAGGGTATAGCGGATCTCAGCGCCTTCAGTGGCGGTTACGAGGCATACTTCTGTTTCTCCTTCAAAGAGATCGAGATCGCCGGTGACGGTCGGTACGGATACAATGGGCTCGCTGGAGAAGGAATAGGGAGCATCCTCCGGTGCCGTGCCCCACTGCTTATTCGGACGGGAGGTCAACGTAAAGTCGAGCGTACCACCTTCCATCAACTGCTCGTAAGTGATGTAGCAGCTGGTGATCGGCTGTCCGTTGAGGGAGACATGGTCGATATAGGTATGCTTGGCGGGTTGATTAGCGGTAATAGTCAACTGGCGGCCATTCGCCAGGCGGAGGGTCGCCTTTTCGTGTAGGGGTGCCGTCAGTACAAACTGGTTACTGCCGGGGCAGACAGAGTAGAAGCCGAGGCTGCTCAGTATATACCAGGCTGACATTTGTCCGCAGTCTTCATTCCCGATAATGCCTTCGGGGGTAGGCTGGTACATGTCGTGCAGAAGGCGACGAGTCCATTCCTGTGTTTTCCAGGGCTGGCCGATGTAGCTGTAGAGGTAGGCCATATGGTGGCTGGGTTCGTTGCCGTGGGCGTACTGGCCGATCAGACCGGTGACGTCAGACATCTCGCCGGCGATCTCGGAAGAGACGGTAAAGAGGCTGTCGAGGTCGGCTGTGAATTGTTCGCGTCCACCAAATAGTTGCGTCATACCATAGACATCGTGGGGGACAAAGAAGCGGTACTGCCAGGCGGTAGCTTCCGTATAGGAACGGCCGATGGCGAAGGAATCGAAAGGCGTTTCCCAATTCCCGTCCGAACGTTTTCCCCGGAAGAAACGGGTAGCACCATCGAATACATTGGCATAATTTTGCGAACGGTGGATAAATGTATCGTAATCGGCGTCATGCCCAAGGGCCTTGGCCATCCGGGCGATGCACCAGTCGTCGTATGCAAATTCGAGCAGGCAGGAAACGGATTCCTTCTTGCTGTTGGCGGGGATAAAGCCGGAACGGATATACTCGGCAGCGCCTTTCTTGTTCTTTTTGGCAGAGACCTTCATGGCTTCAAATGCTTTCTCGACATCATAGCCGCGGATGCCTTTCAGGTAAGCATCGGCAATGATGGAAGCGGAATGGTAACCGATCATCGTGTTGGTTTCACCGGAAGACAGGGGCCATAAAGGTAATTCACCGGTTACATCATATATATTGAGTAAGGAATTGATCATATCATTCACCCGGGTAGTATCCATTAAAGTCATCATCGGATGCCAGGCACGGAAGGTATCCCAGGTGGAGAAGGTGGCGTATTGGCGACGACCTTCGGGGGTTTGTCCGATAGTATTGTCAGCACAGCGATATTGTCCGTTCACATCACTGACCTGGTTCGGAGTGATCAGGCTATGATAGAGGGCGGTATAAAAGACAGTCTTTTGTGCCTGAGTAGCGCCTTCGATGGTCATTGCATCCAGGATAGTCGCCCATTGGCTACGGGCAGACTGGCGGATATCGTCGAAATGATAACCGTATGTGCCGGTTTCGGTCTCCAGATTCAGCCGGGCGTTTTCGATGCTGACAATGGAGAGACCGACTTTGCAGACAAGCGGTTCGTTTCTATTTCCGTCGAAGAGAAGGGTTACCTGTGTGGCTGTTCCCAATAAGGGATCAGGGACAACAGAGGAGTCATCGACTTCCCATTCTGCCGATTGGAAGGGGCGGGAGAATTGGGCGACAAAATAGATCGACTGGTTTTCGACCCAGCCGCTGGTACGGCGCATACCGGCAAGTTCGTCCGGAGCGGTTTGTTTCAGCCAGATTTCGTGGATCGTTTCGTTATCGAGGAGATGAGCCAGGTCGACGGTGAGCACTTGTTCTTTGCCCTGATCCCAGGTGTAGCGGTGGATACCTGCGTGGGTGGTGGCGGTTAGCTCTACCGTCACCCCTGCTTCGGGCAGACGGACACGGTAGTAACCCGGAGAGGCCGTTTCATCGGTATGGTCGAAAACCAAAGCGTCTTGCCGGGAGGGGCGGAAAAGGAGATCCCCCAGGTCAATACAACCGGTGCCGCTGAGGTGGGTATGCGAGAATCCCATCAACGTATGGTCGCTGTAGTAATAGCCCGAGCAGGCATCCCAATTGCCCCGACGGGTGTCCGGGCTGAGTTGCACGGCGCCAAAGGGCGTCGTCGCTCCCGGGTAGGTGTGTCCGTGAAAGCCGGTACCAATAAATGGGTCTACATAATCGACCGGCGTCTTTTCGGGTTGCATGCAGGCAACCATCAGAAGGGAGAAGCCTCCCGCTATCCAATATTTTATCATATGTATAGAGATACTATTTTAAACAAAGCGGGCCGTCCCGGGTCTTCCGACCAGAACAGCCCGCTACCCTTTTCGTTCCTTTATTCTACAAACTTACGATGGGGGATTAATTACTGCTATATCCGGGGTTCTGCTTCAAAGCTCCCTGGGCTTTCAGCACTTCGTTGATCTCATACGGAAGTACACAGGCTTTGCTGGCATCATACGTCTTGGCATCCATGATCTTGATCACGCCCTGGTAGGTCTTACCATTAATGGTCATTGTAGAACTGTTAGCCAAATCCAGCGGAGAGTCAGGATTAGAACGATCGGTATATTTCAAACCGTGTTTCGCAGCTTCCAGTTTCGTCTTGGCAGCCGGATATTTAGGAGCCCAACGTTTGAGGTCCATCACGCGGTCGGTGTATTCACCAGCCAACTCGCAACGACGTTCATGCATCAGGTCTTCAATCGTAGCATTCGTATATACGTTGCCCAATCCGGCACGTGTGGTGAGACGGTTCAATACCGTAGCGGCATCTCCACCCTTACCTGTTTCAACCAGGGCTTCAGCCTTGAAGAGCAACATCTCGGCGAAACGAAGGATAGGTATGTTCAGGTCTGTAGTCGGACGGTCACCATTGGGAGAGATCTTATCGCTGATACCGGCACCCGACTGTGCATCGAATGAACCATATTTGAAGGGATCCATATACTTCATGAAGTGGAAACCACATTCGTTATCGGCCGTTGAGTAGAAACGACGGTTTTCACCGAAGAATACGAACGGATCACCATATTGCATAATGGTAGCCGGACGGCGAAGGTCGTTGTCTGCGTATTCGGCCCAGAGTTCGAGGGTGGGTTTGAAGTTACCCCAACCATTGTAACGTCCCCAACCTTTGTTGTCGAGCATGATACCCGGGAAGATACTACCGGCAATCATTGTGCCGGATGAGTTTACCGACCAGATATGTTCTTTGCCCCATTCGTTTTCGATCTTGAATACATCGGAGAAGTTAGCCAGCAGTGTACGTCCTCCTTCGCTTTCCAGCTGGTCAACGATGGCAGGTATACCACTCCATTTTGATGCATCGTGTTGTGCCCAGTAAGCCAACACTTTTACTTTCAACGCGAGGGAGGCGTCTTTGGTGGCACGGCCGTATTCGTCCGGTGTGTATGCATTAAACCAGGGGAGTAAAGCCGCAGCTTTATCCAGGTCTTCCACGATCAGTTGGTAGTTGTCCATGACGGTGGCACGCTGTTCGGGTATCTTCGTTATATACGGATCATAGTCTTCGTAGCGGTCAAAGGGTACACCATTGTCTGTACGGCCATATCGGTAGGCAATCATGTAGTGTGCAAAGGCACGCATGAAATAGGCTTCACCAAGACTACGATCGATCACATAGGAGCGGTTGTCCATCTTTGTCGCATGGTTGATGATGTCGTTAGACACAGCCATGGTGCGGTACATTTCTTTGTAGATATTCTTGATACTACCTTCTGTAGAACCATCTGCCACAAAGTTGACGAGGTTCATCTGTGCATTCCCTCTGGTACGGGCGAAGAAGATATCGTCAGATGATCCTTGTTCCCAGAACAGGTCACGTCCCCAGGTTTCTTCCAGTGAGAAGCAACCGTAGATAGCGACAACAGCTGTTTCGTAGTCGCCGTCTGTCTGCCAGTAGCTAGCCTCGTTCGGTGTTCCTTCAGGCTTCACTTCTAACCAATCACTGCAGGATGTGAGGACAAGCGCAGCGAGCATTATTATGGATGTTATTTTTAGTTTCATTGTCATATCTGTTATCATGTTAGAACTTGAATTTTAAAGCCACTGAGTAAGTTCTGGAAACCGGGTATTGTCCGCGGTCCAAACCATACGAATAGGTTGAACTGCCCGGGGTGCTACCCACTTCGGGGTCGATACCGGAATAGCTGGTGAAAGTAGCCAGGTTATCCACACTGAGTGTCAGGTCGAGCGTACTTTTTCTGTCGGCCATATACCCCCATTTCTGTAACAGGCGGGTAAATGAATAGCCCAGTGAAAGGTTCTTGATACGGAGGTAGTCACCCTTCTCCAGATAATAGTCTGAAACCGTAGCGAAGTTGCCGTTCGGGTCTTTAGCCGAGATACGGGGCACTGCATCACAAGGTCCGTCAAGAGCCTTAAGGATTTCGCGTGAACGGTTGAAGCTGCTGAGTGACTCGTTTAGTACAGTGAACTTATAAGCGTTGAACAGTTTCACGCCGCTTACACCCTGCAACATAAAGCTGAATGTGAAATCTTTCCAGCTTACACCTCCAGAAAGAGCGTAGGTCATCTTCGGCATGGCGTTACCCATGAATACGCGGTCATTTCCGTCAATTTTGCCATCTCCGTTTTCGTCGATGAACTTAAGGTCACCGATCTCGGCTTTCGGCTGGAGTTTGTTGCCATCTTTATCCACATGGCTGTCGATTTCCTGCTGGGTTTTGAATACACCGTCGCTCTGAATGAGGTAGAATGAGTACACGGGTTCTCCTTCTGCTGAACGGAACGGATTGAGGTCTTTATAGGTGGCACCGTCTGTCCATACTGGTTTCTTTCCGTCAGGACCGGCCGCGCCGATATCATAGACTTCGTTCTTCAGTGTCGCCATGTTGCCTGTCAACCAGTAGTCCACTTTTCCTACGCGATCAGACCACGTAGCAGATACTTCGAGACCGCTGTTGTGTATTTCACCTTCGTTGATATACAGGGGTTCGATACCAATGCTGGTTGTCCAACCGGCATCCTGTCGTTTGATCAGGTCCATGGTCTTCTTTTGGAAGTAGTCTATATTCACGCTCAAGCGGTTTTGGAACATATTGAAGTCTAAACCTAAGTCTAACTGTTCGGATGTTTCCCAGGTGAGGTAGGGGTTGTAACCGTATTTGTTATACATTCCCACCTGGATAGGGTTCAGGATACCGATTTGTCCACCGCAGTCGCCACCACCGATCTGGTATGCATCTAAAGTGGGGTAGCTATATCCAGGGTCGACGGAGCCGAGGTTACCAATACGTCCCCAACTTGCACGGACCTTTAGGAGGTTCAGCCAGTCGAGCTTCGGCATAAAGGGTTCAGAAGTTACTTTCCATGCCAGAGTGGCAGAGGGGAAATCACCGTATTTTTGTCCACTCGGCAAGCGACCGGCATAGTCACGACGAAAAGAAGCGGTAGCAAAATAACGGTCGGCATAACTATATGACAGACGACCTACGACCGATACGTTGCGGTCTTTCTCAAATGAGTCCTCTGATTTATCATAGATGCCAGCTTGAGCAAAATACATCAAAGCTTCACTTTCACTTTCAAAGTCGCGGGCGGCAGACTTGAACCAACGGTAGTTACTTTCGTTAGCGGTGGTAGAAGCCATCACACCTACGTTATGACGCCCGAAGACACGGTCGTAGTTCAACGTGTTTTCAAAGTTCCACTGTGGTTTACGTGAGCTTTGATAGGTCAGTGAGTTTTGGTTCAACGGCTTGCCCGGTTCCAAACGACGTGTATCGAAGTAGCGTTGGAAATAGTTCGCCTGCATAAAGGTGAAGCGAGAGGTGAAGTTCAATCCCTTGATCGGCTCCATGATATCCAGGAAGGTAGAAGAAGTGAGGGTCGAACGATTGTTCTCGTCATAAGCTGAAGTCAACAGGCGCATCGGGTTGATGGCATCCCCGTGGATATCGGCAAAGTTACTACCGTATTTGGAGATGTATTCCTGGTCGCTCGGGGCTGTTCCACCAAAGGAACCATCGGCGGTATATACCTCGGCATTACGCGGCATCATCATAGCGGCTATAATTACACCGGATTCAGCGCTGGATGTGTTGGCTCCACGAGCCTGCACGTTCTGCCAGCTGAGGTCCTCACGTATGCGTACATATTTATTAAGCTTCCACATGGAATTCAGACGGGCAGTAATGGATTTGTTATAAGTATTTTCCAAGGTTCCCTGGCGGTCTGAGAATTCGAAAGAAGCACGGTTGGAAAATTCGTCGTTGCCACCGGAGATGGCTACGTTGTGGCGTTGGAAAGGAGCGGTGCGAAAGATTTCGTCGATCCAGTTGGTACGTGTTTGTCCAATATAGGGGTTCTTGGTTACATCCCACCCAGTAGGGAGGTTCTGTTCGCCACCCAGCGCAACAGCACGTACGCGACGTTCTTCTTCGATGGTCAGTGACTGGGGCAGGTTGGAGGCGGTAGAAAAGCCAGTCACACCATTGTATTCAACTGTCGTGCGGCCTGCGGCAGCCTGACGTGTGGTGACGAGGATAACCCCGGCTGATCCGGCATAGGCCCCGTAGATGGCAGCGGATGCGGCGTCCTTCAGTACTGTCATCGACGTTACGTCACTGAAGTTGAAAGGAGCACCCGGCACGCCGTCAACGACATAGAGCGGAGATTCGCTACTGCGTGAACCCATCCCGCGAATCACGATGCTCGGGGTTGAGTCGGGGTGTCCCCCATTGGAGGTGATCGTTACACCCGGGATCTGTCCCTGAAGCATTTCTTCCGCACTGGAAACCGGGCGTTTGAGCAGTTGATCCGTATTGGCCAGGGTAGAAACAGCAGCCGAAAGGTCGCTTTTCTTCATAATACCGTATCCTACGACGACTACTTCTTCCAGTTTTTTGGTGTCTTCGTTCAGCGTGATGTTAAAGACATTCTGGTTGCCTACGGGTACTTCCTGCGACAGATAGCCGATGTAGCTGATTTGTAATACAGCGTTCTGGGGCACTTCCAATTGGAATTCACCATCCAAACCGGTGGTTACACCGATGGAAGAACCTTTCACAAGGATGTTAGCCCCGATAATGGGTTCGCCGGTTTCATCCTTCAGGATACCGGAGATGCGTTTGGTGTTTTGCTGTGCCACAGACGCTCTTGCATTTGTTGCAGAAGCACCGGCATACAGCATCACGATGTGGTCTTCAATCTTGTAACGAACGCCTGTGTTCTTGAATACTTGATTGAGGATCGTTTCGATCTCTGCCTGTTCGGCTTTGATGTTCACACTGTTTACGGTTAATGATTCGAGCGACGTATCGTAAGAGAATACGATGTCGGTCTGTTTCTTCAATGCGTTCACGACTGTTTTCAGTGTGGCGTGGTTGAGTGAAAGTTCTACGTCAAAGCGCTGATTGAATGCGCTGGAAGCCGGGGCTGCCTGAGCCATTGCCGCCATGCAGCACAATGCTATACAGATGCATAGCTGCTTGACTGGGATAAATTCCAAAATCCGTTTCTTCATACCTTTTTCTGTTTTTAGATTAAGCTTCAATTATCCTTGTATGCAGGTCATATGAGTTACCTGCCAAACAACATTTTTACATTAATTTATTTAAGTTATCTTACAAGGACTGTGAGGCCATTACTGAATTCAGCGGCAAAAGTCTGCAAAAACCTTGTCAGATGTACTTCGGAAGGATGAAAAAAGGGTGAATAAACAATCTCAATCGTGTTACAAAGTGAGGTTCCTTCATTGGGCTTATCCTGCTTTTTTCGTCTTTCCTTCCTTATATACAATCGAGAAAGAGGAACTACCTAACCGAAATATAGATATTTTTGTAGTATTTATATAATTTTCATAGAATCAACATATATTCCGGCAATACCTGCCTAATACCCCCCAGGGATTACACACCGACAGTCAACCCCCGAAAGGGATAAGTCAAACTGAGTCAACTTCTCTCAAGGTTAAAGGCTCACAGGAGTCAACCTAAATTCAGGAAAACACACAAACCCGGTAGAGTTCCCGTATCCAGATATTCAAATACAACCAGACTTGAAAGCGATTGGTGCGTCTGTAGGGGCGCCCTAGTGCCCAGTAGCGACGGTGAATGCCCCATCGGGGCATCGTGTTGGTAGCCGTGGGTGCTGGCGAAGCCGAGCCCACGGTTAATGGGATTACCCTCAATGATTTTGCGCCGCGTCAGTGGTGCCGGCCTATCAA
>JAVBUR010000063.1:0-41112 GCA_031555145.1 Tannerellaceae bacterium | reverse complement strand
CGCAGGCCTGGATTTGACGAGGTCTGCTTCCGATATCTCCCAATCGACGAATCGCCACAAAAAAGAGAATGACGTTACTGAACGATCATCATCGCGTTCGTTCACAAACACGATGACGTTTGAAAAAATCATAACGGTGATTTTTTAGACAGACCATGGTGTTTTTACCCCCTCCTCAGCGACTCTTCCTTTTTTTGAGTCCACATTCCATCGCGCTTCCTGTCAGCGAATTACGGTGAACTCTATAGAAAAAAACTCCACACTGACTCCACCGGAAAAATCGTAGAATCGGCGTCCCGACATCCACGGGTACACTTCCAAAATCAATGTGCACACGTTGCTGAATCTAGGCCTAGATGTCGTTGCAACAACATCCAGATGTCGATGAAACAACTCTTAGGCGCAGATAGACAAACGCTTAGATGCAAAACGACCATAGGCGAACGTTCTGTCAACTATAGGTAGTTGTTCAAACAAATATAGCCAGATGATTGAACAATCAGGTTGTGGATGTTTTTGTGGAATCAAGGTGGAGTTTTTTCTATAGAGTTCACCGTAATTCGCTGGGAGGCAGCGCGGTGGAGTGTGGACTCAAAAAAAGGAAGAGTCGCTGAGGAGGGGGTGAAAAGAGCCGTTTATTTACAAATGACACCTTGCCGGAGTTTCAGATTTTCCAGTATTTGAAGATTTTGCGACGGTGAATACCGCGTCAGCGGTATCGTGTTCGTAACCGTGGGTGCACGCCCCCGGTTTTGGGCGGGATGTGCCATGTGGCGCCGCGTCAGCGCCGCCGGTGGGGCAATTAGGGCGGCGCTGCCGCGGCGCATAAACATCACCCATCCTCCTGTCCGTGGGCTTGCACCCACGGCTACGAACACGATGCCCGTGACCGGGCATTCACCGCCGCTTTCAAATCTTGTTGATATTGAAAGTGCCTCGCTTTCAAGTCTGGTTGGGTTTGAATGCTGCTTTGAACATTCTGATATGGCACCCGTGGCGGGTTAGTATAAATCGATATACTCGTAACTGTTTCCGCACTGAGCAAGAAAGCGCCGGAAACCTTCATTCGTGATGACCAACGATGCCGTGTTGTCATTTGGATGGAAGCTTAGTTTAGCCGCTTTTTCCAACTTTTGATCAAGAAATAGATGTACATGATTTTCCGTATCATTAATCAACCCGAAGAGGGATACCGAACCCGGACTTAGACCAAGATATTTTATCATTCGTTCTTCCGAAGCAAAGGATAGTTTACCTTGTTTCAGGCGTTCTTCCAAATCGCGAATAGCCAGATTCTGGTCACAATCGAATATGATAAGGTAATGCTTATTCCCTTTGTGGTTGCGGAAAAATAAATTTTTGCAATGTTGAACGTCCGGAATATCAGCCCAATATTGCCTGGCTATCTCTACTGTAGGCACAGGCGGATGTTCATGGCACTCGTATTCAATGCCCAATCGTTGTAAATAGTCAAAAACTTTTTCTTTTCTGCTCATAAATAGAATATGCGATATAATAGGGGCAAAAGTAGAAAAAATAAATTCGCTTTGAGTCGCGCTTTTCTCCTTTTTACGTAGGGAAAGGTGGTAGAGTCGGGAATTTCGGATATATTTGTCCATATTACTATAGAACCATAAGAACATACAGAGAATGCATCTGAAAACCATTACAATCTGTGTTTGCGCTTCACGCTCGTTTATCGATAGGGAGAGGGTGGCTCGTCTGGCAGCGGTGCTGACAGGGGCGGGTAGGACGGTGACGATTACTCCCGATTTATGCCGACAGTCGATACAGGATACCACCAGTATGGAGGCTGTCGCTTCTTCTGTTGTCATGGCCTGCTATCCGCGGGCGGTACGTTCGCTGTTCGACGCGATCGGCTTGGAACCGAAGCATATACTGGATATACGCAATGGTGCGGTTGAGGATATACTCACCCCATTGGAAGTGGCGTCGCCTGCCGGTTCGGAAGAAGTGGACGGCGAAGCAGCTTTCCGCGAAGCCATTGCTGCCTTTCCAGTGGAACAGGGTACGGATGCCTGGTTTCCGGTCATTGACAAAGACCGCTGCACGGAATGTGAGAAGTGCCACGACTTCTGTCTCTTCGGCGTCTATGCCGTGGAAGATGGACGGGTGAGGGTGGCACAACCGCAGCAATGCAAAAATAATTGTCCCGCTTGTGCGCGGATCTGTCCGTCGAAGGCGGTGATATTCCCCAAATATGAGAAGTCGCCTATCAATGGTGGCGAGACCGATGAAGAACAGACGGTATCGTTGGATACCAAGACCCTGTATGCCGAAGCGCTCCGGACGCGGCTTGCACATCGGCGCGCCAGTGTTTCACTCTTACGAAAAGACAAACCATGACAATCCACGATTATACTGCTACTTTCAAGGCCGCCCTGCGTGTGCCCCGTGAATCCACGCCCCGGTTGGTGTGGAAGTTTATGTACAACTTCGGTTGGCGTAGCATGATCAATATCCATCGTTTTGAAAAACGGCAAGATCGAAAACAACCGTTCTTCCCGGCCTTTGTGATGATCTCGGTGACCGAAAGTTGTAACCTGGCCTGTAGTGGTTGCTGGGTGTCGGCAGGCGGACGGAAGTCGCTTACCATTGAACAATTGAATGGGATTATCAACCAAAGCAAACAGAAGGGATCGTATTTCTTCGGCATCCTCGGTGGCGAGCCGTTGATGTATAAGGGCCTGCTGGATGTGATGGAAAGCCATTCCGATTGCTATTTCCAGTTATTCACCAATGCCACGCTGCTGACGGATGAGGTGGCGCTACGTCTGCGGAAGATGGGGAATGTAACCCCGTTGATCAGCATCGAAGGACTGAAAGAAGAAAGCGATGCCCGCCGTGGTAAAGACGATGTGTTCGAACGTACGTTGGCCGGGGTACGTGCCTGCCGGAAGCATAAACTGATCTTCGGTGCGGCGGCAAGTATCGGAAAGAGTAACTTCGACGATCTGGTGAACCGCGAATATATCGAACTGTTGGCGAAGGAAGGTGCTCACTATCTGTGGTATTATATCTATCGTCCGGTCGGCAACGATCCGAAACCGGATAATGCGTTGGATAAAGCACAGGTACGGAAGCTCAGGCAATTTGTTGTAGAGCAACGGAAAGATGCGCCCCTATTCATTATTGAAACGTATTGGGACGATAAAGGAAAGGCGCTTTGTCCGGCAGCTACCGGACTGAGTCACCATATCGCACCATCGGGAGCGTTGGAGTTCTGTCCCCCGTTGCAACTGGCGAAGAATTTCCTGAATGCGGATGCGTCAAATTTGGTTTCGCTGTTTGAAAACTCTGCTTTCCTGGCAGACCTCAGGCAGATGACGGCGGAAACGTCCCGGGGGTGCATCTTGCTGGAAGATCCTGCGAAACTAGTTGATTTCCTCGAACAGCATGGCGCACTGGAAACGACAACCCGGCGAACCGTGCTGGAAGAGTTCCGGCGCATGACACCGCTGGCCGGTCATGATATGAAAGGGGAGGAGATACCCGAGCAAAACACGTTGTACCGCCTGCTCAAGAAGCGCTACTTCTTTGGTTTCGGCGCTTACGGTTAATAAGAGATATATCCTATGGAAACCAAACAGATATACGACATACCCTCTTTGGCAGAGGAACGGGATTACTTACGGAGCCGCATCGAAGCGTTTGTAAGTAGTTGCTCGTATTGTCCGCCGGTGTCGATGGATCAGTTGTCGGAGATCGCAGAACTGATCATTGCTGCACTGGCGCTCTCCCCTGGTCTTAAAGGATGGATCATGGTGGAAGCCAACAACTGCGTTTGGCGTGATACCGTGGCGGCTATTCCCTACGAAAAGCGCATCCTACTGCTTCCCCAATGTCTGCGCCATGCAAAGAAGTGTGAGGCGGAGATCGACGAACTTGGCCTGTTGTGCCACCACTGCAATCGGTGTACGATACCCGACTTACAGGATAAGGCTGACAGCCTGGGTATGATGAGCCTTGTAGCCGAAGGGTTTACGTCGGTAATCGGGTTGATCGAAAACCGGGTGGTGGATACCGTGATTGGCGTCAGTTGCCTGGCCTCGTTGGAGAAAGCCTTCCCGCTGATGGTGGATAATGCCGTGCCCGGCTTGGCTATACCCCTCAATATGGATGGATGCAAGGATACAACAGTTGACTATGGGTATGTGGACCGGATGATCAGTATGCATTCGGATATCCCTGTGATGCTGCTCGACTATGATTACCTGAGAACTACCATCAAGCAGTGGTTCTCCCCGGAAAACCTGACCCGGCTCTTGTCGCCTGCCGACAACCAGACCTCGGCCATTGCCCTCGACTGGATGAAGGGCGGCGGTAAGCGATGGCGTCCCTATCTGCTGGCGGCTACCTATCTGGCGCTGACCGGCGAGACGGAAGTACCCGAATCCGTTCAACTGGCGGCTGTGGGTGTGGAGTGTTTCCACAAAGCTTCCCTTGTACACGATGATATACAAGATAAGGATACCTTGCGTTATGGTCGCCAGACGGTAAATGCTGCCTATGGCGATTCCATCGCAATCAATGTGGGCGATGTATTGCTGGGTGAAGGCTATCGCCTGCTGGCTGCTTCCGGCCATGCTTCCTTAATCAAGGCCGTGGCCGATGCACATATAGCACTCTGCAAAGGGCAGGGAATGGAGTTGGAGTGGAGTGCGGCGCCGCGTCCGCTGTCGATGGCGTTTGTCCTGAATGTTTTCTGTAATAAGACGGTGCCGGCTTTTGAAGTGTCGTTGCTGATCGGGTTATTATGTGCCGGTGACGACCTGCCACTTCGTGAAACACTGCATCAGTATGCGCAGAATTTAGGGATTGCATATCAATTACAGGATGATATCGCTGACTTTGAAACAGATGAACCGATCGCCATGCGCCCCTCGTCTATACTGGCGATTCTGTGCGAAAAATGTGATCCTCTCTTTGTGGAGGGAATGTTGCTTGCGGACAATCTGAAAGTGTTTCTAACTGATTCCGCTTCCGAAGCGTTCCTGAAAGATGCGATCGACATAGCCAAAGAGCGAGTTGCGTTTCACCACAAACTGGCGTTGGAAGCCCTGAATGGTATCGACAATACGGAACTGAAACGACTACTTTTTCGTGTCACCAAACAGATATTAAAGTAAAACGTGGACGGGATGAGACCAACGATTTCATACAGGATGTTCGATACCCTCAAAAAGGGAAAAGAGCGGTTGGGCAGGGAGGCACTTGTCCGCATGACAGCCTTTGTCGAATCACAACGATTACCTGATGAATCGTTCCGGAACAAAAGCGGACAGCCTGATCTATATTATACAATGTTCGGCTGGGTGTTGTCATATATATTGGGCGTCAGTCAGGATACCCGGAAGATGTCAGTGTACCTGAATAGCCAGCCGAAGTCGGAAATGGACCTGATCCATACGGCAGCCTACATACGCTGCCAGTTGATCCATCGATTGCGGGAAAAAGGGATGTTGCATTTCTTCCTGCACAGAGAGTCCATATCGCACTCGAACCTAATAAGTTCGGATCAATATCCAAACAACGACCCGCATGCCCCTTACTCCCAATTTATTTTCTTGTCTATGCGGGAAGATGGTAAGCAGGATGTAGGAGATAAAGATACCATATTACAAACAATCGCCCGCTACCGGATAGCCGAAGGCGGGTATGCCAATAGGGCAGGAGGTCCGTCAGCCACTACCAATGCCACGGTAGCCGCCTTAGCTGTACAGGGGCAGTTGGCCGGATACACTATAAATGCTGATATGGCTTGCCTGCAACAGATGCAGGATACATCGGGTGGCTTTCGGGCAACGACCGAATCACCTGTGCCCGATCTGCTTTCTACCGCTACCGCTTTGTTTATCCTGAAATGCTATGGGGTGGTTCCGCGCTACGTTACCGATGACTTTATCGACGCCCATTGGCTGGATAGCGGCGGCTTTGCCGCTACGTTGCTCGACGATATGAGTGATGTGGAATATACATTTTATGGATTATTAGCCTTAGGTACGCTATGAGTGAGATACAGACAAAAGGAAAACAGATGGAAGAGATGATCGATCTCCTGCGGACACAACTCTTGCAGAAACGGTCGCCGGATGGTATGTGGCGTGGACAACTCTCGTCCAGCGCTATTTCCACCTCCGTGTCGGTATTTGCTTTGTCAATGATCGACCGCGAAAAATATGAAACGTATATTCAAAAAGGAACGGCATGGCTGAAAGCGACCATGCAGGCCGATGGTTCCTGGGGCGATACGGTGGAAAGCCCATCCAACCTGACGGCTACCCTGCTTAGTTATGCGTCGCTTTGTGCCGTAGACGCTCCTCCGGCACAGGCAAAGGAATACCTGAACGCCCGTTTTGGCGGCTCAACCGACCAGCATATCATCAAAGGGGTACTTGCCTATTATGGGAAAGATCTGACGTTTTCGGCTCCCATCCTGGTGATGTGTGCCCTGGCGGGTGTGATCAGCCGGTGGGACGATATACCGCCACTGCCGTTCGAACTGTCGGTGTTGCCGCAGAAGTTCTTCCGCTTCCTGCAACTGCCGGTGGTAAGCTATGCCATACCGGCGCTGATTGCCGTGGGTATCCTCCGCTACCGGAAGGGGAAGAAGACCCTGTTCTCGCCCCTGCGGGAGGCATTTATCAAGAAATCCCTCGAAGTACTGGTGAAATTGCAACCGTCTAACGGAGGATTTTTGGAAGCAGCTCCGCTTACGGCCTTTGTGTCGATGTGTATGAGCGGCGCCGGTTACCGGGAACATATCACCACTCAAAAAGCGGCTGGTTTCCTGACTGCCACGGTGCGAGCAGACGGCTCCTGGCCGATCGATACCGACCTGGCAGGCTGGGTCACCTCGCTGAGTGTGAAAGCATTGGAAAATGATATTCCCGACAAGCGCCTCTTGGCCGACCGCATCCGCCGGAATGCCTTTACCCATCAACACCCGTTTACCGGCGCGATGGCAGGAGGGTGGGGGTGGAGCGACCTACCCGGAGCGGCACCGGATGCAGATGATACGTCGGGAGCGTTGGTCGCCCTACATATCCTGCTCGATGGCGTGTATGTGCCCGAAGTAGCAAAAGGCATTGAATGGCTGTTGGCCTTACAGAATAAAGACGGCGGTATGCCAACCTTCTGCAAGGGATGGGGCAAGCTGCCTTTCGACCGGAGCAGTGCTGATATATCAGCCCATGCCTTCCTCGCCATCGAACTTTGGCGAACAACATTACCCGCCACCTTGCAAAAACGATGCGAAAAAGCCGCCGGGCAATTGCTGGCGTGGATGGAACAGGCACAGGCTGCCGATGGCTCATGGACGCCATTATGGTTTGGCGATCAGGATGCAACCGATGAACGTTCGCCTGTGTATGGAACGGCGGTGGCGGTAGATTATCTGTCGGCTACCAGTCATCCGTTGGCAGCAGCCATGGCTGGTAAAGCGGGTTATTATCTGTTGTCGGTACAGAACGCCGACGGCGGATGGGGTGGAGCAGCCGGTCTGCCGTCGAAAGTAACGCTGACCGCCCGTACGCTACAAGCCCTCGTTTCGTATGCAGGGGCAGATGGTCCGGTGATAAGCCGGGGCGTGGATTATTTGTATCGGATGTTCCGGGCGGGCGAGATCAACCGCCGCGAACCGATCGGCTTGTATTTTGCCCGTTTGTGGTATTCGGAAGAGTTGTATCCGCTTACCTTCACGCTTCAGGCATTGAAGCATATTCACCGGGTGATGAATGACTTATGATTAATGTATAAAAGATAGAGAAATGAAGAAGACTGTATTGGTGTGTTCCTTGTTAGCCGCTTTTTCCCTGTCGGCACAAGATGTGGTACAATGGAGAGGTGACCGCACGGGTGTTTATAATGAGACCGGATTGCTGAAGCAGTGGCCGGCCAACGGGCCGGATCTGTTGTGGCATTTTGACGGATTAGGCCGTGGATACTCTTCCGTATCGATTAATAAGGATAAGTTGTATGTCACCGGATATCACGATAGTAAAGGTTACCTCTACGTGTTAGGCCTGGATGGTAAACTCCAACAGAAAATAGAATATGGAACCGAATGGGATTCCGATGGTTACATCGGAGCACGCAGTTCGGTGATGCACGATAACGGCAAGCTGTATGTGGTCAGCGGATTGGGCGAACTGGTTTGTTATGATACACAGACACTGAAACCCGTGTGGAAAAAGGATTACCAGAAAGAGTACAATGCCAAAAATACCGCCCACGGCTGGCATGGCACTCCGCTGATCGTAGGCGAAAAACTGATTGTTGCACCGGGAGGAGCCAAGCAGAATGTCCTGGCACTTGATAAAACAACCGGCGCCATCCTTTGGAGTTCCGAAGGGGTAGGCGATATGTCGGGATACGGGACGCCGATCTTTGTCGCCGACCAACAAGTGCCACAGGTGGTAGTGATGATGGCGCACCATATTATCGGATTGGATATCACGAACGGCAAACTGCTTTGGTCGTATGCACATACCAACCGGTTTGGCGAACATCCCAATACGCCGGTGTACAGTAACGGTATGTTGTTTTGTACCAGCAGTTACGGCAAAGGCTCTGTCATGCTGCGGCTGACCGATGGCGGCCGGAATGTCTCGAAAGTGTGGGAAGGCACGGAAATGGCCCATAAAACAGGGCACACGATGAAATTTGGTGATTATGTCTACGGACCGGGCGAACGAACGAACTGGTATTGTGCGGATTGGAATACAGGCCGGATCACGTATACTGACGGAGCGCTTGGTGTAGGTACGATCATTGCCGCTGAAGACTTATTCTATTGCTATTCTGAAAAGGGAGAAATGGCATTGGTAAAGCCGAATCCCGAACGATTTGAAATCATAAGCAAATTCCCTATAACGTTGGGAACCGAGCAGCACTGGGCGCATCCGGTGATTTACAAGGGTGTATTCTATGTGCGGCACGGCAATGCGTTGATGGCGTATAAAATTAAATAAGCAGCGTGGAACAGAAAAAGACAGTAACGTTGATAACGGCAGGAGTCGCAATCCTTTATACCGCGATCCTTGTCGGCTGGCAGCTTTATACGCCGCCGGATACGCGTTTTGTCTTACAGGAACCGGGTGCCGACAACCGTCCCCAAGGAATGGAGCGGAAGACGGACGATGTGCTGATCGGGGAGTTCTTTATGAAGTATGATGCGTACGACAATCATACATCGTCTCTGACAGGCAAGTGGAGTAGTTTCCGGGGCGAACAGGCTTCCAATATCATTGTCACTACAGCAACGATCAACACCTCCGCCGAAGATTATCCCGAACTGTGGAGCGTGGAGACCGGTGAAGGACATGCCGCACCCGTGATCTATAACGGCCGGGTGTACTTCCTCGATTACAACGAGCAGCTAAACTCGGATGCCTTGCGTTGTTTCTCGCTGGAGACTGGCAAAGAACTGTGGCGGCGTTGGTATCGAGTACCGATCAAACGTAACCATGGTTTCTCGCGTACTGTCCCGGCTGTCGGTGACGATTATATTGTGACTATCGGCCCGCAGGGGCATGTCATGTGCTGCGATCCGGTGACGGGCGATCTGAAATGGACACTGGATATGCAGAAAGAGTTCAAAGCCGAAGTGCCGTTTTGGTACACCGGTCAATGTCCGCGGGTAGACGAAGGGATCGTGATCCTGGCACCGGCAGGCGAAGAGGTACTGTTGGCAGGGTACGATTGCCTGACGGGCGAGCCCGTGTGGACAACGCCAAATACCGTTGGTTACACCATGTCGCACTCTTCCGTAATGCCGATGACGCTGAATGGCAAGAAGACATATGTTTATATCGGTGTTGGTGGTGTTTGTGGTGTATCGGCAGAGAAAGAAGATAGGGGTACGCTGCTATGGAGCGCTACTAAATGGCAACCTTCGGTGGTGGCGCCTTCTCCGTTACAAATATCGTCCAACCAGATATTTATGGTGGCCGGTTATGGCACAGGCGGCGCCTTGTTGCAGGTAGATCGATCCGGAAGTAAATGGACGACGAGTATTACCGACCAGTACAAACCCAATGAGGGGCTGGCCAGTGAGCAGCAAACGCCGATCCTGTACAACAATATGCTCATCAGTATCATCCCGAAGGATGGGGGAGGCGACCGGAGTAAACTGGTGTATTACGCACCGGGTAACCTGCACAAGGCAGTTTGGACATCGGCTGCCGACGAACGTTTTGGCCTGGGACCATATCTGGTAATCAATAATAAACTGTTTGTCTTCAAGGAAGATGGCGAACTGTATCTGTATGAAATAGCCGCCCAAAGCATGAAGTTGTTGAAAAAACAACAGATCATGGATGGAGCGGATGCCTGGGGGCCGTTGGCATATGCCGATGGAATGCTGATTGTACGGGATGCACACACGGTGAAATGTCTGAAAGTAGGATAACCATGGAACAGAACAACGTAAACAATGAACATACACGTAAGATATCACGCAAGAGGTTCTTCCAACTGTGTGGCTCTTTGATCGCAGGCGGAAGTATACTGGGTACGACCGGCGTCTTATTGCATAAGATGTACCGTGCGTCGGGTACTTCCTTTGTCGGTTCGGGTAGTGGCCGGGGGAGGAATAATGGGGCGGCAGCTTCACCCTATAAATTAGTATCTTCTTTTAAGGTGCCTGATCCGATAGAGGGTTTCGAACACTATAACGACCAATTGATTGTTGCCGCTTCGAACAACCTTTACCTCTATGACCAGGCCGGGACGTTACTGAACAATTTCGCCATAGGTAGTCAGTTGCGGGATATGGCTGTTGACAATGGTCTGATTTATCTTTTGTTTCCTGCCCGTATCGAAGTCTATACGCTGGAAGGCGAATGGCTCAGGGATTGGGAAGCATGCAGCGATCTGTCCGATTATTGCTCGATGGCGATTACTTCCGGATTCGTCTTTGTTACGGATGCCGCCAATAAGAATATTTGTAAATATACGACCGAGGGAGCCTACGTGACAATGATAGAAAGCCCGAATGGCTTTATTATACCGAGTTACTCGTTTGGTATAGTGGCTGTCAATGGGATGATCTTCTGTTCTAACTCAGGTCGCCATCAGGTGGAGAGCTATACGCTGGAAGGTACGTATGCAGGTGCTTTTGGAAAGGCAGGCGGTGCCGCCGGCATGTTCTGTGGTTGCTGTAACCCGGTTCACCTGTCAAATACATCCACCGGCGAGATCATTACATCGGAAAAAGGGAATCCCCGGATCAGTTGCTATAGCCAGAATGGGCAGTTCCGGAATATCCTGCTGGACGATAAAGCATTGGGAGGCGGTAATACGGCTTACGATGTGAAGGTGCAGTCAGACGAAGTATATATTGCCGGGAAGAACCAAGTATCTGTTTTCCGGTATGATCCGGCAGCCGCAGCACAAACAGCCTGTGCGGATTGCCGCGTCAATTGTCCGTTACGAAAGGGCGTAACTATCTGATAAAACAATGGAACAGCATACACATACAAAGAAAAGTCCCATGGCACGCCGCCGCTTCCTGCATCTGCTGGGTTCGACGGTAGCGGGTGGTACCATCCTGGCGGTGACCGGCCTGTTGGCACGTAAAGTGATGGGTGAGGAGATGGCTTTGTGGCAAATCGATCCGGCTAAATGTACGCAATGCGGACGGTGTGAGACCCATTGTGTCCTGGCTGTGTCGGCGGTGAAATGTATCCATGCCAACAGGGTATGCGGGTACTGCGACCTGTGTGGCGGCTACTACCGCTCGAATGTCAAGGAACTGAATACGGCTGCCGAGAACCTGCGGTGTCCGACCGGAGCTATTCAACGTAAATATGTGGAAGACCCCTATTTCGAATATGAAATTAATGAAGAACTGTGTAATGGTTGCGGCAAGTGCGTGAAGGGTTGTGGCTCGTTTGGGAATGGTTCCCTCTATCTGCAGATCAAACGGAATCTGTGTGCTAACTGTAATGAATGCAAGATAGCGACTGTATGTGCGTCCAATGCTATCACACGTGTACCATATACTCAAGCCTATAAATTGAAAGACTGACCGGATGAAGAAGACTGGATGGACATATTTCTCGCTGCTATTTACCGCTATAGGCAATGCGCAGAACCGGTTTCCCAAGCCTGATTTTGAATCAGGCTACCAGTATCCTGATATCACCTATGCCCTGCCGAACGAAACGCTGTGGACGGTGATTGACCTAGTGGTATTGGTGGCGTTGATGAGCCTGGTGGCTTGGGCGGTGATCAGGAAGCGGACACGGCAGCCGGTGATCTGGACGTCTGTGATATCAGTAGCCTATTTCGGCTTCTTCCGCGAGGGGTGTATTTGCAGTATCGGGTCTATTCAGAACGTCACGTTGGCGTTGGTGGATAATGCGTATGTGCTACCACTGTCGGTATTGCTCTTTTTTATCCTGCCCATTGGGTTTGCTTTTCTGTTTGGACGAGTGTTCTGTGCCGGTGTGTGTCCGTTCGGTGCTTTGCAGGAATTGGTGAATGTAAAGAATTACCGCTTACCCCGGTCGGTTACCGCTACGCTGGAGATGATTCCCTGGATATACCTCATCTTTGCCGTCTTGTATGTAGCGACACGGAGTAGCTTTATTATCTGCCGGTTCGATCCGTTTATCGGACTCTTCCGGTTAGGAGGCGACATCGGTCTGATTGTGTTCGGGGTAGTGCTGTTGATTGCGGCTGTGTTTACAGGCAGGCCGTTCTGTCGTTTCATTTGTCCGTATGGGGCGTTGCTGAGTCTCTTCTCCCGGGTGGCAATATGGAAAGTGCAGATCACGAAGCAGCCTTGTATCAATTGTGAGCTCTGCCACAATGCCTGTCCGGTGGATGCAATCCGGGCGCCGTATGATAATAAGGTGAAGGAAAGTCGCCCCGAGGGGGTCAGGCGGATACTGATGTATGCCGTTGTGCTTCCGCTGGTAATGATAGCCGGTGCGTTACTGATGCGGGCGGTTAGCAGTGAGCTTAGCCGCGGGAATAAGGATGTTCAATTGTATGATTTGGTGATGCAACACGAAACGGATCCGCAGGATGTACTCTCCGTGGATCTGGAAGCTTTCTACGGTCAGGGAGGTACGGTGGAAGAAATCACAGGGAAGTATGAACAGATACAGGATGAGTTCAGGCTGTATGTTACCATTGCCGGGGTATTGATCGGGCTGGTGATCGGCTGTACGTTGATTCGGTTGTCGGTAAAGCGTACCCGTCGGCAATACGAGATTGACACGGCCGCCTGTGTGGACTGCGGCAAGTGTTTCAGCTACTGTCCCCAATATAAACTCGAAGTCGAATCAGGAAACAAGATATCATGAAGAAAGAGATTCTCAGAAATATAGCCCTTGTCTCGGCTGTCTTTATCGTGACGTTGTCGATCATGCTGATCACTAATTACTTCCAGGTGCGGGGCACTACGCCGTTGCAGACGGAAGTGATCGAGACCTTGAAGCAACTCAACGATGAGAATGCCAACAATCCGGTCTTGCAGGAACAGATACGCCAATTAGACCTCCTGGCCCGCAAAGCCTATTTCGTACAGATGGATCACCTGATGGCTGGTGTCTATATCCTACTCGGTATGCTGACGGTATGCCTGGTCTGCGTACGGTTGTACTTTGCCCGGGAGAAAGATATTCCGGGTAAGGCCATTGATCCGGTCGACGAGTGGGCTATCAAGACACATGCCCGGCGGTATATTACCTGGGGGACTGTAGGACTGGCAATTGTCGCCCTGCTCTTTGCCGTACTGAGTTCACCCTACCTGATGACAAGAGAAACGACTCAATCGGCGGAACAGCCGGAGATACTGGCTGAGTCCAATGACATGGCTACGCTTGAAAATTCCGAAAGCCTGCCGCAAGACGAGGTCGCTTTGGAAGATACGGCGAGTGTCGAGGCTGTTGAAAGGACCGATACGGTCAATGCAGCACCGGCCGCGACCGACATCCTGTCTGCCCAACCTGCACCTCAGGTTGCTGTATCCAAAGTAACCCACAACGCCTTCCGGGGTAATAATTCCAATGGTCAGTCATCAGCCAAGGGTGTCCCCGTCAAATGGAACCTGGCCAACAAAACGAATATAGCCTGGAAGCAGGATATCCCCCGGCAGGGACAGAACTCTCCGGTGATCAACGGCAACAACGTCTTCTTCAGCGGAGCTGATGATCAGGCACGCGAACTGTTTTGCTATGATCTTACGACAGGTGAGAAGCGTTGGACTGTATCTGCCACCAATATTCCTGGATCACCGGCTCAGATGCCGCGGACAACACCGGATACCGGTCTGGCATCGTCGACGGTAGCCACTAACGGAAAGCAGGTGTGTGCCATCTTTGCCACCGGCGATATTATCTGTGCCGATATGGACGGTAAACGGTTGTGGGCGAAGAACCTCGGTGTGCCTTCTAACCACTATGGCTATGCCTCGTCGTTGCTGGTCTATGGTAACACTGTTATTGTACAGTATGACAATACCAATACCCCCCGGGTGATAGCGTTGGATTTTGCTACCGGTAACGAACGGTGGAGCAAAACACGTCCTGAAAAGATTACCTGGAGCTCGCCTATGATTGCACAGGTAAACGGTAGTCCGCAGTTGGTCTTGATGGGGAATCCCGGCATTACGGCCTATAACCCCGGTAACGGCGAACAACTCTGGCGGGTAGAATGCCTGACGGGTGAAGTAGGCGCCAGCGCCTGTAGTTCCAACGGTCTGATCTTTGGCGCCAGCGAGTATTCCAAACTGGTGGCGATCAACGGAGCCGACGGAAAAGTACTATGGGAAAGCGACGAGTTCCTGCCTGAGGTATCCAGCCCGGTGGCGACAAAAGACAATGTCTATCTGGCCACCAGCTATGGTGTGGCAGCCTCCTTTGACGCCCTGACCGGAGAACTGCGCAAAGAACATGAACTGAATACCGAGTTTTACGCCTCTCCTATGCTGGTGGAAGGGAAGATCTTCCTGTTCAGTAACGAGGGCAAGATGCATATCTTCTCGGCTGATAATGAGTTCCGCCTGCTGGATGTGTTTGATACAGGCGAACGGACGATGACCACCCCTGCCTTTACCGATGGGAAGATTGTAGTCCGTACCGAAAAGAGTATTTACTGTGTAACAGCAAACTGATATGGCGTGTACATGCGAACATAACATACAGGAATCCCGGGAAGAAATGATCGCCCGGGTGGATGCTGTCATTGACCGGATCGGCCATACGCGTTCCGCCATTATCCCGCTGCTACAGGCTATCCAGGAAGAATTCAGTTACCTACCCTCAATGGCCATTGAGCGTCTGTATGAACGGACGGAGATAGATCGGGCGCAACTGATCAGTGTATCAACCTTCTATTCCCAGTTCCGTCATATCCCGTTAGGGGAACACCTGGTTAAGGTGTGTACCGGAACGGCCTGCCATGTGAAGGGGGCCGCGAATGTGTATGACGCTTTTATGCGTGAGCTGGCGATCGAAGCCGGTGACATGACTACTGATGACCGGCTTTTCTCAGTAGAGAAGATTGCCTGTCTGGGCTGCTGTACACTGGCGCCCGTAGTTCAAATCGACGAAAAAATATATGGTCACGTCCTCCCCGGCCGGGTCAGGGAAGTGATCGACGATTTCCTCGCCTTACAGGCCGGGAAAGAAAAAGAAGAAGCCCGGCAGGGTAAACGGCAAGTCGCAGGCGAGATCCGTTTGGGTATGGGGTCCTGTTGTATGGCCAGCGGCTCGGCGGATATCTATACGGAATTGAAAGCGGCCTCCGACCAGTTAGGAATCGAGGTCCATATCAAGCCCGTGGGCTGTGTAGGCGTATGCAATAAAGTACCCCTGATCGACGTGGTGCTGCCCGATGGCTCCATCACCCGCTATCCGAATGTAAAGGCGGCGGAAATCAAAGAAATCCTCCACCATCATTTCAAACCGGCCGGTTTCCTGAAACGGATGACAAACAGCCTGTTGAACCAGGTCGATACCTTCCATACGGATATAACCTGGGACAATGTGATCTGGAAACCGGTGAACGAACGGACAGGTGTGATCGACAGTTTCCTGGCCGGTCAGCGACATATATCTACCGAGGGCTATGGCTTCCTCGGACCATTGAATATTGACGAGTATATAGGTCATCAGGGCTTCGATGCCTTGAAGAAAGTACTTGCCTCGCAGACCCGGGAAGCAGTGATCCGGGCAATACTGGGCAGCAGCCTGCGTGGCCGTGGTGGCGGCGGTTTCCCTACTGGAAAAAAGTGGGAGATCGTAGCCGCTTCCGACAAGAAAGAAAAGTATGTGATCTGCAACGGCGACGAGGGTGACCCTGGTGCGTTTATGGATCGTATGATGCTTGAATCCTATCCCTTCCGGGTAATCGAAGGCATGATTATTGCCGCCTATGCTGTGGGAGCAGATAAAGGACTCTTCTATATCCGTGCCGAGTATCCGTTGGCCGTGACTCGTATCCGTACGGCCATTGAGCTCTGCCGTGAGAAGAATCTGCTCGGGGAACATATACTTGGCAGCGACTTCTCCTTTGAGATCAGCCTCTTCGAAGGCGCAGGCGCTTTTGTATGCGGTGAAGAAACAGCCTTGATCGCCTCCATCGAAGGCGAACGGGGATTTCCGAAACAACGCCCGCCTTTCCCCGCCGTGGAAGGATTGTATGGACGGCCTACCTTAGTGAATAATGTAGAGACCATTAGCCAGATATCCTATATCCTCCGGAACGGCGACGACTTCTACAGCCAGGTAGGAACGGCAGGCAGCAAAGGCACCAAGGTATTTGCCCTCGCCGGCAAAATACGCCATGGAGGACTGATCGAGGTGCCGATGGGTGTTACCCTCAACCAGATCATCGACGAGATCGGAGGCGGAGTGGAAAGCGGTGAAAAACTGAAAGCTGTCCAGATTGGAGGTCCTTCGGGCGGTTGTATCCCGGCTCATTTATGTGATGTACAGGTAGACTTCGACGCTTTCAATCAGATGGGCGCCATGATGGGATCGGGCGGACTGGTTGTCTTGAGTGAAAGCAACTGCATGGTCGACGTAGCCCGTTACTTCCTTAGTTTTACCTGCGACCAGTCGTGCGGCAAATGTACATTCTGCCGCGTGGGGATACGGCGTATGCTGGACATCCTTGACAAACTGTGCAGCGGGAAAGCAGAGATGGCGGATATCGACAAACTGGAAGAACTGGCGGTAAATATTAAGAAGTCATCTTTGTGCGGTTTAGGCAAGACTGCTCCTAACCCGGTACTGACTACACTGAAGTATTTCCGCGAGGAATACGAAGAACATGTGAACGGTTTCTGCCGAACAGGTACCTGCAAAGATATGATTAAGTATGTGGTGACTGATCAGTGTATCGGTTGTACCAAATGCGCCAAAGCCTGCCCGGTATCGGCGATTCCCTATACCCCGTACGAAATACATACGATCGATACAAGCGTCTGCGTACTCTGCGGTCTGTGTATCGACGAGTGCCATTTTGACGCCATCCAACGGGTACCATTGAAGACTGTTGTTCGTCCAACCGAAATAAAACAATGATGCCATGGTGACTATCACAATCAATAATACCCTGGTAGAAGTCCAGGCCGGTGAAACGATACTGGAAACTGCCCGTCGTATCGGATTGACGATTCCTTCCCTGTGTTATGCCAAGGGAGCCAGGCATAAATCATCCTGTATGGTCTGTGCTGTCAGGAACAGTGTCACGGGGCAGATTATCCCTTCCTGTACCACCGTCCCTATTGACGGAATGCAGATAGATACCGAGAGCGATGAAGTGCGTACCATACGTCGTCTATCGTTGGAACTGCTCCTAAGCGATCACCGGGCGGATTGTGAAGCTCCCTGCTCGATGGTTTGTCCACAAGGACTGGATGTCGAGCGGATGCTCGGCAGGTATGATGCCGGACAATATGCGGAGGCGCTGGCCTTGATTGCCTCTTCGTTCTCCCTGCCGGTCATAGCCTGCGATACTTGCAAGGCTCCCTGTGAAAAGGCGTGTCGCCGGGGAACGGTAGACGAGGCAGTATCCATCCGCCGGATTATCCGGGAGGTGGTGGAGAATGGAACACTTCCCGTTGCCGGTACCACACAAACCTGTCAGCAACCTGACAAAGACCGCTTCCTCTCCCGTCTCGGACGATTCTCTCCGACGGAGAAAGCCCTTTTGACGGCTACAGTGACGACTCCTTCCCGTTGTCTGCATTGTGCCTGTGCCGGACGAAGCAGTTGCCACCTACGCCTTCACGCCACGGATGCCGGTATCAAGCGGCCGCGGTATGAAGCAACTTCTGCACTTCCGGTTATGCACAGGGAGCATGTAACAGGTAAACTCTGGTTCGAACCATCCAAGTGTATCCGTTGCGGACTCTGTGTCTATAACAGTGAGAACGGCTTTACCTTCCGCGACCGTGGGTTCGGTATGCAGGTTGTACTACCGGAGGAAAACCGTAATCATGTAAGTGAAGCCTTGGCGGTACTCTGTCCGACAGGCGCCTTATACATCAACGAATAACGTCAAACGAAACACGTATGCCATGAAGCATCTGATACATTTTATTATACTGGGCCTGATAGCGACGGGTTGTACCTGTAGTACTGATTCGTCCGGCAGTTCCGATCCGATGGACTGGCACCTCTTCCGTGGAGATGCCGCCCTGAGCGGTTATACGGATATCAAGCTCCCCGCCCAACCGGAACTACTGTGGACATTCAAGACGAGTGTTCGTACCGTCTCTTCTCCGGTGATTGACAAAGGGACAACCTATTGGTCGGACAACCGGGGGCATGTACGTGGCGTCAGCCTGCAAGGCGAGCTTGTTTTTGACTATGACTTCAAGACTGCCGTGGAGGCAACACCGATGATCCACGACTCCGTCCTCTATATCGGACGCATCGACGGCAATATGAGTGCCCTCTCCCTGGCGCGGCAAGACACGCTCTGGAATTACGAAACCTGGGGACAAGTATCCGCTTCGCCCAACAGTATCAACTTTGAAGGACGGCAGGCGGTAGTCTTCGGTAGCTATGATAATATCCTGTACGGCCTCGACTCTCATACCGGAGAGGTGATCAACCAGTTCGAGACAGGCTACTATATCAATGGCGCCGTGGCCTTGTGGAAGAAATATGTGATCTTCGGCGGTTGCGACAGTTGGTTGCGAATTATCGATTGTAAAACCGGTGAGCCGACTGATTCATTAATGCTCGAAGCCTATGTCCCGGCCTCTCCTGCCATTATGGGCAACTTATGTTATGTGGGCGATTATGCAGGCAATATCTATGAACTCTATTTGGAAAAAGGAAAGATCGTTCAACATAAGAAGATAAAGGAAGCATTGGATGATGATGGATCTTTTGTCTCCGTACCGGCCATTACGGTGGACAGGCTGTATGTTCTTTCCAGTGACCGGCATGTGTATGCCATCAGTCGTAACGACGGAAGCGTCAGTTGGAAGTACCTGCTTAAAGGGAATGTCGGCGAGAGCTCACCGGTGATTGCCGGCGACCGGATGATTGTATGTACGAAAACGGGTATCATCTCCATCCTCGATGCCGAAGAGGGAACATTGGTGTGGGAATACGATACCGGAGAACAGATTGTCGGCTCCCCGGCTGTTATCAAGGACCATTTTATGGTATTGACTGCTAAGGGAACGTTGTTCTGTTTTGGAAAAACTAAAAAGTAAAGCATATGTCGTTAATTAGCTTATCAGGAATAAAGAAAAGTTACCGGGATGGGGAAGACCGGTTGAATAAGGTACTTCGTAGTGTTAACCTGGAAGTGGAGAAGGGTGAGTTTCTCGCTATCAAAGGCGCTTCCGGCTCCGGGAAGACGACCTTACTGTCGATCCTCGGTACACTCTTTCTGCCCGATGCCGGTAATTATCAGTTAGCCGGTGTGGAAATGACGACAGCAGGACTCGACCTCTCTGCCATCCGCAACACACAGATAGGATTTGTCTTTCAGGATCATCGCCTGCTGCCCCAGTATACGGCTTTGGAAAATATCCTGTTGCCAACACTGGCGTATGCCGACCGTCCGACACCGGAACGACTCGAATACGCCTGTCACCTGATGGAATTGACGCATATTTCCACTGTTGCGGGACAATACCCGCATACCCTTTCCGGCGGAGAATCCAGCCGGGTTGCTGTCTGCCGGGCATTGATCATGCAGCCCCTGCTGCTCCTGGCCGACGAACCGACCGGTCAATTGGATAGCGAACATGCCCGCCGCATCGCCTCCCTGCTGTCGGATATCAACCGCCAACTACAAACCACCATCCTGATGGTCACTCATTCGGATGAAACGTCTGCTTTTGCCCAACGTATACTCACCCTCAAAGAAGGAACGCTACAGTGAATCTCCGTACGCTGACATATAAAAGTCTCATTTGGTATGCCCGCTATTACAAGCTGGTTGCAGTAGCCGTACTTATCACCGTCTCCGTGATTGTCGGTAGCCTTGTCGTGGGTGATTCCGTCCGCTCCACTCTCGAAAAGCGGGTAACAGAGCGGTTGGGCAATACCGAATCGATCCTTTTTGCTCGTAACGGCTTCCTGTCGGAAACGTTGATGAAAACTCCCCTTTTCAGTGATTCCGCCGAAGGCGTCTTACTAACCAACGGTTTTATCTCCCAAAATGGTAAACTCATCCCCGTCTACGTTTGGGGTATTCCTGACTCTCTTCCTTGCGTGTCTGATACAATCTCAGACGTGTCTGAAGCTATCCTGGCTTCCCGCCTTGAAAGGCGGGGGGGACCATCGCTTGCGATGGTGGGGCGGTTGAATACCATCCGCGTTAACCCCCCATTAGCAAGGGAGTTAGGTGTAAGTACAGCCACCGACCTTGTCCTCCGTCTCCCCGCCACTGGCCTTGTCCCCTCCGGCTCCCTCTTCGTGACCGAAAACTACACCACCAGCCTCCGTCTTCGTTACGACGGCGTGGTCGATGCCGCATCGGGCGGAAACATCAGCATGAAGAATGAACAAGTCCTCCCTTTCAATGTCTTTGTCAACCGCAACGAACTAGCTGAGGCACTGGAAGTTCCAAGCAAGATAAACCTCATCCTCAACTCCCGGAAAGTAACGGAAGAAGGCTGGAACGATATATGGACATACACCGCTTCCGGCCTCTTTGTCCATCCGCACAACGGCTATACTGAAATCCGTTCCGACCGCGTCTTCCTCCAACAGGAAGTCGTGGAGACTATCTGCCGGAACAACCACGATGCTAATCGCCTCTTCTCCTACCTCGCTAACTCCATCGAGTCAGGCAACCAGTCCGTCCCGTATTCCTTCGTCACTGCGATGGACAGATACAAAGAAACCACATTGTCTAAAGACGAAGCCATCCTGTCTGATTATACCGCCCGCCGTCTTCATGCGCAGGTCGGTGATACGGTACGCCTTACCTATTATACCTCCAAAGACCTGAAGACGCTGGTCACCGACACCGCCTCCTTCCGTGTACAACAGATCGTTCCGTTGACCGAACTCCAAGCCGACCCGACACTGAGTGCAGACTTCCCCGGCCTCTCCGATGTCGAACGGTGTACCGACTGGGACAGCGATCTGCCTATCAACATGAATCTGATCACCGACGAAGATGAACGATATTGGGAACTCTACCGCAGTACCCCCAAAGCCATCATTTCCTATGAAGCCGTAGCCGGTGACTGGGGAAATAACTTCGGTACTGCCACCGCTATCCGTGTCGCAGGCGAAACACCCGACCTGACGGAGTTACGCCCGGCTATGTTCGATATCCAACTGATTCACCCTCGTGAAGCCGGGTTGCATGCTGCCCGCAATGGAGTAAACTTCTCCGGATTGTTTCTTGCCCTGGGTTTCTTTATTATCCTGTCAGCCATGTTACTGATGCTGGTTCCCCTGTCGGAAATGCTGTATCAGCGCCGCCCGGAGATTGAGTTATTGCAAGCGTTAGGCTATCCGCGCAAACGAATCATCCGGCAGTTTTGGCGGGAATCGATGCCTGTAGTGGCCGGGGCGTCTGTGGTTGGGGTTATAGCAGGTCTGTTGTATACGGCCATTGTTGTATGGCTGTTGGGTAATGTCTGGAAAGGAGCGACACAGACAGATGGCTTTGCGGTGTATCCTACGGTTACCACGCTATTGACAAGCCTGTTAATAGGTTTCCTTCTTTCATTGGGCTTGTTGCGAATAGCTATTACCCGTGCCTTGAAAGAAAAGGTTACATATAAACGGTTACAGGCACGTTCCCTGAAAAGGAAACGGTTATGGGTCATACTCAGTACGGTGCTGGCGGTAGCTATTATCGCCGCTAACTGGTTATTCCTGCAATCGGTTGCTCTCTTTGTAACGGTGGGTGTTGTCCTGATCGGAACGGCAACCTTGTGGGGGGATTACCTGATCAGCCGGAATACATCCTTCGGTTCGGTGGGTCTTACTTCTGCCGGACTTGTTTGGGGCGGGTTGTTGGCAAACCGGAAACAGCAGATTTTGTCTTTCTTCACGCTGACGGTAGGTGTGTTTATTGTTTTCTCCGTAGGACTGAACCGACAAAGTTTTGCTGACAGCAGCCAGTTGCAGCGTGGAACCGGTGGCTATACGCTTTGGTGCGAGAGCAGTATTCCGGTCTATCATAACCTGGCTACCCAATCCGGACGAAATAAGCTGGCTTTGACCGATTTGCCTGCCCAAACGCAAGTGCTGCAATGTCTTCGGTATAATGCCGACGATGCCAGTTGCCTCAATCTGAATAAAGTGAGTACCCCTTCTGTGTTAGGCGTGGATATGCAGGCATTGGTCACCAGTGGTTTCGACGTTACCCAAAGTATATTCGATACAGACCGGGAAGGCATATTTGCACAGTTGCAAACGGTTTCCGACAGAGTCTATCCGGCGCTGGTCGATGCCACTGTCTTGCAATGGAGCCTTGGCCTGAGTCTCGGCGACACGCTGTACTATGAAGGCGATAACGGCCAACGTGTCGCCATCCTCTTGGCTGGTACGTTGCCGAATACCATCTTCCAGGGACATATCCTGATCGACCGCTCCCTTTTCTCCGATATCTGGGGAGAAATCACCGGCAGCGAAGTTTTTCTGCTGAAGGTGGATGCCGATAAGAACGAAGAAGTAAAGACCCTGCTCTCGCAGGCATTGAACGAATATGGTGTCCGTGTCTCCACCACCAACGACCGGCTTAAGCAATTCAACGTAGTAACGGATACCTACCTCACCATCTTTATGACATTGGGAGGGTTTGGCCTCCTGCTCGGTCTCATGAGCTTTATGATCGTTATCCGTAAGAACCTGGTGATGCGTCGCCGGGAAATTGGCTTATACCGTACACTTGGCTTTACTGCCGACCGGATCGAATATATCCTGTATCGCGAGAACATCCTCGTCCCCCTCTATGCTATTGCTACCGGTGTGATTGCATCGCTGGTAGGTGTCAGTATCAGCTTTATGAATACTGGAGTAGGGGTGTGGTTACTGGCTCTGTTCTTTACTCTTTTCTTTGTTGTATGTGTGCTTTTCTTTGTCCGAAGGTCGGTGAGGCATGAAGTCCAATCTTTTATTGACCTGTCATGAGAATGCTCTTTATCACACCGGGATCGGGCGACTCCTTTTATTGCGGTAATTGTTTCCGTGATAACCTACAGGCAACGGCATTACGTAAGGCAGGGCACGAAGTGATTATCATGCCTTTGTACCTGCCGCTTAAGCATGCTTCTTTCCAGGCGGATACCCCATTATTTTTTCCGGCTACGACATTCTATATCGCACAACGATTTTTCTCGAAACGAACCATGCCTACATGGTTGCAACGCCTGACAGGATCTGATAGGATGCTACAGTTGGCCTCTTCCTTCTCCGGAACTACTTCTGCCGAAGGAATGGAGGGCATGACTCTTGCCATGATCAATGGCGATGATCCCTCTTTTCATGATCAGGTTGCTCGGATAATCGCCTGGATGAGGGAACAGGAACGCCCTGATGTAATCCATCTTTCCAGTAGCTTGTTGATTGGTATTGCCAAAGCCATCAAGGCACAACTTACTATACCCATAGTCTGTTCCCTACAGGATGAAGAAGTATGGATAGACAGCCTTGCCGAGCACGATGCCTTTGCGGCCTGGCAAGGTATCCGGGATAATAGCATATACATCGACCGTTTTATTACAACAAGCGCATATTATAGAACAATCCTTCAGCAACGCATTCCGCATATCTCTGAAGTGGATGTGGTTTATCCGGGCGTGAACCGGGAAAAGTATGCCGTATCTATACCTCCCGAATACCCTGTGATCGGTTTCTTCTACCGGATGAACCAACTGAGCGGACTGGATATCCTGGCTGACGCTTTTGTCAGGTTGAAGAAGCAAAACACGATCCCGAACCTCAAACTGAAGATCGGTGGCGGATATACCGCTAAAGATAAACCATTCCTGAAAACAATTATACGCAACCTGTCGCCTTATATGGACGATGTAGAGATCGATCATACCTATACACTGGAGCATCATGAACGCTTTTTCAATACGATTTCCGTTCTTTCCGTTCCCATCACCTTTACTGAAAGCGTAGGACTTTACCTCTGCGAGGCTTTTGCTGCCGGATGTGCGGTTGTGGAACCGGCAACAGGCTCTTTTCCCGAAATCGTGGATGGAGCGGGGCTTCTTTACGAACCGAATAACAGTGAGGCTTTGGCAGATGCATTGGAAGAACTACTGCTGGATAAAGAACGACTGGCACAATTCCGAGAACAGGCTTCTTTCCTCTCCACCACTCGTTACAATGATGTGGTTTTAGCCAAACAGTTGCTTGCTATCTATCGTCAACTAGTATGCGTATCTTAACCATGGAGCTGGTCTTGAACTTTGGCAAGGATATAATTTCTGTTTTAATAAAAAAAGGCTACCCTTTATAAGATAGCCTTTTGTTATATTGGTTGCAGAATGTTTATTCGGCGGTTTCTGCCGGGACTTCTTCCGGAGTTTCATTCTCGGGTTTTGCGGCCGGGGTGAAATCGGTGATGCCGGATGCGATCAGGAGATTATACCAGGTCAATAGTTTTTTGATGTCGCTGGGGTATACGCGGTCGCGGTCGAAGTTGGGTAATACGGTGGCCAGATAATCGCGCAGTTCTTCCGGTTTAGCGGCAGAGGGATTGAATGTTACTTGATTACCACCTTCTTTTTCTTTTACACTGGTGAGCACTTTATACAAAGGTTCTTCTTCTTCCTCGGTGTAGATGGCAATGTCTCCCAAAGAGATGACTTTGTCTCTCGCATATACGGGCAATCTTTTACCATCGCTGAGTGACTCGGCAATCAACATGTTTTTTCCCTGGGAAATCATCTTGTATAATCCGGGCTTACCGGAAACAGACAAAATAGTCTTCAGCATAATACTTATTTCTGTTTGAGTTTAACTTCAAAAACGCAAATGTAGCACAACTCGCTAAGAAAACAGCATTTTCGAGGGAGAAAAATGCAGGTTTCAACGCAGAATAGCAGACAGGACGCTGATAGTCTGCGGAATAAGGGCGTGGATGTTATCGTTCAGGATCACGTAGTCGGCCTGCTCCTTTTTCTGTTCATCGGGTAGTTGCTTGCTGATACGGCGGAGTACCTCTTCGCGCGTGGCAAACCCTCCCCGCTGCATAGTTCTTTCGATACGGAGCTCAAGGGGGGCATAGATCATCAGGCTGTGGTCCACGATCCGGTCGAAGCCGGATTCGAAGAGGATGGCGGTTTCAATGGCGCAGATTGAACCTGTTTGTCGTCCGGCCCACTCCAGAAAGTGACGGTTAACCTCGGGATGGATGATGGCATTGACCTTTGCCAGTTTGTCAGGGTCACTGAAGATGTGGCTGGCGAGCAATGGACGGTTCAATCCTTCGGCGATATAGATATCTTCGCCCAGCAGGGCTGTCAACTGACGGTGAATCAGAGGGGAGACGTCGGTGAGCCGTTTGCTTTCGTCGTCGGCAATATAGACAGGGACCCCCATCAATTGCAACAGGGAGGCGACGACAGTCTTGCCGCTTCCTATTCCTCCGGTGATACCTATTTTGATCATCTGTTTTGTTCGATGACGAATTCGATCTTGTTCGGGGTCAAGCTGGCCGAGGATACCCAAGCCGGTTTTTGGGTAAGTTCGACGTCTACTACGCCTGTTAGGTTTTGCTCCAGCGTGCTGAAGGGGATCTTGACGGCAAACTGTTTCTCTGTCAGTTCTTTGAAACGGGAGATTGGTATATTACAACTGACTTTTACCGTATGTGGCATCAGGCGGACGGTATAATTGGAAGGAATGTTCGTACATTCTACCGGAATATCGAGTGTTTTTTCAGAGTATTCGTCAACTGGAATAGTGATGGTGACGGCTTCCTTCTCATAAGACAGGTTGGTGTTTTTCCGGAGTTGTACGTTACGAGTGATTGTTTTGTTGACCGACTTGAACTCGGTAAAAATAGTACTGATTTGTTGGATAGAGTCTAAAGCAACTTCGGTGCCGTATACATTGACTACCGCGGGGCTGATCAGTATCTCGCCCGACAGCTGAAAGCCTGGATCCAGATTGATTTTGCCATCGAATACAACGGGAATAGCCTTGTGGGCGCGTTTGCCATAGGAGACTTTGATCAGTGCCGGTTCGAATTTGACCAGTTTGGTCGTGGCGATCAGTTGTTTCTGAATCTCCGATTCGATCTCTTTCGTCGGAATAGTCAGGATACCGTTGGTCGACTGCTGTTCTTTTTCTTTAAAGCTTTTTTCGATCGGGACGAACTTACGTCCGAAGGTGTAGTTCATCAATACGCTGCCCTTGTCTTTCAGCTTGACAGTCACCTTGTCGGGCGCTGTTTCGTTGAATGCCAGATCGACCGGCATATTTTTATATTTAACGGGAATGTTTACCTCGATCTCGTATTCTTCCTGCATACTTTGAAGCAACCAGAAACCGAAAGCCAGGAGAACAAAAGCCAAAAAGATTAAGACCTCTTTCCACTGTTGACGCAGTAAAAAAGTCTTAATCTTTTGGAGACCAGACTTGAATGAGCTGTTTCGTTGATCAAGTCCCGACATCGTAAAATCGTTTTTATTTCTGTTTTGCGTCTTCCGAAGAAGCAAATACGGATGTTTTGTCTACACGTACACGGATTCCGTCAGCGATCTCGACGATCATATAGATATCACCGATCTCTTTGATCTTTCCGTAGATACCGCCAGAGGTGATTACTTTATCACCTACAGCCAGTGCTTCGCGAGCTTTCTGTACGTCTTTTTGTCTTTTCTGCTGCGGACGAATAATCAGGAAATAAAAGATGGCGATGATTACCACCATCATAATTAAGCCGGAGTAAGGGCTTGCGCCGCCATCAGCCTGGAGGATAATGTTGAGTAAACTCATGGTTTATATTTTTACGTTAATACTATAATCGTCTATTGCAAAGGTAGAAATAAATCTCAGTCTTTGAACAATACCTTTTCTTTTTTTAGTTCGCCGACAATGGCATCCAGTATCCCGTTGATGAACGTGCCGCTTTTGGGGGTACTGTAGTATTTGGCGGCATCAATGTACTCGTTGAGGGTGACATTGATGGGGATGGACGGGAAGGAGACGATCTCTGCGAGGGCAACTTGCATGATGAGCAGGTCCATGTTGGCGATGCGTTCGGTTTCCCAATTCTTCATATGACGGTTGATCCGTTCACGGAACTCGTCTTCTTTCAGCAACGACTGGCGGAGCAATTTGATGGCGAACTCATGGTCTTCCTCATCTTTGAACATGGGAAGGAGCTCCTGTGCAGCGCCGGCGGTTTCTTCAAACCGTTTGATGGTCTTCAATGTAAAGGTTTCTACAATGTCGATATCGTCATTCCAGTAGATGCTTTTATCTTCGAGGTAATCTTCCACCTGTTCGTTGCCACAGATGTGTTTCTTGAAGAAAGCGCGCCAGAATTCACGGTCGGTTTCGTAAGAATCGTCCGGATTGGCCATATAGTCGGCATACAGTTCGGAAGCGAGCAGGAGATCGAGGACCTGTTTGATGAAATCCTGATCCGTATCACTGCTCCAGGTGAGGCCGTTTGCTTCCGCATATTTTTTTAATGCGGTATTCTTTGAAAGTTGGCTGACAAACCGATTGTCAATCAGACGAGTATTGGGATGAAGGTCCTCTTCGGTTGGACGCAATTTATGTTTGCGGCTGTCGGAAATCCGTTCATAGAGGTTTGTCACATCAAGGATAAGGAGAAGGAAGCAATGGTATAAGTCGTATGACTTCTGTAGGCTGAACAGCAACTCTTTTTCAGCCAGATTTAGATCTCCGTTTTTGTTTTGATAGAAGGAATATACTATCTGTAAAACTTTAATGCGGATTAAAATTCTGTTGATCATCTTTTGAAGGAACTTCTTGTTTTGAATTCGTGGCAAAGGTAGTTATTCTTTTGGGAATACGACGGGAAGAGGGCCAACTTTCTTTTATCGATGCGTTGGCAAATAAAGTATAGTTAACGAAGAATAGCTACTAAATAACAAAATTAACCTTTTTAGACGGTTTCATGGGAAAACATGCTTGTTTTCTTAAAAAAAAATTGCATATTTGAGCAAGTTATGTAAAAAGGGATGGATATTAACAAATGATTGTTGTCATGGAAGAAACGAATAGAAGACATGTTGAAGGAGGCGATAAAGAAATTCTGTATTCGAAGGCGATCAAAGCCGGGAAGCGGATCTACTATTTGGATGTGAAAAAGAATCTGAAAGATGATTTGTTTCTGGCTATCACAGAAAGTAAAAAGATCCAACCGAAAGAAGGAGCGCCTGTTTCTTTTGAGAAGCATAAGATCTTTCTGTACAAGGAAGATTTTGAGAAATTCATGGATGGGATGAACGAGGTGATCGACTACATCAAACAAAGCCGGGCGGCCGACAGGCAGTCTGTGTCCTATGGAGAAGAGTTGGAAGATACTTCGGAAGGATTTAAGCTCGACATTGAATTTTGAGAGATATTTCGCAAAAAGATAACCGGCTGTTTTCCTAAGAGGAAACAGCCGGTTATTTTTTGATAGGCATCTTATCTGTGAGGGCGACGCCTATGTCGTTCTTGCTGCCGGATTATGCCGGATGAATAGCTTCAGTAGGACAAACATCAGCGCAAGTTCCACAATCCGTACACATTTCAGGGTCGATGGAATATTTGTCGCCTTCAGAAATTGCCCCTACCGGACACTCATCGATACAACTGCCGCAAGCAATACAATCGTCACTAATTACGTAAGCCATTTTTTTTCCGTTTTTTAATTGATAACTATAAGTTCGTGCAAAAATAGGACATTCTTCCTATTTAAAAAACATCTACCCTATAATTTTGTTCAAATCGTCTTTTTTTTGCAATAACTTTACTTTTCCTACGTTATTATCACAAAACAAAACAGCGTGTTGAAGCGACTTTTCTTACTGTTGATTACGGGTTTGCTGGCTACAACCGGCGTGTGGGCACAGAAGGAGCGGGTAAAGGTACAGCCTTATGCCGATCATAAACTATTCCATCTGGGTTTTCACGTAGGGATGCATGCGCAGGATATGATACTGACACACACGGGTGTGACCGAAAACGGTGAGACCTGGTTTGCCGAGATCCCTTCCTATTCTCCCGGCTTCAGTGTCGGAGTGATTGGGGATATGTTCCTGAATCCTCACTTGAATTTGCGTGTGACTCCGACACTGCACTTTGGTGATAAGAACTTTGTGTATCGTGAAAAAGAAACGGGAGAGGAATTCCGGACCAATGTGCGTTCCAATTATATGATGTTGCCGATCGACTTGAAATACAGTGCGCTTCGGTTGAATAATTACCGCCCTTATGTGATCGGGGGAATCTACGGTGCTTTAGATATGGGACGGAAAAAGGGAAACCCCTTGTTGCTGAAAGGTGCAGACTTTGGAGTGGAAATCGGGTTCGGATGTGACTTTTACCTGCAGTACTTCAAATTCTGCCCTGAGATAAAGTTCTGCTTCGGTCTCGTCGACTTGCTCCAGAAAGATCGCTCTGACCTGGTGGATAAGGAAATGCTCAAGTATACCGACGCTTTGTCGAAGGCTACTTCCCGGATGATAGTGCTTACCTTTAATTTCGAATAAATAATTCAATAAACAGGTAAGCGGCCGGGGTGGCAAGCAGGATGCTGTCAAACCGGTCAAGCATACCGCCGTGTCCGGGGAAACAGTTTCCCGAGTCTTTTATCTTCAACGTGCGCTTTAACAACGATTCCGCCAGATCACCCCATGTGGCGAAAATAACGACCACGACAGCAAACAGCAGCCAGGTTGCTTGTGAAAATTCGGGTACGAAATAATAGAATACCTGGGATACGAGAGCCGTTACGACCAAGCCACCGATGAATCCTTCCCATGATTTCTTGGGTGAGATACGTTCGAATAGCCGGTGTTTGCCAAATAATGATCCAATCAGGTAAGCCCCCGTGTCATTCATCCAAACAAAGACGAAAATGGCTAATACATATAAGGGGGTATGCAACATCTGGCCCGGTGTATCGGGTATGGCTGCGATGAAATTGAGTAAGGCAAAGGGCCCGGCGCAATAGAGTTGTCCCAGGAAGATGTAGCCCCAGTTTGTAATAGGGTTGACCGCCTGCTTGTCGTACATCTCGGCAATCAATGTATACAGGATAAACAACAGGTAGGGAAAGAATATCTCGTGACCTATCAGGTCATTCGAATACAGAAAGGCCGCGGCAAACAGGTAAAGACCTCCAAGGCAGCTGATGATCAGCTTGCCTTTGGCCTGTTCGAAGATTCCCATCAAACCATAAAACTCCCACAGCATATAGCCGGTAATTATTCCAAACAGGGCTAAAAATCCGAGTGGGTGTATACAGATCCCACTAATAATTACGGCCACATATAAGATGCCGGTTATAGCTCGTCTGACCAGTTCTTTCATGATCTATGCTGTGTGTGGTTTATATATTCAGAATAGCGACGGATAATCTGTATTCGATTTATTCTTTACCTCATTGCTATGCTTTGTTTCATCGTGATGTTGTTTCTTCTCGTTTTTTGCCGGTTCGACCTCGTCTTTTATCACGTCTTCGGCCGTAAAGGATATCTTTATTTCATCTTCCGGCTTAGCGACAGGTTGTTCGGTTATTGGAGCAACAGGAAGTTGTTCGGTCGGGACAGGCTTTACTACTTCGGGTTGTTTGACGACAGGTGCTGCAACAGGTTCTGTCGCTTCCGGCTGAGTAGGGGCGACAGGCTCCAGGGTGATTGGGGTAACGGGTTCCAGGATGATTGGAGTGGGAGCAGGAGCAACAACCTCTTCGGGTTTTTGTTCCTTGGTCGCTTCCTGTTCCTGCTGCTTGAGTAATTCGTCTGTCCGTGATACCCAGGCGCGTTTACCGAAGATATGTTCCACATCTTCCGCATAGATCACCTCCCGGTCAAGTAATACCTTGGCCAGTTGGTTGTGTCCTTCCGTATGGGTCGACAGGATATCTTTGGCGCGTTTATATTGTGTGTCGATGATTTGCTGTACTTCCTTATCGATCAATTTGGCTGTTTCTTCGCTATAGGGTTTGGTGAATCCCCAGTCTTGTCCGCTCGAATCATAATAATTAAGGTTCGGAAGCGTATCGCTCATACCAAAGTAAACCACCATGGCATAGGCTTGTTTGGTCACCCGTTCCAAATCATTAGATGCGCCGGTGGATATTCGGCCAAGGAATAGTTCTTCGGCAGCCCGCCCTCCGAGGGTGGCACACATTTCGTCGAGCAATTGTTCGCGGGTGGTGATCTGGCGTTCTTCGGGGAGATACCAGGCAGCCCCCAGCGCTTTACCGCGTGGCACGATGGTGACTTTGATCAATGGGTTCGCATATTCGAGCAGCCAGCTCAGCGTGGCATGGCCTGCTTCATGGATAGCGATGCTCTTGCGCTCTTCTATTGTCGTGATCTTCGAACGTTTTTCCAGACCGCCGATAATGCGATCTACAGCGTTCATGAAGTCTTCTTTCTGTACAAACTTCTTTCCGCTACGGGCGGCAATCAGGGCAGCTTCATTACATACATTGGCAATATCTGCACCCGAGAAGCCGGGTGTTTGGCGGGCAAGGAAATCCGTATCTACACTGTCGTCTATCTTGATCGGGCGCAGGTGGACACCAAATATTTCTTTTCGTTCGTTGAGATCAGGCAGTTCTACATGGATTTGACGGTCAAAACGTCCGGCACGAAGTAGTGCCTTATCCAATATATCCGCACGGTTAGTGGCGGCGAGGATAATCACACCACTGTTAGATCCAAAACCGTCCATCTCAGTCAGCAACTGGTTCAGCGTATTTTCGCGTTCGTCGTTGCTGTTCATGTTGGCGTTTTTTCCTCTGGCACGGCCTACCGCATCAATTTCGTCGATAAATACAATACACGGAGCTTTCTCTTTGGCCTGGCGGAACAGATCGCGTACACGGGAGGCTCCCACGCCGACAAACATTTCCACAAAGTCGGAACCCGACAGGGAGAAGAAAGGTACATTGGCTTCACCGGCAACGGCTTTAGCCAACAGGGTCTTACCGGTTCCCGGAGGACCTACCAATAGAGCCCCTTTGGGTATTTTACCTCCTAGTTCGGTGTATTTGTCAGGGTTCTTAAGGAAGGATACAATCTCTTCCACCTCCTGTTTGGCTTCGGCCAAGCCGGCCACATCCTTGAAGGTTACTTTGCGTTCATTATCCTTATCAAATAATTGTGCTTTCGATTTGCCGACATTGAACACACCGGCACCACCGGCACCACCGCCGGACATGCGCCGCATCAGGAAGATCCACACAGCGATCAGTAGCAGGATGGGCGCCCACGATATCAGGATGCCCCATATCATGTCGTCTCCTTCCTCATAGCTCACCTGGGCGTCTATCTGATTTTCGGTCACAGCCTTATCATAGAAATCGGAGAACTTATCCGCAGAAGGTATCTTGATCAATGCTTTAGGAGAAGGACCAAGTTTGGAGGAGTCACCTTTGAATACAATTCCGTTCATGCCTTTCTTTACAGTGGCTTCAACTGTATTCTTTTTGTTGTAGACTACCATCTTATCGAACACATTTTCTTTGGCCAACTTTTGGAATTCGGTCCATCCCACTTCCTTTACATTGGCCGTGTCGTTGGTAAAATATATGCCGATCAACATGAGAATGATCAGTCCATACATCCAATAGAGATTAAACCGGAACATCTTTTGTTTGTTGTTCGGGTTTTTATTCGGTATTTTGTTGTTGTTCTCCATAAAATCAATTGCTTAATGTGTCTCTTCCTCAATCAAGATCGGGGATCGAAGTAAGCTTCGCGTCCGCCCAAAGGTGATCCAGGTTGTAAAATGTCCGTTGTTCGGGCAAAAAGATATGTACAAGAACTGTGCCATAATCCATACCTATCCATTGTGCAGCCTGGTTGCCATCTACTGAAAGGGGTTTTTCATTTGCCTTTTTACGGGCAAAGTCCCAGACCGAATCAGATAAAGCGGAAACCTGTGTGGGGGTATTCCCTTCACAAATCACCATAAACTGGCAAATAGCGCCCTGTATCTGGGTTAAATCTACACTTACAATATGTTTGCCTTTTTTCTCCTGAAGTCCTTCTATGACAGCTTCAACTAATTCTTTCGTTTGATCCATTTATTGTGTTTATGTGACATTGTTTTCAGAGTTGCAAATATACTTCATAAATTTGGTATGTGCTGCTTTTCTGCTTACATTTATATATATGTATAGTGCTGTCTATCTAATTTGTAAACAATGGCGCGAAGTGGATAGTTGTTTTATTGAAAAAAAACTCTGCGAACTGTTGGCGTTAATTAAAAAAGTGCGTACATTTGCAACCGCAAAGGAAATAATTGGGCTATGGTGTAATGGTAACACTTCAGATTCTGGTCCTGACTTTCCAGGTTCGAATCCTGGTAGCCCAACTAAGAAAGGTCGCTAATAGCGGCCTTTTGTCGTTTAAACAGTTTTTCTGGCAAAAGAGGGGAATCGCAAGCACACCTTCGGACTTTTGACACACCCTCTTTTGTTTCAATCCAGATATTTTTTGTTCTATGCTTACTTCAACGTGAAATCTACGGTGGAGCGGATATCGGCCGATGAACTTCCGACCAGGACTTTGAAGGCGCCCGGTTCGGCTACCCAGTCATGCTTTTTATCGTCGAAGAACTTCAACATTTCACTGTTGACGGTGAATGTTACCAGTTTTTCTTCGCCGGGCTTCAAGTTGATCTTGTCGAATGCTTTCAGCTCTTTGATCGGGCGGGGAAGGCTTGACTTCACATCGCTGACGTAGAGCTGCACTACTTCGGCTCCTTCAACGGCTCCGGTGTTTTTTACCGGGATGGTGACGGTCAGTGTTTCGCTTTCTGTCATCTGCTTGTTGCTGATCGTGGCTTTACCATAAGTGAATGTGGTATAGCTTAATCCGTGACCGAAGGCAAACAGGGGCTTGATCTTCTGTTTGTCGGCCCAGCGGTAGCCTACAAAGATATCTTCGTTGTACTTCTGGTTGTCGATGGTGCCCGGATATTCACCCAAGGCAATGGCACTATTGTCTTCCAGTTTGACGGGGAAGGTCATCGGTAGTTTGCCGGAGGGGTTCACTGTACCTGTCAGGATAGCGGCCAGGCCGTTTCCTGCCTCTGTGCCGTTGTACCAGGATTGTACGATGGCCGGTACTTCATTGACCCAGGGCATAACCACGGCGTTACCGGCGATAAGCACTACGACCAGGTTCTTATTCACCCGGGCCAGCTCGCTGATCACCTGATCCTGTCCGTAGGGCAGGCCATAGCTTTCGCGGTCGCCGCCTTCACAATCCTGCTTGTCGTATTTGTTCAGGCCGCCGATAAAGATCACCAGGTCCGCATCCTTGGCAGCCTGGCAGGCTTCGGCCAGGACGGTGGCTGTTGGGCGGGTATCGATCGGGTCTTTGATCTCGACGCCGTCTTGTTTGATATCGTTTTCTTTCTGCAGATGATCGTTTACATAACCACGGGCATACACTACTTCGGCTTTATTGCCTACATAGTTACGGATGCCCTGCAAGGGAGATACCTCATACTTGGCTTTGAGGGAAGAACTACCACCACCTACGGTCATGATCTTGATGGCGTTCTCGCCTACGACGGCGATTTTCTTTGTCTTGCTGAAGTCGATCGGCAATACATTGTTCTTGTTCTGCAGCAGTACGATACCTTCTTCGATGATCTTACGTCCTACCAACGCATGTTCTTCGGTGCCGAACGAGCCCCAGGGGCGTTTCGAGTTCATGTTTGTACGGAAGATCAGACGCAGGATGTTGCGTACCTTCTTGTCAACTTCTTCTTCCTTCACTTCGCCTGATTTCAGTAGTTTGAGGAATGGAGTAGCCAGGTAATAATTGCTGTAGGCATCGCTTGCCCCTTCGCTCAGACCGTCGGTCCAGGAACCAAACTCCATATCGAGCCCGTTGTAGATAGCCTGTTTCGTATCATTCACGCCACCCCAGTCGGATACCACCACGCCGTCGAACTTCCATTCGTCGCGCAGGATATCTTTCAGCAGGTATTCATTCTGGCAGCACCACTGGCCTTTGTATTTGTTGTACCCGCCCATGATGGCCCATGCGCCACCTTCCTGTACGGCCGCTTTGAAGGCCGGCAGGTAGATTTCGTACAAGGCGCGGTCGCTTACTTCTACATTGACCGTGTGACGGTAGACTTCCTGATTGTTCAATGCATAATGCTTCACGCAGGCTGCCACACCGTTCTTCTGTACATACTGGATGTATGGTACGACCATACGGGAGGTTAGATACGGGTCTTCACCCATATATTCGAAGTTACGTCCGTTAAGCGGTTGGCGATAGATATTGACGCCCGGGCCTAACAGCACATTCTTGTTCCGATAGCGAGCCTCCTGTCCAATGGCATTCCCATAGAGCGCCGATAAAGACGGGTTCCAGGATGCGGCCAGGCAAGTCAATGCCGGAAATGCAATACAGGAGTCATTCGTCCAACTAGCCTGGTCCCATTCGTCCCATAGCACCTCGGGGCGTACGCCGTGCGGGCCATCGGTCATCCAGTTTTCAGGAATTCCTAAACGGGGAACTCCTGGCGAACTGAATTTCGATTGTGCATGGCACAGGGCCACTTTTTCTTCTACTGTCATCCGCGACAAGGCATCCTCGATCCGTTGTTCGATCGGTTGGCTCTCGTCCAGATAAATAGGCAGCTTGTTTTGCCCGAACGCAGGCAGGGCGAGCAAGCAGGCCATTGCTACATACTTGATCTTCTTCATACTGAAAAAATAAATTAGATGGATTAGATAATACTATAACTTACTTGTAGTTAAGCCATTTCAACATATCCTTGAGACTCGGCTTTTTGCCATACATCAGGATACCGATACGGTATATCCTGGCCGAGAACCAAACCACGGCGGCAAAAGAGGCATACAGGATAACGATCGACAGCACCTTCTCCCACAACGGGATTTCGAACGGGATGCGTATCATCATTACGATCGGAGAGGTGAACGGAATCATCGAGCACCAGAACGCCAACGGTCCATCCGGATTCTCCATGCTGTAGATACCGGCATAGAGGGCAAAGATCAGCAGGATGGTGATCGGCATCATGAATTGCTGGGTGTCTTCCGGTTGGTCGACTGCCGATCCGAAGGCGGCAAACATCGCTGCATACAGCATATATCCGCCGATAAAGTAGAATATGAAGTAGATACCGATCTCCACCAGGTTGATCGAACGCAACATCGCCAGTATCTCAGGTTCGGCAGTCATGGCATGCATGCCGCCCATCCCACCCTGGAGGGCTGCGGGATCAACGCCGCCTCCAAAGAAGAGCGTTCCACCTGTGATCAGGGCAAACGTCATGACGCCCCAAAGCAACAACTGTGTGATACCAACGAAACCGATACCAATGATTTTCCCCATCATCAGGTCGAACGGACGGACCGAAGAGACCATCAACTCTACAATACGGTTTGTTTTCTCTTCCATCACTCCCTGCATCACCATGGCTCCGTACATCAATACAAACATATACATGATCATGGTAAATACCATCCCTACGATGGAGGCTACTTTGGCCGACGAAACTTTTTCGCTTCCGTCTTCGCCCCATTTGATGGTCTGCACATCAAAGCGCACCTGGCTTTCCTTGATGATCTCTTTCAGACCCGGTATGTTGTAGGATGCCATCTTTTCGTCTTCGAGGTAGCGGCTGAGGGTTTGATTGACAATCCGGCTCAGCTCACCCGGCACCTGCTTTTCCGAATACATCGTGGCTGCTTTCGGGTTGGCGAGCAGGTCGTCGGTAATACTCAGGATGGCATACAGTCCCTTGTCGGGTTGCTGGCGGTATTCATCCAGTGTCTGTGTGCCCTGGATGAAGTGGTAGTTGCCCGAGTCTTCAAACAAATGTGCATATTTGCCTGTGTTGTCGATCACAGCCACCTGTCTGACCTCGTCACCTTTGATTGACGACAGCCACAGGGGAACAAAAACAAGTGCCGCCATCAGGAACGGCATAAGCAGTGTCATGATAATGAATGACTTCTTGCTGACACGGCGAAGATATTCGCGTTTGATGATTAATCCCAGTTTTCCCATGGTTTATTTCGTGTTTGTACCGGAAACGGTGTTAATAAATATATCGTTCATCGAAGGAATATCTTCGGCAAACGACAGAATCTCCACATGCTCCGAGAGGGAAGCCAGCAGGGCCGAGTTCGTGATATCGTCTTCTTTGTGGATATGCAGGCGGGTGACGTCGAACGCTGTCTTTGTGGAGAGGACGGTACAGGCTTCGGGCAGCGAACTGTAACCGCTACGGACGTCGAGTGTGTAGGTATTCGTCTTGAACCGGTTCCGTATCTCGCGTACATTACCTGAGAGTACTACCTGCGACTTGTTGATCAGTGCGATCTCATCGCATATCTCTTCTACCGACGCCATGTTGTGGGTCGAGAAGATGATCGTATGTCCGGCGGCTTTCAACGCCAGGATTTCCTGCTTAAGCAGTTCGGCGTTCACCGGGTCGAAACCGCTGAATGGTTCATCGAAGATCAGCAGAGCCGGTTCGTGGATGATGGTGATGATGAACTGTACTTTCTGCTGCATCCCTTTCGACAGTTCTTCGAGCTTCTTGTTCCACCAGGGCATGATGTCGAAGTGGGTAAACCATTTTGTCAGCCGTTCGCGGGCTACCATGTACGAAAGCCCTTTTAACTGCGCCAGGTAGATGGCCTGTTCGCCTACTTTCATTTTTTTATACAATCCCCGTTCTTCGGGCAGGTACCCGATCTGATAGATATCATTCGGTTGCGACGGGCGGCCGTTAAAATAGACACTTCCGCTATCGGGTGCCGTGATCCGGTTGATGATACGGATCAGGGTGGTTTTTCCGGCGCCGTTCGGCCCCAATAATCCGAAGATCTTTCCTTGGGGAACCTGTATGCTTACCTCATTCAAGGCGCGGTGTCCGGTAAATTGTTTGACTACATTTTCCGTTTCTACAAAGTACATATTCACGTGTTTATAATAATATTACATCTTTAATACGATGCGCTCGCCTAACTCTTTGCAGAGCGTCGTCTTGATATCATTTAGTTGCACCAGTTGCTGCATGAAACCGATAATCTGGTCCATGTCGCCCTTGTTCTGCGCCTCCTTGATCTGCGCGTGGATGCTGTTGATCTGTTGCACGATATATACCTCCTTCAGGGCATATAACTCATAGGTGACGAGCATTTCCAGTTTGTCTTCTTCTTGTTCGAGTTTCCGGAACTTTGTGTGGTATTTACTCAACTGATATTTGTCGCCGATCAGGTTGGCTGCGAGTTTGCTTACTTCCGGATCGGGATGCGCCAGGAAATACTTGCTGGCGACGAAACCTTTGTTCGGACAGCGCCCGGCGGCTTCTTCCAACATCAACCGAAACAGCGGATGGGTAAAGTTCATATCATCCTGTAGCAGTTCTTGCAGGATATACGATGCTACACGTGTCTGTTCCGGGTCGTGTATGGGGATGAGGACAGGTACCATCCGCCCGTCTTCGCCCAGCTCTTCCTGTTTGTCGTATTGTTGTTCGTCGAAGAGCAACCGTTCACCATAACGCACTACATAACGGAGCAATGTCAGTTCATGTACCTCGAAGGGGGATCGTTTGGCCTTTCCCGCTTGTGCTTTCAGGTGATCAGACAGAGCGATGCCTGCTCCTTCTGCCGGTGTTTCCAAGGGAGGAGGTGGAGGCATGTTGTCGGGTGCATAGGGATGCGCGCCGTCTGTGGGCGGTATCTCGGCGTAGGGTGGATAGTCGGGCGGAAGCATTTCCGGTCCGGCAGCAGGGGACGAGTAGGGGGGCGGTCCTTGCGTAGCCCGCTTCTCATCCTGGGCCAGGCGTAGTTTGTTGACTTCCGTCAGGATCGCCCGCTCGTCAACTTCCAGCATCGCGCTGCATTCGCGGATATACACCGTCCGGGCAATATTGTCGGGGATGATGGCGATCGAGCGGATGATATCCGATATCAGTGCCGTGCGTTTGATCGGGTCGTTACCGGCATCTTCCAGCAAGAGCTTGGTCTTGAAACGGATAAAGTCGGTTTCGTTGGCCTTGATATAGGCGCCAAACTCTGTCGCGTTATGCTTACGGGCAAACGAGTCCGGGTCTTCGCCGTCGGGCAGGAGCAGCACGCGGATACTCATCCCTTCTTCCAGCAGCATGTCGATCCCGCGGAGGGCTGCTTTGATACCGGCGGCATCGCCGTCATACAGCACCGTGATATTGTTCGTAAAGCGGCGGATCAACCGGATCTGTCCTGGCGTCAATGCCGTACCGGATGATGCCACCACGTTCTCGATCCCGGCTTGGTGCATCGATATTACGTCGGTGTATCCTTCCACCAGGTAACACATATCGGCCTTGGCAATGGCCTGTTTGGCAAAGAAGATGCCGTATAGCTCGTTGCTCTTGTGGTATATTTCGCTTTCGGGCGAGTTGACATACTTCGCCGTCTTTTCGTCTTTCTTCAGTACACGTCCGCCGAAGGCTACCACCTTTCCGCTCAGCGTATGGACGGGAAACATCACGCGTCCGCGGAAACGGTCGTTCATCCGGCCGTTGTCGTAGGCGATGACCAGCCCGGTCTTTTCGAGATACTCCGGCTTGTAGCCGCTTCTGGTCGCCGCCTGATAGAGGGCGTCGCGTTGCTCCAGACTGTAGCCGAGCTGGAACTTACGGATGATGTCTTCGCGGAAGCCCCGTTCGATAAAGTAACGCAGCCCGATGCTACGGCCTTCTTCGTGCTCGAACAGTTGGGTGGTGAATTGCTGTTGCGCCCAGCCGTTGACGATGAGCATACTCTCGCGATCGCTGCGAATTTGCTTCTCCTTGTCGCTCAGTTCACGTTCCTGAATCTCGATGTTGTATTTCTTCGCCAGGAAGCGGAGGGCGTCGAAGTAGCTGATCTGCTCGTGCTTCATAATGAAGTGCACCGCCGTTCCCCCTTCGCCACAGGCAAAGCACTTGCAGATATTCTTCGCCGGCGATACATAAAACGACGGCGACTTGTCGGTATGAAACGGACACAAGCCGACATAGTTCACTCCGCGTCGGCTGAGTGTAACAAATTCAGACACAACATCGACAATGTTCGCCGTGTCTAATATCCTGTCTATTGTGAGTTGATCTATCATACGCTGGTCGTAAGCAGTGACAAATGTACGTATTTTTCCTGTGTCGCTTACCTGTTAGTCTCCACATCCGGTCGATTTATTACAAGCGACCGCTTTTTTTATCTTTTTATCCGACAAATACATGATTCGCCCAAATCGCCTGAATGACCCGGCGCACACTATGGATTTGTGGGGAGTATATCTTCAATTCCAACCAGACTTGAATCTTTTGCTGGTGTGTTTTGGCATCCAACTCATTCTCAGGAGCGCAGCGACGTTTCCCCTCTTCAAGAGCTACTCTCTATACACATCTTTTGATGCGTGTATGGGGAGAACTTGAAGTAGCAATA
>JAVBUR010000121.1:0-14584 GCA_031555145.1 Tannerellaceae bacterium | reverse complement strand
CACGGCTTACCGTGTGTTCTACGGTTTTGGCCGCCAGATGTCTATGCGATTGAAAGTTAGTTTCTAATTCATCCAATAAAGTAAGAATATGAAGAAGATCAATATATTCGGATTGTTGTTTGCCCTCCTCTGCCTGGCGGGTTGTGATTACAACGAAGATAACTTCGGCGAACTCTCGCCCACGATCACCGACAAGGTGAATGCCGAACTGGCCTACGACGGTAGCAAATACCCCTCCGACGGTTATTTCACCGACAAAGCCGGCGTGCAGACAGCCATGAATGAATTTCTGGTAAAGAAATATACCTATTGTGATGCCGGCTCGACCGCCAAGGTGTCTGATGTCCTCTTTGGCGATATCACTCCCGGTTATGCCGCTGCTGATGCCAAATATACGTTGACCGACGATGATTATGTAGCGATGGGTACCGATGCCGGACAACCAGGTAAGTACAAGAACTTCGATGCCAACATGGATGTCGATTCGTACCTGAAGACATTCTGTGCCTCCAAGTATGCCTCGTTGGCTGCCGGGAAAGTGGTGAGTATTTCGTATAAGTTCTATGCCTCCGGAGCCGGTACCTCCACACTGGTGCAGTCGTATAAGAAGGAAGGTAGTAGCTGGATTCCTGTTCAATTGCAGGCCTATGCGGCAGATATCACTGATGTACTTGTGGGAGCCGATGCGAATTACACGCTCAAAGACGCCGACTATACCGCTATGGGTACCGATGCCGGCCAACCGGGCAAGTATAAGAACTTCGATGCCAAGATGGATGTGGAGGCATATCTGATAGGTTTCTGTACAACAAAGTATGCATCGAATGCGGTAGGCTACATTGCCTGTATCACTTATATGTATTATGGATCAGGAGCGACTACAGAGCAGTATATGTACCTGAAGAAAACGGCCTCTTCCTGGATGAAGATTAATTTTGAAAGCGACTATCGGGCCATGGGTATCGAATCCGGTAAACCGGGCAAATACGACAACTTCGATGCCAACATGGACATTGATATGTATCTGTCGACCTTCCTGAAGATGAAATACCCCTACACCGCTGCTGGTAAGACAGCCGAAGTGACGTATAAGTATTATGCCAATCAGTTGACTACCACTCCCTCCCGGGTCTATAAATATGACGGAGCTGTTTGGGCTGCCTTCGACCCCTATGCAGAGACGGTGGCTGTCAGCGCGAAGATTGCCGAAATGGCTTTCGACGGAAAGGCTTGGATATTGAAACGCCTCCTCGGTGGTAGTACCGGTTATAAACTGGAGCCGGCCGATTATGTCAAGCTGGTTGCCTGGGTTTTGGCCAACAAACCGGCGGGATACAGCCGTGAAGGCAGCACCACGGAAGAATACTATTTCGGTGCAGCCTCCGGTACCTACAACAACATCAACAACAACTACAACACCTGGCGTACATATTATAATGTAAACGGAGAATATACCGGCAAGAACGACGAGCAGATGCAGGAAATTATGGATACACGTATGGCTGAAGCTATTTCGGATCATATCCTTCCGGATGTATACCCCACCCCCGACCCGGGTATCAGCTATGTCGTTACCTATAAGGTATACGCCGGACGTGGTGCAGGTGACTACTCCATGAACTTCATGTACAACGAAGAAACGAAGAAGTTCGAACGCGTATCCGACCCGGTTCTGGTGAAATAGCAAAAGCACTGCTTCATAGTGAATGATCAATAGTAAGGGCGCTCCTAGTGGGCGCCCTTTCTTTTTACACCTCGGATTCAACCACTTTCAGATTCGGCCAAATCTGAAACTGGAACAGGAGGGGAAGGGGCTCTCTTTATTCCTTGCTTCCGCCCTTGTTGCGGAGCTTTTCGGCAATCTCGCGGTGGCTCTCGGCTTGCTCTTCATCGCCGAGGTGGGTGTAGATCTCAGCCAGATAGTCGTGGGCAGGGGCGTGTTTGGGTTTGAGGGAAGCGGCTTTCTGCATATCCATGAGGGCCTCGTCCCAGTTCTTGAGGCGAATATGACATTTGCTGCGGTTGTAACGGGCTTTGAAGGAGAGGGGGCTGAGACGGGCGGCCGTGTTGAGGCAGGTCAGTGCTTCGTAGTCCTTATCCATATCCATCAGGGTGACGGCTTTGCGTACCCAGGCATCCACATAGCCGGGATCGAGCGAGAGCGCTTTATCGAAGTTGCGCAGGGCGGCACGTGGGTCGCGGGCGGTGGTGATGCATTCGTTGCCCATCAGGTAGTATTCGCGGGCGTATTCCTTTTGCGATTCACGCACCTGGTGAAGTTCGTCGCGAAGCATCTTGAGCTCGGCCTGCTGCGTATTGATCCGTTGCAGTTTACGGCGGATCAGGCGTTGGATGAGCGGCTTGTCGAGTTCATTCCGTTTGGAGATGGCTTTCGAAAAGGCTTCCACAGCTTCGCCAAATTCGCCTTTGTTGAAGGCCTCGACGGCAGCGATATAGTTGAATTCGGCCTCATGTTCTGCCAGGCTTTGCTGGATGAGGCGTTGGTCGTTGAACTCTTGGCTGAAGGCGACGATCTCTTTGCGCACAAAGATATCATGCGAGGTGACACGGCTTTTGAGTACTAAGCCTTCGAGCGACGTGCACCGGCTAAGCGCCACATAGGTCTGTCCGCCGGCAAAGACGCCGCCGCTCAGGTCGACTACTACCCGGCTGAAAGTCAGCCCCTGGCTCTTATGCACCGTAATGGCCCACGCCAGACGGATAGGGAGCTGCTCAAAGGTGCCGATGATCTCTTCTTCGATCCGCCGTTCTTTCTCGTTGTACTTGTATTTGTAGTTCCGCCACGAGGTGCGTTCTACCAGATGCTCTTTGCCGGATTCGAGGAGGACATAGACATTGCCGTTCTCCTCGATGCCCGAGATCATACCGATGGTACCGTTTACCCAACGGCGTTCGGGGTCGTTGTCGATAAAGATCACCTGCGCCTGCTCCTTGAGCGAGAGGCGAAGCTGGGTGGGGAGGGAGGATTCGGGGAAGTCGCCCGAGATCACTCCTTCGGATATAAACTCGGGAGTGGGTAGTTCGGCCAGTTTCTTTTCGTTGATATAGTCTACTTGGTCGCGTCGTGTCGCCAGGGTGATATACATATCTTCGTTCTTCGGCTCAAAGGTAGGGAAATGGCGTTGGTTGAGTATCTCCAGTTCCTGTTGCCGGGCAGCGTTGTTCCGTATCTTATCGAGGATATCGATAAAGACGATATCGGTTTGCCGGTATACCTTCCGCAGCTCGATTGGGACGAGGTTGATCTCCCTGAATACTCGCGCCGAGAAGAAGAACGGGCTGGCATAGAACAGGCTCAGGATCTCTTTCTGGTCGGACGGCACCACCGGTTCGAGTTGGAATACGTCGCCGACAAACAGCAACTGTTTTCCTCCGAACGGTAACCGCGAGTTGCCCGAATAAACGCGCAGGATCTTGTCTACACTGTCGATGATGTCGGCCCGTACCATCGAGATCTCGTCGATAATGATCAGTTCCACCTGTTCGATGATCTTTCGGTGTTTCTTCTGATACTTGAAGAAGTCGAAAATACGTCCCCGCTGGGTGCTCAGGTCGGGATCGTCGGGCAACATCGGACGGAAAGGGAGTTTGAAGAACGAGTGCAACGTCACACCACCCGCATTGATGGCGGCAATACCCGTAGGTGCCAATACCACATATTTCTTTTTCGTGTGCGAACAGATATACTTAAGGAAGGTAGACTTACCCGTTCCGGCCTTTCCGGTCAGGAACACCGACTGGCGTGTTTGCGTAATCAGCCGCAGGGCATCCTGGAATTCCAGGTTGTCGGTATCCAATTGAAAATCCGGGGGAGTGCTCATCGGAAGAGAAGGAGACAGACGCGGTTATCGCGAGATGAATAACCAGGCGCTGTCGTATTTGACGTTTTGACGGACGGTCGCCAATTGGGATTCGGCTGCTTCCCGGTTATCGAATGCATCCGAATAGACGCGGTACTGGCCATCGCGCATCACAGTCGAAACATGGATGAATTCATCCTGGCTGACACCGGAGATGAATACGTTGGCTTGGGATTCTGTCGGGAAACTAGCGATCACGACATAAAACATTTTCTTGCTGACCGGCGCTGCTTCTTCGACGGCTTCGGTGCTGGCCGCTTCCGTTCCCGGCAGCAGGGATGTAGTAGCTTCTTCTTCGGTACTGTCCGTCGTTTCCACCGCAAGGATATCCCTTGTGGAGATATTCGTTACCGGTTCAACGCTGATACGTTCGGTCGGAATGATGCTGGCCTTATAGGAGGTACGGCTTAGATCGTTTACCGGTGTGGAGACCAACAGGAACAACGCAACGGCGGCGGCCGAAGCAATCACACTACGTGCCAACCGGCGGTTGACGGGTATATAGAAGATATCCGCTTTCGATTTTTTAGCCTCAGCCTTCTGATCTACTTCAGGCAGGGTCACCACAGGCAGTACAGGGAAATGAAACCGTTCCAACCCGTAGAAGTCAGCGTCGAAAACCGTAGCCTTTCCCGGATGGAAAATAAGACAGCCGGTGCCGCCTGACGAGAAAGACCCGATCGAACCGAATGCCAGTTTGCCGTATCTTGTCAGCGAGGCTTTCATCTCCTCCACATCGCTTGCGATCATTTGCTGTGCATGGCGGAAATCCACACCATAGGTCTGCATATAAGAGGCAGCCAGCAGCCCGTCGGTATGTTGCAGGGCGGCATTGAAAACAATCTCTTTGCACATAGGAACAAAGGCGTGTTCGGCTTGTCGGTAAGTAGCTGAAACCGTTTGCAGGACGAAGCCTCCCCAGTGGGGAATCGTGACGCAGTCGTGAACCGCCAACAGCCGTTCGATGTGTGATGTGATCCGTAGCATGATACAAAGATAGCGATTCTCGCGTGTCTTCATTGGATTCTACGGAAATATTTTTTAGTTTTGTACTGTCATTGATTGAACGATAACGAAATAGAGATATGAAGCATCTGATACTCATAGCCGGTCTTCTCTTGAGTCTGCCGCTGACGGCACAAACCAAAGTAGTAAAGAAGACGGCCGTCAAAGCGAATAATTACGGCATTACCTATTCGCTTCCCAAAACGACGCTGGTAATTGATGCCGAAGTGATCAAAACAACCTGCAAGGCCGGCCCGTATTACCAATACGCCGAAAAGTACCTGGGGGTGAAGAACGCCGTAACGGAGGATAAAACCTACTACGAGTTGGGTCGGGTGCAACTTTTTAATAAAGGGATTCCTGATCCGGACAACAGCTACATCGTTGAATTCAAAGCCGGCACCGTGGCGCCGTATGCCTACCTGACGGAAGACGGTCTCCTCTGTGCTATCAATGCCGAATACACGCCTGAAGAATCACCGCTCGAACTGAGCAAGAAGAATAAACCTGTGACCGAGTCGGCCACAGACGCATCCGTCTTTTCGGAAGAGTTGCTGATGGCCGGTTCACTGGCCAAACAGGCCGAAGTCGCCGCCAAGCAAATCTATCGCATCCGTGAGAGCCGCCTGAATATTCTGACTGGCGAAGCCGACAACCTCCCGCCCGACGGGCAGGCGATGAAGATCGTGATCGAACAACTCGAAGCACAGGAAAAAGCGCTGGCCAACCTTTTCACCGGTATCGTTACGCACACCTCCGACCGGTATGAAACCAGCTTGGTGCCTGCCGACAATATGGAACGGGTCGTCCTTTTCCGTTTCTCCCCGCAACTGGGCATCGTGCCTGCCGACGACCTGGGGGGCGCTCCTGTCTATGTGAACCTCAAAGCCACCGAACGGGCCACAGCCATACTCGACCCTAAAGAAGCTGAAAAGAAAGAAAAGGGATTGAAAGGTATTATATATAATGTACCGGGCAAGGCAAGCGTGGAAATCCTCATGAACCAGAAAGCCCTCTTTAAAGGGGAGGTTCAGGTAACCCAGTTTGGTTCCATCGAAAGCCTGGCTCCTGCCATGTTCGAAGATAAGAAGATGCCTGTGAAGGTGTATTTCTATCCGGAAACCGGTGCTATTAAACAAATCATTCAATAACAATTCATATTAATACCTAAACACATGTTTAAAAATCATCCCAAAGGCCTGCTGGGCGCAGCGCTGTCCAACATGGGCGAACGTTTCGGCTTCTACATCATGATGGCTATCCTGCTGCTGTTCCTGAATAATAAATTCGGTTTCACTGGTTCGCAAGGATCTCTTATTTATTCCATATTCTATGCTTCGATCTATTTCCTGGCATTAGCCGGGGGGATTATTGCCGACAGGACAAAGAAATATAAACAGACCATCCTGATCGGGTTGATCCTGATGTCTATCGGTTACTTGCTGCTTGCCATACCTACGCCTACGCCAGTAGAGAATAAAGGGCTTATTCTGGCGCTTACTTGTGCCGGATTATTTGCAATCGCCTTTGGTAACGGTTTGTTCAAGGGTAACCTGCAAGCTGTAGTTGGCCAGTTGTACGACGATCCGAAGTATACCGACAAGCGTGAAACCGGTTTCCAGATTTTCTATATGTTTATCAATATCGGCGCCATGTTTGCTCCGCTGATGGCGGTGGGATTGCGTAACTGGTATGTGCAAAGCAACGGCTTCCAGTTCAATGCCGACTTGCCCGCATTGTGTAACCAATGGCTCAGTGGCGCTATCACCCCCGAAGCCTCTGCCCGTTTCACTGAACTGGCTACAGAGGTAGGAAATACATCCGCCGATCTAACGGTGTTTGCCAAAGAATACCTGAATGTGTTCATGACCGGTTATCACTACTCTTTCGGTATTGCCATCTTCGCTATGCTGATCTCGCTGGTGATCTTCCTGAACAACAAGGCTAAGTTGCCCGATCCGGGAATGAAGGTACAAACCAAACAGGCGGCTGCCGAAGTGAAGATGGATATTGCTGAAATAAAACAACGCGTATACGCCCTCTTTGCTGTATTCGCTGTGGTAATCTTCTTCTGGTTCTCTTTCCACCAAAACGGACAAACGTTGACCTTGTTTGCCAATGACTATACCCGCTTGTTGAAGCTCGACCTTGGTTTCACCACATTGGAAGGCGCTGAGGTGTTCCAGGCATTCAATCCTTTCTTTGTCGTATTCCTTACGCCGGTGGTAATCGCTTTCCTGGCTTGGCTCAAGGCAAGAGGTATTGAGATTTCCACCCCGAAGAAGATTGCGATCGGTATGGGTATTGCGGCTGTGGCCTTTGTGGTGATGGCCGCCGGTTCATACGGTTTGCCGACTGATAATGAAAGAATCGCTATGGGTGGTCTGGACAATACCCTGCGTGTCACACCATGGTTGTTGATCGGTACTTATCTGATCCTTACTATTGCCGAACTCTTTATCAGCCCGCTGGGTATCGCCTTCGTATCGAAGGTGGCGCCTCCCCATCTTCAGGGTATTATGCAGGGATGCTGGTTGAGTGCTACTGCAATCGGTAACCAGTTACTTTTCGTTGGTGTCATCTTGTACAACAATATCCCTATTTGGGCAACGTGGGCTGTATTCGTATCCGCTTGCCTCTTCTCCATGTCTGTTATGCTCTTCATGCTGAGATGGCTCGAACGTGTCGCTAAATAACACGACAGCTTTCAACAAATATAAATTGCAATGGCCGGATGCGTTTGTCTCCGGCCATTTTTTTATTTCTCTCGAAAAAGTTAACCCCAAAAACGATTCAGATTCTATGCATGGCATGTTTCCCGGCTAACTTTTTTAGCAGGAAATAAATGTATTCTGTTTTGATAATCTTTGCCGGGTTGCAGTCACCGGCTTCCATGGGGATACGTTGGAAATGCGAGCGAATGGGATCGGGCTTCAGGCCTGCCGTACCGAAACTCAGATCGATGTCCGGTTCGATACGTTCGAAGAAAGACCGCCGTACGCCGTGATCGGTATGCGGGAAGGAGAACAGGCGGCGGGGCAACTCCCATCTCTCCGACAGAAAATGGAGGCAGTCGATGGTCTGTGCCACTTGAGCCTCTTCCGGTAAGGTGTTGTATTGGGGATGCGAGACCGAATGGGAGCCGATTGTAAAACCTTTCCGGATCAGTTCACTGATCTGTTCGGAGGTCAGGTAAGGCTGATGGGTGGACAGCCAGGCCTGGAAATCGACGTCGATCATCGGCGCTACGTCGTCGAGTATTTCTTTCTTTTCTTCCGTGACTTGCAGGAAATCCGTTGCTGCATGGAAAGGCAGTTGCCGGGCGGCAAATATCTCCCGTATCCGTGTTGCTTCACCTGGGGTAATTCCTCTTTTCAGGCCTTGTTCCATCAATATACTTGCTTTCAGCCGGAAGAACAAGTCCTTATTATCCACAAAGGCTGAGTTGATAAAGAAGGTGGCTGGAATCCCTTTCTCCAGCAGGATAGGGGCGATTACGTCGTGACATTCCCTAAAGCCGTCGTCGAACGAGAGAAAGAAACTGTTTTCCCGGATCGGGTGGTTGTGGGTGACGCTCTCCAGCAACTTCTGACAGCAAACCGGGGCATAATGTTTCCGGTAGTAGTCCAGGCTTTTACGGAACAACCGAGTATCCACCACCGGATAAAGATGTTTGATATGGATTAGGTCCTCGTCCGAAACCGTGTGATAAAAGGGAGCAATCAGGTGTTGCCCAGTGATATGGGTTAAGAAATCCAGTCCGAGAATATGCGCGGGAAACGATAATATCTTTTTAGTAGTAGCACGTATGACACTCATAGGAAAGCATTTAAGTCTGACTGATTTATTATCTTACAGGCAAAGGTAGCAAAAGAAAGCAACCGTATTTGCTGTTTTGCAACATACTTCGGAACAATTTTTGTTTTTTTTTGTTTTGTCCCCGACGTTAAAACTATTTTAAACAGAAAGTGATATTAGTCAGAAAGACAGTATGAACCCTTCTGTATTTATGTATTTAAAATTGAGCACGAATGAAACGAAATGTTGATTTTGCATACGCCTTGTTGTTTCTTTTTCTCTCTCACCTCGTGTATGGAGAAACCAGGCAGCAAATTCCCGCAAGTACGATGCCAACAGTTCTGCAAGACAAAGTAAAAGTCCGCGGTACTGTTGTAGACGAAGGAGGGTTCCCCCTGATAGGCGCCACTATCATGGAAGAAGGAGCCCTGAACGGAGTAGTCACCGACCTGGAAGGTAAATTCACGATTGAAGTGCCGTCGGGAACGATCCTTAAAATCTCTTTTTTGGGTTATGGTTCCCAGATTCTCCGCACAGACAAAAGCAGTGAACTGCTGATCCACCTCGAAGAAGATGCCCTCTTACTCGACAATGTTGTCGTAACCGCCTTGGGATTAAAGAAGAATGAATCTGCGCTTACTTATTCCATCAAACAGGTAGGAGGTGATGAACTCACCCGTGTCAAAGACCCGAACATGATCAACTCCCTCGCTGGGAAGATTTCCGGCGTGCAGATCAACAAAGCCTCGTCCGGCTTGGGCGCTTCGTCCAAAGTATTGATGCGTGGTGTACGTTCGGTGGCAGGAAACAACCAACCGCTGTATGTGGTCGACGGTATCCCCGTGCTGAACGCTTCCAACGAACAAGCTTTTACCGCTGTCGGTGGTACGGCTGATGCTGGCAACCGTGACGGGGGCGATGGCATCTCCAATCTCAATTCCGAAGACGTAGAGAGCATCAGCGTGCTGAAAGGCGCTCCGGCCGCTGCCTTGTACGGCAGCCAGGCAGCCAACGGCGTGATCCTGATCACTACTAAAAAGGGACGCAGCGATACACGCAAGATCACCTTCTCCACTAATCTCACATTTGACGATGCTTTTAGCCTTCCCGCATTCCAGAACACCTACGGCGTAAGCGACGGCGTAAACAGTTGGGGTGCGAAAGCCTCCATGCCGGCCTATGATAACCTGGCAGACTTCTTCCAAACGGGTGTCACCTCGATGAATAACCTGTCCGTCAGCGCCGGCAATGAACGTTATCAGACCTATTTTTCTTATGGCAACACCATTGCCACGGGACTGACCGAGCATAACAGCCTGGCTAAGCACAACGTCAACCTGCGCGAGACTGCCAGCCTTTTCGAAGGTCGGCTCAAGCTCGATGGTAATGCGACACTCTTCCGACAACAAATCGACAACCGCAACCCTTCCGGAGGCTTTTACATGAACCCGCTGGTAGGACTCTACCGTTTCCCCCGTGGCATGGATATCTCTACCTACAAGGATAACTTCGAAGTATGGGATGCTACCCGCAACCTGAACATACAGAACTGGCACTCGGATATACAAGACTTCGAGCAGAACCCTTACTGGGTGATCAACCGTATCCAGAGCAAGGACGTGCGCAACCGTACCCTGGCATCCGTTAGCGCCGAAGCAGTCGTTACCGACTGGTTCAAGCTACAAGTGCGCGGCAGTGTTGACCATATTAGCGATAAGGTCCGCCAACAGTTCTACGCCTCCACTGCTCCGGCACTGGCGGGCGAGAATGGTCGCTATGTCGAGATGGATTATGAAGAGATGATGTATTATGCCGATATCCTCGGCCTGTTTGAAAAGAAATGGAAACACTTCTCCCTGAACGCCACCGTAGGGGCCAGTATCAACGACAAGACGGTGAACTCATTGCGTTACGATTCGAAGACGGCTTCCCTCTATTATGCCAACGTCTTTAACGTTGCCAATATCATCATGAACGGCTCGGCTTATGTCAGCCAGCAGATTGATGCCCAACGGCAACTCCAGTCCCTCTTCGCCACCGCGCAGCTTGGTTACGAAGGCCAGGTGTATCTCGATATCTCGGCGCGTAACGATTGGTCGTCTACCCTCGCCTTTACGTCCAACGAAGGGAAAGGCTACTTCTATCCCTCCTTTGGCGCTTCCTGGATCCTCAATAAAACATTGTCGATGCCCGAGTGGATCAATTTCTCCAAACTGCGTGCCGTATGGAGTCGGGTGGGGAATGATATTCCACTCTATATAACGAATCCCGCCGCCCATATCACTGCCGGAGGAGAGATCGAACCCGTCGATGCCGCTCCTTTCGAAGAAATGAAACCCGAAATGACCACCTCTGTCGAGCTGGGCACCGAGTGGCGCCTCGTTGATAACCGTATCAACCTCTCCGTCGCCTGGTACAAGACCAATACCCGCAACCAGTTCTTCAAGCTTCCCGCTAAGACAGGCGACAAGTATGCCTACCGCTATGTCAATGCCGGTGATATCCAAAACATGGGATGGGAGATAAGCCTGTCGGGTTTTCCCATCATGCGCCATGACTGGACCTGGCGTACGGAATTCAACTTCGCCCGCAATGTGAATAAAGTAATCACACTGCATGAAGAACTTCCTGTCTTCCTCTATGGCCCGCAGGGATTCTCTTCGAGCTACGCCATGAAATTGCGTGAAGGTGGATCCTTCGGTGATATCTACGGGAAAGCCTTCCGACGCGATGCCGATGGGCAAATCGTTTATGAAACCGAAGGCGACAAAGCCGGCCTCCCCCTTGTGGATGGTGACGGCAACCTGATCAAAGTCGGTCATATCAACCCTGCCTTCACCCTGAGTTGGGGTAACAGTATTTCCTACAAGCAATGGTCGCTCTCTTTCCTGATTGACAGCCGCTTCAAAGGTAACGTCCTTTCGCAGACACTGGCGGATATGGACCTTTATGGCGTGACACAGGCTACGGCCGATGCCCGCAATGCCGGCTTCGTCATGCTGGAAGGCCACCGGATCGACAATGTCGAAGGCTTCTACCGTACCGTCGTAGGTGGCCGCGCCGGTGTGACCGAGTATTATATGTATGACGCCACCAACATCCGCCTTCGCGAACTGGCACTGAGCTACGTCCTCCCTAAGAAATGGATAAATGCGACCAAGGTATTACAGCGTGTCCAACTCTCTTTTGTCGGGCGTAACCTCTTCTTTATCTATAAGAAGGCACCCTTTGATCCCGAACTTGTCCTCTCCACCGGAAACGACAACCAGGGCATCGAAGTCTATGGTATGCCCACCACCCGTAGCCTGGGCTTTAATATCAAATGCGAATTTTAATTATGATGACGATGAGACAGTGTATATATAGTATAATCCTGATCGTGGCAGTGGCTGCCGTTTCCTGTACGGACGGCTTCCGTGAGATCAACACCGACCGCGCCGGCATGTCGGAAGAAGATATGCGGACCGATTACAGCTACCTCCGCATCCCCCTTGACGTAGCACAGCAAGGTATTTATTTCAACTACGACTTCGGCAAAGGCAAGAACTGGCCCTACCAGATCATGCAGAATCTCAGTGCCGATATGTTCTGCGGCTATATGATGGACTATAAACCCCACAACGGTGGTACCAGCAACTCCGATTACAACCTGCAAGACGGATGGAACGGCACCAACTGGCTCTATACTTTTTCCTACACCCTGCCCCAACTGAAGAAGGTTGAAGACTCCACCCGTGTCGTCTATCCCGCCCTCCATGCCGTGGCAAAGATACTGAAGGTCTCCGCCATGCACCGCATCGCAGATATTTACGGCCCGATCGTCTATCGCTCCTTCGGTCGCGACGGAGGCAACTTTACGCCCGATAGTCAGCAGGAAGCCTATACCGCCTTCTTTGCCGATCTCGATACGGCTGTCCTTCTGCTCTCGTCTGCCCCCTATCCCGAAGTCGATCAGGTGGTATTACAACAATCCGATATCATCCTCGACGGCAACTTCGATACCTGGGGTAAGTATGCCAACTCCCTCCGTATGCGCCTCGCTGTCCGTATCGCCATGGCCGACCCTGCAAAAGCAAAAACCGAGTTTGCCAAAGCCAGTCAAAACGCTTATGGCGTGTTTGAATCAGCCAGTGAGATCGCCATTGTCTCCACCAGGAAAGGATACCTGAACCCCCTCGGGGAGATCAACCGCGTATGGAACGAAGTGCAGATGAACGCTTCCATGGAATCCATCCTGAACGGCTATGAAGATCCCCGCCGCAGCCTCTTCTTCGAAGCCTGCACCGCTGACGCCGTTTATACCGATGCCCACGGAAACAAGGTTACCGTTCCTCTGAAGGGTACCTACAAAGGCATCCGCCAGGGAACCGACTTCTCCCATTTATTATATGCCGGACATTCCAAAATCTATATCAACCAGTCCACCAGCCCCGTGCTGATGACCGCCGCCGAAGTCTGGTTCTTGCGTGCCGAAGCCGCCCTGCGCGGATGGACGGCCGAGAGCGCTGAAGCCTGCTACGTACAAGGCGTCCGCACCTCCTTCCGGCAGTGGAACGTCACCTCCAGCGCCGATGAATACCTCGAAAGCGATGCAACCGGTGCCAACTACACCGACGCTTTCGATCCGGCCAACGATATCGCCGCCCGCAGCCAGGTATCGCCCCGGTGGATCGACAACGCCTCTGCAGAAGAAAAACTTGAAAAGATCATCACCCAGAAATGGCTGGCCGTCTTCCCCGAAGGCTGCGAAGCTTGGGCCGAACAACGGCGTACCGGTTATCCACGCCTCTTCCCCGTTCGTTTCAACAACAGCAAAGGCGGCTCGATCGATACCGAGACCATGATCCGCCGACTCAACTTCCCCTCAGACATGATCGACTCAGACCCCGAACAATACCAGGCGCTTGTCCGTGCCCTTGCCGCCCCCGATACCGGAGGCAGCCGCCTGTGGTGGGACACCGGGCGGAACTTCTGATCCTTCCGACAGCCTCCCCGCCTATCCGCTTCCTGTCGAACTCATACCGGTATCCTTGTCTTTTACCATCAAGATAAGGCTGCTTTCTTGCCAGCTGCTAATAAGCTAACCTTCGCACGGCTGTGCGACGACCTTCGCATAACCGTGCGAACATCTTCGCATAGTTGTGCGAACTTGTTCGCACGGCCGTGCAACGAATAGTCTTTTAGGAGGCCGACAGTAGTTTATCAGGAGGGTGGTGCTAAAAATTGAGGATGCTGTCGAACGTTTTTTGGGATGCTGATCGCCTGTCTATCAGGCGAAGAGAAAAAACTAAACAATTTTCTTGAAAAAAAGTTCACGAAATAGTTGCTTTGTATCAAATAAACCCCTTATCTTTGCACCCACGTTCGCTAAAAAGTTAGCACATAACGTAAACGATCTTTGAAACATTGAACAACAAAGTAGTACAAGAGACGTACATATCACCCCACGGAAACGTGTGGTGGATATGTTAGAATTAATACCGTCAATTGGACACAATAAGTCATCAGAAGAGCGAGGAAAAAGATAAAAAACAATTTCAACAAGGAAGAGTTTGATCCTGGCTCAGGATGAACGCTAGCGACAGGCTTAACACATGCAAGTCGAGGGGCAGCACATGAGTAGCAAGACGATGGTGGCGACCGGCGCACGGGTGAGTAACGCGTATGCAACCTACCCTTCAGACGGGGATAACCCGGCGAAAGCCGGACTAATACCCGATAAAACAGGGGTCCCGCATGGGAATATTTGTTAAATGAATTTTGCTGAAGGATGGGCATGCGTTCCATTAGATAGTTGGCGGGGTAACGGCCCACCAAGTCTGCGATGGATAGGGGTTCTGAGAGGAAGGTCCCCCACACTGGTACTGAGACACGGACCAGACTCCTACGGGAGGCAGCAG
>JAVBUR010000081.1:0-30523 GCA_031555145.1 Tannerellaceae bacterium | reverse complement strand
GGCACCGCTGACGCGGCGCATGATAATTGTTGTTATTCCAATTGACCGTGGGCTCGGCTTCGCCAGCACCCACGGCTACCAACACGATGCCCGTGACCGGGCATTCATCGTCGCGACGAACACCCAATTACTTTCAAGTCTGGTTGGAATTGAAGGTCACTGCCAATTGTCGGTTACCTCTTCAACTTCAGCAACACCAGCACTGGGTTACTGTCGTCCTCGATATCGGCGGATTGTTCGCTGGTGATCAAGGTAGAATGATCCTCTGAAATATGCCGGGGGACAAAGAACTCCTTATCAAACCGCTTCTTCATCTCTACACTGTAGCGGATCGCATTACAAGTCAATGCCTCCTCTTTCTTATCATAGATATAGACTTGATCGCCGTCGCCCCAGCCATAGAAGAAGAGGTACCGCTGACTTTCATACAGATTCGTAATCGTCCGCTTCCCTGCAAACGGGCTCTCCCGCGGATTAGTCAACGCATAGCGAGCCTCCGCCGTCGCCGCATAATCCCCCAGGTCAATGCGATAACGAGGTTGCAGCTTGAAATCGGGCGTAATCGTGTAAATCGTATCATGGCAGATCTCCGTCAAAACACCTTCTCCTTCAAACGCATACAAACTGGCCTCGGGATAGAAGACCATCGTGACACCGGCACTCTCATACTGCCGTCCGGTCGGCAGCGAATCCAACACAGCTCCCGTCAGATCCATCCGTTTCAACCGGTTCACTTCCTGTCCGCTCCGGTTAGGCACATGGCCGATCACACAGTTATCGCCCGGCAATATATCCGCCACATCATTCGGCAAGCGGAAGGTCCGGACAAATTCGCCGGTCGTCTTGTATACCACCACCCGATTGGCATCCGCATCGAACACCGTCAGTTCGTCTCCCGACAAATAGACATTTCCGATATAAAGATATTCCTCCGGCCCCTGCCCAGCCGTCCCTACTGTCCGGATATAGGTTCCATCCGGTTGGAAAAGCATGCACCGGTTATTGCTTACAATCACCAACAGGTCGTCCGCCAGGATCACCTTGGAGATATACTTGATCAGCACATCATCCCGCGTTTCCAAGGGAACTACCATCATCTCCGTACTGAAAACATCTGTTGAAATCGTCTGGACATGCGACAGTTTGTTGACCAGTTTCAACTCCACTAAAGCAGACTCCTTTTCCTTTTGGCAGGAAGCGAACAGCATCAGGCAGACGGCTACCGATATCAATAACATGAAGATAGATAAAAACCGAAATTGACGCCAGCCGGAGAGGCCAACGTTCAAGTGAAAGTAAAAAGAGGTGCGCATGACTTACGTATATTATGATTATTCCGCAAATATATGTATTATTTGATAATTACGATTATTCCATACTATTTTTATGATGTATGCCGGACAGTACAGCCATTCAATCTTATAACGACTGATTAGTACCATTATGCTTCTAAACATGCCCCATATCCTTTGCCAAAACGCTAAAAACGCCTATATTGTGACCCGTTTACAGGAATACTTACTTACACATTGTAAGTCACGATAAGATACCACAGTATGAAGATAGGTCTAAACAATCAACTCCCCGATTATCCGGATTTTACCACAGGTATCCGTCGGGCGCCCGACAGAGGTTACACCCTGACCGCTGCCCAGACAAGAACGGCCCTGAAGAATGCGCTTCGCTATATCCCATCGGATTTACAGTCCCCATTAGCTCCCGAGTTCCTGGAAGAACTACAGACCCGTGGCCGCATCTATGGCTATCGCTACCGGCCGGCCGGTGACCTCAAGGCCCGCCCGATCGATGCCTACAAAGGTAACTGTCTGGCCGGAAAAGCCTTCCAGGTCATGATCGACAACAACCTCTGTTTTGATATCGCCCTGTATCCCTACGAACTTGTCACGTATGGGGAAACCGGCCAGGTATGCCAGAACTGGATGCAATACCGCCTCATCATGCAATACCTGGAAGAGTTGACTGACTGCCAGACATTGGTGATCGAATCCGGGCATCCGCTCGGCCTCTTCCATTCCAAGCCCGACGCTCCCCGGGTAATCATTACCAATTCGATGATGGTCGGCATGTTCGACAACCAACACGACTGGCACATCGCCGCCCAGATGGGCGTAGCCAACTACGGCCAAATGACCGCCGGCGGCTGGATGTATATCGGCCCCCAAGGCATTGTACACGGCACCTTCAACACCCTGCTCAACGCCGGACGAAAGAAACTCGGCATCCCGCCCGATCAAGACCTGCGAGGCTTTCTCTTTGTCTCTTCCGGCCTGGGAGGCATGAGCGGTGCACAACCCAAAGCAGCCGTCATCGCCGGTGCCGCCTGTATCGTGGCCGAAGTCGATGCCTCACGTATCGAAACCCGCCGCAAGCAAGGCTGGGTCGAACAGGTCACCGACCGCATCGACGAAGCCTTTAGCCTGGCACAGGAAGCCATGGAGAAAAAAGAGCCTATCTCCATTGCCTACCACGGTAATATCGTCGATCTGCTTGAATACGCTGAAGCCCTGCGTATCAAGATCGACATATTGAGCGACCAGACCTCCTGTCATGCCGCCTACGAAGGTGGTTATTGTCCCGTCGGCTATTCGTTTGAAGAACGTACCCGCCTGTTGACCGAAGACCGGCAAGCCTTCTGCCGCGCTGTCGATAACTCGCTGAAACGTCACTACGAAGTGATCCGCAAACTCACCGCGCAGGGCGTCTACTTCTTCGACTATGGCAACTCCTTTATGAAAGCGATCTACGACGCTGGTGTGAAAGCCATCTCCCGGAATGGTATCGACGAAAAAGACGGTTTTATCTGGCCCTCCTATGTGGAAGATATCATGGGACCCGAACTCTTCGACTACGGCTACGGCCCCTTCCGCTGGGTATGCCTCAGCGGACACTCCGAAGACCTGGTCCGAACCGACCAGGCCGCCATGGACTGTATCGACCCCAACCGCCGCGGGCAAGACCGCGACAACTATAACTGGATACGCGATGCCGAAAAAAACCAACTCGTTGTCGGTACCCAGGCACGCATCCTCTACCAGGACGCTGAAGGACGACTCAAGATCGCCCTCCGCTTCAACCGGATGGTACGCGACGGCGAAGTAGGCCCCATCATGCTCGGACGCGACCACCACGACGTAAGCGGTACGGACTCTCCCTTCCGCGAGACGGCAAATATATACGACGGAAGTAACATCATGGCCGATATGGCCGTCCAGTGCTTTGCCGGGAATGCCGCCCGCGGCATGAGCCTTGTCGCCCTTCATAACGGTGGCGGCGTCGGTATCGGCAAGTCGGTGAACGGTGGCTTCGGTATGCTGCTCGACGGTAGCGAACAGGCTGACGAGATTCTACGTTCGGCCATGCTTTGGGATGTGATGGGTGGCGTTGCCCGCCGCTCGTGGGCACGAAACCCACATGCGATGGAAACAACCGAACGCTTCAATGAGCACCATGCCGGCGGTTACCACATCACCCTCCCCTATCTGACAGATGAAGAACTGATTGATAAATATATACCAAATGAGTAATTGGAGTAAACTGATGGAATGTGTCCCCAACTTCAGCGAGGGACGCGACCTGGAGAAAATAGAAAAGATCGTGGATGCCTTCCGGGCAAAAGCAGGTGTGAAATTATTGGACTACAGCAGCGACGCCGACCATAACCGTTCTGTGGTCACCGTCGTGGGCGAACCGGAAGCCCTGAAGGCGGCCGTTATCGACGCCATCGGCCGTGCCGTCGAGCTGATCGACCTGCGCCAGCACAGCGGACAACATCCTCGTATGGGCGCCGTCGACGTAGTGCCGTTCATCCCCATCAAAGGATGTACCATGGATGAAGCCATCGCCCTGTCGAAAGAAGTAGGCCGCGCAGTAGGTGAACGCTACGCCCTCCCCGTCTTCCTCTATGAACGTTCGGCCTCCGCTCCCCACCGCGAAAACCTGGCTAACGTACGCAAAGGCGAGTTTGAAGGATTGGCCGACAAGATGAAGACACCCGAATGGCAACCCGACTTCGGTTCCGCCGCTCCCCATCCTTCTGCCGGAGGTGTAGCCATTGGTGCCCGGATGATCCTCGTCGCCTACAATGTCAACTTAGGAACTGACAAACTGGAAGTCGCTGATGCCATTGCCAAAAAAATCCGCTTCCTCGGTGGCGGCCTGCGCTACTGCAAAGCGATGGGTGTCGAGCTCAACGGACGCGGCATCGTCCAGGTATCCATCAATATGACTGATTACACAAAAACCGCCCTCTACCGTGCCTTCGAACTGGTGCGCATTGAAGCCCGCCGCTATGGCGTGCCGGTCGTAGGCAGTGAAGTGATCGGGCTCGTCCCCATGGAAGCCCTGATCGATTGCGCCTCCTACTACCTCGGGTTGGAAGACTTCTCCATGAACCAAGTGCTCGAAGCCAAACTAATGGAATAAATAGTGTATGGACGAACAGCGATTACTCCTACGCAATATCGGACAATTGGTGACCTGCTCAGGATTTGCGGCGAAGAAAGGAAAGGCGATGTCCGATCTGGGCATTATTACCGATGCAGCCGTGGCCGTGACCGACGGTATCATCACCCATGTGGGAAAGGAAGCGGAAGTGCTTCCTATACTCTCCGGCTCGTATGGAGAGTTGGATGTCGGCGGAAAGGCTATCTTGCCTGGTTTTGTCGACAGCCATACCCATTTTGTCTTTGGAGGCTACCGGGAAGAAGAATTCTCCTGGCGGCTGCGGGGCGACAGCTATATGTCGATCATGGAACGCGGAGGAGGCATCGTCAATACCATGCAAGCCACACGCACCAGTACGGCTGCAGCGTTGAAGGAGAGTGCCCGCCATCGCCTGGATGAACTCTTTCAAATGGGTGTCACTACTGTAGAAGGCAAAAGCGGCTACGGACTGGATATTCCTACCGAAGCCCGCCAGCTACAGGTAATGGCCGAACTGCGCGACGAACACCCTATGGACATCGTCTCTACCTACCTGGCTGCCCACGCCGTTCCGCCGGAATACCGCGGACGGACAGACGAATACATCGACCTCCTGATCGCCAAGGGACTCCCCTCCATCCGTCCGGAAGACGGCGTAGACTTCTGCGATATCTTCTGTGAGAAGGGTGTCTTCTCCCTTGAGCAAAGTGAGCGCTTCCTGCTGGCTGCCCGCGAACACGGACTTGCCCTGAAGCTCCATGCCGACGAGATCGTCCCTTTGGGCGGTACCGAACTGGCCGCCCGCCTACAAGCCATCAGCGCCGATCACCTGTTGCAGGCATCCGATGAAGGCATCCGCCAGATGGCCGCACAAGGCGTCGTAGCCACACTCCTGCCGTTGACAGCCTTCTCGCTGAAAGAACCTTATGCCCGCGGACGGGAGATGATAGACGCCGGCTGCGCCGTCGCCCTTGCCTCTGACCTCAACCCGGGTAGTTGCTTCTCAGGATCTATTCCGTTATTGTTTGCTCTGGCTTGTATCCAGATGCAGCTTTCGCCCGAAGAAGCGGTCACTGCCCTTACCATCAATGGCGCTGCCGCCCTCGGGCGAGCCGGTGAAATCGGCAGTATCGACGTGGGAAAACAAGCCGATATGGTTGTATTGCAATATCCCTCCTACCGTTTCCTCCCCTATCATATCGGGATGAATATTGTGGAGAAGGTGATCAAGAAAGGAGTTATTTATACTATATGAACAACCGTAAAACATAAACCATCACAAATAAAAAACGAAAAAGCTATGTACGCAGATCTTACAATTAAAGACTTCTTAGCCGAAACCGCGGCTAATACCCCCGTACCGGGAGGAGGCAGCATCGCTGCCCTCAACGGAGCCTTGGCCGCCTCACTGGCCGAAATGGTAGCCAATCTCACCATTGGTAAGAAAAAGTATGCCGAGTTCGAAGGCCAGATGAAAACCATCGCCGTAGAAGCCGCCGCCATCCGCGAACGCTTTACCGCCTTTATCGACGACGACAGCAAAGCCTACGAACGCGTATTTGCCGCCTATAAACTCCCCAAAGAAACAGAAGAGCAAATAGCCGCCCGTACCTTCGAAATACAGGAATCCATGAAACAAGCGGCTCGTGTCCCCATGCGTGTGGCGGAAGAAATGGAAGCTGTTATGGAGAGTATAATCTATATTGCCCATAAAGGCAATCAGAATGCCGTAACCGATGCCTGTGTAGCCATGATGGCAGCCCGTACCTGTGTACTCGGTGCACTGCTGAACGTCCGTATCAACTTATCCTCGATCGATGATCAGGCATTTGTTACCCGGATGAAAGAAAAAGCTACCCACATCGAATCCGAAGCTATTCGCATTGAGTCCAAGCTGTTGGATTGGGTCAAAACAATACTTTAAATAGATCAATACATCACACGTATGGGACACAATATATATTATGTAGGATCGGAGCCTTTGACCTTTGAGAGCATCGAACGCATCCTAAGCGGTAATATGAAGCTCGAGTTGACCGCCGAAGTCAAAGACCGCATCCAGCACTGCCGCAACTTCCTCGATCAAAAAATCGAAGAACACAGCGGCGCCCTCTACGGTATCACCACCGGCTTCGGTTCGCTCTGCAATAAGATTATCTCGCCCGACGAGTTAAGTACTCTACAGGAAAACCTGGTCAAGAGCCATGCCTGTAGTGTAGGAGATGAGGTCAGCCCTGTCATCGTCCGCTTGATGATGCTGCTCAAAGCACATGCCCTGTCACTGGGACATAGCGGCGTACAGGTGATTACCGTCCAACGGATACTCGATTTCTTCAACAACGACGTACTACCCATTGTGTACGACCGTGGTTCCCTCGGAGCCTCCGGTGATCTGGCCCCGTTGGCTAATCTCTTCCTCCCGTTGATTGGTGTTGGCGATGTCTATTATAAAGGAAAGAAACGCGAAGCCATCGCCGTCCTCGACGAGTTCGCCTGGAAACCAGTCAAGCTGAAAAGCAAGGAAGGACTGGCACTGCTGAACGGCACCCAATTCATGAGCGCCAACGGTGTCTTTGCCCTTATGCGCGCCTTCAAACTGGCCAAGAAGGCAGACCTCATCGCGGCCCTCTCCCTCGAAGCCTTCGATGGCTTGCAGGATCCCTTTGAAGACTGCATCCACCAGATCCGCCCACACAAGGGGCAGATCGAGACCGGCGAAGCCTTCCGCAAGTTACTGGCTGGCAGCGAATTGATCAACCGAAAGAAGGACCATGTACAGGATCCGTATTCGTTCCGTTGTATTCCACAGGTTCACGGAGCCACCAAAGATGCGATCCGCTATGTATCCGGCGTCCTGCTGACGGAAATCAACTCAGTCACCGATAACCCGACCCTCTTCCCGGATGAGGACAAGATCATCTCAGGTGGCAACTTCCACGGACAACCCCTGGCCATCTCGTATGACTTCCTGGCCATCGCACTGGCTGAACTGGGCAATATATCCGAACGTCGTGTCGCCCAATTGATCATGGGCTTACGTGGGCTGCCTGAATTCCTGGTCGCCAACCCGGGATTAAACTCCGGTTTTATGATCCCGCAATATGCCGCCGCCAGCATGGTGAGCCAGAACAAGATGTACTGCTACGCAGCCAGCAGCGACTCTATCGTCTCGAGCAACGGACAGGAAGACCATGTCAGCATGGGAGCCAATGCCGCCATCAAACTGTTCAAGATCATGGACAACCTCGACCATATCCTGGCCATCGAGTTGATGAATGCCGCGCAAGGAATTGACTTCCGGCGCCCGGCTAAATCGTCCCCCATCCTGGAAAAGTTCCTGAAAGACTACCGTAAGGAAGTCCCCTTTATCGAAGACGACATCGTGATGTACACCGAAATCCACCGTACCGTCGCCTTCATCCGCCGTACCGACTTCGACATCTAACGGTATTCTCTGTGTAAAATCACCTGAAAATGTACTCCTATTTATCCGCCCCGGTTATCTTTTAGTTTCAGCCGGGGCTGTTTTTTTAATCCAAAACAGGGATAAGCGCCCTCTTTTGCCGACGAAAAGAACATTTTTTCACATTTTTTGTGCGCGAACACATTGAAAGCATGAAAATATCTTTACATTTGCGACGCACATTGAATCAATTAGAAGAAAATACACACGACACAAACCAAGACAAAAGGTTTGACTATATATATAAAATATACCTACCATTCAAAAGGGGACTTGTATGTATTTGGAAGAGAGTGCGACAAAATGGGAGCAATTTAAGTCAGGCAATGATAGTGCGTATGGCTGGCTTTATACCACGTATGTGCAAATCCTTTTCGGATATGGCTTGCGTTTTACCTCCGACAGCGAGACCATACAGGATTGCATACACGACATCTTCATTGATTTATACAAAAGCAAAGGCAAGTTGGCTACCCCAGCCAATGTCAAAGTCTATCTACTAGCCGCACTCAAATACCGGCTGGTGAGGGTACTGTACAAGCATACCCTCTTCGACCGTATCGAAACGGAAGAAGTGGACTTTGTGTTGGAAACCACTGTTGAAGACCAGTATATCGACGACGAACAAGCCGGCGTACAACAACAAAAGCTGCAACAAATCCTCGACTCACTGACTCCCCGCCAACGGGAAATCATTTATTACCGCTATATCCAGGAATTGGATATGGATGAAATATGTACTCTGATGGACATGAACTACCAGTCTGCCCAGAACCTGATACAGCGCTCGCTCAAAAAGATAAAACAGACCTACGGCTCCACAGGCACCTTCCTCCTCTTGCTCCCCATTTTGTTAAAATAGCCGATAAATAAAAAATAGTTCACATTAGGTGAGTATATATTGCCTGCTCATGACACTTGTTAGAAAGCAGCATTGTATGGCAAAAGAAAATATACCCACTGATATGGACAAAGAAAGCATCCTTTCACGCTTTCTGAAGAAAGATCCGAACCATCCCCTTCCCCAGAAAGAAGTGGATGCCTTATGGCTACGTATACAGGCCGGGAACAAACGCCAGGTCCGGAAACGGATCATTAGTTGGTCGATCAGCGCTGCGGCTTCCATTGCCATACTCCTGACTCTCGGGTGGTTCACCTGGCAGGCAGACCGGACAGAAACAGACTATGTGGCTATTCTCAGTAATGACGTACTCCGCCCTGATAGCACCAATAGCGTCCAATTAGTACTGGCTGACAACTTACAGCTGTCCATTGACGGCGAGGACACCCAACTGGGATATCATGAAGAAGGCGTAGTCAATGTCAATTCAGAAAAAATAGCACTGGCTCCTACCGAAGGGAAAACCGAACAAACCTTCAACCAGCTGATCGTCCCGGCGGGCAAACGCTCTACCATCACCTTTGCCGACGGCACACAGGTATGGGTAAACTCAGCCACCAAAGTGATTTACCCGGTCCAGTTCGCTAAAGATAAAAGGGAGATATTCGTAGACGGTGAAGCATTCCTCAAAGTAAGCCACGACGACACAAAACCTTTTATTGTGAAAACACGGAAGATGGATGTAAAAGTACTGGGAACCAGCTTCAACGTATCCGCCTACGAAAGTGAAGCCGATCAGCATATCGTGCTGGTATGCGGGAAAGTAGAAGTAAATATGCCGGGACAAAGCAAAAATATACTTGCCCCTAACCAGAAGTTCAATTACAATAACACAACGAATAAAACCTCCATCTCTACGGTGGACGTCAACGAGTACATCGTTTGGAAAGACGGCTATTACCTGCTCAGACAACAACCGCTGTCTAACGTCCTGCAAAAGGTAGCCCGGTATTATGGCCGCGACATCCGATGGGATGAGCAGGTCGGCACGCTTAGCTGTAGTGGCAAACTTGACCTGAAAGAAAGCCTGGATGATGTCTTAAAGACCTTGCAGAAGGCGGCCCCCATCGATATAGTACAAGAATCAGGGAGGGTCATTATATCTGTAAAACGCTAAGTAACAGCCTATGAGTCAATAAAATCCCTATCATAAAATGACGCTATTGTCAAACTCCAAATCAATTATATTAATTCATTATTTATAAACTTAAATCATTACAACAGAATGAGAAATTGCACGAAGCTTAGTGTATGCCTATTCTTCTTATTTATAGGCATAAACTTTGGTCTGGCAGAGGTTAGCTATTCGCAGAAAACCTATTTCACTGTCGAGACTACCCAAGTGACCGTCAAAGAGGTCATTAATCAAATAGAAAAAGAAAGCGAATATATCTTTTTCTATCTGGACAACTCCATTGACCTCAATCGTAAAGTGTCCGTCAACGTGAAAGAACAGAATGTAACAGCCGTTCTTGATCAGCTATTTGAAGGGACCAGTACACGTTATGAAATCTCCGACAGGCAAATCACCCTAAGGAAGGAGCAGGCCCAAACAGCAATGGCACTGCCGCAACAAAAGAAAAATCATCAGATCAGTGGAGTAGTCCTGGATGCAAGCGGCGAATCAATCATCGGCGCCAACATCATTGAAAAGGGAACAACCAATGGTACGGTCACCGACCTGGACGGAAAGTTCAGTTTATCGGTAGACGAAAAGGCAGTATTGCAGATCTCCTATATCGGCTACAACACCCTCGAAGTACCGGTTAACAATCGTTCTACCCTTACCATCAGGCTGGAAGAAGATTCGAAAGCCATTGACGAAGTAGTAGTAGTCGGTTACGGTGTGATGAAGAAGAAAGACCTGACAGGCGCCGTTGCACAGTTAAACAGCGGTTCAATGAAAGACCTGAAGATATCACACCCCTCAGAAGCCATCGCTGGTAAACTGGCCGGCGTACAAGTACAGCAGGTAGGCGGACAGCCGGGACAAGCAGCCACCATCCGCGTTCGCGGATCAGGCTCCATCACTGCTTCCAGTGCTCCGCTCTATGTAGTAGACGGATATCCCCTGGGCGACCAAAACCTAAATGCGATCAACCCGAACGATATTGAATCAATTGAAGTATTGAAAGATGCTTCGGCAGCCGCCATCTACGGATCACGTGCCGCCAACGGTGTTGTACTCGTAACCACCAAGTCTGGGAAAGCAGGCAAGCTCAGCGTCAATCTCGACGTCTATGCCGGCTTCCAGGACGTAACCAAGCGGTTGGATCTGATGAATGCACAAGAGTTTGTGGAAATCAGCCGTGAAGCATTCAACAACAACTATGTGGCAAGAGTAGCCGGTGCCTCTGCCAGCGACCCGCTGAGTAGCCGTCCTTCTGGCAACCGCTACCGCTATCCGTCTATCTACGACGATACGGCCTATATCAACTCACTGGGCGAAGGCACAGACTGGCAGGATGAAATCTTCCGTTCAGCACCAGTACAGAACTACCAGGTAACAGTATCCGGTGGTGACGAAAAAACCAAATACATGTTCTCTGCCGGCTACTACAACCAGGATGGTGTAGTGATCAACAGCGACTACGAACGTTTCTCCGGAAGAGCCAAAATCGATAGCGACCTGACCAATTGGCTGAAGATGGGAATCAACCTGGCTCCCACCTACATGAATACCAACCAGACTACCCAGGGACACTGGGCCAGTGATGGTGTAATCAATGCTGCTTTGGCTACCGCTCCGGTGGTACCCGTATACAACGAAGACGGCACATGGGCATCACAATCCATGTATGCTGTAGCCAGCGACGGTCTGACCGGCGTACCCAATGCTGTGGCACTTACCTATATTCATAACTATGCCACCACCCTCCGCCTGTTTAGCAACGGCTATATCGAAATATCTCCGATAAAGAACCTGAAAATCAAGTCGACTATCGGTGCCGATATCCGCGAATACAGAAGCGAATACTTCCGCCCAGCCACTATCCCCAACAACGGTAACGTAGCCCCGCTGCCCTCTACAGAAAGAAAGGCTACCGAGAAAGCAGCCGAAACAGTCAACTGGCTGAATGAAAATACGGTTTCTTACTTTGCGGCCTGGGATAAACACGAAATAGACGCTGTTGCCGGTTTCACCGCACAAAAGAATATCTACCGGTATACGGAAGCAACGGGTTCAGATTTCCCGAACGATAAAATCCAAACGATCAACAATGCTACTGTAAAAAGTAGCAAGTCGGAACGTTCGGCCTGGACGTTGTTGTCGTACCTGGCACGTGTAAACTATCGCTTTAACAATAAGTATTACCTGACAGCCTCTATCCGTACCGACGGTTCTTCCTGCTTTGGTGAAAACCACCGCTATGGTTACTTCCCCTCAGGATCTGTTGCCTGGCGCTTGTCACAGGAAGATTTCATGAAGGATCTGACATGGCTCTCCGATATGAAAGTACGTGCCAGCTATGGTATCACCGGTAATAACAGCATCGGTAACTATGCAGCTATCGGTACGATGACCAACGCTAAATATGTATTGGGAACAGGAACAGGAACAGTAGTCCCCGGAGCTGCCCAGAACAGTTTCTCCAACGCCGACCTGACTTGGGAAAAAACCAAACAGACCGACATCGGTTTTGAAATGGCCATACTGGACAGCCGCCTGTCTTTATCTTTGGACCTGTATGACAGGGAAACAACCGACTTGCTGATGAACGTAGACATCCCCACCATCACCGGATTTACGAATGCTATGCAGAATATCGGTAAGATGCGTAATAAAGGGATTGAGATCACGGTAAACGGTGTACCGTTCCGTAACAAAGACTTCAATTGGGATGTAACCGGTAATATTTCCGTTAACCGGAATGAAGTGCTTGCACTCGGTCCCACGGGCGACCCTATCTTCAGCGACGGTGGTGCCGGTACGACCCATATCACCCAGATCGGTTCACCGATCGGTTGCTTCTACGGATACAAAATGCTCGGCGTATTCAAGACACAGGCCGAACTGGATGCCTATCCGCACTTGGCCGACACCAACGTAGGTGACGTTAAATTCGAAGATGTCAACGGAGACAATAAAATCGATGCTGACGACCGTACCATCATCGGCAACAACATGCCCGATTTTATCTGGGGTATGACCAATACGTTCACCTTCAAGAACTTCGACGCCAGTTTCGCATTACAAGGCGTAGTAGGTAGCGAAGTCCTGCACCTGGGACGCCGTTTCTATACACAGGGTGAAGGAAACCAGAACCAGTTACGTGAAATGTTGGGCCGCTGGCAGTCGGAAGCAAACCCCGGAACAGGTTGGATTCCGCGTGTAAACTCGCAGCCCACCGGTCAGAACAATGCCATTTCATCCCGCTGGGTGGAAGATGCATCTTTCCTCCGTGTCAACAATCTGACTATAGGGTATACATTGCCTGAGGCATTGATCAGAAAATGTAGCATCCAACGGGCACGTGTATATGTTTCGACACAGAACCTGATCACCTTTACAAGCTACACCGGATATAACCCGGAAACCAGCTTCAAAGAAGACAACGTAACAGCACCCGGAACAGACTACGGTATGTATCCGCTCTATCGCACCTGCACCCTCGGTATAAATGTAACCTTTTAATTGACAGACAAATCATGAAACTAATATATAATATTGTTACAATCGCGTTGCTCGGAGCAGGATTTTCCTCCTGTAGCGATTTCCTCAATCAATATCCGCAAACAGACTTAAGCGAAAAAGACTTCTACAAGACAGCCGAAGATATCAAATCGGCCGTCAACGGAGCCTACTCTACCCTCCAGGAAGGAAACATCTATGGAAACTGGTATATATTCGCCGAAATACCCTCCGACAACACACGTAACCAGTTGTCCGGTTCTGTCACCACACAGTCGGAGTTCGATAAATTCTATATCGATACACAGAACAGCCAGATCAAAGACTTCTGGAATGCAGCCTATAAAATGATCAACCGGACGAATACCGTACTGGGACGTATCGATAATATCCCCATCGACCAGGAACTGGCTAACCGCTATAAGCTGGAATGTAAGTTTATACGTGCCCTGATGTATTTCAACCTGGTACGTGTATTCGGTGATGTGCCTCTGGTACTCAACGAAATCAGTATCGCGGAGGCCTACAACGTATTGCGTGAGCCGACAGACAATGTGTACAAGCAGATCATAGCCGACTTGAAAGAAGCTCAGGCACTTCCCGCCTCTTATGCTACCGCCGATGACGGACGAGCTACTTCGGGAGCCGCTAAAGCGTTGCTGGGACAAGTCTACATGACTCTCAACAACTATTCCGATGCGGAAAAGATTCTGGGAGAAGTGGTGAACAGTGGCCGCTATGCCTTACTGGAGAACACAGCCGGAAGTCTTAATATCAACGGATACAAATCCGTATTCAGTCCGATCAACCATAATAGTAAAGAAGGCATTTTCGAAATACAGTTCTTGAAAGGTGGTTATGGAGAAGGTTCTAACTTCGTGAACAACTATGCTCCCGAAAACTCAGGTACCAATGTGGTTACCGTAGGTGGAACAAGTGGTAACAACATACCGGAAATGGATATCTATAATGCCTATGAAGAAGGCGACCTCCGCCGTGATTTCTCCATGTCGCTGGGATATAACGACAATCGTAAAAGTGGACAATGGGTAGATTCCCGTTATGTCTGCAAATATATGGATACTCCGTATGCCAATGGTGATGCCAGCAACAACTACCCGGTAATTCGCTACGGGAACGTGATCCTGATGTATGCAGAAGCGCTCAACAAGAACGGTAAGACCGCTGAAGCTTGCAAATACCTGAACATGACACGCCGTCGTGGTTTCGGTTACCAGACAACTGAAACTTCACCGGTAGACCTGCAGACCAGCGACCAATCGCAGTTTGCCCTGTTTGTTGAACAGGAACGCCGTGTGGAACTAGCCTTCGAAGACCAACGCTGGTTCGACCTGATCCGTACCGGGCGGGCTGTTGAAGTCATGAAAAGCAAAGGATTCTCATTGAATGAGACCAACCTCATCTGCCCCATTCCGCAAAAGCAGATCGATGTCAATCCGAAGCTGACTCAAAACAACTATGTGATCTCTCCGAGATAATCAGCACGCAATATAAACGACGGCCGCCCTTTTCGGCGACCGTCGTTTTTCTTATCCGGTTTATCCCATTAACTTTGTTCTTTCCTGTAAATTATCCAATATGATGAAAACCTGTGCATTTTTATGTAGCTTGGTCTGTTTAGTATCTTGCAACCAACCAGACAATACCTTTGAGAAGTATGTAAACCCGCTTATCGGTACGGATATCCGTGTCGTCCAGGGTAAAGATAAAAATTCTACCGAGGAACGCGGCCAAATTATGCCTGCTGTAGGTGTACCCCATGGCATGACCAACTGGGTAGCCCAGACACAGGCCACGGAACAGAAGTGCCACCCACCCTATTACTATTTCCAGGATGCGATCCAGGGTTTCCGTGCCAGCCACTGGATGAATGGGTCCTGTACACAAGATTACGGTAGCGTAACCATCATGCCACTGCACAACCGGCTTACATTTGCACCCGACCAACGGGCTTCCGTTTTCGAGCATGCACAGGAGACAGTCTCCCCTTCTTATTATAGTGTATACTTGAAGGATTATGATATCCAGACTGAACTCACAGGTTTATCGCGTGCCGGTATCATGCGTTTTGACTTTAAACAAGGTGGAGATCATTACATCATCATTGAACCGAACAGTGACGAAGGAGTCGCCACCATCCAAGTCAACCCCGAGAAACGAGAAATAACCGGCAGCAATCCCGTACACCGTATCTATCAGGGATATGGCAAAGAAGCTGGCTTTAGTGGCCATTTTGTGATCCGGCTGAATGAAGAAATAGCAGACTTTGGTATCGACTCCACAGCCACCAACCACATAATAGCTTGGGTGAAACTGCAAGCAGACAGTCCCCTGAAGACAATCGTCAAAGTAGGAACCTCCTTTACCGATATCGATCATGCCCGACAGAATCTGGAAGCTGAAATCGCAGACTGGGATTTTGACAAGGTACGCAAAACCTCTTCCAACACTTGGAATCAGACCCTGGGACAGATTGCCGTACAAGGGATAAATGAAGAAGCGAAGGTCAAATTCTACTCGGCCCTCTACAATAGCCACTTTCTCCCCCGTATATTCAGCGATGAAGATGGTTCTTATCCTGAATTCGACGGAGGTAAACAAATACGAAAAATGGATAAAGGCACGTATTATTGTGATTTCTCCCAATGGGATACCTACCGGGCCGTCCACCCACTCTTCACCATTCTCAACCCGACCCGCAACGGCGACATGGCACACTCACTTGTGTTGAAAGGGCAACAGGGAGGCTGGCTGCCCATCTTTCCCTCCTGGAACAGTTATACGGCTGCTATGATTGGCGACCACTGCATTTCCATGATCGGAGACGCCATCCTGAAAGATGCACCCGGCTTTGACTATGAAGAAGCCTATGCCCTGATGCGCCGGAATGCCTTTGAACCGAATACCGATTCGACCAGCTACAAAGACGGCAAAGGACGCCGTGCACTGGAATCATACCTAACATATAATTATGTTCCATTGGAAGACCCTGTCATGGAAGCCTTCCACCGCCGCGAACAAGTCTCCCGTACCCTCGAATATGCGTATGACGATTTCGTCCTCGCGGAGGTAGCCAAAAAGCTTTCAAAGACAGATGATTATAACGTCTTAATTCAACGGGCACAGAACTACAAGAACGTAATCGACCCGGAAACCGGCTTTGCCCGTGGTCGTCATGCTGATGGAAGTTGGATAGAACCATTCGTCGCAGATAAGTTCGTATCCTATATCACGGAAGGGACACCCTACCATTATACTTGGTATGTGCCGCAGGATGTGGCCGGACTGATGCTACAGATAGGAGGTAAAGAGCGTTTCATTCAACGATTGGATACATTCTTCGAAGAAGACAACTACTGGCATGGCAACGAACCCGGACATCATATCGCTTATCTCTTTGCCTATGCCGGCGAGCCTTGGAAAACACAGAAATGGGTACACGAGATCATCAACCGCGAATATCATACCACCCCAGACGGTCTTTCAGGCAATGACGATGCCGGACAGATGTCAGCATGGCTCGTATTCAGCATGGTTGGTTTCTATCCGGTCTGCCCGGGAATGCCTTACTATGTTATCGGCAGTCCAAGTTTTGACGAAAGCGTTATCACGCTGGAAGACGGCAAGCAATTTATCATCAAGGCACCAGGAGCATCCGAAGGAAATATTTATATCCAATCCGCTACACTCAATGGTCGGCCTTATGACAAAAGCTATCTCCTACACCAAGATATCATGAAAGGGGGGGAGCTATCATTCGTCATGGGGAAGACACCCAACAAAGAATGGGCTTCTGCCAATCAGTCGCTTCCTCCAAGTTTAGGGCTTTAAGACCAGGATTAGGACAAACATCGTATTCTTTTTATCAAAAAGAGTTAATCTTTTGTTTTTTTGTGTGCGAACACACGAAAGAAATGAAAATAACTTTACATTTGCAACACGTGTTAAATTAACAAAGACGACATAGTCTGTGTATGCAAACAAACTAAAAAGATACGGAAAGCATGAACAACCTATTTGATGTACAAGGAAAAGTGGTAGTGATCACCGGTGGATCCGGTATCCTGGGAAAAGGTATTGCCGAATATCTGTCCGGACAAGGCGCTAAAATCGCCATTCTGGATCGTAATGAAGAAGTGGGTAACGCCCAGGTAGCTGAGATGAATGCTCAGGGCGGAGACGCGGCCTTCTTCCTGTCGGATGTAATGAGTAAAGAAGTACTGGAACAAAATAAAAATGCCATCCTGGCCCGTTTCGGACAAGTGGATGTACTATTGAATGCAGCAGGCGGCAACATGCCGGGTGCTACCATTCCACCGGACAAGACGTTCCTGGATCTCGAACTGGATTCCTTCCGCAAGGTGGTAGACCTGAACCTGTTCGGTACAATCCTGCCTACGATGGTGTTTGTACCCGAGTTGGCACGGCAGGGTAACGGTTGCATTGTAAACTTTGCTTCCGAGTCGGCTCTTCGTCCCCTGACACGCGTAGTTGGATACGGCTGTGCCAAATCGGCTGTGGTCAACTTCACCAAATATATGGCAGCCGAGTTGGCACAAAAGTTTGGAGCCGGTCTGCGGGTGAATGCCATCGCACCAGGTTTCTTTGTCACCCAGCAGAATCGCGACCTGCTGCTGAACCCCGATGGATCGTATACAGAACGCTCCAAGACAATTTTGGCACATACACCGTTTGGCCGTTTCGGTAAACCGGAAGAACTATATGGAACTATCCAGTACCTGATCAGTGAAGCCTCTGCTTTCGTAACCGGTAGTGTAGCCGTGGTTGACGGCGGTTTTGATGCCTTCTCTATTTAATGTGAAACCATAAACAAAACGAATATGTATTTATGTGAACAATCCTGGCGTTGGTACGGGCCGAATGATCCTGTAGCCCTCGCCGATATCTGCCAGGCAGGAGCCAAAGGTGTGGTAACCGCTCTGCACCACATTCCTAATGGGGAAATATGGACGGTAGAAGAGATTATGAAACGCAAAGCGGAAGTGGAAGCCTATGGGCTGCGCTGGTCGGCAGTCGAAAGTGTGCCGGTACATGAGCATATCAAGACACAGACAGGCAACTTCCAACAATATATCGATAATTACAAAGAAAGCCTGCGCAACTTGGGCAAGTGTGGTATCGACGTTGTGACCTATAACTTCATGCCTGTATTAGACTGGACACGTACGGATCTGGCCTACGAGATGCCTGACGGTTCCAAAGCTCTTCGTTTTGAACGCGCCGCCTTTATGGCTTTCGACCTCTTCATCCTGAAACGTCCCGCCGCCGAAGCAACATATACCGACGCAGAAAAGACCAGAGCCAAAGCTCGCTTTGACCAGATGACGGAAGCCGAACGCCAGTTGCTGACCCGCAATATGATTGCCGGCCTTCCCGGATCAGAAGAAAGCTTCACGGTGGCGCAGTTCCTCGAAGCATTGGACCGTTATAAGGATATTGATGCTGAAAAGTTGCGTGCCAACCTGATCTACTTCCTGCAGGAAGTGGCTCCTGTGGCCGATGAAGCCGGAGTGATTTTAGTGATTCATCCTGACGATCCTCCCTACCCCATCCTCGGGCTACCCCGTATCCTGAGTACCGAAGACGATTTCCGCAAGCTGGTAGAAGCCGTACCCAATAAAAGTAACGGGCTGTGCCTGTGTACCGGTTCCTACGGCGTACGTGCCGACAATGACCTGGCAGGCATGATCACGCGGTGGGCCGAACGGATCTACTTCGTACACTTCCGTAGCACCCAAAGTGATGCCGAAGGTAATTTCTACGAAGCCAACCATCTGGAAGGTGATGTAGACATGTATAATGTAATGAAAGCATTGCTCGAAGTGGAACAGAAATGCCAGCGTAGCATCGTGATGCGTCCGGATCATGGCCATCAGATGATCGACGACCTGAAAAAGAAAACCAATCCGGGTTATTCCTGCATCGGCCGCCTGCGCGGACTGGCCGAGTTGCGCGGACTGGAGATGGGAATCGCCAAGTCGATGAAATAAGCCATTTGTTTAAACACTTTCTTCCATAAGAATGAATGCCCTGTAATGTGTTTCGGCCGTTACGGGGCATAGTGTTTGATAGCCACTCCACATCCGATCATCGCGGATAACCAGCGGATATTGTTCCTGCATCTGCAAGTGTATACGATAAGCCTCTTTATCGTAGGAGATATAAAAGGAACCGGTTGCTTTAGGGTGGATGTATTGCCGGTATAAACGGAGCGCTACCAATCCCATGGTATAACGCATGTTGATCTCAATGCAGGGATGGATAGTCACCTGTCCTGCGGCAGTACGATACACCATCATATCGATCCCCAGATAGCCGGCATAGACTCCGCCGAAGACCTCACCTATTACTTCCGTAGCAGCGACACATATCTGTTCATAAAGGCAGGCACCAACCGGTTCAACCAACCGCTCCAGCATGCGATCCGGTTGTTCGATCCGGTTACCGGTATACGCTCCTCTTTCAGCCGTATCAAAGACAGATAAGCCTTCGCTCGTAACTTTCCCATTGACATCCAGGTAGAATTCCATCGCGAAATCCTGTATCTTATCCAACCCTTGTTCGATACTGATAACATCCTGCTTCCGCAAGGCACCGCTTACCCATTCCCGGTCTTTAACCGATAACTTGCCCCCTTTTATCCAAAGTAAGCCACGACCGGAAGAGGAAAATGGGGTTTTCAACAAACAATCACCGGTATAAGCAGGCAGGCAAGCTTCCACCTCCTCCAACATATGACAGAAGACCGGCACTTCCGGCAGTAGTAAATCCGGCAGTCGTTCCCGTATTTTATGCAAACAAAGAGCTGCAGTCTGCCGTCCTGTCAATTGGACATACACTTCTTTCCATTCAGGAAGAGAAATAGCTACCCCCTGCGTCCGATTCAGTTCCCTGAATAAACGAAGGCTTTGTGGAGACAATCCCCAAGGGGCAGCTTCCAGTGTTTCTTCCGGAATACTTCCGGTAGTGACCGGAATGACTCCTGGCCGGATCGCAGAAGGTAGAGAAGCCAGAAAGGCGGTACTATCCATCTGCCCCGTCCACACATAATCTCCCATCCCGGCATACCATAAGGGGAGTAAGGACAGGTCTTCCTGCATTTTCCGTACATTCCGGGAAGGAGTATAAGATTCACGGCCCGACAACACAGCCGTTTCATGTCCGGGATTAAAGAGATGGAGATGCGGTATCTGCATGATATAAACAAACAAAGCCGCCCTTCGAAAAAGACGGCTTTGTATCCTATTGGGTTCTTTTATTCGATATTCTCGTCAATCGCATCGATCTTTTGAATGATCAATGCCATATCTTCTTTCAACTTTTCGATCTTACGTTCCATTTCTTTCACCAGACCGCCACCGCCTTTAGACGATACACTGAGGAAGCCGATATTGTTTTCGTACGTCTGCAACTCACCTTTCATCCGTTCGTAGGCACGCATCAGTTTTTCACGTTCGCTATACAGACGCCCTTTGCCATGTTCGCCATGGGTGATGTCGCTCAAATTGCTGCGGAAAGACTGCATCTTGCGATCATTCTTATCCACTTTCAGACGGTCGTACAGTTTATCTACCGCTTCATGGTATTCTTTGTAGATTTTATCCTTTTCCTTGAAAGGTACAAAACCGATAGCACCCCATTCAGCCATATATTCCTTCAACGACACCATGGCTTCTTCGGCATCCGTCACCCCATCCAGTTCTTTGATCTTATCGATCAATGCACGCTTGGCCGTCAGATTGGTCTGTTCGACACTCTTTTGCGAGGATGTATTCTTGTTCTTCTGCTCGAAGAAGTAGTCGCAGGCAGCGATAAACCGTTTCCAGATAGCATCGGAATGTTTACGGGCCACCGGCCCGATCTTCTTCCATTCTTTCTGGAGAGCGATCATCTTATCTGTTGTTTCCTTCCATTCAGTACTGTCTTTCAGCGCTTCTACTTTCTCGCACAAAGCTTTCTTGAGTTCCAGGTTGGCATCCATTCCCACCTTGGCATTCTTGTAGAACTCGCTTTTCCGTTGGAAGAAAATATCACAAGCGGCACGGAAACGTTCAAATATCTTTACATTGAACTTCTTCGGAGCAAAACCGATCGTTTTCCATTTATCCTGGAGTGCAATCACCTCGCGATTCTTTACATCCCAGTCTCTGACAGACTTGAGGGTTTCATAGTCGACTGCTTCGATCTCTTCGCAAATAGCCGTCTTGGCATCCAGGTTATCTTGTTCTTTGGATTTTAGTTTTTCGAAATGATCCTGATGCTTCCGGTTGATCACGGTAGAGGCAGCCTTAAAGCGTCCCCATACTTCTTCACGGAACTCTTTAGCCACCGGTCCAATCTCACGCCACTGCTGATGCAGTTTCTGCAATTGGTGGAAAGCAGAAATAATATCTATTTCTTCCTGCAGTTTTTCCACCGTTTCACACAGTGTATTCTTTAACTCCAGGTTCTTCTTAAAATCGTAATCACGGAACTGGTTGTTTATCTTGATGATATCGTAGAATTTTTCAGAATAGGTCTGATAGTTCTTCCAAAGTTCATTGGCATGTTCCTGGGGAACCGGCTTCACTTCCTTCCAACGAACCTGGATATCTTTGAATTCGTTATACAGTTTATTGAAATCGTCCTGGCTCTCGGTCAGAACTTTCAATTGTTCGATCAATTGCAACTTCAAGGCATAGTTAGCCTGCTTCACCCGTTCGAGTTCGGTATGGAGGGCCATTCTTTTTTCCTTATAGACGGCCAGGAGTTCTTTGACCTTGTTTTCCATTTCATCTTCCGGAGCGACGAAGGCCGCTTCTTCTCCACCCTCTTCGATGAAGGTCTTCTTCAATTCGTCGACTTCATGGCGACGAATCTTATAATAGGCTTGCTTAAGCAATTCTACTTCGCCTTTAGCACCTTCGGCTGAAGTATCTACCAAGAGGGTAAGCCGATCAACAATTTCTTCTTTGGACAGTTTAGACGCTAACACATGTACTTCATCCGATGCACCTTCCGTTTCAACCTCTGTGTTGCCTTCCGGGTCATCCGGATTAGCTGCAGCCTCTTCTACCGAAGGAGCTTCGCTTGTTTCCAACACCACCGGGGTTTCCTCCGGCATTTCTACTGTTTCAACGTTCACCGTTACATTTTCCACCTGTTCAACAGGGGCTTTAGTTTCTTCCAACTGGCCTTCTACTACCGGCAAGTTAGCTTCTGGAGTGTCCTTCATATCAATCGACTTTTAAAATCAAGGAGATATTCCCTGATTAATCACCTCACAAATTAAACTAAATATTTTTGTATTCTAACTATTAACTTGTAAGAATATTCTGTTTTTTCTATTTTTGCGCGGTAAATACATGAACATGAAGAATTTCCTGACATCCCTGTTCGGTTCTGCCAAGAAAGAGGAGACCACCGAAGACAAACAAAAGAACGAGTTAAAGAATTTCGATATTCTGAAATATGACGGTATCCGCGCCCAAAAGCTTGGGCGCACACAATATGCCATCAAATGCTTCACTGAAGCGCTGAATATCCAGGAAGACTTTGAAACCATGAACCAGCTGATGGCGGCTTACTCCATGTCGCAGGAAATGGACAGTGCCATGGAAATACTGGACCGCATGGTAGAAATGGAACCCGAACATATCGGCACCCGTTTTGCCCGCATCAATATCCTGTTCCACCTCGACCGGGATACCGATGCCATTGCCGATTGCCTGCATGTATTGGCGCTGGAGCCCGAAAATGCAGTGGCCTACCACCTGATGGGTAAAGCCAAACGGGCAAACGACGATCGCCTGGGTGCTATCGCCGATCTGACAAAAGCCACTTCCCTGAAAGACGACTTTGCAGAAGCCTGGTTATTGCGTGCCGAATTGCTGCTCGACATGAAACAGGGGAAAGAAGCCTTGGAAGATGTAGCCAAAGTGCTCGAACTAATCCCGGAAGAAGAAGGAGCCTTCCTACTCAGGGGACGTATCCACGAACTACTCGGCGACCTGGGTGCCGCCACCGAAGACTATCAAACAGTGATAGACCTCAACCCGTTCAATGAAGACGCTTGGTTGTTGGCCGGCAAACTGCTGATCACACAAGGAAAATACGATGAAGCCATCGCCCATTTCGATGAAGTAATTGAAAACGACCCCCAGTTTGCCAAAGCCTATGCCGAACGCGGACGAGCCAAAAATGAGACCGGCGACAAGGATGGAGCCTACGAAGACCTAAAGAAATCGATCGAACTGAACCCGGAAGGAGAAGAGGCTCAACGGATAAACGGACAGCATTCCAACTTCAACGACATGTATAAAGGTGGAATTTTCTGATAATTTCTTTTGTATATATAAAAAAAGGCTATATCTTTGCAGCCCGATTACAGTCTGAAAAGAATAATAAAATATAAATAAAATGAAAAGAACATTTCAACCTTCCAACCGGAAAAGAAAGAACAAACACGGCTTTCGTTCCAGAATGGCTACCGCTAATGGTCGCAGAGTATTGGCATCACGTCGTTCGAAAGGCAGAGCCAAATTAACCGTATCCGACGAATACAACGGATAATCGGTCCGGATTTGATTAAGAATTAATAAAGGAAGTAGAGGTTTTGCTAAAAAGCCTTTACTTTCTTTGTTTTTGAGGCTTTTTTCCTATTTTTGAGTCGGATACGCACAAGTGATGGAAATAAGAGAAATAACTATGAGGCTATTAAAGAACCCGATCGTAATGAATCTGATACTGGCAGTGGCAGTTTGCTTCGTCCTGGTATACGGTGTATTACACTGGCTGGATTCCTATACACAACACAACCGGGCAATTGTTGTTCCTGATGTAAAGGGTCTTTCCGTACAGGAAGCCGCCGTCTTTTTCGAAAACAACAACCTGAGATATAACATTATCGACTCGGTCTTCTCCAAAGAAGTACAACCGGGGGCGATTGTGGAAGTGGTACCTCCGGCAGGCTCGAAGGTAAAGGAAGGACGTATCCTGTTTGTCACCATCAATGCCACGACTGCACAGATGGGTCTCGTCCCGGAAGTAGAGGACCATTCTTTCCGCCAGGCCTACGCCTTGCTGAAATCCATTGGGTTTACTTCTATCGAGACCAAGTATGTACCGGGCGATTATAAAGACCTCGTGATTGCCGTCGAGATGAACGGCAACGCTCTGCGTCCCGGCCAACAAATACCCCTGTCATCACGGCTAACACTGATTATAAGCAGTGGAGATGCCGCCGATTCCCTGGATATGGAAGATTCACCTATCGAGGACTTGAACAGTGAGGATGAAAAATGGTTTTGAGCCATGAGAACGTTTGACGAAGGCATAGACAACGAGCCGTTGGATGATGAACAGTTAGACGACGAACTGTTACAACCGGAAGAAGTTGAAAACTCTTCCCGGATGTACGAGCACTACCGTTTCGTAGCCGACAAGGGACAGACGCTTATCCGCGTGGACAAGTTCCTGACCGACCGGATCATGGGCATCACCCGTAACCGGATCCAGTTAGCCGCCGAAGCCGGCTGTATCCTGGCCAACGACAAATCCGTCAAAAGCAACTACCGCGTCAAACCGCAGGATATAATCTCTGTGGTCATGGATCGTCCACGTCGCGAAGTAGAGATCCTTCCCGAAAATATACCTCTTGATGTAGTCTATGAAGACGACTGCCTGATGGTGGTCAATAAGCCAGCGGGGTTGGTGGTACATCCCGGGCACGGGAACTATACCGGAACGTTGGTAAACGCCCTCGCCTACTACCTGAAGGACGATCCTTTATTCGACCCGATGGACGTAAACGTAGGATTGGTACACCGCATCGACAAAGATACCTCCGGCTTGCTCGTCATTGCCAAACGGCCGCAGGCAAAATCACACCTCAGCCTCCAGTTCTTCAACAAAACCACCAAACGCCAGTACGTAGCACTGGTATGGGGTGTCGTTCAAGACAACGAAGGACGTATCGAAGGTAATATCGGCCGCGACCCCCGCGATCGCATGCAAATGAAAGTATTCTCTGAAGGTGACCATGGTAAACCTGCCGTAACACATTATAAGGTATTGGAACGTTTGGGATATGTCACCCTCGTTCAATGCCGACTCGAAACAGGACGTACGCACCAGATACGCGTCCATATGCGTTATATCGGGCACATCCTGTTTAACGACGCCCGCTACGGCGGCAATGAAATCCTCAAAGGCACCACCTTTGCCAAGTACAAGCAGTTTGTACAAAACTGTTTCTCCGTATGTCCGCGCCAGGCCTTACATGCCCAGACGCTGGGCTTTGTACATCCGACAACCGGCGAAGAGATGTTCTTCACCTCCGGGATACCTTCCGATATGGAACAATTGATTGAGAAATGGCGGAACTACGCAAACTCAAAAGAACTGATGATATGAAAAAGAATGTGTTGATCATAGCTGGAGGCGATTCGTCCGAAATCGTTGTATCGTTGAAAAGTGCCGAGGGCATTTATTCTTTCATCGACAAAGACATATATAATGTATATATCGCCATCCTGAAGAAGGGTGAATGGATGGTCCGCCTGCCGGAAGGAATGACGCCGATCGACAAGAACGACTTCAGCTTTATGGAAAACGGAGAATGCCGCCTGTGCGATTTTGCCTACATCACCATCCACGGTACACCGGGCGAAAACGGATTACTGCAAGGCTACTTTGAACTGTTAGGCATCCCCTACTCTTCCTGCGGCGTGCTGGTGAGCGCCATGACATTCAACAAATATGTCTGCAACAACTACCTGCGCGGTTTCGGTATCCCCGTAGCCAATTCGATCCGGTTGTTTAACGGACAGACGGTCACCGACCGCGAAGTCACCGACTACCTCGGCCTGCCTGTCTTTATCAAACCTAACGACGGCGGAAGTAGTTTCGGTGTCACCAAGGTAAAAGAAGCGTCGGCCATACAGCCGGCCATCGCCAAAGCCTTCACCGAAGGCAACGAAGTGATATTGGAAAGTTATATCCAGGGAACGGAAGTAACCTGTGGTTGCTATAAGATAAAAGGGAAAGAAGTGGTTTTCCCGGTCACGGAAGTAGTCACATCGAACGAATTCTTCGACTTTGACGCAAAATACAACGGTCAGGTAGACGAAATCACCCCAGCCCGTATTTCTGCCGAGTTGACGGATAAGATTCAACGCCGTACCTCCCGTATCTACGACCTGCTGGATGCTAAAGGTCTGATCCGTGTGGATTACATTATCCCCACTGATGGAGAGCCCCGCTTGCTGGAAGTAAACACCACCCCCGGTATGACCACTACCAGCTTTATCCCGCAACAGGTACGCGCCGCCGGCCTGGATATCCGGGAAGTAATGAGTGATATTATTGAAAACGAGCTTAATTGATACTTAATTGATAGATAATGGATACAGGAATGGTTGCCCATGATTTTGACGATATTCGCCCACTGAACGCAGACGAGGTAAAGGATGCTATCGAAGAACTTGTTGCCAGTAAAGACCTGGAAGATGCTTTTCGGTATATCAAACCCGACTTGAACTGGCCGGAGTTTACCACACTGATGCGTAGTTTCCGAACCAAGGAAGAATTTAAGGCGAAACTGGCCTACGATGCGGTTATGACAATCGCCAAAGGAACGACGTTCTCACTGACCGTCTCCGGCCGTAGCCGGCTGCCGGCCAATCACGAGCCCTGCACCTTTATTTCCAACCACAGGGATATCGTGCTCGATGCTGCGTTCCTGAACGTCATGCTGTACGACGTAGGTTACGGAATGACCCAGGTAGCGATCGGCGATAACCTGCTGATGAAGCCCTGGATCAAGACACTGGTCCGTCTTAACAACAGCTTCATCGTAAAACGTGGTGTAACCGGACGCCAGCAGCTCGAAGCCAGCATGGAACTCTCGGCCTATATCCACCAGACGATCCATCACACGAAAGAATCCGTCTGGATTGCCCAACGCGAAGGACGGGCGAAAGATTCCGACGACAAGACCCAGGCCAGCATCCTGAAGATGCTCAACATGGGCGGCGACCGCAAGAATATCCTGGCTAACCTGATGAGTCTCAATATCGTACCCGTGGCGATCTCCTACGAGTTCGATCCCTGCGACTTCCTCAAAGCGCAGGAATTCCAACAGAAGAGAGACAACCCCGACTTTGTGAAAAGCAAGCGCGACGACCTGCTCAGCATGGAGACCGGTATCCTCAACAACAAGGGACGCGTACACTTCACGATTGGTTCGCCCATCAACCAGACGCTCGAAAAGCTCGATCCGGAGATGGAAAAGACTGAACTATATGCCGCCATCGCTTCGCTGATCGATACGGAAATATACAAGCATTACCGTTTCTACCCGTCCAACTACATTGCCTACGACATGCTTACCTCGACCAAACGGTTCAGCAATATGTACGGTCTGAAAGAGAAGAAGCATTTCACCGTCTATCTGCAGGAGCAACTCGACAAGATCGTTATCCCCGGAAAGGACGAACCTTTCCTGCGCAAAAAAATACTCGAAATGTATGCCAATCCGTTGAAAAACTTCCTGACTACACAGGAATAATCCGGCTTTTACATGATATAAGAAAGGGCATTCCGACAACGGGATGCCTTTTTTCTGCTTCTTAACATACGCGCCCGACTGACGTTCTGCTTCTTAACATACGTTTTTCGCTGCCAAGGTGTGTAAGCCAATTGTTATCTTTGCATACAAACGGTTGCATTTGCTTACATTTTGTCTTAACTAAACACAAATGATATGAGAACAGAAGACTACATCCAACGAGAAGAAACGTACGGGGCGCATAACTATCATCCGCTGCCCGTCGTGCTTGAACGCGGAGAAGGCGTATATGTATGGGATACGGAGGGGAAACGGTATTTCGATTTCCTTTCCGGCTACTCGGCCCTCAGCCAGGGGCATTGCCATCCGAAGATTGTGAAAGCCCTGAACGACCAGGCCGCCAAACTGACACTGGCTTCGCGCGCGTTCTATACTGATACGCTGGGCGAGTATATGGAATTTACCTGCCGTTTCTTCGGATACGACAAACTACTGCCCATGAACACCGGTGCCGAAGCCGTCGAAACCGCCCTCAAGCTCTGCCGTCGCTGGGGATACGTCCGCAAAGGCGTACCTGCCGAACAGGCCAAGATCATCGTATGCGGCGAGAACTTCCACGGACGGACGATCACCGTCATCTCCATGAGTACCGATCCTTCCTCCTACCGCAACTTCGGTCCCTACACGCCGGGTTTTATCAAAGTACCTTATAATAATGTAGAAGCCGTGCGTGAAGCGTTGCAAGACCCGACGGTGACCGGCTTCCTGTTGGAGCCTATCCAGGGAGAAGCCGGTGTGGTCGTTCCCAACGACGGATACCTGGCCGCCTGTTTCCGCCTTTGCCGCGAGCACAACGTGCTCTTTATGGCCGACGAGATACAAACCGGCATCGGGCGTACCGGTAACCTCCTGGCCTGCGACTACGAAGATGTACATCCCGACATCCTTATCCTCGGCAAAGCCCTGTCGGGTGGCGTCACACCGGTATCAGCCGTACTGGCCGACGACGACATCATGCTCACCATTGCTCCCGGCGAACACGGCTCCACCTTCGGCGGTAATCCGTTGGCAGCCAAAGTGGCCATCGCCGCTCTGGAAGTAGTACGCGACGAACGGCTGGCTGAGAATGCCTATGAAATGGGCGTTATCTTCCGCGACGAGATGCGCCGGCTTAATCATCCGATGATACAGTTGGTACGCGGGAAAGGCCTCCTGAACGCCGTCGTCACCGAGCCCCATGGCGGAAAGGCCGCCTGGGATATCTGCATGGCGCTGAAGGAGAATGGCCTGATTGCCAAGCCTACCCACGAACATATCATCCGCTTCACCCCGCCGCTGGTCATCACCCGGGCGCAGTTGTTCGAAGCGGTGCATATCATCGACAAGACCTTCCAACAGTTCTAACCCAAGTTCAACACGTATGAAAGTAAACGTCATTGGCGTCCCCCTCAACCTGGGATGCGACCGTGAAGGAGTTGAACGCGCACCGAACCATCTGCGCGAACGCGGGCTGATGAAGCTGATCCGGGAGAACGGCCATCGTGCCTTCGATCTGGGCAACCTGTATGTGCCGCCGGTCAGCGAACAGGATAAATTCGCCCGTGGGCAGAGTATGAAATACCTCGACGCCATCGTGGAAGTCAACAACAACCTCGCCGAGCTGGTCTACGACACCCTGCGCGGCGGGGCTTTCCCGTTAGTGATCGGGGGTGACCATTCGCTCGGTCTCGGCAGCGCCTCCGGCGTAGGAAAAAGTTTCGACGACTTCGGCATCATCTGGCTCGACGCCCACGGCGACGTGAACACCAATGAGACCTCCCCCAGTGGCAACATCCACGGCATGCCCCTCAGCGCCCTGATGGGCAAAGGCAGCGAAGCGCTGGTCAATATCTACGCACCCGGCAACAAAGTCCATCCCGAGAACGTCTTCCTTGTCGGAACCCGCAGTCTCGACGATGGCGAACAGGAGTTGATCCGCAGCGAGCAACTCAGCGTCTACCCCATGGAACTGATCCGCAGCCAGGGTATCTCCTTCGTTGCCGAAGACATCAAGCGGAAACTGAAGGAGCGAAAGATCCGTAACATCCATTTCAGCATCGACGTCGACAGCATCGACCCCGCCTATGCTCCCGGCACCGGCACTACCGTCCCCGACGGCCTGACTCCCGACGAATTCAACACCTTCGTCGACCAGATCATCGCCACCAACCTAGTCAAGTCGATGGATATCGTCGAACTCAACCCCGAACTCGATACCGACGAACGTACCACCCGCCTCTGCCTCCACATCATCGACTACATCACCCGGCGGATATAGGAAAGACGTATAGGGTATTCAATTCTGTCCGAATTTGAAGATCGTTCAGCTTCAAGTCTATCCGGAATTGAATGTTTTTGTTGTGGGGTCGTGTAGTTGCTTTTGTCGCGCCTGCAACCATCCGGAGTTCCATCTGCATGGAACTAAAAGTTTATCATAAGGAACAAAAAGTTCCA
>JAVBUR010000077.1:0-39331 GCA_031555145.1 Tannerellaceae bacterium | reverse complement strand
AATAAACCGGTACCGCTGACGCGGCACAAGAACATCAACCAATCACCTGTCCAGGGGCTTACACCCCTGGCTACGAACACGATACCCCTGACGGGGCATGCACTCTAAAGCTAGTCAAAAGATGTGTATAGAGAGTAGCTTTGAAGGCGGGGAGCCGAGATACCTTCTGATAGCTCAAAAAATATTCAAATCTGGTTGAGTTTGAATCCCCCTGGGTGTCCAAATATCGCTAAAGTTGCACATGGATGTAACCTTACAAGAAGTAGAATTGGGGCATATGCTTCTTTTGCTCCCTGTTTAGGGACATCATATCGGAATCTTTTGTATTTTTGCGCCGTATTTACAAAACAACATTAGAATGAATGTATTGGAACTGAGTGAACAGGAAGTGATAAGGAGAGAAAGCATGGAGCAATTGCGCCAAATGGGAATTGAGCCTTATCCCGCAGCAGAGTATAAAGTCAACGCATATTCAACCGAAATAAAGGCGTCGTTCACTGACGAAGCCGAACCGCGTCCGGTACGTATTGCCGGCCGTATGATGAGCCGCCGCGTAATGGGTAAAGCCTCTTTCGTCGAACTGCAAGACTCCGAAGGACGTATCCAGGTGTACATCACCCGCGACGATATCTGCCCGACTGAAGAAGACAAAGAACTCTACAATACAGTATTCAAACGCCTGCTCGATCTGGGCGACTTTATTGGTATCGAAGGCGTCGTCTTCCGTACCCAGATGGGTGAGATCAGTGTACATGCACATAAATTAACGGTGCTGGCTAAATCCATTAAGCCACTGCCGATTGTTAAGTATAAAGATGGTGTGGCCTACGACTCGTTTGAAGATCCCGAACAGCGTTATCGTCAGCGTTATGTAGACCTTGCCGTGAACGAAGGTATCAAGGATATCTTCATCAAACGTACCAAAGTGTATAATTCGATGCGTGAATACTTCAACGCCGAGGGCTATATCGAAGTGGAAACACCGATCCTGCAGGCGATTCCGGGCGGAGCATCCGCACGTCCGTTCATCACGCACCACAACGCACTCAACATACCGTTGTACCTGCGTATTGCCGATGAATTATACCTGAAACGCCTGATCGTAGGTGGTTTCGAAGGTGTATATGAGTTCTCGAAGAACTTCCGCAACGAAGGGATGGACCGTACGCACAACCCCGAATTTACCTGTATGGAAATATATGTAGCCTATAAAGACTACAACTGGATGATGGCCTTCGTCGAAAAGATGGTCGAAAAGATTTGCCTCGACGTAAACGGCACGACCGAAGTAACGGTAGGTGACAACGTTATCAACCTCAAAGCTCCCTTCAAACGGGTCACCATGCTCGACTCCATCAAGGAATTCACAGGCTACGACCTGGCAGGCAAGAACGAAGAAGAAATCCGCGAAATAGCCAAGGCGCTCAAACTCGAAATCGACGAAACGATGGGTAAAGGGAAACTCATCGACGAGATCTTCGGCGAGTACTGCGAAGGCAACTATATCCAGCCGACCTTCATCACCGACTATCCGATCGAGATGTCACCGCTGACCAAGAAACACCGTACCAACCCGGAACTGACCGAACGCTTCGAGTTGATGGTCAACGGTAAAGAGCTGGCCAACGCCTACTCCGAGCTGAACGACCCGATCGACCAATTGGAGCGTTTCCAGGATCAGTTGCGTCTCAGCGAAAAGGGCGACGACGAAGCGATGTTTATCGACATGGACTTTGTTCGCGCACTCGAATATGGTATGCCGCCGACGTCGGGTATGGGTATCGGTATGGACCGTCTTGTTATGCTGATGACCGGCCAGACCACCATCCAGGAAGTACTTTTCTTCCCGCAGATGCGTCCGGAGAAGACCATCAAGAAAGACCCGACAAGCAAGTATACGGAGATCGGCGTACCCGAAGCCTGGGTGCCTGTCATTCAGAAAGCCGGCTACAACCTGGTGGAAGAAATGAAAGATGTGAACCCGCAGAAGCTCCATCAGGATATCTCGGGCATCAACAAAAAATATAAGCTGGAACTGAACAGCCTCTCGGTCGATGAAGTGACCGCCTGGCAACAACGTATCAACTCGTAACGCAGCGCTATGGAACTACCCGGTAAGATAGCGATCATGGGAGGCGGAAGCTGGGCAACAGCTTTAGCCAAGATAGCCCTCTCGACACAGCAAAGTATCAACTGGTACATGCGCCGTCCCGAACAGATAGAAGAGTTCAAGGAAGTGGGGCATAATCCCTCCTACCTGTCGTCGGTCAAATTTGACGTCAGCCGGATCACCTTCTACTCCAACATCAACCAGGTGATCAAAGATTCGGACACGCTGATATTTGCCACCCCGTCGCCCTTCCTAAAGCAACACCTGAAGAAGGTACGGACGTCGTTAAGTGACAAGTTCATCATCTCTGCTATCAAAGGCATTGTGCCGGACGAGAACATGCTGATCACCGACTATTTTGCCCAATATTACAAGGTGCCGGTCGAAAATATCGCCATCATTGGTGGCCCCTGCCATGCGGAAGAGATTGCGCTCGAACGTCTGTCGTATATCACCCTCGCCTGCCCGGACATAAAGAAAGTAAAGGCGATGTCTCCGGTATTCCAGAATCACTACCTCGAAAACTCCTTGTGTGAGGATGTGGTGGGTATCGAATATGCAGCCGTACTCAAAAACGTCTATTCCATCGTGGCCGGTATCTGTCACGGTATGAAATACGGGGATAACTTCCAGGCCGTCTTCCTGTCGAACTCCCTCAAAGAAATGCGCCGGTTTGTGAACGCCGTGCATCCGATCGCACGCGACATTGTGGATTCGGTCTATCTTGGAGACCTGCTGGTAACAGCTTACTCACGCTTCAGTCGTAACCGCACGTTCGGCACCATGATAGGAAAAGGCTACTCGGTAAAGACCGCCCAACTCGAAATGGAGATGATCGCCGAAGGCTACTACGGCACAAAGTGTATCTACGAGATCAACCAGAAATACCAGGTGGACATGCCGATCCTGGATGCCGTTTATGCCATTCTCTACGAACGGAAGTCGCCCACCACAATCATTCGCAAACTAACAAAGACTTTTAAATAAAACAGTATTATAATGAAGAATATCGCATTAAACATCGACAAAGCTTTGGGCACAGTCACCAAAGAGCAGGTTTACGCACAAGAACAGAAGGCCGCTGCATGCAACGCCTTATTGCATAACGGTAACGGCGCCGGGAACGATTTCCTCGGCTGGTTGCAACTCCCCTCTTCCATTACAGAAGTCGAGCTGGCAGACATCGAACAGACTGCTAACGTGCTTCGCTCGAAATGCGAAGTAGTGGTAGCCATCGGGATCGGTGGTAGTTACCTTGGTACCAAAGCGGTGGTAGAAGCGCTGAACAACAGCTTCGATCAGTTGCTCGGCAACCGCAAGGATCCCGTCATCCTCTATGCCGGCCAGAATATCGGCGAAGACTATCTGTATGAACTGACCGAAGTGCTGAAAGGCAAACAATTCGGCATCATCAATATCTCCAAGTCAGGTACGACAACGGAACCGGCCCTCGCCTTCCGTATCCTGAAGAAACAACTAGAAGACGCTGTAGGCAAGGCGGAGGCCAAACACCGCATCGTCGCCATCACCGACGCCAAACGTGGCGCCCTGCGTACACTGGCTGACCAGGAAGGCTACAAGACTTTCATCATCCCCGACAATGTAGGTGGACGTTTCTCCGTACTCACCCCGGTAGGTTTGTTGCCGATCGCCGTAGCAGGTATCAGCATCCGTGAATTGGTTGCCGGTGCCGTAAGCATGGAAAAAGCAACCGCTACTGACGTACCTTTCGCCGACAACATCGCCGAAATCTATGCTGCCGTTCGTAACGAACTATACAAGGGAGGCAAGAAGATCGAAATACTCGCCAACTTCCACCCGAAATTACACTACATCGCCGAATGGTGGAAACAGCTCTACGGTGAAAGCGAAGGTAAGGACGGTAAGGGTATCTTCCCGGCATCCGTCGATCTGACCACCGACCTCCACTCCATGGGACAATGGATTCAGGATGGCGAACGTACCATCTTCGAAACTGTTATCTCCGTAGAAAGCCCCACCCACACTGTATTGGTACCAACAGACGAAGCTGACCTCGACGGCCTCAACTTCCTCGCAGGCAAACGGGTGGATGAAGTAAACAAGATGGCTGAACTCGGCACCCAACTCGCCCATGTAGACGGTGGTGTGCCTAACCTCAAGATCACACTGCCCGAAGTAAACGCTTACTACATCGGCCAACTGTTCTATTTTTTCGAAAAAGGTTGCGGTATCAGTGGCTATATGCTCGGTGTGAACCCATTCGACCAACCGGGTGTGGAAGCCTACAAAAAGAACATGTTCGCCCTCCTCAATAAACCGGGTTACGAAAAAGAAACAGAAGCCATCAAGGCAAGACTGTAATAAGCATATAACATATTATAAAAAGAGGGTGTGTCAAAAGCCAGCAGGTGTGCTTGCGATTCCCCTCTTTTTTGGTTATCGTCCCGCCTGCCTCATGCCGTCTTTCTGGAGGGCGGAAAGGTAGTAAGTCAGACAGGCAGTGCCATCCATGGTCGGCTCATTGGTCGAATAGTCGGAAATGTCGTCGTGGTAGACGACCAGGTCACTATGGAATTTGGCATATTCGTCGGGCTCTGTGATGGTAACACCCAACAGGCTATTGAAGATACTGGCATACACCGGCCCATCAACCAATCCTCCCGGTTGATTACCGACACCCATCACCAGATAGGAAGCATGCGGGAACTGCGGTGAGTCACCCCATTCAGGCAGGCTTACGACCATACTCGTTCCCCACGGGTTACAACCAAAAAGCCAGTCCAACAGGGCGGCCTCCATCTCGGCATATTGCCGGTCGCCGGTCGATTCGCGATAGAGGCGGCATTGGGTAAGCATGGCCGTCACCAGGTTGTTCGAACACCAGATCGACGGGATACCGTACAGGAAAGGATTCGTTTGCGCCTTTTCGAATGTACGTTCAATACCCGTCCGCATATTACGCCCAAACTCAGCGCTTATGCGCTTATCATCCACCCGGGTCAGCAGGTAATGGCCCATATTCATAAACGGATACCATTGGTAATGGCGGGCGCTGTCTGCTCCCATCCAGGGAGTGACCGGCTCCATCCGACCATAATTGACGGCATATTGCAGGTATTCGTTATCCTTTGTGACGGTATAGAGTTGAGCGGCGGCCGTTTCCATATCGTCCGTCCAATTGTCTTCTTCATAGAAGTAAGGAGCGCCACCCGGAGCGGTCTGGCAGGTTCCCGGGTGAGCCACGCCATGGCGAAAAGCGTCGTCGGCTTTCTTCAACAGGTCACCGGCATATTCGGGATAATACTCCTTCAGCAACTTGGATCCCAATGCAAAAGCAGAAGCAAACTTGCCCGCCGTGCTGGCGATACCGGTGGCACGATTCTTATGTACGCGCAACCCCTGCACCTCACCGGTACAGAAATAGACCGGGCGGCCTGTGCCTTTCCCCCAGCCATAATCTACCGAGTCGCGGTTAGGCAGACGGAAACCGGCATGGTCGCGGTCGTCGGCAATCTGGTTAAACATCAGTTCTTTTTCCGGGTTCATTTTCTTAAGCCAGTCCATCCCCCATTTGATCTCATCTACTATATCAGGAATGCCATTGGATCCCGGCAGGCCATTCGCCTGATAGGCATCCGTAAAAGCGCCGGGGTTCTCCTGCCAGGCAAGCATCATCTGGTAAACGGCATTGGCCGATGTGGCAGTATATTGCAAATAATCCGTTGCATCATGCCAACCGCCAGTCACGTCGATCCACTCGCCCGAACGGATAGGATGATAGACAATATACCCGTCGTGTGTATGGCAACTGTCTTCGAGAAAAGGATTGTAGCCACATCGCTGTTGTCGCATATAGCGGAGGAGAAAGTCGGCCGTACCATCATACACATCGCTCCTGATACGAAAAACTGGCGACTTTGCCTTGCCCGCCGACAGATAATACGTCCCTTCCTGTTTGAATGTACTGAAATCAAGCCGGTAGGTAGTTTTCATTTGTCCATATACACCGGTCGATTTCACGGTTCTGAGGCTAGCTACGGTTTTATCCGTACCGGCATCCTTGATAACAAATTGATTGACAGTATCATTTGCCCCACTCATAAACACCGCCACCTTGATGGCAGCGGGCAAATACCCCAATTGGTTGACACGAATCCATTCGTCCGCTTTCAGCACCTGCCCCATGAGTATAAGGCATAGTGTCATTAGTAGTTTTTTCATTTTCTATCCGTAGTTTAAATCATTTAAGTATATCTGCAAATGTAAGATGTTTTTTGATAACTTTGTCAGCCGAAAAGATTAACAAGTTATGATCAGGGATTCCATCTACCAATATTTGCAAACGCAGCAGCAATCCTCATTCTTTCCCAAGGCCGTGCTTTTTGATATGGACGGCGTATTATTCGACTCTATGCGTTATCATGCCCGTTCCTGGAAAGAGACGGCCGACCGGCATCAGTTGCTCAATACGCCCGAAGACTTTTATATGTTTGAAGGAAGAACAGGCGAAAGCACTATCAACGAGCTTTTCCAACGGACATTCCAACGGGATGCCACACCGGATGAACGAGAGACGATCTATGCCGAAAAGGCCGAACTCTTCAACCAATACAACGACAGTTGCCCTATGCCCGGTGCCGCTGGTGTGTTGCAATTGGCTAAGTCTTGCGGACTACAGACACTTGTCGTCACCGGTTCCGGACAGCGTAGCCTGATCGACAAACTGAACCAGATTTTCCCCGGTTTCTTCGAACGGGAGAAGATGGTGACAGCCTTCGATGTAACCTATGGCAAACCCCACCCCGAGCCCTATCTGATGGGACTGAAAAAAGCCGGCGTCAATGCCAATGAAGCCATCGTGGTAGAGAACGCTCCCATGGGCGTACAAGCTGCCGTTGCCGCAGGTATCTTTACAATAGCCGTCAACACCGGCCCTTTAGCCGACGATATATTGCTCGAAGCCGGCGCCCATCTGCTGTATCCTGATATGGAAGCATTAGCCACCGACTGGATGCCTCTACAGGAGATCATATCTGAAATCTATCATAATCAAGCTTAATAGCCTATTTTTGTACCATTATTTAAAACCATATATCCCATGAATCGCTTATTAGTTATAGTAATTCTCTTATTAAATCTGGTTCCTATGTCACAAGCAGAAAACAACCCATTGCTAAGCAAGTATAAAACCCCGCACGAAACCCCGCCGTTCGACAAGATTAAAACCGCCGACTACGAACCGGCTTTCGACAAAGCTTTTGCTGAATTGGCTGTCGAAGTGAAAAAAATAGCCGACAATCCATCTCCCGCCACCTTCCAGAACACCATTGTGGCTTTGGAGCGTAGCGGACAGTTGTTAGACAAAGTGGCCTCGGTATTTTTCAACCTTTTGGGTGCAGAAACCAACGACGAGATGATGGAAATATCTGAACGTATCTCCCCCAAACTGTCGGAAAGTTCCAACAATATTTACCTGAACGAGAAGCTGTTTGACCGTGTCCGTAGTGTATACGACCAACGGACTACCTTCAATCTCTCCACCGAAGATGCCCGTCTGCTGGAAAAGACCTACGAAGCCTTCAGGAAGAAAGGTGCTACCCTCAGCCCGGAAGAGAAGGAGACCTATCGCCGCTTAAGTGCCGAACTGAGCATGCTCAGCCTGAAGTTTGACCAGAATGAGCTGAAAGATAAAAACCGCTTCGAACTACTCCTCACCAGCGAACAGGAACTCGACGGACTGCCCGAAAGCGCCCGTGACGCCGCTGCCGCCCTGGCCAAGAGCAAAGGGAAAGAAGGTTGGCTGATCAATCTGTCGGCTCCCAGCTACGGACCCGTTATGCGTTACTCATCCAATCGCGATCTGCGTAAGAAACTATACTACGAATATATGTCCGTAGGCAATAAAGGAGATGAATACGACAACAAGGAAATTATCCGTCAGATCACCACCATCCGCCTACAAATAGCCCGCCTGATGGGCTTCGATACCTATGCCGACTACGCCCTACAACATACCATGGCGAAGAAACCGGCGAATGTATTCAACCTCCTCAACGAGTTGCTAAATGCTTATAAACCTGTCGCCATTAACGAATACAATGCCGTCCAGGGCTTTGCCATCGGTAAGGAACAGGCCAATATCACGATTATGCCATGGGACTGGAGCTATTACTCCGAAAAGCTGAAAGACATGCGCTTCCAGGTCAACGACGAGATGACCCGCCCCTACTTCGAGCTAAACCGTGTGACGGAAGGCGTATTCGGGCTGGCCACTCAACTGTACGGCATCACCTTCAAAGAAAACAAGAAGATCCCTGTCTATCACGCTGAAGTGAAAGCCTACGATGTATTTGATGCCGACGGCAGCTTCCTGTCTGTCCTCTACACCGACTTCCACCCGCGTGAAAGCAAGCAGTCGGGTGCCTGGATGAACGACATCAAGTCGCAATACAAGACGGCCGACGGAAAAGACAGCCGCCCGCAGGTGATTATCGTCATGAACTTCACCCGTCCGACAGAGACGAAGCCGTCGCTGCTCACCTTCGACGAAGTGGAAACCTTCCTGCACGAGTTCGGTCACGCCCTGCATGGTATGCTGGCTGACGGCACGTACAGCAGTATGTCGGGCGCCAACGTATACCGCGACTTTGTGGAGCTGCCTTCACAGATCATGGAAAACTGGCTGACGGAGAAAGAGTTCCTCGACCAGATCGCCGTTCACTACGAAACGGGCGAAAAGATCCCGATGGAACTGGTACAGAAGCTGATCGATGCTGCTAATTATAATGTGGGCTACTACTGTTGCCGCCAATTGAGTTTCGGTATGCTGGATATGGCCTGGCACACACTGAAGGCGCCGTATGAAGGCGACATTGTCGCTTTTGAAAAGGAAGCCTGGATACCGACCAACATCCTGCCCGATGCTCCCGGCACACTGATGAGCAGCAGTTTCGGACATATCTTCTCCGGCGGTTATTCGGCTGGATACTACGGATACAAATGGGCCGAAGTGCTCGACGCCGATGCCTTTGCCGCGTTCAAGGAAGCCGGAATCTTCAATCGGGAAGTAGCCAAATCATTCCGCGACAACATCCTCTCGAAAGGAGGAACGGAAGATCCTTCCGTGATCTATAAGCGATTCCGCGGTAAAGACGCCACAATTGATGCACTTTTGACCAGAAATGGTATCAAGAAATAAGCGTAAACACGTGGTACATAGTTAAAATATAACTACCTTTGTTCCATTAGAGCAGCAAAGAAAACGGCAAATAATGTGTATAAAGACTGAAAAGCAACTGGAACTGGACAAGCGGTATCTGCGTATGGCCGGCATTTGGGCCGAAAATTCCTATTGCATCCGACGTAAAGTAGGCGCACTGATTGTGAAAGACCAACGGATCATATCCGATGGATACAACGGTACGCCTGCCGGGTTTGAGAATATATGTGAAGATGATAACAATGTGACGAAACCCTATGTCCTGCATGCCGAAGCCAATGCCATCACCAAAGTAGCCGCCTCGTCCAACAGTAGTAAGGGAGCTACCATCTATGTCACCTCGGCGCCTTGTATCGAATGTGCTAAACTGATTATTCAAAGCGGTATCAAGCGGGTGGTTTATTCCGAGAAGTACCGGGTGGAAGATGGATGCAACCTGTTGCTACGGGCGGGTATCATCCTTGATTTTATTGATATAAACGACTAATAGGATATTGTTTTCATGGACAAAAACAAACGGTTGGGCATCTGGCTTCCTGTGATCATCGCAGCGAGCATTGCTCTGGGTATTTTTATCGGAAATCATTATGTATCGCTCAACCAGGGGAAAAAGCGTTCTTACCTGAGCGGTAACAAGATAAATGCCATCCTCGACATTATCGATGATCAATATGTCGACACAGTGGATATGGCTAAGCTCGTGGAAGGCACCATCCCCAAGATCTTCAGCGAGCTTGACCCCCATTCCGTTTATATTCCCGCCGAAGATGCGGTGATCGTGAATGAAGATTTGGAAGGCTCGTTCAGCGGTATCGGTGTATCGTTCAACATACAGACCGATACGATACTGGTTATCAGTGTGATCAGCGGAGGCCCTGCCGAAAAGGCCGGTATACTACCGTTCGACCGTATTATCACCATTAACGACTCTGTATTCTCCGGAAACAACTCCAGCCAGGCCAAGATCATGCGTACTCTGCGTGGCGCCAAGAACAGCGTCGTCAAGCTGGGCGTACAGCGACATACGGCAACCGAACTGTTGTATTTCGACGTCACCCGCGGCGATGTACCCGTTAACTCGGTAGATGTAGCCTACGAAGTGGAAAAAGGTATCGGATATATCAAGGTCGTCAAATTCGGACGTACCACCTACAACGAATTTATCACCGCCATTGCCAAGTTGAAGGAAAAAGGATGTACGTCCTTTATCATCGACCTGCGCAGCAATACGGGTGGATACCTGGATGCCGCCGCCAAAATGGTGAATGAATTCCTTCCGGGAGGCCGGTTGATCGTCTATACCGAAGGGAAAGCATTCCCCCGCCAGGAGATATTGTCGAACGGGACAGGCACCTGCCTGGATAGTCCCATCGTGGTGCTCACCGACGAAATTTCAGCGTCTGCCAGTGAAATCTTCTCGGGTGCCATCCAAGACAACGACCGAGGTCTGATCGTCGGTCGCCGCACCTATGGCAAAGGCTTGGTACAAAACCCCATCCAACTGAAAGACGGTTCGGAAATACGCCTTACCATCGCCCGTTACTACATTCCTTCCGGGCGTAGTATCCAAAAAGAATATGAACTGGGGAATGGCGATGCCTACGAACAGGATATCTACAACCGTTATATGCACGGTGAATTTGATACGGCCGACAGCATCAAGATGAACGATTCGCTCAAATATGAAACGTACGGTCATCGCATTGTATATGGAGGCGGAGGCATTATGCCGGATATCTTTATCCCGCGCGATACCAGCGGCGTCACTTCCTATTATTCCAATGTAATCAACAGCGGTGTCCTGTATCAATACGCCCTGAACTATTCTGATCAGAATCAGGAAAAGTTGGCCGCATTTGACTCATGGGAAAAATTGTATGCTTATCTCCAAAGCCAACCCATACTGTATCAGTTCACTGAATTTGCCGAAAGTAAAGGTATCAAAAGACGTCCTACGCTTATCGGTATCTCTGGAAAACTGATTGAGAACCAGTTGCAGGCGTATATCGTACGTAACTTCTTCGACGAAGACGGTTTCTATCCGATCTTCCAGAAAGAAGACAAAACATTACGCCGTGCCGTCAAGGTTCTACAGGAAGGGAAAGCCTTTCCGTTGACTCAAAAACTGGAGTTATCCGATCAGATCGACGGGCATAAGTCCCTGCTAAAAGGATTTGGACTGGCTAAGGAAAAGATATTCGAGAACTACATAATTTAACTCCCATTGAAAAAAGGGATTGTCTGCATACTGTTGGGGTTACTGATTCCTGCCTTGCTGTCAGCACAAAAGGTGGGCTTGGTAATGAGTGGCGGAGGCGCTAAAGGAGCAGCCCACATCGGGGTAATCAAAGCCTTGGAAGAGAATGGTATTCCCATCGATTATATAACCGGCACTTCCATCGGCGCCATCATCGGCAGCCTCTATGCGATGGGCTATACGCCGGAAGAGATGCTCAACCTCCTCCTGTCGGACGACTTCTTTTACTGGCAGACCGGAACGGTGGAAGAGCAATACACCTACTTCTTTCGTGAGCCGTTGCCCACGCCAGAGTTTGCCCACTTCTCTATTGAGAAATCGTCCGACTCGTTGCAGATCAAGGCCAACTTCCTACCGCAGAGTCTGATCAATCCGATCCAGATGAACCAAGCGTTCATGGGATTGTTCTCACAGGCTACCGCCAAAGCCGGATGGAACTTCGACAACCTGTTTGTGCCCTTCCGGTGCGTGGCGGCTGATATCTATGCTAAGAAAGCTGTCATTTTCCGCCATGGCGACCTGGGCGATGCTGTCCGCGCCTCCATGAGTTTTCCGTTTGTCTTCCCGCCGATCCGCCGCGACAGCATACCTCTGTTCGACGGTGGTATATACGATAACTTTCCCATCCAGCCGATGAAAGAGGCATTCCATCCGGATTTCATCTTCGGTTCAGCCGTTTCCGGTACGCAACAGGGAAAAGTTTCCGAAAACATGTACAACCAGTTGGAAACGATGATCATGCAGACCACCAACTATTCCGTCGACGAAGAAGACGGTCTGATGGTCCAGTTTAACTTCCCGACCGTTTCCTTGCTGGACTTCCAAAAGGGAAAGGAACTGATGGATATCGGCTATGAGCGTACGTTACTGATGATTGATTCCATCAAGGCACGTGTTCCCCGCAGAGTCTCCCCCCTCGAAGTAGCCGAACGCCGGAAAGCCTACCGGGAAAGCCTCCCCCCGCTGCTTTTCAAAAATATTTATGTAAGCGGCGTAACCGACGAGCAACGAAAATACGTCGAAGCCCAGTTACACCGCGATATCAATGACGAATTCTCGATGGAAGAATTCAAGCGTGCCTATTTCAAGATGCTCACCTATTCGAAGATCAAGGAGATTATCCCCCATGCGGTATATAATCGTGTGGAAAAGAAGTTCGACCTCCATCTCGACGTCAAGATGAAAGAAGAGCTACAGATTGGTTTTGGAGGTAACGTATCCTCCCATCAGGCCAACCAACTCTATCTTGGACTGGGCTACCAGGCATTGTCGCGCGTGGCATCCGAATATCATGCCGGATTCCAGGTAGGCAACTCATTCAGCGGCGTACTGGCGGATGCCCGTTTATATCTCCAGACCCGGATCCCGATGTACCTGAACGGGATGGGTGTGTATTCAGACCGCCGCTACTCCCAGACCCAATCGATGTTTTACGAAGATGTGGTACCGGCTTTTATCAAACAGCAGGAATTGTATGCCCGGATAAACTTCGGTTTCCCCTTGCTCAACCATTCCAAAATCGAAACAGGTGTGAGCTATGGGCGGCTTCAAGACCATTACTTGCTGAATAATAATACGCCGATGGCTAATGCAAGTTTCGAAGACAGCTGGTACAATCTGTTCAGTGTCTACTTCGGTATCATCCATCATTCACTCAATGCCAAGCAATATCCTACTGCCGGACGCGAACGATTCCTCGTTGGCCAATTCGTAAATGGAACGGAGAATTATACGCCTGCTCCTACTTCACCTTTTAGTAACGTCAGAGGTAATAATGTCCATTGGTTTCAGGTCAAAGGACGCTGGTTGAAATACCAATCGTTCAGTAGTAAGTTCAGCATTGGTTATCTGGCCGAAGCCGTGATATCAGACAAAGAGCTGATGACTAATTATACGGCATCCATCTTACAAGCGCCGGCCTTTACGCCTACGCCGCACAGCAAGATCGTATTCAACGAGGCCTTCCGGTCGAACCAATACGCAGCCGGTGGCGTAATCCCTATCCTCAAACTGAACCGGATGCTCCACTTGCGTAGTGAGTTTTATGCGTTCGCCCCGCTAAAAGAAATACTGAAAGACACCAATGAAGTGCCTTACTACGATAAGTGGCTTCATTCCTTCCACCCGCTCAACTATATGGGTGAGCTCTCCCTTGTCTTGCAACTCCCCTTTGCCTCTGTCAGTGTCTATGCCAACGGCTATAGCTATCCAAAACAGAACTTCAACTTTGGTTTAAATATCGGCTATCTCATTTTCAATCCGAAAATGTTGGATTAAGACGGAAAAACACCCTCGAACTATTTGCATATTCAAAACAAACCACTACCTTTGCACACGCAAACAAAAGGCCGCGTAGCTCAACTGAATAGAGTAGCTGACTACGGATCAGCCGGTTACAGGTTTGAATCCTGTCGCGGTCACTTGTTGCAAAAGAGTTTATCACATATTGAAAAATGGCCGCGTAGCTCAACTGAATAGAGTAGCTGACTACGGATCAGCCGGTTACAGGTTTGAATCCTGTCGCGGTCACACTAAAAAGAGGATGCATCGTTTTGACGCATCCTTTTTTTTATGGAGGGCTTTCCCGGTCCGGTGTATTCATTTACTCAAGCCCTTCGCCGTTTCTACCAAGCGAACAAACTCACGCCGGTACCCCTGCTCATCGTTATCGAGAGCTGTCTTGGCTAATTCAATCACCTTGTCATAGGTAGCCGTACCTTTGAACTGCGAATTGTGCAACAACTGCCCGAACATGGCGACCGAAGCGGCAAAGCGATAATCCGACGATACAGTATTCCCCTTATTGTCGATCAACGGAAGTTCGATCTTCTTGCTCACATCACCATCCGGTTGCTTGTAGCGTAGCTTAATCGTCAGCAGTTCAGGCGACTTAAACAAAGAAGTGTATTCCGTTTGCTGTACAGCCGATTGATATTTCAGTGGATCGACATCCCCTATATTACTCTTTACGCCCACCGGAACCACTTCATAAAAAGCAGTCACCACATGCCCTGCTCCCATCTCACCAGCATCCTTGGTATCATCGTTAAAATCTTCTTTGTTAAGCAAACGGCTTTCATAACCGATCAGACGGTAGGCCTGTACCAGTGCCGGGTTGAATTCGACCTGAAGTTTTACATCCTTTGCTACCGTATAAATAGTACCGCCGAATTCTTTCACAAGTACCTTGTTGGCTTCCTGCATATTGTCGATATAAGCGTGGTTGCCGTTTCCCTTCTGGGCAAGTACCTGCATGCGATTGTCTTTGTAGTTGCCCATACCATAACCTAATACGGTGAGAAAGACACCCGACTGGCGTTCACGTTCGATCAGGCTTTCCAGTCCTTCCGGCGAAGAGACGCCTACGTTGAAATCGCCATCCGTACACAGGATGATCCGGTTATTGCCACCTTGGATAAAGTTCTTGCGGGCGATCTTATACGCCAACTGAATACCGGCGCCTCCGGCGGTAGAGCCACCTGCCGTCAGGTTGTCTAATGCTTCGCGAATCTTCTGTTTATCGCTGCCCGGAGTAGATGGCAGGACTTCGCCTGCCGAACCGGCATACACCACAATCGCCACCCGGTCCTTCTCACGCAGGTTATTGATCAACAGTTTCAACGACGACTTCACCAAATCCAATCGTGTCGGTCCGTACATTGAACCCGACACATCGACCAGGAATACCAGATTAGAAGCAGGCAAGCTTTCACCAGCGATTTCGCGCACCTTGATCCCGATGCGTACCAGCCGATGGTCGGCATTCCACGGGCAAACACCCGCTTCGGCAGAGATCTTCACCGGGTCATTACCAGTAGGCTTCGGATAATTGTAGGAGAAGTAATTGACCAACTCCTCCGTACGGATGGCATCGGCCGGAGGCATCTGTCCCTGATTGAGGAAACGGCGCATATTGCTGTAGGAAGCCGCATCTACATCGATGGAGAAAGTCGATAACGGCTCATTGCTTACGGATTTGAACCGGTTCTCTGAAACAGCAGCATACTCTTCGGTATTCTCCCGCATACTCATATCGGCCACTGCATACAGATAATTGACTGGAGCCTGACTCGCTGCCAATTCGGCTTGCTTTCTCACTGAGTAAGATTGCTGCTCTTGCCCATAACCTATGACAACGGATTCTTCCAATACCGCCACACTTGGTTCCAAAGCCACATGCAGCATTTCTCCTTTCACAACCACCTCTTTGGAGGCATAACCAATATAGGAAAACTCCAACTTAGTCCCCTTAGTCGTTTGAATAGTGTAGTTACCATGCTGGTCTGTCAGTGTTCCCTGCGAAGTTTTTTTCACGGTTACCGAACAATACGCTATCGGCGAACCATCTGTCGCATCCGTTACTTTACCCTTCACAGTGATGCCCTGTGCACTCAAACCCATCACTGCCGCTATCAGCATCCACAGGCTGATCATCATTCTCTTTCCAATGGTTTCCATGTTACTTACGTTTAATAAATGAGCACTTATGATTTGTTCTGTTTTTTGAATCACTGTTTACCCTATAGATACCGTTTCACAAAAGATTCCATAAATACTGCGGAGTTTTTTGAAGATATTGCCTATATTTGTCGCTAACTGCTTATCCAACAAACCAGTTAAGAAAACGGAAAGAAAGACAACTTGCTGCATAAGAAAGACATATCCGATCTGACGGACGAACAACTGTTGCAATTGCACAAGGAGTCCGGACGCACAGAATACTTTGGGGAACTATACAACCGGTATATGCCCCTGCTCTATGGCGTATGCCTGAAGTACCTGCACGACGCAGACCAGTCGCAGGATGCCATCATGCAACTCTTCGAGAATCTGCTCCCCAAAGTTGCCGGCTACGAGATTGAAGTCTTCCGTACCTGGATATACAGCGTGGTAAAAAATCACTGTCTGCAAATCCTGCGGAAAGAAAGCAAAGCGATCGTCGTCGAATTCGATAGTGAAATTATGGAATCCGACGAAATCCTGCATCTATTCAGTGAGGAGGAAAAGGATAGCGACAGGGTGGCCGCCCTCCACAATTGCATGGAACGGCTTCCGGACGGACAACGCATCAGCATCCGGTATTTCTTCATGGAGGAAATGTCGTATGCCGACATCGTGGAGCAAACCGGTTATTCGCTAAGCGGCGTAAAGAGCAATATCCAAAACGGGAAACGTAATTTGAGAATCTGCATAGACAAGCATACAAAATGAAACTTTGGCGCTACATAGAAGGATTCCGAAAAGGAAAAGAAGCCCATCGCCTCGAAAGGGAAGCGATGAATGACCCTTTCCTGGCCGATGCGCTCGAAGGCTTCAACAACGTGGAGAGCAATCACGCCAAAGAAATCAAAAAGCTTCAGGCAAGAATTTCCGCCCGGGCAACAAGTAAGACAACTCACCGCCTCAAGACTTTGAGTATCGCTGCCGGCATACTATTCGTTGCGGGTTTCGGCACTTGGTATGCCATGCATGAATATCAGGCAACAGAAGTAACATCCTACACCGTACAAGAGTTGACAAAACCGGCTGAAAAGCAAAGTGAAGAAATCCTTACCGTGCCCGATAGCGAACTAATCGACAGCGTCGTTCAAGAGGAAATGCAAGAGTCGCCTTCGTTCCGGGAAGAAAGCGTATCGCCGATGCAGCGGGAAGAGATACCGGCACAGGCACCACCTACCGTTGCATCCGCAGAAATGATCGCCGACAGTAGTTCTCCGGCAGAGGATAAAGCCATGGCTAAAGAGTCCCATGAGCAAGCCGCCTTGTTATCCGAAGACATGGATTCAGCCTCCCACCTGGCCTCTGTCGTCAAGGGACATATAATCGACACAAGCGGAGAGCCGCTGATTGGGGCAAGCATCACGATTAAAGGTAGCTCCAACGGAGTAATCACCGACAATGATGGTTATTTTGAACTTGTTACGCACAATGGCGATAAGATACAGGTCAGTTATATCGGATACGAACCACAAACGTTCCTTGCTGACACTTCTCGGACCATGCAGATAGCCATGCACGAAAATCAGACAACATTAAGCGAAACGATAGTTGTTGGCTACGGAACAACCCAAAAAGAAGCCGTCTCTAAAAGCACAAAAGAGAAAGCGCCTGAACCCGTCAAAGGTATGCAAGCCTACAACGACTACCTCAAGAAGAACCTCATTCGCCCCACTGACGACGCCTGTATGAATGCCAAAGGCGAAGTAGAACTAACCTTCTCCATCGGCCAATCAGGCCGCCCCTATCATATCCGGGTAACGAAAGGCATCTGCCCTTCCGCCAATGCCGAAGCCATCCGCCTCGTTGTCAACGGCCCCGCCTGGATCCCTACAACCGAGCAGGCCACCGTCAAGGTAATGTTTTAAAATCTTCGACAGTTTCAACTTCAACAAAATTTAAATCTTTTGTAGGTGATAGCTGTGTGTTTTTCTTCACCGCAATCTGTCCGAAAAATCATCATTATGTTCCAACACGAACGTCATTATGTTCCAAAACAAACGCGATGACGTTTGTTTTGGATCGTCATTATCTTTTTTGTGGCGATTTGTGGATTTGACGGCCTTGATGAAACCAGGCCTGCGCCTCGCCCAGGTGAGGCCTGTGCAAAAAAAATCCTGACTTGAATGAACAAATCAGGATACTTTAAGGGGTGAATGATGGGATTCGAACCCACGACCCTTGGAACCACCAGCCAATGCTCTAACCAACTGAGCTACAATCACCATGTTTGCTTGTCAGGAAAAGTCCCTTCTAAGACGGTGCAAAGATAGGGAATAATTCTAACATTGCAAGTATTTCTACCGTAAAAATGATCAAAAAAGATCAGGGATAGATCGCTTTTTTACCAGCCAAGAGCGTGTTGCGCATCAGGGAGATGATCGTCATCGGCCCTACTCCACCCGGAACCGGAGTGATATAGGAACATTTCGGAGCCACTTCGTCAAATTTCACGTCACCCAACAGTTTGAAACCGCTCTTCGTTACGCTGCTCGGTACACGGGTGGTACCTACGTCGACCACAACGGCGCCTTCTTTTACCATATCGGCTTTCAGGAATTCGGGAACACCCAAGGCTACAACCAGGATATCGGCATTTTGGCACATCTCCTTCAGGTTGTTGGAACGACTGTGGCAAACGGTCACGGTACAGTCGCCCGGATAGGATTTCTGCATCATGAGCATGGCCACCGGTTTTCCGACGATATTGCTGCGTCCGAGTACCACACAATGCTTGCCTTTGGTTTCAATCTCATGGCGACGGAGCAATTCCATGATACCGGCCGGGGTAGCCGACAGGAAACAAGGTAGCCCGATGGCCATACGTCCGACATTGATCGGATGGAAGCCGTCCACATCTTTGCGGTGGTCGATGGCTTCAATCACTTTCTGTTCGGAGATATGCTTCGGCAAGGGAAGCTGTACGATAAAACCATCCACGTCGGGGTCGTTATTCAGTTCGTCTACTTTGCGGAGCAATTCTTCTTCCGTCACATCGTCTTCGTAACGGATGAGGGAGGATTTGAATCCGATCTCTTCGCAGGTGCGTACTTTGCTGGCAACGTAGGTTTCACTACCGCCGTCATGGCCTACCAATACTGCAGCCAGGTGAGGACGTTTTCCTCCGGCGGCAATGATTTGGGCAACCTCTTCGGCCATCTCCTGTTTCATCTGGGCGGCGGTTGCCTTACCGTCTAATAATTTATAACCTGTGTCTTCCATATGGGTTGTTTTTGTATTATCGTTTCATTTGGGGCAGCTTCTTACCGCCTGGTTTGGCAGTCGTCAGCATACGCATCATCTTGCGGGTTTCGTCGAACTGCTTAATGAGCTTGTTTACTTCCTGTACTGTCGTTCCGCTCCCTTTAGCGATACGCTGGCGGCGTGAGCCGTTGAGAACAGCCGGGTTCGAGCGTTCGTCGGGCGTCATGGAATGGATAATGGCTTCGATGTTCTTGAAGGCATTGTCGTCGATATCCACATCCTTGAGGGCTTTACCTACGCCGGGGATCATGGAAGCAAGCTCTTTCAGGTTACCCATCTTCTTGATCTGTTGGATCTGGCTGATGAAGTCATTGAAATCGAACTGGTTCTTGGCAATCTTCTTTTGCAGGCGACGGGCTTCTTCTTCATCGTATTGTTCCTGGGCACGTTCAACCAGTGAGACGATGTCACCCATACCGAGGATACGGTCGGCCATACGTTCAGGGTGGAAGATATCCAGTGCGTCCATCTTTTCACCTGTACCGACAAACTTGATCGGTTTGTCGACTACCGTACGGATCGAAAGGGCAGCACCACCACGGGTATCCCCGTCGAGTTTGGTCAGCACCACGCCATCGAAGTCAAGCCGTTCGTTAAATTCTTTGGCGGTATTGACGGCGTCCTGTCCGGTCATGGCATCGACCACAAACAGGGTTTCGTTCGGCTGGATGGCTTTCTTGATAGCAGCGATCTCTTGCATCATCTGCTCGTCGATAGCCAAACGACCGGCGGTATCGACAATCACCAGGTCGAAGCCTTTCGTACGAGCTTCCTTGATAGCGTTCTGCGCAATAGCGACCGGGTTCTTGTTTTCAGGTTCGGAATAAACCGTCACGCCGATTTGTTCACCCAATACATGCAACTGCTCGATAGCAGCGGGACGATACACGTCGGCAGCCACCAATAACGGTTTCCTGTTGCGTTTGGTCTTCAGCATATTGGCGAGTTTACCGGTGAAGGTAGTCTTACCCGACCCTTGCAGACCCGACATTAGGATGACGGCCGGATGACCTTCGAGGTTCACGTCGATTGCTGTTCCACCCATCAGGGTCGCCAGCTCGTCGTGTACGATCTTAACCATCAATTGTCCGGGCTTAACGGCGGTGAGCACGTTCTGTCCCAGCGCCTTTTCCTTGACCGTATCTGTAAACTGCTTGGCAACTTTGTAATTCACGTCAGCGTCCAACAAGGCTTTGCGGACATCCTTCAGAGTTTCCGCCACATTAATTTCTGTGATCTTGCCTTCGCCTTTCAACAGCTTAAATGACCTGTCTAACCGTTCACTTAAATTTTCAAACATAATGCGTGTATCTATTTTTTATATTTTCTTCTGCTAATAAGCCGCAAAGGTAAGCAAAATACCCGGTGGCGAGGCAAGAATGATCATATTTTCTTATGCTGCCAGGCGGCTTTCTTCAAATAAAGTATGCTGAACGTCAAGAGGAAACTGTAATAGATAAACTCGCTCAGAAAACAGAGGTGTACGGGCAACCGGAAGTGGAATCCTGCGATATAGAGATATAGGCAATAGAAACACAGGGTGACCAGTTCCATCCACAGGGCCGAACGGGTATTTCCCGTGCCCGACACTCCATTGAAAACAACGCCGCTGACCGACGACAGCAACATGGCCCCGGCAATCACATACATGGAAGTGACCGAAGAGTCGATCAACGCCGGATCGTTTGTATAGATAGAAGCAATCGCCCGGGGCATGACACAGATCACTGCCGCGAACACGACCATAATGCCGAGCGACCATTTCGCAATGTGCCGGATGGTAGCCAGTACCTGGTCGGTATGACCGGCGCCGATCAGGTTGCTTACAAACGAATTGGTGGTGGTAGACAATGAATTGACCGGAATAAACATCACGATATAGACGCTACGGACGATGTTGGCAACCGCCAGTTCCCGTTGCCCAAGCCGTTCAACAACGACAAAGAACAGGAAGAACGTGCTCATTGACACGAAATACTGGAACATGGTAAACACCGAGATGCTCAACACCCGGCGTAACAGGGCGAAGTCGAACGAGCGGAGACGCACCAGCCCATATTTCGGCATATTCACCGTCCATTTGGTATAGAACAGAAAGAAGACCACCGATACAACTTCAGCTATCACCGAGGCAATGGCAGCACCTTTAATTCCCATCTGCGGAAAGCCTCCATGGCCGAATATCAGCAGGTAATCAAGTACCACATTGGTCATTGCCATCAAGACAGCATTCAACGTCAACACCTTCGTACGCGTGATCCCAATAAAGAGCGCCCGGAACATTACGTTCACAAACGAAAAGAAAAAGCCGAACACCCGCCAGTCGAGGAACTCCATCGTGGCATCCAGAATCACATCCGACGAGATCATCACCCGCATCACGCTTGCCCCCATCAACCGGGAGAAAAGGAACATACAGACAGCCAGCGCCAAGAGGAAGAAGACGCCCTGGATCATGACCGGGCCGACCTGATCATACCGCTTCTCTCCGTTCCGGCGCGCCATAACGATTTGCGAGCCGGTACTAAAACCAAATGCAATCGTAAACACACATATATAATACAACCCGCCCAGCGCCGAAGCGCCGAGCTCTACCTCCCCTACCCGCCCCAGAAAGGCGGTATCCGTGACATTGATCACATTCTGCGCCAGCAGACTGAGGAAGATAGGGTAACTAACATTCCATATTTGCTTATTTGTATACATCTACTCCTATTCTACAGATTAAAACATAAAAAAAGCCCGTCTTGACCCGACGAGCTTTTTCCTATCTTGCATTAAAAAACTGCCTGAGCATCACACCAACTTATTCGTGGCGGTATCGGGAAAAATAACGGCGGGCTTGAACGATTTTGCTTCTTCAAAGTCCATCAGGGCATACGACATGATGATGATGATATCGCCCGGTTGTACTTTGCGGGCAGCAGCGCCATTCAGACAAATAACGCCCGAACCGCGTTCTCCTTTAATAATATAGGTATCAAAACGCTCACCATTGTTATTATCGACAATACTTACCTTCTCGTTTGCAATCAGATTGGCTGCATCCATCAGGTCTTCGTCGATAGTAATACTCCCGATATAATTCAGATTGGCTTCTGTTACCGTAACGCGGTGGATCTTTGACTTGACTACCTCTATAAACATCGTGTTTAAAATTGATTAATACCCCACAGAAAAAATACGTACCTATTGCTTGTACCTTATATTATCGATCAATCGGACTTCACCGCAGTAAACAGTAATACACCCTACAATCTCATCGGCTTCTTTCCAGTCTCTTACAGCCTCCAGCGTATCTGCGTTCACAATCTCGTAATATTCCACCCGCATTTCCGGTTCGGCATTAATCGTACGGATAACGTAGTCGATGACTTCCTGTACGTTCATTTCCGCTACAAAGTTAGTACTTTCTTTCAACGTGCGTGCAATCAGAGGCGCTTTTTGACGCTGTTCGGGCGTCAACCGCACATTACGGCTACTCATAGCCAGACCATCAGCTTCACGCAGGATCGGACAAGCAACAATATTCACTGGTATCGCCAGTTGGCGTACCATAGCACGAATGACGGCTATCTGCTGGAAATCTTTCTCACCGAAATAGGCGTTGTCGGGCTTTACGGCATAGAAGAGCTTGCTTACGATTTGTGCCACACCGTTGAAATGCCCGGGACGGCGTGCGCCTTCCATCACTTGGGATACCAGCCCAAAGTCGAACTCGCGGGTATCAGGCTCGGGATACATCTCCTCGACCGACGGAGCAAACACACAGTTGCAGCCGGCCGATTCGAGTAGGACACAGTCGGCATCCAGGTCACGCGGATACGTTTCCAGGTCTTTTTTGTCATTGAATTGGGTTGGGTTTACGAAAACGCTAACGACACAAATATCGTTTCCAGCCACACATGTTTTTACTAAACTGAGGTGTCCGGTATGCAGGGCACCCATGGTCGGAACAAACCCAATTCGCTTCCCATCAAGCCTTTCAGCGGCCAGATAGTGTTCTAAATCATTAACAGTCTTAACAATTTTCATCTTTTTTGATGCTGAATGAGGGTGCAAAGCAAGTAAATATTTACGGTAAATGAAAGAAAATTACTATCTTTGTGCCGTCTTTTAAAAACTACTGTAAAGAATGGATGCAAAAAAGATCTTGTATATAGCACAAGAAATTACCCCCTACTTGCCTGAATCAGAGATAGCCACTATTTCCCGAAACCTGCCGCAAGGCATTCAGGAACGTGGCCGCGAGATCAGGACTTTCATGCCTAAATTCGGGAATATCAACGAACGCCGCAACCAGCTGCACGAAGTGATCCGCCTCTCTGGCATGAACCTGATTATCGACGATACCGACCACCCTCTGATCATCAAAGTAGCATCCATCCAGGCAGCCCGCATGCAGGTTTACTTTATTGACAACGAAGATTTTTTCCAACGCAAACACATGACGCACGACGAAAACGGCGTCGACTACGAAGATAACGACGAACGCGCCATTTTTTATGTCAGAGGTGTGCTGGAAACAGTCAAGAAACTCCGCTGGATACCCGATCTGATCCATTGCCATGGCTGGATATCCGCCCTGACGGCCTTATATATCAAACGTATGTATGCCGACGACCCTTGTCTTAAAAATGCTAAAGTAGTCTACTCTATCTACAATGACGGCTTTACTACGCCGTTAAAGAAAGCGTTCCCCGACAAACTGAAAATGGATGGAGCAAAGGAAGGTGATGTCAAAGCACTGAAAACCGATACCAGCTTTGCCGGATTGACGAAACTGGCGATCGACTTTGCCGACGGTGTGATCCAGGGTAGCGAGGATGCAGACAGCGGTTTACTGCAATATGCACAGGACAAAAAAGGAGCAGACTTCCTGCCCTACCAACCGGCTGATGCATATATCGATGCTTTCAATACGTTCTATGATCAAATATTAGCAACTAAATAACACTGATATGATGAAGATCAAGTTTTTAATACTTGGACTCGCCTTAAGCGGTATCCTGCTGGGTGGGTGTAATGATGAATTGAATCAAGTGGGACCCAGTATTCAACCGTCTCAGGACAAAATCACGGTTTTTACGGACACCTTCCATCTTGAATCCTCTACTGTACTGATGAATGCAGTATATGCTAAGACTGATACCAGTTTGCTGGGTGAATTCTTCGATCCGTTGTATGGCACGTTGAAGTCTGACTATATCTGCCAGTTCTACTGCCCGGATGACTTCACATTCAAACACACGCCGATTGATGGTAAAATAGACTCCATTGATTATCAGATCTATTACAATTCATGGATTGGCGATTCACTGACTCCTATGCGGGCACAAGTCTTCTTGGTTAACGAACCTCTCAACAAGTATTATTATACGGATATGAACCCGGCTGATTACTGCAATATGCAAACAGTAATGGGTTCGCAGACCTATTCGGCTCATGACATGAGTATTTCGGATTCAATACGTACGAGCGGCAGTTATTATCCTACAGTAAAAATACGTATGTCGAAGGATTTCGGACAGAAGTTTTACGACGAAACGATCAATAACCCCGCTTCATTTGCCAGCCAGGATGCGTTCAACAGTTTCTTCCCGGGTATCTATGTAACGAATACATTCGGAACGGGGAATGTATTGAATGTGGTTAAATCGCAAATGACTATTTATTATAAGTACATCACAGAAGGAAGTGAAGGACAGGACTCTACGGCCTATAGCTACGAGGCGTTCACTGCGACAAAGGAAGTCATCCAGTTGAATCGCTTCCTCAACACGGACTTGGATCAGCTGACTCTACCGAACGAAGAATACAGCTATATCAAATCACCAGCCGGTGTTTGTACACGTATCGTACTCCCCATCAAAGAGATCGGATCTGTAGTAACCGACCGTATCCTGAACAACCTGGCCGTCAATTTCCAGGCCATGCCACAGGAGCCCTGGCAGTTCGCATTGAAACAGCCACAATACCTGATGCTGATACCGGAAGATTCTGTACAAACATTTTTTGAACAGGGACAATTACCGGATAATATCAGCACATATGTTTCCGGCACTTTCTCATCGGTAGTATCGCTTGCCTATACATTTGGGAATATCTCCAACCTGCTGAAACACCAATTGGAGAACGATCCGGAACACGACCTGGCTTTACTGGTTATACCGGTGAATTACCAAACATCCACTAATTATTACGGAACATACCCCATATCCACCAGTAACTTCCTCAGCCCAGCCGGGGTTAAGTTGCGTAAAGACGAAGAATACCGTAGGCTTGTAGTCACCTCCTGCCGATATAACTAACGATCCGGAGAAATCATAAAAAAGGCGCGACTGCTTGATGCAACCGCGCCTTTTTCATTTTATATCTTATCCTTTTTAAAGAGCACCTAATACTTTATTTTTGGCAATAGTTGCCTGAAACTCTTTCAGATAGAAGGGTTCATAATAAGCAACATCTTCAAAGCGTCCGGCTTGCCAAGCCTTCTCTGCCAGCGGCACCATACGGGAAGCCAGCGGATAAACATCATCCAGGAAAGTGGCTTTTATTGAGGTAATCATCTCCTTACATTTGGCCGCACCGTTACCAAAGAAACAAACATCGGAAGTACGCAACAATTCGGCGTATGAATCGGGGGTAATCACTTCCGCCAATGTCCCCCTGACCGGATGCAGCATGGCATCATAGAGAGCTGAATAGACTTCCATCCGGCGAGCATCGAGCATCGGACAATAAAGCCCCCCTGAATCCAAGGCATGGCGACTGATGGCAATATCAGCGAGCAACTCCAATGTCGGAACAGAAATCAAGGGAATACCATAGCCGTAGCACAATCCTTTAGCAGTTGACACCCCAATTCGCAATCCGGTATAGGACCCCGGACCGCTGCTCACAGCCACCGCATCCACATTCAATCCCTGCTTCTTCATCAGTCCTACGGCCTCTTCGATAAAAACGCCTAATACAGCCGCATGCGACGGGCCTTCGGTGGATACTTTATCTAAAACCACCTCTCCATCTACCGACAAAGCAACTGAACAAATATCAGTAGATGTTTCAATATGTAATATACAAGGCATAGGGTTTATGCTATCAATTTATTAATTTGCCTAAAATAATGACAGGCAAAAGTACAAAAACAAATCCAATGAAGCCGAAAATCCGGGGAATAAGTTACCTTTGCACAAACATAAAAAATATGGTACAATCAATGACCGGATTCGGTAAAATAACGACCGAACTCTCCTCCAAAAAAATCACAGTAGAAATAAAAGCGTTGAACAGCAAGCAGATGGACTTGTCCACCCGCATTTCATCCGCCTTCAAAGACAAGGAAATGGAAATCCGCTCGTTGCTGATGCAAACCTTACTGCGAGGGAAAGTAGAATTCACCATGTTTGTCGAATATATCGGTAAGGATATCCCCACACAGATCAATCTGGCTGCGGTAGAGAGTTACTACCAGCAAATCCAGTCCATATCCGACAAGCTGAATATAGCTTTGCCGGCTGACTGGTTCCAGACATTGTTGCGCCTCCCCGACACCATCAAGTCGGAAACGACGGAAATAGATGAAAACGAATGGAAAGTGATACTTGGGGCCATCAACGACGCCATACGTCAATTGTGCGATTTCCGCATCCAGGAAGGCGAAATGCTGTCAAACCTATTCAAGCAGAAAATTGCTAAAATAGCTGAATTACTTGTACAGGTGGAAAGCTATGAATGCGAACGGATCGAAAAGATCAAGGCACGCATTATCGATAACCTGGAAAAGGTGGTCGAAAAGGATTACGACAAAAACCGTTTCGAACAGGAAATGATATACTATATCGAAAAACTGGATGTAAACGAAGAAAAGAGTCGCCTGACCAACCATCTGAACTATTTTATCAGCACCCTGGCCGACGAACAGGGACAAGGCAAAAAGCTCGGGTTCATCGCTCAGGAGATCGGACGCGAGATCAACACCCTTGGCTCCAAAAGTAATCATGCGGAGATGCAAAAGATTGTCGTCCAGATGAAAGATGAATTGGAACAGATCAAAGAACAAATACTCAATGTATTATAATACGAATTGCAAATCAAACTAACGTAAGAATGGAAGGAAAACTCATCATTTTTTCAGCACCCTCCGGTTCAGGAAAATCGACGATTATCCGTTACCTGCTCAACCAACATCTGAATCTGCATTTTTCTATTTCAGCGACCAGCCGTGCGCCCCGCGGAACAGAAAAAAACGGTATGGATTATTTCTTTCTCAGTCCGGATGAATTTCGCCGACGGATAGCTACAGGCGATTTTCTGGAATACGAAGAAGTGTACACGGATAAGTTCTACGGAACACTAAAAAGCGAAGTGGAACGAATGCTGGCCGAAGGGCAACATGTCATTTTCGATGTGGACGTGGTTGGAGGATGTAATATCAAGCAACAATATGGCGACCGTGCCCTGTCTATTTTTATACAACCCCCACATATCGACGAGTTGCGACGCCGGTTGGAATTGCGGGCTACCGATTCAGCCGAAATGATCGAAAACCGGATAGCCAAAGCACAATATGAGTTAGGATTTTCTACCCGTTTTGACGTAGTGGTTGTTAACGACAATCTGGAAAATGCGTTCAAAGAAACCGTACAGGCTGTTAAATCGTTTCTTGCCAAATGAAAACGGGTATATTCTCCGGTTCCTTCAATCCGATACACATCGGTCACCTGGCGTTAGCGAACTGGCTATGTGAATTTGAGGGATTGGATGAAGTATGGTTTCTGATCACTCCCCAAAATCCGTTGAAGAGCGCCAATCAATTGATAGATGATCAACTGCGGTTGGAAATGGCGCAGACGGCCATTGGCGACTATCCCAAATTCAAGGTGAGCGATATCGAATACGCACTTCCCAAACCAACCTATACCATCCATACACTGGAAACACTGCAAAACCTGTATCCGGAACATACCTTTTACTTCATCATGGGAGCCGACAATTGGAACCTGATCACCCAATGGAAGAACTATCAGGATATCCTGGACCACTACCCTATCCTGGTCTATCCGCGTAAAGGATACGAAATCGACATCCCATCTATCTATACGAATGTGAGGGCAGTGAACGCACCTCAAATGGAGATATCTTCTACATTTATCCGTGAATCATACAAGGCAGGCAAAGATGTACGGTTTTTCCTTCCTGAGAAGATCAGGCATTATTTTCGTTGATCAGACAAACGGGCCTTGACAGCGACAGGTTACAACGCATTAACCATTTCCCGTTGGCGAAGCATAAACTCTAACCGCTGCTTTTCTCCACTCACAGAGATCAGTACCGAGTTCTTAATCAAGCCATCCAGTGTATTTTTCATCTTATGGACGATTCGGGAATCTTTGTAATAATAGAATCCGTCGCCAAACATGTGTACCGATACTGAAGCAAAGGTGTCGGAATGGTAATACACATACGTTGTATCAAATCCAAAATAGCTGAGGAAAACCGAGAAAGGCATATCGTTCGATGTTTTTCCTTTCATCATATTCTTTTCCAGTTGATCCAGCAACAGGTTTGTTTCCTGTTTGATTTGTTGCACCTCATCATCAGTCAGTAAACCCATTTTATGGAAAAACGTCACTTCCCTGACGTGCGATTGCATCAGGTCCGGAGGACAAATATGGTGAACAGCAACATCCTGTATCTCTTTGAGAAACAAACGATGCATCATTTGAATTTCTTCCGGCACTTGCATGTCTCGCATTTTAGCAGGATACAACTCGTTATCGCAACGGTGGATAAACTTATACAGAAAGAACTTCGATAACATTTCATATTTGTAAATCGGGAAGATTGGTATAAGTATATCAGTCAATACAAAAACTTTTGCATTCGGATGCGTTTTCAAGGTCTTTAGCAAATCTATACATTCCTGTACGGCCTGCTTATATCTGTCGGTAGCCAATGTTGCTTCAGCCACACACATCATCTGCACCCCAAACCTCCCCTGGTTATCCAACGAATCACGCAATGCATCGATAGAAATATCAAAACACCGGCTGATCCGAACGACTTCCTCCAACGAGAAATCAATCTCCCCACGCAAACGTCGGTATGCGGCTTCCTTACTCATCGGTATGATATCAATGAGTACATCCACCGGATTCATCTCTGCAGGGGTATTCAGGCGAATGATCCGAATAAGCTCTTCGTAAAGTTGCGTCATATTACAGGCTTTCTACAATAGCACGTTGGCGGTTAAAAAAATCGACCCTCTCTATATTACCACTTCGGGATATTAGCACCGAGTACTTCATCAGCGAATCAATCCATTCTTTCACTTCATCGCATAACTCATCATCAGTGGATGAAAAGTAATTAACGCCAAACACGTTGATCGAACAAGCTTTAAAATTAGCACTGTTCAGTACGATGTATGTGGTATCCAGATATACATTGGATATATAGACCCGGAGAGGCTGTCCGGTCTCCATTTGTCCTTTCACGACATCTCTTTCCAAATCATCAATAAATTGATGGCATTCGGCTTTCAACTTCACAACGTCCTCATTACTAACCAGACCGGTTCCCATAAAATATCGGATATCACTTACACAAGCAGCAAACAGATCGGATGTCAATAAAAAGTGGATCGGTATTTGTTGAGCTTCCTTCTGCCAGCGTTCTTCCAACTGACGGACTTCGGGCGGAAGAATGAGATCAGACATTTTGCAGGGTATCGATTCACTTCGGCATTGATACATGAATTTAAACAACCTGAACTTTGACAAATCCGGATATTTGAATAAATGCGAGACTGGCAGTATATCGGTAGCCGATACAGACAATGGATCCAAATCGGTTTTTACAAACCGGAGCGCATCAATAATCTGAATCATTGTTTGGCTGTAGGCCTTGATCGGATTCGGATTATTCATTCGGAGCATTGTAGCTTTATAGGTCCCGCTTTTGGGGTATTCAAGTAGCTGATCCAATGATATATCCAGTTTGACAGCCATCAAAGCAGCCTCCTCCAGGGTAAAAGGAATCTCACCCCGTAACCTACGATAAGCTGCCTCCTTCTTTAAAGGAAGGATATCCATTAGCAAATCCACCGGATTATTGCCTGATGATGCTTTCGCATTAATAATGCCAATCAAACTATGGTGCAAATTAACCATATACAGTTCCTCTCTTTCATTTTACTCCCTATAAGAGGATTAAAAAACACGCTGAGACAAAATAAGACATTTATTTTAATATTACCACTTCTTTTAGACTTTAAAAACAGTTCTTCAGACTATATTTTTGCAACATATCACAGCCTACAATGGAAAGCTATGATATCTACAGTTTTATATGGCCTTATTCGACCTTCCTTAACATATACACAAGGCTATTATCCTCGAAAAGCGAAACCTCACCTGCTTGGAAAAAGATAAACCGGTTCCTTGGATAACAAGAGAACCGGTTTTATATTAATTTCACACACAATATACGCTTCACTTGACAATTTGTTCACAAAAGCACCAATCAGGTTACTTATTACAACCTTAAACATATATTTATATTTTTTGCACTCCGCCAAAAACATTCTGGCCTCCTAAATCGTTATTTTTGTAGCAAAACGAATAAACAGGGATCTAAATGGAAGTCTTGAAGCATGAATGCGGCGTAGGTATGGTCAGATTGTTGAAGCCATTGGAGTATTATCATCAGAAATATGGGAGTTGGATGTACGGGCTGAACAAGTTATACCTGTTGATGGAAAAACAACACAACCGCGGACAGGAAGGTGCCGGATTATCCTGCGTCAAGCTCGAAGCCAATCCCGGAGAAGAATACATGTTCCGCGAACGCGCCATCGGCACAGGAGCTATTCCGGAGATCTTCGCTGCTGTCCATCGCCATTATAAAGATATTCCTGAAGAACAACTGAACGATCCTTATTTTGCAAAAGCACATCTTCCCTTTGCCGGAGAACTTTATATGGGCCATCTCCGCTACAGTACTACCGGTAAATCCGGTATTTCTTATATCCACCCCTTCCTGCGACGCAATAACTGGCGCGCCAAAAACCTGGCATTATGCGGGAACTTCAACCTCACAAATGTACAGGACGTGTTCGACGAGATCACTTCCATCGGACAGCATCCCCGTCAATTTGCCGACACCTATATTATGTTGGAGCAGATGGGACACCGGCTCGACCGGGAGGTAGAGCGTGTCTTCCAACAATGCGAAGAAGAAGGGCTGACGGGGAAAGAGATCACTGATGCGATCGAAGCCCGTATGGATATGTCGAATGTATTGAAACGATGTGTGCCCGGTTGGGATGGGGGCTTTGTGATCTGCGGTATTACCGGAAGCGGCGAATCGTTCAGCGTACGCGACCCCTGGGGCATCCGGCCGGCATTTTATTATGTAGACGATGAGATTGTGGTACTGGCATCCGAACGTCCGGTGATTCAAACAGTCATGAATGTCCACTGGAACGATGTCAAAGAGCTGAACCGCGGTGAAGCGCTTATCATCAACAAAGCCGGACAAGTCCGTACTTCGCAAATCGCTGAAGCGAAACCGAACAGCGCCTGTTCATTCGAACGTATCTACTTCTCACGAGGCAGTGATATCGATATATACAAAGAGCGCAAGCAATTGGGAAACAACCTGGTCTACCCCATTCTGAAAGCCATTGATTACGATCTCAACCATACCGTATTCTCCTTCATCCCTAACACAGCCGAAGTGGCCTTCTTCGGGATGGAAGAAGGGTTGAACAATTATCTGAATAAGTTGAAGAAGGAATGGATTGCCGACCGCAGCCATCTGCTGCAGGAAAAAGAACTTGAGCAAATCCTCTCCATGCGTATCCGCACGGAAAAGGTAGCGATCAAAGACATCAAGTTACGTACGTTTATTGCCGAGGGACAGAGTCGAAATGACCTGGCGGCACATGTATATGATATCACCTATGGTAGTATTGCGCCCTTCGAAGACAACCTGGTGGTGATCGACGACAGTATCGTACGCGGTACTACACTCCGGCAGAGTATTATTAGTATCCTCGACCGCCTGCATCCGAAGAAGATCGTAATCGTGTCGTCTTCTCCGCAGGTCCGTTACCCGGACTATTATGGGATCGATATGTCGAAGATGAATGAGTTCATCGCCTTCAAAGCCGCTATCGCCCTGCTGGAAAGCGGCGGACGAACGGCTATCATACTCGATGCCTATAAAAAGGCCAAAAAGCAACAGGCTACCGGCGCCCCCCCCCTTATTAATTATGTAAAGGAAATCTATGCCCCCTTCAGCGATGAAGAAATAGCTACCCGAATGGTAGAATTGCTGAAACCGACTATGGTAAAGGCACAGGTAGAGATTGTATACCAAACATTGGAAGGTCTGCATGTCTCCTGTCCCAATCATCCGGGCGACTGGTATTTCTCGGGCGACTATCCTACCCCCGGTGGTATCCGGATGGTGAACCAGGCCTTCATCAACTTTATGGAAGAAGAATATCTGCTGAAAGACCTCCGGCTACATATGAATCATTGACATTATAAATTAATTACATACATGCAAAACGACAAGATCGCAACCCTGATTTTAGACGACGGCAGTACGTTCCGGGGATATTCATTCGGTTATGAACGACCGGTGACAGGTGAAGTAGTGTTCAACACCGCCATGACCGGTTATCCGGAAAGCCTCACCGACCCGTCGTATGCCGGACAATTGATCGTTCTCACCTTTCCCCTGGTTGGCAACTACGGCGTACCTGAGCGGACGTTCGACTCCGAAGGAATTGCTACCTTGATGGAAAGCGAAAAGATCCATGCCGAAGCGATTATCATCAGCGACTACAGTCATGAATACAGTCACTGGAAAGCGGTGGAAAGCCTGAGCGATTGGCTGAAAGCAGAGCAGGTACCGGGAATATATGGTATCGACACACGGGCACTGACTCAGAAACTACGCGAACACGGAGTGATGACGGGACGGATCGTTATCGGCGAAGTAACTGAGACAGAAACCGACAGTGCTTCTATCAACTACGATGAGGTAAACTATGTAGACCAGGTATCTACCAAAGAAGTGATCGTGTATGGCGAAGGAAAAGGAAAAAAGCGTGTCATCCTGATCGACTGTGGTGTCAAGCATAATATCATCCGCAGTCTGGTAAAACGGGATGTGACCGTCGTCCGTGTCCCCTGGAACTATGATTTTACACAGTTAACATACGACGGGCTCTTTATCAGCAACGGACCAGGCGATCCCGAGACCTGCATCGAAGCCGTAACCAACATCCGCAAGGCACTCCAGGGCGATAAGCCCATCTGCGGTATCTGCATGGGGAACCAACTGTTGGCCAAAGCAGGAGGCGCTTCTATCTTCAAACTCAAATACGGACACCGCAGCCATAACCAACCGGTACGGTTGGTCGGAACAGAACGCTGCTTTATCACTTCGCAGAACCACGGTTATGCGGTAGATAACGACACCTTAGGCTCGGACTGGGAACCTCTCTTTATCAATATGAACGATGGAACGAATGAAGGCATCCGACATAAAACAAAGCCCTTCTTCTCTTCACAGTTCCACCCTGAAGCCTGTAGTGGACCGACCGATACGGAGTTTATCTTCGACCTCTTTATCAACACGTTGAAAACTGGTAAACTCAACCTCAATGAGCTACCGGAAACACGAAATTACGACGACAGTCAGTCAAAAACGCCCTATACCGATATAAAAAAGATACTCGTCCTGGGTTCGGGCGCTCTTAAGATCGGTGAGGCAGGCGAATTCGACTACTCCGGTAGCCAGGCATTGAAAGCCATCCGGGAAGAAGGTATCGAGACGATCCTGATCAATCCGAACATTGCCACAGTGCAGACCTCGGAAGGAGTGGCCGACCGGGTGTACTTTCTGCCCGTCACCCCCTTCTTCGTCGAAAAAGTAATACAGAAGGAACGCCCCGACGGAATCTTGCTCGCCTTCGGCGGACAGACGGCACTCAACTGCGGAGTGGCTTTATATAAGAATGATATCTTTATTAAATATAATGTACGCGTACTGGGAACCCCTGTCCAGGCTATCATGGACACCGAAGACCGGGAGTTGTTTGTACGCAAACTGGATGAGATCGATGTAAAGACGATCAAAAGCGAAGCGGTAGCATCTATAGAGGCGGCCCGCAAAGCGGCCAAAGAATTGGGTTACCCGGTTATTATCCGGGCAGCTTATGCACTCGGAGGTCTGGGCTCAGGCTTCTGCGATAATGAAGATGAGTTGGACAGTCTGGTCGAAAAAGCCTTTGCCTTCTCGCCGCAGGTATTGGTCGAAAAGAGTCTGAAAGGATGGAAAGAGGTAGAATACGAAGTGGTGCGCGACCGGTTCGACAACTGCATCACGGTCTGCAACATGGAGAACTTCGACCCGCTGGGTATTCATACGGGAGAAAGTATCGTCATCGCCCCTTCGCAAACACTGACAAATACCGACTATCATAAACTGCGCGAACTGGCAATTCGTATTATCCGCCACATCGGCATCGTGGGTGAATGTAACGTACAATATGCCTACGACCCCGACAGCGAAGACTACCGGGTGATCGAGGTGAATGCCCGCCTGAGCCGCTCGTCGGCATTGGCCTCGAAAGCAACCGGTTATCCCCTTGCCTTTGTCGCTGCCAAGCTGGGACTTGGATATGGATTATTCGACCTGACCAATGCCGTTACCAAATCGACTTCGGCCTTCTTTGAACCGGCGCTCGATTATGTGGTATGCAAGATACCGCGCTGGGACTTAGGTAAGTTCCACGGCGTTGCCCGTGAACTGGGTTCCAGCATGAAGTCGGTAGGCGAAGTGATGGCTATCGGACGTACCTTCGAAGAAGCCATACAAAAAGGACTTCGGATGATCGGTCAGGGCATGCACGGCTTTGTAGAAAACAAAGAGCTGGTCATTGCCGATATCAACAAAGAACTCCGTGTGCCGACAGACCTCCGCATCTTCGTTATCAGCAAAGCCTTCCGTGCCGGATATACCATCGACCAGATACACACACTGACAAAGATCGACCGTTGGTTCCTGCAGAAGCTCTACGGAATTATCCGGACAGCCAACCGTTTGTCTGCCTGCCAAACGCTGGCCGAAGTATCTGACCCCTTGTTCCGGCACGCCAAAGAACAAGGCTTTTCCGATTTCCAGATCTCACGTGCCGTACTCAAAGAACAGGCGACCGACCAACCGGAACAAAGTAGCCTGCAGGTTCGTGCCGAACGAAAACGGCGCCATATCCTGCCCGTCGTCAAACAGATCGATACGTTGGCGGCCGAATATCCGGCACAGACAAACTACCTGTATCTTACCTACGGAGGTACAAAGAATGATGTACACTACTTGGGCGACCGCCGCTCGATTGTTGTCCTTGGTTCAGGCGCTTACCGTATCGGCAGCTCAGTCGAATTCGACTGGTGCGGCGTACAGGCGCTGAACACTATCCGCAAGGAAGGCTGGCGCTCGGTAATGATTAACTACAACCCCGAAACCGTATCGACCGACTACGATATGTGCGACCGCCTCTACTTCGATGAGCTAACCTTCGAACGCGTCATGGATGTGCTGGAAGGAGAGAATCCCCACGGCGTTATCATCTCCACCGGGGGACAGATACCTAACAACCTCGCCATACGCCTCGACAACCAGCAAGTGCATTTCCTCGGAACATCCGCCAAAAGCATTGACAATGCCGAAGACCGGGAGAAATTCTCCGCCATGCTCGACCGTATCGGTGTGGATCAGCCGCGCTGGAAAGAGCTCTCGTCGATGGAAGATATCGAGGTCTTTGTGGAAGAGGTGGGATTCCCGGTACTTGTCCGTCCCAGCTATGTACTGAGCGGTGCGGCGATGAACGTTTGCTCCAACCCAGACGAACTGAAGCGATTCCTCGAACTGGCAGCCAATGTGAGCCAGAAGCATCCGGTCGTCGTCAGCCAGTTTATTGAGAATGCAAAAGAAGTGGAAGTAGATGCTGTTGCCGATAAAGGCGAGATCGTAATGTATGCCATCAGCGAGCATATCGAGTTTGCCGGTGTACACTCGGGCGATGCCACCATCCAGTTCCCGGCACAAAAGCTCTATGTAGAAACCGTGCGCCGTATCAAACGCATTAGCAAGCAGATTGCCAAAGAACTGAATATCTCCGGCCCGTTCAACATCCAGTATCTGGCAAAGGGGAATGAAATCAAGGTGATCGAATGCAACCTCCGCGCTTCGCGCAGCTTCCCGTTCGTAAGCAAGGTATTGAAGATAAACTTTATCGACCTCGCCACCCGGATCATGCTGGGACTGCCGGTCGAGAAACCAAACAAGAACGAATTCGACCTCGACTATGTAGGTATCAAGGCATCGCAATTCTCCTTCAACCGTTTGCTGAAAGCCGACCCTGTACTGGGCGTCGACATGGCTTCCACCGGTGAAGTCGGTTGCCTGGGTACAGACGTGCCGGAAGCGATCCTGACCAGCATGCTCGCTGTCGGGCAACGCATCCCTGCCCGGAATATCCTACTCTCAACCGGTTCGGTCAAACAAAAGGCGTCGATGCTCGATGCTGCCCGCATGCTGGCACAAAAAGGTTATAGCTTGTATGCGACAGGCGGGACCTACCGCTTTCTGGCAGAGAACAATGTCCCCTGCCAACTGGTCTACTGGCCCAGCGAAGAAGGGACACCCCAGGCACTGACGCTACTACGCGAGAAAAAGATCGACATGGTGGTCAATATCCCCCGCGACCTTTCTGTGCGCGAGCTAAGTAACGGTTACAAAATCCGCCGTGCCGCCACCGATCTGAATATCCCGCTGATCACCAACGCCCGTCTGGCCAGTGCATTTATTCATGCATTCTGTACCCTCAGCCCCGACGATATACAAATAAAAAGTTGGCAAGAGTATAAATAAAGGCACGATGTAATCAGATAATGTCTATATTTACCGTCGGGATAATAGATATTATATTACATGGAGAAAACGATAGAAGTTGCCCAAAAGATTGCCGACCTGCTGGTACCTTTGAGCGAACAGTCGCGTGATAAGCTCGCGTCTATCCTTATGTGTACCGAACTCAGGAAAAACGAAACATTCCTGGCTGAAGGTGAAGTCTGCAAGGTAATCGGTTATGTGGAGAAAGGGATGGTACGCCAGTACTACTACAAAAACGGGAAAGAACTGACCGAGTATTTTGCCTACGAGGATAAACTATTTATCTGCATCGAGAGTTGTTTTTTCAGGCGCCCTTCCCGGATGATTGTGGAAGCGCTCGAAAACACCCTCATTTACGGCATCCTGTTCGAACCCTTTATGGAGATGATCAAGAGCGACGAAGAACTGGCGGCCCTATACCGCCGCCTGCTGGAAGGGTCGTTGATTATCTCGCAGCGTAAAACCGATTCATTACGCCTTGAGTCTGCACAGGAACGTTACAACCGCTTGATGCGTGAAGATCCCGAGATCATCAAACGTGCCCCGCTGTCGGATATCGCATCTTATTTACTGATGACGCCTGAGACCCTCAGCCGTGTTCGAGGTAATCTGCATGCCCAAATCTGACAAAAACCGGGCGAGAACGTTAAAAACTGTTTTTCGCCCCGTTATGATTAGGTTATTTGCTATTTAAGAAAGATATTTGTACGCCAATCCTACATTACTATGAATATACACAGATGGATTAGATTAGTTTTTAATTCTCAAGTAAGAGGCGAGCTCCGGTTTGCCTCTTTTTTTATGCTCGCAGCCGGTCTACTTGAAAATTGTAGCCAATTTGTTGAAGATTCCAAAACACCCTACTTGAAGTAGTTGTATATTCTATCCAAATGCTGCTTCAAATCAAAAAAAACAAAGAAGTTATGATTTTCAACCAAAATAGTCCACGCCTATTTCCTTCTACTTTTTATACTCGATTACATTTGCAAAAGTACAGACAAACAATACGATATACTATTAAGTAAAACTCTCTTACCATGACTGCTCTACAATTTCAAACCCGGCTGGTAAACATGCAAGAATATATGCTCAACGTAGCATTCATGTTGACCACAAATCGCGAGGATGCTTACGATTTGTTACAGGAAACCACCCTAAAGGCCCTGGACAACAGGGAGAAGTATGTAGACAACACCAATTTCAAGGGATGGGTGATGACAATCATGCGTAATACCTTTATCAATAGTTATCATCGCACGGTACGTAGTTTTACGATGATTGATCAGGGAACCGACCTCTACAACCTGGATACGCTCAATGAATCCGGCTTTGAATCACCCGATAGCTGCTGCGATCTACGCGTAATCACCCAGGCGATAGACAACCTTGCGACTGAAATAAAAGATCCGTTCTCCCTGTATGTCTGCGGTTATCAGTATGTGGAAATAGCTGAAATACTGAATATTCCGCTGGGAACAGTTAAGAGCCGCATCTTCTTCGCCCGTCATGAATTACAGAAGAAACTAAAAGATTTTAAATATAATTGATTAATACACTCACAGTAACCGTTCTAAACAAGTAGATTCGAACCGTCCTGTCTGACCCATCAGCAGGGCGGTTTTTTTTTGTTACATCCTGATCTATTGGATATTCAATCTCAACGAAATATGAAAGTAATTGGGTGTTCGTCGCGACGATGAATGCCCGGTCACGGGCATTGTGTTCGTAGCCGTGGGTGCTGGCGAAGCCGAGCCCACGGTCAATTAGAATAACAACAATTATCATGCGCCGCGTCAGCGGTGCCGGCCTACAAACACGACACCGCTGACGCGGCGCATAAAACACAATCCAATTACATGCCCGTGGGCTTGCACCCACGGCTTCTATGTTGCCAACCAAATTTCAGAGTATGATTAACTTATAATTAACCATTGTATCTTATTGATACTGAGTGAACGGACTGTTTTATTACTCCGTCCCCTGTTCTGATTTTGTTATAACTCCCTTGTTCCGGCACATTATCTAC
>JAVBUR010000040.1:0-42853 GCA_031555145.1 Tannerellaceae bacterium | reverse complement strand
TTCACGTCCGTGATACGAATGCTTCACATTTGTGGAGAGAAGAGACCATTCAAGCTCCGGGAATACATCTTCCAGAAAGAAACAATACTGCCTTTGGCTGTCGACAATAGTGTATCTTGATACAATTGCTACAGGGGGGGGACTATTTGCCAGGGGTGTAGCGAAGGTGTAGCATTTTCGAGAATGGTACATCCGCTATCTTACTGAACATCAGTATGGTTATCCCGTTAGTGTAGCGGTGTAGGCTTTTTCATATTTTGGACTGAAGAGCCTATGGGACAGGGGATTTGTTCAAAAATGACATCTTCGCAAAAACTTTCAAATACGGCCAAATCTGAATCTGATTTGGAGAAAAAGAACAGTGGTGTCAAAGGCTTACGCCTTGGCACCACCGTCTATGCTGTTTGCTATGTTGTCCAGGCTTGCAGTCGGACGTGCTTACTTAATGACTTCCGGGAATTTCCACTGGGTGTCATTGGTGTGGGAACTGTTCATGAGTGCGGTCAGCTCGGCAACCACTTCGGGGTGGGCGGCGGCGATGTCGTTGGTTTCGCCTTTGTCGGTAGAGAGGTCGTAAAGTTCGACTGTCGGATTGTCGGAATTGACATGCTTACGGATGGCTTTCCAGTTGCCTTTGCGGACGGCCTGGCTGGGGCTTTCGTGGAATTCCCAGTAGAAGTAGTCATGTACTTTTTCCTGTTTTTCTCCTTTCAATTCGGGGAGGAAAGAGATACCATCCAATCCTTCGGGAATGGCGGCGCCTGTCAACTCACAGAAAGTAGGCAGTACATCCCAGAAAGCAGAGGGATGATCAGTGGTTCGTCCAGCTTTGATCACGGAAGGCCAGCAGGCGATCATCGGTTCGCGGACGCCGCCTTCATACAAGTCGCGTTTGAATCCGCGGTATCCTCCGCCACTGTTGAAGAAGTTCGGATCGGCACCCCCTTCGAGATGCGGGCCATTATCGGATGTAAAGATGATCAGGGTATTCTGGTCGATGCCTAACTCTTTCAATAAAGTACGAATACGGCCTACGTCACCGTCCAGGCGGCTAACCATCGTGGCGAATGCGGCACGCGGGTAAGGCTGTCCGCCAAATTCACTGGCATAATGCTGTCCGGCCGGCCACGGCTTCGGCTCATCGTATTTGCCTTTGAATACTTCGAGTTCATTATCCGGCACGATCAGTTCGGCATGCGGGATCGTGACGGAGAAATAAAGGAAGAATGGCTTGTCTTTGTTTTCAGTGATGAACTTTTCCGCCTTTTCCATGAACAGGTCTTGCGAATAGTTCTTCTTTTCGGCCGGATTCTCATTGAGCGTGATCATCTGTTCGTTCTCGAACATGAACTTCGGATAGTAGAAGTGGGCATGTCCCTGACCGAGATGACCGTAGAAGTAGTCGAAGCCCTGGTTGTTGGGATGCCCTTCCGTTTCCGGGCCACCCATTCCCCATTTGCCTACACAGCCTGTTACATAATTCTGTTCTTTCAGGCACTCGGCAATTGTCTTGTAGGAGGCAGGCAGGGGAGTGTCGTAAGTTTGACCGTCGATGCGTTCGCCCTGATTTCCCCGGATCGGGGTATGGCCGGTATGCAGACCGGTCATGAGTGAGCAACGCGACGGGGCACTGACGGTGCAGCCTGCATAATGGCTGGTGAAACGCAACCCTTCGGCCGCCATGGCATCCAGGTTGGGGGTACTGAACCGTTGCTGTCCGTAACAACTCAGGTCGCCATATCCCAGGTCGTCGGCTAGGATATAGATGATGTTGGGCTTCGATGCAGAAGCCGCCGGTTTGTTTGTGTCGCACGATACCAGGCCAACAGGCAATAGAAGTCCTGTCAACAGGTAAGGGATCGCTTGTTTAGTTTTCATGTTTGCTATTTAGGTATTGAGATGCAAATATATACTTATTTAATGAAAAGAGACCGGCTATTTCGCAGCCGGCCTCTGATATAATAAATAGATTTAGTCCTGATCCCAGCCCGGGTTCTGTGTCAATTGGGGATTGAGCGCCAATTCCGTCGGAGGGATGGGGTAGAAGTAATAATACCATTTCCATCCTTTGCCTTCTTTCACAGGGTCACCGGCCAATGCGATCGGGCCTTTCTGGCCGTTGCTGGCAGCAGTCTTGGCTCCTTGGTTGATGTCGAACGGCCAGATTGCCAACGAGTTGTTGTAGTCTGTATTGTCGACAGTAGCACCGAGTTGGATGGTATTCATGTAATGACCTTTCCGCCATCTCTTCAGGTCGGTAAAGCGGAAACCGTCACCCATCAACTCTACATGGCGTTCCCGGCGGATTTCCCACAGTACCGGCGCAACTTCGTAGTCGGTGATCTGAACGGGATCGCTCGGGTTACTATAACCACCCTTGTCACGATCCGGGTCGAAGCTGGCATTGATAGCAGCTACGTTCATCGGAGCTACGCCGGCACGCGGACGCAGTACGTTGATCGTGAGATCAGCCACAGCCTGGTCGAAACGACCGAGTTCGTACATGGCTTCAGCATAGTTCAGCATCGTTTCTCCCACGCGGAAGATCGGAAGGTCGTTCGTGCTGCTCTGTCCACTCGGGTCGACGGAGGTGTTGTAATACTTGTAGACGTAATAACCGCCACGGGTTACGCAGAATCCACGGCCTTCGTTGTAGCTGTTCAAGTGAGGAACGGCTGTTACACCATTCCCTTCCCAGTTGCGGATCGGCAACAGGTTGGTATAGGTGATACCGGCGGGATATTGGAAGCCAGTCGTACGGGCAGTGCTGGTGATGGTGTTCATCAGGTCAATATATTCGCTGAACTTCTTGGAGTCAGCTTCGGTTGCCACTTTGGCCGAAGAACCATAGGTTTCACCCGGTTCTACGCGCGGAGCTACCACGACCGACCAGGCCACCATACCATTGCGAACACTTACGCGGTAAGGAGGAGTGACGGTGTACAACAGACGACGGTCGCGGTTGCGGAATTCGTTGAACATGTCGCCGTCGCCATAATACTGGCCACCGGCTGACACTTGGTTGCTGGCATTGGCGACAGGCAGCCCGTTCAGTGTCAAATAAGTGGCTACACCGGCTTTACTCATCTCCGTATTACCGGCACTGGTACGTTCGTAACGCGAGAGGTTGTGGTACATCTGTCCTTTAGAGAAAGCGTTAAACAGGATGATACCTGCTACGCCGCTCAGGCTTTCGCTGTTATACAACGCGTCATATTGGCCATGTACTGTGGGGAAAGCGTCGATTACCTTCTTGGAAGCATCAGCACTGGCATTCAAATACTTTTCAACATCGCCCAACTGGTGGTATTTACGCCAGGTACCTTCTACCAGACCGAAACGGGAGATAAGCGCACGTACGGCATGTACGGTGATTGAGTTGGTCCCTTTTCCTTCACCTTCTGTCTTGATGTGCTGTTCAGCCCATTGCAAATTGCTGAGGATATTGTTCGTCACTTCGTCACGCGGTGTTCTCGGGCCATAAATAATGTCGGTGTCTGTTGTTTTTACTTCATGTTCCAACCAGGGCACATCGCCGAAGTTAGCAACCAACTGGCTGTACTTATAGGCTCTGAAGAAGTAACCTACGGCTGTCCAATGGTCTTTATCGGTCTGGTTCATAGCTGAACCCTCGATGTTATCGAGCATTACGTTCACCTGACGGATAAAGCTGAAACTCCAGTTACCGTTCAAATCGCTTGGTGCAGTTGTCTTGGTAGCCGTTTGCCATCCCCAGGGTGAACGGGCACCTGACTCGAACAGAACTTCGTCCGTACCACGGTCGTACGGGCCTGCATATGAATAGGGAGTGTTCCCTAAACTGGCGTCATAAGCCGCTCCTACAAAACAGGTAGAATAAAGCCCCCAGGCGTATGTCTTGAAATTGTCATACGTAGTAAAGGCTGTAGTGGGTACCTGGGACACTAACGGGTCGTATTCCAGGAAGTCGTCGTTACATGAGGTAACCGAAAGGGTTGCAGCTGCTATCAGCGAGCAAAGAATATATTTTTTCATATCTATACTTCTTTATTTAACAGTTTAGAAAGAAACATTTAATCCAAATGAGAACATTTGCATGAAGGGGTACTGCATGATGGTGTTGGCCTGTTTATCCAGGTCGGGTTCCATCCCGTCAGGTGTGCTCTTGAAGGTATGCAGGTTTTCGATGCTGGTGAATAGGCGAAGGTTCTGGATACCAGCCTTTGCAATCACTTGTTTCGGTACGGAGTAGCCCAGCGTGATGTTCTTGATACGTAGGAAAGCGCCGCTATAGAGGTAACCCGTCTTGGCTTCGTCGTAGTTGTAGGATGTGTAGCTGCCGCTGTTGTTGTAGAAACGCGGATACTTGGCATTCGGGTTCTCGGGCGTCCAGTAGTCGAGCAGGTTGGCATACAGACCGGAGAATTCATACACACCATACGGGGCAGTCCGTTCGTTTTGTCCGTACCAGATGTCGCGTTTGCCAACACCTTGCAGGAAGAAGCTGAAGTCGAAGTTATTCCAGGATAAGCCCCCGTTGATACCGTAGTTGTAACGAGCGGTGCTGTTACCGATCACGCGGTAGTCGCCTGATTCGTCGGCCGTTTGTCCATTGCCCAAACCTTTGGTTACCACGCCGTCGCCATCCAGGTCTTTGAACAGGACGTCACCGGCATAATGTCTGGATTGTCCTTTCAGGGAAGTGATGCCTTCTTTTAATTTACCTGTAGCATAGTCTTCGAAGTCATTTTCAGTATAGTAGCGATCCACGGTAAGCCCCCAGATTTCTCCTACTTTTTTACCTTGATACAGGTTATTCTTGTTCAATAGTTTTGTTTCGTTGTCGTCGAAACGTGTAATGGTGGTCTGTGCGTCATAGAGATTGAAGCCGATGTGGTAACTAACCTTACCGATCTTATCTCTCCATGTCAATTCCAGTTCCCAACCGGTCGTCTTCATGTCGGCTGTGTTTTCATTCGGTGAAGAAGCACCAAATACGGCAGGGAGGTCCATACCCGGAGCAAGCATACCCAACGTTTGGCTTTCGTACCAGTCGAATACGGCATTCAGGCGGTTATTCAGGAAACCGGCGTCGAACCCGAAGTCGAGCGTCTGTACCTTTTCCCAGGTGAAGCTATTGCTCACTTTGAGCGGTGCGCCCAGTGAACGGTAACGGATACCTTCAGCCGTAGCCCAGCGTGCATTACCCGATCCCATGGTTTCGTAATACTGGTAGAGGTCGATATTCTGGTTACCGATATTACCCCATGAACCACGTACTTTCAGGTTATTCATGATGGGTTTTACCGGTTCCATAAACGCTTCTTCCGTTACACGCCATCCGGCGGAGAAAGAGGGGAAGAAACCGAAACGGTCGTCTTTCGGGAACTTGGAGGAGCCATCGTAACGTCCGTTGGCTTCGAGCAGATATTTACCCTGATAGTCGTAGTTGACACGATAGTACAAACCACGGATACCGTATTGCGTATAATCATCGTCTGCATCCTTTGTTCCTGTACTCTGGTGGAGTGAAGGCAGGTCGGCATTGATCATGTCGGTATTGTTGGCTGTAAGCATTTCGTAATACTGGTACTCCTGGTTGTAACCACCGGTTACCGAGAGGTTGTGAGCGCTATTGAACGACTTCTCGTAGGTGGCATAGAAGTTCATAGCCAAGTGGTCTTTGAAATAGTTCTTTTTGGTGAACTTCGAGATGTTGTTGGAGGTATAAGCAATACCCCACTTGTCCGGGTCTACCATCTTGACTACCTTGTCGTAGTTCGTATAGTTGTAGCGGTTGTTGTAGTAGGTGATTTCACCTGTAGCCTTGAGGCCGGCGAAAGGAGTCACTACGGCGCGTCCAACCAGGCGGAGGTCGTCATAACGGGTCTGACTTACGTCGCCATATTTTACCAGATTGGCCGGTGTGACGATCGGCAGCATTTCGCCGGGAGTCACATAGTCGGTCAAACCGTCCGGTACAGATGGGATCGCACCATTGGCTTTGCCCCAGTAGCTTCCGTTGGAGTTACCGTTCGGCGTACTCCTGCGAGACTGGCTGTACATGGCTTCTCCCTGGATATTCAACCAGTTGGTGATATCTGAACTGGCGGAGATATTTGCATTATAGCGGGTATAGCTGTCTTTATCAGTTACCATGATACCATCTTCGTCCGTATAACCGAATGAAATACGATAGGTAGATTTAGCCGAGCCCCCAGCCATAGATACGTTGTGCGACTGCTGGAACCCTGAGTTGTTCAGGAAGTTTTCGTAGATATCATAATCTTTCAGGTCATAGCGTACACCGTTTACTTCCGTATAACCTAAAGGATACTGGGAAGGGTTGGTGCTGTAGCCCTGTAGCAGTGATTTCCATGTTTCAAGATCCTGGCCGCCACCGAACGGACTGGATACTTTACCGGCATCCAACCATCCCTGTACGTTTTGCAGTGTGCTTGCTTTATCGGCCAGTTCGAGCGGTGAGCTGAAGGTGAAGTTATTTGAATAGTTTACCTGTGCTTTTTGTTCCTTACCGCCTTTTTTAGTGGTGATGAGGATGACCCCGAATGCAGCGCGTGCACCGTGGATAGCTGACGCGGCAGCATCCTTCAAGGCGGTCACTGTTTCGATATCGTTGGGGTTGATCATGGAGATATCTTCAATGGGAACGTTATCTACGAGGATCAACGGATTCGGATTTTGAGCCTGCCATACACCATCCGTCGTGTTATATTGGATACGTCCGACGCCACGGATATTCAGTTTGGTTTCCGAGCCGGGTTGGCCTGATCCGGTTGTTACCCGTACCCCGGCAATGGCGCCACTCAGTGCCTGTGCGGCAGATGATACGGGGCGGCTGCCTAATACATCATCCATCTTCACGGAAGAAACCGATCCGGTCAGGTTGGCTTTTTTCAAGCTACCGAAACCTACCACGACTACTTCGTCGAGCGCCTGTGTGTCTTCCACTAACAAAACATCGATAACGGAGGCACTGCCTACTATCTTCTCGATCGTTTTATATCCGATATACGAGTAAACGAGCGTCTGCCCTACGTTGGCCTGCAGTGTATATTGTCCGTCAAGGTCGGTTACGGTGCCAATCGTCGTGCCTTTTACCAGTACACTTACACCGATCAGCGTTTCACCGGTCTGATCTTTTACCACACCTGAAATGGTATTTGTCTGTTGTTTAACAGCAGAAACGGCCGGAGCCTCAGCCTTTTCATTTTTGCTTAGGAGGATATAACGATCTTCCACTTTGTAGTTGTATTGGTTGCCCAATACATCGCCCAACACTTCCTCAATGGTTGCATCTTTGACATTAACAGTGACTTTCTTGCTGGTGTTTACCTGATCGTTGTTATAAAAAAACTCAAATTCACTTTGCTGACGTATGGCATCGAATACCTGTTCCAACGTAGCATTTTTCATCTGAAGATTGAAGTGAACCGTTTGTGCATAAGCTTTTGCGGCCCATAATGTATTTACACCCAAGAGTGCAAAGAGAAATAAAATTCCTAAAGGTCGTCGGATTCTATTAACATCTATTAGTCCGACAAGACGTTTTTTACCATGTCTTTTCATACATTTGTGACGTTTTAAAAGTAAATAACTGATTATAAAATCTGTGTGAGAAGCGATTTTATAGATTGTGAATGTTTTTCGCCGGTGAACCTTGTTCACCGGTTTTTTTAGTAATAGGCTTGTATCATATTCCCATGTTGTTCGAATTTAAGATTAGTAACTTGTTTTATCTGATTTAATAAATATTCGATCGGTCGTTTCTTTTCCACGCTTCCGGTAAAACGAAGCTGCTTCATAGCCGGCGAGTCGAAGGCGATAGAGAAGTTATACCATTTGGAGAGTTTGTTGAAGATCTCTTCTAACGGTTGGTTTCTGAAGATATATTCACCCCGTATCCAGGCCGTATACAGTTCTGTATCTACGTTTTCAACCTGTACCTTGTGTGATGTTTTGTTGAAAGTCAGATTTTGTCCCGGGATTAGAGAGTGGATATCTCCACTGTTTTCGTCTGTTTTGGTTATCATCTGGATACGGCCGGTAACCAATGTGGCATTGACGTCTTCTTCCTCTTTATAAGCACACAGGTTGAAGGAGGTCCCATGGACCAGAATAACCGCATCCTCTGTTATGACAGAAAATTTGCGGTCGCTCTTTGCTACGTCGAAGTAAGCTTCTCCGGATAATATCACTTCCCGGACATCACCCTCAAAGAAGGAAGGATAGGTTAACGATGAACCGGAATTAAGATATACCTGCGTTCCGTCTCCCAACTTCAGTTCATACTCACCACCCAGAGGCACTTCGATCCGGTGTGTCTCCGGTTTCTTGTTAGCCTCGATAGGAGGCTGAGGGAAATAGACAATGCGTCCAACTGTGTCGTTGGTGATTTTCGTTGTACTGGTTAGTTCGAATGACTTATCCAGTCCGACTTTCGTCCCATCGGCCAGTACTAATTGAGCCTTTTTGCTGCCGGGAACAATGGAATCAACGTCCATCACTTCCACAAGGGCTGGCTGGTTGTCGTGTGCCTGATACTGGTAAAAAACAGTTAGGACACATAGTATCAGGGCAACAGCCGCCGCATATCCGATGTGGGTATACAAACGACGTTTTGAACGATGGAAAAGCTGTCTCTCAATCTGCTTATACATGCGGCCTGTATCAAAGCTGATTCCTTCCGATGTTTTCCCGTTCTTTAAGTCTTCATATAAAGCGATATGTTTTTTGTCTTCTTCCAACCAGGCAACAAAATCGGGATGATCTTCAGGCCATTCACCTGTCAGAACACGCATCAGCAATTGCCAGTGGGTATATTCTTCCTTTTTCAACTTCGATGTGTTTTTTAACGTTTATATTCATATCAACACATGAAGTTTTAAAAAGTATTACGCGCTATTAAAAAAAATATTTTTTTGTGGTTTTTATTCGTCAGAAAAACAGGAAAAGCAGGGTGTTGAATTTTTGCCGAAGTGTGCGGTAGGCTTTGGATACCTGTACCTTTACGGTATTGATGGAGATGCCGAAATGGCGGGCTACTTCGTCGTGTGTTTTTTTCTCTAAGGCGACCATAACAAATATTTCCCGGCATCGTTCCGGCAACTGTTCAATTGAAGCCATCAGTTCGGCTTCCAACTCATTTTGATCTTCTTCGTCGGTATCGACTTTCAGCGGTATATGGGCGTCCGGTAAATCATAGACGTATTTTTCATTGTCGCGAAGGTAGTTCAGGGACGCATTGTAAATAGAGCGATAGGCATATGAAAGGAAAGAAGGAGAAAAAAACAAGGACTCTCGCTTATTCCAGAACCGGATAAAAAAATCCTGGACAATGTCTTCAGCGGCCTGCTTATTACCGGTGATCTTGTATGCCCAAAGGCAAAACCGGGTATTGTGGAGATAGAATAAGGCCTTAAAGGCTTTCTGATCACCCGCTTTGATCCTCAGTAATAAATCAGCTTCTTCTTCCTTGTTTTTTTCTCTATTCATTTATCTATGATTACCAACTTGCTCTTGCTAAATCTTCGGCAATTCCCACGGTGCGCGGTATTCTTTCACCAGGTATTTGTCGGCAGCAGCATCGCCAAATGATTTTCCGTCCCATGACAGTTTCTTGCCGGTACGGTAGGCAATATTACCTAACTGGGAGAACTTGGCGATGTGGGCGCCAATCTCTATACTGGCATTGCAGTTGTAGTTGCGTGATTTGATACATTCGAGATGATTCTTTACGTGAAGGTTCAACCCGCCTTCACCATAACCCTTCTTCAATTCGACTGCTTCCATGCGAAGCTTGCCGTTAACTTTTTCGGGGATGACTTCCCAACCGCCGCGGTTGAGTACCAAGGTGCCATTCTCGCCTACAAAGCCTAGTCCGTGGTTGCGTCCGTATGCGCCGTCGTCGATGCCGATGGCATGGTCCCACATCACAGTAAAGTCTTTGAATGTATAGATGGTCTGCAACAGGTCGGGTGTTTCACAGGCGTCGTCAGGATAGCCGAACTTGCCACCGGAAGCCATGATTGATTCAGGTGCCGTCACATTCATGCCATAAAGAGCATAGTCGAGGAGATGTACACCCCAGTCGGTCATCAAACCGCCGGCATAGTCCCAGAACCAACGGAAGGTGAAGTGGAAACGATTGCGGTTGAATGGCCGTTCGGGTGCCGGGCCGAGCCACATATTATAATCCACACCTGCCGGAACCGGTTCGTCCGGTTGGACAGGGATGGAAGGACACCAGCCCTGATAAGAAAATACACGTACGGTACGTATTTTCCCCAACTGTCCGCTATGTACGAAAGCCATGGCATCCTGCCAGTGTGGATCGCTGCGTTGCCATTGGCCCACCTGTACGACGCGGTTATACTTTTGTGCTGCACGCACCATGATATTACATTCTTCAATGCTGTTGCCCAGCGGCTTTTCGCAATACACATCCTTGCCTGCCTGACAGGCAGCAACCATTTGCAGGCAATGCCAGTGGTCGGGGGTACCCACAATCACGACATCAATATCTTTGTTGTCGATCAGCTTACGCCAATCCTTATACAGATTTTTCACTTTTTTACCGGTGATCTTTTCCGTATCTGCTGCACGGGTGGTCAATACCTCGTCGTCGATATCCGAGAGGGCGATGCATTCAACCTCCGGGTTGCGGAGGAAGGCTTTCAGGTCTTCAAACCCCATTCCTTTACAGCCGATCAGGCCTACCCTGATCTTGTCGCTGGCACTCACACTGTTGCCTCCTGCCTTGATCAGGAAAGGGCTCATAGTAAGTCCGGCTCCCAGCAAAGCCGACTGGCGAATAAAATCTCTGCGTGTTGTCATGTTTGTATGGATTTAAGTGGTAATGGAATCAAAGTGTATAGGCAAGCCCCAGCATCAGATATACATTATACATCTTATAGGAGATGCCTTCAAAGCCGGAAGGGAAGACTGGCACCAGGCCATACGAGAATTGCCCTGTTGCTGCCAGTCGGCGGGTGAACGACCAGTCGGCCGAGGCCATAAGTCCGGCGTCTGTCTTGCGTAACTGATCGGAAAAATTATACGAGGCCCGTTCGATGTTAATCCGGTCGCCTGTCGGTCCGCCGTTACGAATGTAGCCATCTGAAGCTGTTCCTTCAAAGCGTGCATCCTGCAAGGACGCAAAATAACCACCGAGGCGGAAGGTCCATTTATCCACCGGATGCCAGGCGGCCATCAAAGGAAGCAGTACGTATCCGTTACGGGCGGTGGTGCTGTTTTCGCCGCTGAATGTGCCTGAAAATGTGCCGGTATTATCGCCTTCTCCGACCAACAGGCTGGTGTGCCAGTATTTTACATCGGCGCTGACTTTCATTCCTTTGATATCAATGGCCAGGCCGGATGTGATGCCCCACTCAGGCGTTACCCACCGGGTAGCCCGGAAGGCAAGTGTCCCGGCCAACCCCGGGCTCCAGGAGTTAAGCGAACGGATCTCGGCAGGCAGTGGCACCGGGGTGGTTCCACCGAAGTTGAATCCGGCAAATACCTGGCATTCCCACTGATGGAATTTCGATTGTGCCATCCCCTTTTGTCCGATGCAGGCACAAATCAACAGGACAAGTGTCAATAGGATCGATCTCTTTTTCATGGCTTGCTTGTTTCGGTAATTATTTCTACTTCATCCACGACCAGCCGGCTTCCCGGAGCACCTTCGTAACGGTCGCCGTAGTAACTGGAAGAAAAGATAACGGCCAGCTTATATTGGTTCTTCTCAAAATCGATGGCTTCCCCCTTATATTCGAATGGTATATCGAATGGAACCAATCCGCTTCCGGGAGAAGCGGCCCGCAGGTTACCCGGCAGCATGGCAACGGCTACAATGTTGGGATGCGTCAACACGTTTGTACCATCCAGCACCTGTGTGTCTTTATCTACTTTATAGAAAACACTATAGATGGCACAGGTATCTTTTACGCCGGGCAGCACCTGTCCTTTCGGATCAATGTAGTCGCCCGTTCCGGCACGATAATAGTAATATCCCTGGAAGCGGAGGGGCTTCTCGTCGCAAGGACGTCCGAACTGTGTGGCTAGTAACGGGTTTTTCAGTGCAGATAACGGATTCAGCACACCCGAGAACAACGAACCGGCTACGACAGGTATGTTAATGATTCCCAGAATAGAACCCGGTCCTTTGCTGGTTGACATTTCAGCAGCATACTTACCGGCTTGGCTTTGGGTGGTAGAGTGAATGGGATATAAGGTCGGGTCTGCATGCTGCTGGTAGATGGCAATCCCTTTGTTACTGGAATCCCAGAATACCAACTGTTGTCCTGCCGGATCGAACTCGACCGGTGTTTCATATGCATAGTTGCTGTCGAGGCGTACCCAATTCTCAAAGCTGTATTTGAAGGGGGAGTATGTGACGACCTGTATGGTATAGGTACGGCTGTGTTTTCCGTCGGCAGCCGTAACAGTGTAGGTCACCGGATGAGTGAAATCACGGGGCGTATCAGCTGCCGGCAGGATGGTTGCACCTTCGGTAATGGTGATAGATGGCACTACCGTAGACAAATCGGCTGTACCGCGTACCACCACCGATATATTCTCCTGATTAAATGTCGCCGCTGACAGTGCCACACCCTCCGGCAACGAAAATGTAAGTATATCCGCTTCCGGATTTAACGGTTCATCCTTGATGCAGGACGAACTGACTGCCATAACGAAAGACAGTACTAAAAACAACCTACCCATCTGCATATTCATCAACTAAACCTCAAATATAGCTGTTCCGGGTAAAAAAGTGAAAGAATAGCCAAATAAAGTAGTAAAAATAGTGTATTTTTGTCAAATACTTAAACAATCAGGACTGGGAAACAAATGATCATGAAAAGAAGATCTTTTATACAATCGTCTGTTATGTTCGGATTAGGAGCAGCACATGCACGTTCTTCTGCGGCGAATGCCCATGCAGAAAAACAAGAACAACAACCTGCTAACCCTAAGCCGCACATTATATTTATTATGACCGACCAGCATCGGGGTGATGCGCTTGGTTGTATGGGAAACACATCTGTAATCTCCCCCCATATCGATCATCTGGCGAAGACCGGTTCCCTGTTTGTTCACGGTTATTCATCCACGCCCAGCAGTACGCCGGCACGTGCCGGCCTGCTCACCGGTTTGTCTCCCTGGCATCATGGTATGTTGGGATATGGACGTGTAGCGGAAAAATACCGGTATGAAATGCCTCAGATGCTCCGTAATCTCGGGTATTATACGTTCGGTATCGGCAAGATGCACTGGTTTCCGCAAAAGGCCCTGCATGGTTTCCATACCACCCTGGTGGATGAAAGCGGACGGAGTGAATCTCCTGATTTCATCAGCGACTACCGCGAGTGGTTCCAACTGCATGCGCCAGGTAAAAATCCGGATGCTACAGGTATTGGCTGGAACGACCACCGGGCAGGTGTTTATCAGTTGGACGAGAAACTTCATCCCACTGCCTGGACGGGACAAACGGCTTGTGAGTTGATCCGCAACTACGAAAACGACAAGCCCCTTTTCCTGAAAGTCTCATTTGCCCGGCCGCATAGCCCCTATGATCCGCCGCAGCGTTACCTGGATATGTACAAAGATGCGCCTATCCCCAAACCGGTTGTCGGTGATTGGTGTAGAGAGTTTTCCGAACGGCTGGATCCGCAGAAAGCGGCATCCGATGCTCCTTTCGGTAATTTCGGGGATGACTATGCTGTCAATTCCCGCCGTCATTACTACGCGAACATTACCTATATAGATGATCAGATCGGTCACATTGTCGATGCGTTGAAAGCGAAAGGGATGTATGACAATGCCGTGATCTGCTTTACTGCCGATCATGGAGATATGCTGGGTGACCATTACCACTGGCGGAAGACGTATCCGTATGAAGGCTCGACTCGTGTTCCTTTTATCATTAAATGGCCTGTGGGCATGCAACGGTCGGTGCCTGATGGGGCAACGATTGAGCAACCCGTTGAACTGCGTGATTTCCTCCCTACCTTTATCGACCTGGCGGGAGGCAAAGTCCCGCCGGATATGGATGGCCGCTCGCTTCGTTCGCTGGTGCAGGGAGGACAGGCCGGTTGGCGTCCCTTTATCGATCTGGAACATGCCACTTGCTACCGGGAAGAGAACTACTGGTGTGCCCTGACGGATGGCAAAATCAAATATATTTGGAATTACCATACCGGGAAGGAACAACTGTTTGACCTTGTCCGCGATCCGATGGAATTGCACGACTGTGCCGCTGATAAAGCCTACGCCGCCCGTTTGGCCGACTGGCGGAAATTAATGGTCGGGCATCTGGCCGAACGTGGAGAAGAGTTTGTGAAAGACGGCCGGCTGGTTGTCCGCACGTCCACGTTGGTCTATAGTCCGTTTTATCCTAAATCGAAGAGCTGAAAAATTGCATGTTGTCATTTGCATGGAAAGGAATTATGATCGGCATACTGGTATCTGCGCCGATGGGACCTGTTGGGATGCTTTGTATCCAACGAACATTGAGCAAAGGCCGTTGGCACGGATTTGTGACCGGGTTGGGAGCCACCTTGTCGGATATCGTCTATGCCGCCATCACCTGCCTGGGAATGGGGATCGTAGTCAGCTTCATTGAAGCTAACCAAGCGCCTCTGCAATTACTCGGTAGTGTCGTGTTGGGTGTATTTGGATATTATACATTCCAAACGAACCCGATAAAAGGATTGCAAAAAAGAAAGGAGAACAAGATATCCTATACACAGGATTTTGCCTCTGCTTTTTTGCTTACGTTCAGTAACATATTGATCATCTTGCTGTATGTGGGATTGTTTGCCCGTTTTGGGTTTGTCAACCCCGATTATTCGATCTGGATGATGCTTGGCGGCATAGGATGTATCGCGCTGGGAGCCGTTGCCTGGTGGTTTGGTATCACTTGGGTGGTCGCTAAACTGCGGCAATGGTTTAATATCCGGGGAATCTGGTTGTTAAACCGGATAACAGGAAGTATTATCATGCTGGTGGCAACAGTCGGTATTGCTTCGGTTGTCTTTTCCTCTTATGTCAGTTTTCCTTTAGTTATTATATATAATTGAGCACATGAAAAAATTAATTGTCCCCCACTTGGCGGCCTTAGACGCCCTTGATTTGTCCTCTGTCGGTTTTCTGATGGAAAGTAAAGCACGTCGGGAGTACATCGACACTATTAATTGGCAAGAATATCCTTACAAACCGATCGTTGTTTTTGACATTGCCCGGTCGAATACGGCTTTATATATCCGTTACTTTGTAAAGGGTAATTCCTTAAAAGCCACCTATGAGATTGATAATTCGCCGGTTCATACGGACAGTTGCGTGGAATTCTTCATGCGCAAGGAGGATGAATCCCGGTATATCAATTTCGAATTCAACTGTATCGGTACTTGCGATGCCGCCCACCGGGAGTCGCGTGATATCAAGAACTCTTTCTCGCAGGAAGAATATGCTGCTATCCGCCGTCATAGTTCGCTGGAGGCGCGTCCTTTTGACGAACTGAAAGGAGTGCATGCCTGGGAACTGATCGTCAGTATTCCTTTTGATGTCATGGGACTCGATCCGATGAATTTGCCCGAGAAGATCATGGGTAATTTCTATAAATGCGCCGATAATACTGAGTGCCCGCATTTTGTCAGTTGGAATCCGATCGAGACGCCGAACCCCGATTTCCATCGGCCGGAATTTTTTGGAGAGATCTATCTGTAAACCGGCTTCCGGTTTATGGTAGGAGATGATGGATGTATTTGTCTTTTTTCTTCAAAGGGTTTCCGTTGATCGTATAGCCGATGCTCCAGAATAGGTATTGGGCTTTACTGAGCCGGGCGGCACGGATGCCAAAGGTGGCGAAGAGGTTGTCTTTGATATACGCCTTGGCGCCGAGTATCTGGTAAAGCCGGTAATCATAGTCGTTGCCATGAAGGATGTTATATCCCAGATTGGCAAAGAACGAAACGTAAGGGAAAGTCATTTCTCCTTTGATGGAGAGCCCCAGGGAGAAGCGTTCGTGGAATTCGCCCAGTTTGATACGGTCGTAATACATGCCGTCCACCGGATGTTGCTGACGCCATACCTTGACGCCGGAACTCTCGTCGTATACCAATTCCAAGCTGGGCCCCCATTTGTATTTGTAGCTGCGCACAAACATGGTGGCATAGCTCAGCCCCAATACCTTGAAGTTCTTGTCGAGCAGACGGGAAGGTAATCCCGTACCTGCCGTATCCACCCGGATCTGGCGTGAACTGCTAGTGAAAATGATATCGTAGTCGATCCGGTCTTCCAATGGGGGCGGGGTGAATGTCTCTTTACCCGGGTCGCGTCGGGCATCGCGGTTAAAGTTGTAAGCCAGTTCAACGAAAGGGGCAACCAAGTTTAACCCTTTGTTGGGTAATTGGTTGGCGCCGTTGGAGAAGTGTGTCAGTCCCAGCCCGAAGTTCAGGTCCCAAACGGGTGACAGTTGCCTTTTCAGGTACAGGTTAGCGCCTATATGGGCGTTGACAGCCGACCCCAGGGCAATATTGTCCGGATTGTCGAATGCATCAAACGGCTTCCAGTTGAACGACATACCCAACTGTAATTCGTATTTGAGCGACCATTTCGAGTTGTATTCAGCCAGGTTTCCCCCCTGAAAGAGATAAACGGAGATGGGCGTACCCAACGCGTTTTTATTGTAGAATTTGGCTGCATACACACCTACACCATAGTAGGGCATCCCGTAGGCAACATCCTGCCAGGTATCTCCCCTGGATCCGATTCCGTATTTGAATGAAACAGAACTGTAGGCGGGAAGACTATTTCCGGCTTTGATATAATCATTGGTGGGAAGAACAATCCCGCCCATGGTGTTGAATGCAAAGAACTGTGGGTAACTCTTTTTGACTGTGCCCATCGAATCGGCAGGCAACGACGTATGTGCTGACAGGTTGCCGGCGAACCAGCAGGCAGTTAGGATCAGCAGCCATAATCGTCGGGTCAGTATAGATTCGTTCTGTCTCAGTGCCGTCATTCCTTTAGAATAGATTATAATTTGTGCGTAGTACCCGGAACTCGGTACGGCGGTTGATCTGGTCGGCTTCCTCCTGTTGCTCCGGCGGCAGGGTCAGGATAAACTCTTCCGTCAGTATGTCTCCTTCTTTCAGGAACGGATATTCGGTTGCCATCTTCTTGTTGATCTTTTTCGGCACGCTTTCCCCATATCCTTTGGCTTCGAGGCGGTCTTTAGCGATGCCACCGGCTATCAGGTAGTCTACGACCGACTGCGCACGGCGTTGTGCCAGGCGTTCGTTGTATTCGTCGGTCCCTTTCCGGTCGGTATGGGCGCCAAGTTCGATCGTGACGTTCGGGTTGTCGTTCAGCATCTTGATCATCCCATCTAATGCCTTCTTTGATTCAGGACGAAGGGAAGCGCTATCGAAGGCATAGAAGATATTTTCAACCACGACCGGTTCGAGGATCGGGGTGAGGAAGAAGTCTACCGTATAAGTTTCGTTCTTTTCTTCCGGCCCTGTTTTCAGTTCGAAATTCTGGTTGAGGTGACCGCGGGCGCTGGCCAGCATGACGTAGCTGATGTCGCGCTTCAGTTCCACACGGTAAGAACCGTCTTTCTTCACCGGCACACGGGTGTTCAGCCCATCGCGTCCGACGATACGGATCACAGCATCTTCCACCGGATTATCGGAGATATCGAATACAAAGCCTTCGATAAAGATGGTCACAGTCGGATATTCGAATGAGTAGAGGTGGTCCCAGCCTTTGGCATCGTTCCGATTGGACGAAAAATAGCCTTTTTCTGCCCGGCCGGCAAAGGTGATACCGAAGTCGTCGGCCATGGAGTTGATAGGAGCTCCCATATTCTCCACCGTCCAGTGTCCGTCGTTGCCGAGGGTAGCTTTAAAGAGATCCAGTCCACCCATGCCCGGGTGTCCGTTGGAGGCAAAATAGAGGGTGACGGAGTCGCGTACATAGGGGAACATTTCGTCGCCCGGCGTGTTGATCTCCGGTCCCAGGTTCTCCATTGGACCGAAGTCGCTACCGGCGATACGTGCACGAAAAATATCTTTTCCGCCATATCCGCCCACGGCATCCGATACAAAATAGAGATATTTACCATCAGGCGAGGCCGCCGGGTGTCCCAGTGCAGTCACAGAATCCTTGACGATGGTAGCTCGTGTACCCTTTCCCCATTTGGCATTGCTGCGTTGTGAGATATAGATCTCGGCAGTGCGGGGACTTTCGGGATCCTGAGCGCAATAGCTGTAGTACATCGTGCTGCCGTCGGGCGAGAAGGATGGAGTCCCTTCGTCGAACTCGGTATTCACCGGGTCGTCCAATTCCTCGGGAGTAAGCCATTGGCCTTGTTCGTTTTGTTTGACCACAAACAGGTTGTTGTTGACCAAACCGGTAATGGCACTGGTCTTCGCCTCTTTATCTTTGGTGCGCGAAGACGCAAAATACAACAGGTTGTAGTGGTCTCCACCCAACATCGGGCTGAACTCGCTGCGGCGTGAATTGAATTTTTCAGCCTTTCTTACGTCGTAGCGGGTTGGGTTTTTTCTCCATCCCTGCGCCAGGTTACTTCCCTTAATGCCGTTGAGGGCTAGGGTAGAGGTGGGGTTGTTTTCGAGATACTGATTGTAGGCTTTGATGGCATCTGCATAGCGTCCGGTCCGCTGGTACATCTGTCCCAAGCGGAGATAGACAATGCTGTCGGGATAGTTGTAACGGGCGGCATTCATATAGGCCGATGTGGCACGGGTCGTATTGTTCACTAACCGGTTACATTCAGCCATCCGGTAGGCGACATAGGCGCGGAGGTCTTTTTTCGCGGCGGGCGTTTTTGTATATACTTTCCGGTAGATGGCTGCTGCCTCATAGTATTCGCCAATGCGTTGTTTCTCCTCCGCATCCGACAGCTTGGCTGTCTTGCAGGAAAAAATAGAAACAAGTAAAAGCAGTAAAAGACTATACCGTGTAACGCCCGTTTTCATCCGATGTATCTAAATGGTGGTGCAAATATAACGAATAAAGGGCTACGTTATTGCATTTTTTCACAATATACGAACTCGAATAGATGGATGTGTATTGACAAATGTAACTATGTTGGAAGACTTTGCGTTTGGTCGCGTTTGAATGCTTTATGCGGGTTTCTCTGTCCCGCAATATTCGCATTGGAAGTTTTCGGTATAGAATTTACTTGTTCTGTAATTTGCTCCGCATGACTTACATTCCCATTCTTCATATAAGGATGAATCGTTTTCGTCAAGACAATACCCTTTTAAATAGGGATTCAGTACTTCTATATAGATGGTTTCATCATCGTTTCTATAGTCAATAACTGCATTCTCTTTGAGATCCTTCAGCATGTCTGTGATATTGTATTTAAACCCCGTCTTGTGTATGTTTTTCTCCAAAGAAGTTTTCTTCTGAACACGAGATATTGTGATATCCTTAAGGAGTATATTCCTTGCCTCTCTATCAAGTATACTTGCAATTTGATACATCATGAGAGGAAAACTGCTTAATAGCCAAGGTAATACTGCAGCATAGAAAAAGAGTTGATCGGCAACATCAGGTGCCGGATTGTTAGAGTAGGATATAAAAAAGTAGATACCTGCTAAAAATATGAAAAGGCTCCAGTAATAACCCAAGTGGAAATTATCTGTAATATACAAAGCTGGAACCCTGTTTATTCTCGTTTTGGACATGTAATAAAAACTGTGGATACAAGCAATAGGAGAAAGGACTATTGTAAAGCAGAGTAGAACATACGGTCCGATCCCTTCTTTCTTTAAATGCAGTTTTTTTACTAAATCAATTTTCTCCTCCATATGGCTGGGTTTTATTTACTTGGGCTCTCCGCACTGGAGAGTTTCTCTGTACCACAATATACGCATTGGATATTTTCAGCATGGACTTTCCTTACTCTGTTGTTTGCTCCGCATGATCTGCATTCCCATTCTTCGTAAAGGGAAGGATCGTTTTCGTCAAAACAATATTCTTTTAATGTAGGACTTAAAACCTCAATGTGAATAGAATCGCCATAAATGTTGTAGTTAATGACGGCATTCTTTTTGAGATCATCCAGCATCTCTGTAAGATTAAAAGAAGCGGATGGACGTATAATATTGATGCGGATATTCTCCTCCAAAGTTCTCTTCTCTTGAGTCTGAGAGAATGCAATTTCACCAAGAAGCGCATTCATGATTCCTTTATACTCTTTGTATCTGAATTGATAGAGTATGATAGAAAAGCCACTTAAAGTAAATGGCAATCCGATAGAATAAAAAAAGACCTCAAGATCATCAGGGGTGTCATCAATAAAATATCCCATTATAAAGAGAAAGCCTAATGACAAAATAATGGAACCCCAGAAGAGAGCATAACCCAAATGTAAATTATCTCCGATATACCAGGTAGGTGTCTTATGTATCTTTACTTTGGTACAATAAAAGAGGCTGTAGAGAAAACCGAGCGGAGCAAGAATTATCGTTAAGCAAGGTGCGATAATTGGTCCAAGTCCTTTTCTCCCTAAGCATAATATTTTAACGAAGTCAATATTCTTCTCCATAAAAAGACCTCTATCTACTCAGGTTCTCCCCGCAAGAGGGACAAAATTTGCTTCCAGGGTTAACTGCCTGATTGCATTTAGGACATATTTGGGCAATCCGTTCTCCACATTCGGGACAAAATCTGGCATCTCTGTTTACTTTTGCATTACACTTAGGGCAATGAATAGGCATTAAACAGCCGCAGTTGACGCATTGGGTGGCATTTGTTGGATTGTCGGTTTTGCATTCCGGGCAGGCATTGTAGATGTCGCCGCAATGAGGACAGTATTTTGATGTAGCCGGCATTTCCTTTTGGCAGTTATTACAAATTACTGTGGAAACAGTGGCGCCACTGGAAGTAATCTTCTTCCCACATACGGGACAGAAATTGACTCCTGCCGGAATGGTCTTTTTGCAATGAGGGCAAACGGCCGATTCTCCACGTACCTGATGACCTACTTCCTGCATCATGCCTCCCATAATACCACCAACTCCTAATCCCATTCCCATGCCGATACCGGCTCCCATGGTGTTGCCGACAGTCCCTTGGTTGCCGGCTGCATTTTCCAATACGTTGTAAGCTCTTTCCTGTTGATAGGTAAAGCCTAATACTTCCATTTCTGCCTTTCTGGAAAGGAGAGTCTTTAATTGTGAAACTGCAGGGTCTCCTTCCGGAATGGAAATGGAATTGATGTAAAAGTTGACAAGGGTGATTCCGTATTCCGCAAATTCCTGCTGTATATTCTCTTTTAATGCTTTCGAAAGAGGAAGTATCTGTGTGGCAATATCAAGAACGCAGACTTTATCTTCGGTTATTTTCTTCGCAATGATTGAAGTCGATTCTGCCATCAGTAATCCTTTGAAGTAAGAGGAAATATCTTCCTGCCGGAATGCAGGTACTGTACCCACTAACTTAACAAGAAAAGATTTGGCATCCGTAATTTGTATCCCGAATTGACCGAATGCACGGACCGGGACAAATACACGATACTGCGGATCCCGTATCTGGAAGGGTGGGTTGGTCCCCCATTTGATATCCAGTACTTTTACCTTGTTGACAAACCATACTTCCGCCGTAAAAGGATTTTTACCACCAAACGGTATTCCATACAGCTTTTCAAGAATAGGTATATTCTCTGTCGAGAGTACGTGTTTCCCCGGACCGAATACAGCTATAATCGCTCCTTTGTGGAAGAATACAGCTTCCTGTGATTCATTCACGATTAACTGTGTGAATGTTGTCAGATTTTCTTCAGGGAATTTCCATGCGAAAATATCGGGACTGCCATCCCATTTTACAACATCAATAATTGCCATAACTACCGTTTTAGAGGGTTAACTTATTGTGGTAACGAATACTAATCCGCCTGCTTCTTGTCTTGCTTGCCCTGTTTGCGGGCGAGGACGACGACGTTGTAGATGAGGGCGACGATCCATTGTTCGGAGAAGCCGAGGTTTTCAGCGTATTTGCGGATGGCCCAGGCGGCTTTCTGGTCTTTGACCTCTTTCCATTCCTGTTTGGTCATGATCTCGTGGACAGTCTTCTCCGTTTGGGCGTGCAGCAGTTTCTTAACCAGGATGGAGAAGCGGAACTTCAATCCCATCAGGCTTTCCAGTTGGGTGAACAGGTCGTTGCAGAAGCCCTGGAACTGGAAGAAATAGGTCTGGACATGCTGTTGGGTCTTACAGTTCTTTTTGACGGAGGCGTCGATCTCTTTGAAGAAGTCTTCGGTCAAGCCGTAGTCCTGTATTAATATTTTACGTACGCGCGATTTTTCAGCTACGCCCAGTTTGTTGTTCTGTGTTGGGACCTTCAGCATGCGTTTGAACAAGGCCAGGTCAGGCAACATCTGGAGGTTGGTAATACCCAGGTTACTGGCCATTACGCCCTGATAATATACACGGACTAGCATGATGAACTCTTCTACCGAGCGTTCGCCTGTTCCTTCTTCGCTTTGTTTTTTACCGAATAGTTTGGAAAATATACTCATCTTTTACGTTATTATGATTGACGGAGGGCAAAGATATAAAAACATCCCATTGGGACGATGTTCTTTACTGATTTAATCGCCATTGGCGGTGATATGAATCGACGGCCGCCTGTACGGAGTCGTGTAACAGTAGTAAATGCCGGGCTTGTTCGTAGTCCATGCGGAGTTCGTCCATGATCATACGCGTACCCCGGTCGATCAGTTTCTGGTTGGTGAGTTGCATATTGACCATCCGGTTGCCTTTCACACGGCCGAGTTTGATCATGACGGAGGTGGTGATCATATTGAGCACCATCTTCTGGGCTGTTCCGCTCTTCATACGTGTGCTGCCGGTGATAAATTCGGGACCGACCACCGGTTCGATGGCGATATCGGCAGCTTCGGCCATGGGTGAATCAGGATTGCAGGCAATGGCTGCTGTCAGGATACCCCGTTTACGGGCTTCACGCAGGGCGGCGATGACATATGGGGTGGTACCTGAGGCGGCAATACCGATAACGGTATCCCGCTCGTTAATATGATGTTCTTCCAGTTCCTGCCAGCCTCGGGTGTCGTTATCTTCGGCGGCTTCCACAGGGTTGCGCAGGGCGATGTCACCTCCGGCAATCAGACCGATTACAACAGTGTTCGGCATGCCGTAGGTGGGAGGGACTTCCGATGCATCCAGTACACCCAGTCGTCCGCTTGTTCCTGCGCCCATATAGAAGATACGGCCACCTTGCTGCATCCGTTCGAGGAGGAGGCCGACCAGTTGTTCTATCTTTGGAATTTCCTTCTGTACGGCGAGGGCAACCCGTTGATCTTCCCGATTGATGTTTGCCAGAAGTTCGTGTACCGACATCTGTTCGAGGTTGTGGTACGCTGATTCCGATTCGGTTATCTTTTGAAAAGCCATGTTTATGTTGTTGTCGTGTGATGATACCGGATCAGCCCTTCCATCGGTGTCTGTAATATTTCGCCCAGGTGGAATCCCTGTGCGTGGGCAGCATCCTGCAGTACTTCACTGAAATACCAGGCGACCGATCCGGTGAAGCCGATCGGATACGTCCGGGCATCCGGGTAGGGAAGGATATTGCGGATAAAGAACTGACAGAAACTATTATAGACCAACTGGTAGATAGCCTCCTCTTCCATATGTGCATGCAGAAAGGGTACCAGCGATGCCAGGAAGCGATTTGGGAACGGCTGTCGATAGACTCGTTCGAGGATGCTTGCCTGTGTCAGTTGATAAGTCTCCAGAAAGGAGTCAATGAGGTGTTGGGGGAGTTGCCGTTTCAGGCAGTCGCCTACCAGTAGTTTTCCCAGTACGGCACCACTGCCTTCGTCTCCGAGGATATATCCGAGGGCCGGGGTTTGTTGAATGATGCTGTTCCCGTCATACAGGCAGGAGTTAGAACCTGTTCCGAGGATGCAGGCGATACCCTTCTCCCTGCTAAGCAGGGCACGGGCAGTCCCCACCAGGTCGCTATATACTTCTACAGGAACAGGTATCCGTGCTTGTATGCAACCGGCTATCCGCTGATGTTGTTCGGGAAAAGCACAACCAGCTCCATAGAAAAAGACGGCCTTTACCGGAAGGTCGCCAATGGCAGGTAGCAGTACGCGATCCAGTTCGGCTTCAATCTCTTCCGTCGATTGGAAGAATGGGTTGGTGCCGTTTGTCTGGAATTGCCGGACAGGTATCCCGTTTTGGGATACACACCAGGCTGTCTTGGTGGAACCGCTGTCTGCAATCAGTATCATAGTGGATGGACAAACTTAAAAGGACAGGCAGTACTCCTGAAACAAATAAACACCGGCACCAGCCAGATAACCGAGGGCGGCTATCCAGGAAATATGCTTCAGATACCAGATGAAGTTGATCCGTTCCAGTCCCATCACGACTACGCCGGCAGCCGATCCGATGATCAGCATACTGCCTCCCACACCGGCACAATAGGCCAGGAATTGCCAGAAGGCGCCATCTTCCATAAAGTGAGCCATATAGGTGGGATCGGCAGCCGCCGCCACCATCGCTTCATTGGCTACCGGATACATGCCGATTGCCCCGGCTACCAGCGGCACATTATCCACAATAGCCGACATGGCGCCAATGACCAGGTTGACTGCATATACATTCCCGATCGTTTCATCCATCCAGGTGGAAAAGCTACCCAGGATACCGCTGCATCGGAGTGCATCCACCGCCAACAGGATGCCGAGGAAGAACAGCAGGGTAGAACCATCAATGCGCTGTACCACTTTCGACAGGCGCAGCTTCATACTTTCTTCCATGGTGTTGCGTTGATACATAATCTCTGTGAATACCCACAATAGACCTACGCCCATCAGAATACCCATAAAGGGAGGCAGGTGTGTGACCGTCTTGAAGATGGGAACGAACAACAGGCAAGCTACCCCGAGTATCAGGATAGATAACTTATCTTTATTGGGCAGTTCCTTCAATAGTAGTTCGTTGTTATCTACTGCGAATGTATTGGGAGGCGTGATATTGCCATGTAAACGAGGCAGGATAAGTAATACCGGTATCAGTGCGGAAACGATGCTTGGAATGATCAGGTGCGGAATGGTGGCAGAGGTAGAGATATTTCCCCGTACCCACAACATAATTGTTGTCACATCGCCGATCGGTGACCAGGCACCCCCACTGTTGGCGGCAATGATAATGATGCTGCCGAATACCCACCTTTCCTTATAGTTACCCAGTAACTTACGGATCAGCATAATCATAACGATCGATGTGGTCAGGTTATCCAATACAGCCGACATAAAGAAGGTGATGACGGCGATCAGCACCAGTAGCTTGCGTTTGTTGCGTGTGGTTATCCGGTTGATGATGAACATGAAGCCCCCGTGGGAGTCGATCAGTTCCACCGTTACCATGGCTCCGACAAGGAAGATTAACGTTTCGCAGATTTCACCGATCGTTTCCAAAATCTGGTGCTCGACCACAAAGTGGAAACATTGATCCGCAAACGGAATGGATTTCATCACCGGATTGGCTTCCAGAAAGAGACGGAAAGCATCTGCCGAGACAGTCGGGATGTAGTCTTGTGCGATAAAAGTGTAAATAACCCAGAGAATCGTTCCGGTCAGCAATGCTGTTCCGGCCTTGTTAACTTTGATTGGGTGTTCCAGTGCGATCAGCAGGTAACCGACCAGGAATACGAGAATCATTACAGTCAGCATGACGGTTTTTCCTTTATTTAGTGAGTTTTATAACGCCGCAAAGGTAGGAATAATCACCCATATTATTTTGACTGTTTAGCGTTTTTCTGAAAACTTCCCGTCTGTTTCTTACCTTCTTCGCCTCCGTTTGCCTACCTTTGCCCTCCGAAACGAAGAAAGAAAGGAAGAACAGATATGGTCAGCTACCTGCAAATCGATAAATTGACAAAGAGTTTTGGTGAAACAGTTCTCTTCGAAGATATGACCTTTGGAGTGGTGCAGGGGCAGAAGATCGGCCTGATCGCCAAGAACGGGACGGGTAAGACAACCCTGATGAATATCATTTCCGGTAAGGAAGATTATGATAGCGGGTCGGTCGTCTTCCGCAATGACCTTCGTGTAGGCTACCTCGAACAGTCGCCCGCCTATCCCGCCGGACTGACCGTATTGCAAGCCTGCTTCTATGCAGCCAATGAAACCGTGCAACTGATTGCCGAGTATGAAGCTGCTATGTCCGGTGGAGATACCTCCCATATGGAAGATATCCTCACCCGGATGGATCATCACAAGGCCTGGGACTATGAGCAGCGTGCTAAGCAGATCCTCGGCCAACTCAAGATCGTGCATTTCGATCAGAAGGTGGAAACCCTGTCGGGAGGCCAGTTGAAACGTGTCGCCCTGGCGAACGTCCTGATCAACGAACCTGAACTGATTCTGCTCGATGAGCCGACCAATCACCTCGACCTTGATATGACCGAGTGGCTGGAAGGTTACCTCAGTCGTGCCAATATCAGCCTGTTGATGGTGACACACGACCGCTACTTCCTCGACCGCGTATGCAACGAGATCATCGAGATCGATCACGGCATGTTGTATCCATACAAAGGCAACTACAGCTATTACCTCGAAAAACGCCAGGAGCGTATCGATGCTTTCCATTCGGATGTGGAACGTGCCAATAACCTCTACCGCAAGGAACTCGACTGGATGCGCCGCCAACCGCAGGCACGGGGCACAAAAGCCAAATACCGCATCGACGCTTTCTATGAACTGGAGAAGCAAGCCAAGCAACGGCGCGACAACGCCCGGGTAAACCTCGATGTGAAAGCCGCCTATATCGGCTCCAAAATATTTGATGCCGTACACGTCTCCAAACGGTTCGATACGGTCCACATCACGGAAGATTTCAATTATACCTTTGCCCGCTACGAGAAACTGGGCATTGTGGGCAACAACGGTACCGGTAAGTCTACTTTTATCAAGATGCTGATGGGCGAAGTGGTACCCGACAGCGGGCATTTTGATATTGGTGAGACCGTTCGCTTCGGCTATTACAGCCAGGATGGCCTGCAGTTTGACGAACAGATGAAGGTGATCGACGTCGTGCAGGATATTGCCGAATTTGTCGATCTCGGTGATGGTCGGAAGATGGGTGTCTCGCAGTTCCTCAACTATTTCCTCTTCACGCCCGAGAAGCAGCATAGCTATGTCTATAAGCTGAGCGGGGGAGAGAAACGTCGTCTCTATCTTTGTACCGTCTTGATGGGTAGTCCCAACTTCCTGGTACTGGATGAACCGACAAACGACCTCGATATCGTTACTCTCAACGTACTCGAAGAATACCTGCAACAGTTTAAAGGCTGCGTGATCGTAGTCTCGCACGACCGTTACTTTATGGATAAGGTAGTCGATCATGTACTGGTCTTCCGTGGAGATGCCGATATTAAAGACTTCCCCGGTAACTACACCCTCTACCGCGAATGGCAGGAGGTACAGCTCTTACAGGAGAAGGAAGCCGAAGCCGCCCGTCAGACCAAACAGCCCGTAGCGGCAGAGAAACCCCAACGTTCGTCGTCCGAACCGAAGAAGAAACTTTCTTTCAAGGAACAGCGTGAGTTTGAAGCGCTGGAAGCCGATATTCCTCGTCTCGAAGAAGAGAAGGTGGCGTTGGAAGTGGCTATGAGCAGCGGCACCCTATCGAACGATGAACTGATGGTCAAGTCAGCTCGTATCGCACAGGTAATGGATGAAATTGACGAAAAAACCATGCGCTGGCTTGAACTGAGCGAGTTAGCGTAAGGTTGTATAGAGGGTAGTTAGTAGTTCTTAATTAGGTATTAGTCGATAGGAATTCAGATGGCGGATAAGCCTGTACTTTGGAACAAGAACTTCATCCAGTGTTGTATCTCATACTTCCTGATGAATATTTCCTTCTATATGTTGATGCCTACTATGCCGGTATATCTGGTGGAGGAATTAGGGATCGACACGTCGGAGGTGGGAATCGCCTTGTCGAGTTATACGATCGGGTTGCTGTGTGTCCGTCCGTTTTCCGGCTATATCGTGGATGTGTTTTCGCGTAAGCCACTCTATTTGTTGTCATTTATCCTGTTTGCCGGGATGTTTGGTGGGTATTTCTTTGCTGCCAGTGTGCTGACGGTGATGGCTGTCCGCTTTATTCAGGGTGGTTTTATGGGATTGACTTCCGTGGCGGGTAATACGATTGCCATCGACGTGATCCCATCGCAACGAAGAGGTGAGGGAATGGGGTTTTATGGACTGACGGTCAATCTGTCGATGTCGCTTGCCCCGTTGTTTGCTGTTGCTTTTTATGGTGCCCATGGTTTTCATCCGTTGGTGGGTGTGAGTCTGGCATTGGCGGTTGCGGGGGTGTTCTCTGTCTCTATGATTCAGTATCCGAAACGCGAAAAAGTGGAACGGCCGTCGTTCTCGCTCGACCGTTTTATCCTTGTCAAGGCGTTGCCCGCCGCCCTTTCCTATATGCTGGTGGCAATACCTTATGGGATGATCATCTCGTTTGTCGTGCTTTACGGACGGGAAATCAATGTGCCTGATCCGGGCTACTTCTTTATTTTTTTTGCTGGTGGAGTAGGTGTGGCCCGTTTGGTATCGGGACGATTGGTGGATCGGGGAAAGATTCACCATGTGGCGATTAGCGCCATTATCAGCCTGGCCATCTCATTCGCTGTCTTTGCCTTGTGGCATGTGCAGGCTGCGTTTTTTGTTTGCGCATTGGCTATCGGGTTAAGCTTCGGTGTTTGTGTACCGGCTTTCCAGTGTTTATTTGTCAATGTGGCTCCCCATCACCTGCGGGGAACAGCTACTTCCACCTATCTGACGTCTTTCGACCTGGGTGTGGGTATCGGCACCTTGGCTACCGGCTTTATCTCTTCCTGGTTCAGTTTGGCTGCCGCCTATCTGGTTGGCGCCGTTTGTTGCCTGCTCTCCCTTGTTGTCTATATATTCCTCACTCGACCGTCGTACGACCGGAATAAACTCGACGAATAATTTTTTCTGAAATTTAATGAATGGGCGTGCAGTGTTTCGTCCGTTTTGTGCATCATAAAATCGGATGTCGGTATCAAACGCATCCGGATGACTATGAATGTGATGAAAACGCCTTCAATCACGGACGAACAGTCTTTGATTAACGGATGCTTACGAGGTGACGCCAAATCTCAACGATTATTGTATACAACATATGCTCCTGTTATGTTGGGGGTCTGTCGCAGGTATGTGAATAATGATCCGGACACGGCACAAGACCTCTTACAGGAGGGGTTTGTTAAACTCTTTACCCATATTGGATCCTATAAGGGTGAGGGATCTTTTGCCGGATGGGTGAGACGCATCTTTGTAACCACCTCCCTTGAGTATTTACGCCAGAATAATGTCTTTAAACTGAATGTACCGGTAGAAGATTGTGCCCTGATGGAAGACGATATGAATCCTTCGGTGCTGAGTAAGATATCGGCTGATGAACTGTATGACTGTATTGCCCGCCTGCCGGCGGGGTATGGTACGGTTTTCAATCTCTACGTGGTGGAAGGTTACTCGCATAGCGAGATTGCCGCTATGTTGAATATCAAGGAAAGTACTTCACAGTCCCAATTGACCCGGGCGCGGAAGATACTCCAGAAAATGATAACATCAGTAAATGAACAAATGTATGCACACGCACAATAACAACTTTCCTGCAAAACAGGAACTATTCAATCAATACATACAGCAAACGATCGAGAACTACTCGTTTGAAGTGGATGAGGATTGTTGGAAACGCATAGACCGAAGCTTGAACCGAAGGAGAACAGCGAAACTATTTCTGCGTGTGGTCGGATCAGCTGCTATGGTCGCGGCACTCTTTCTGCTGGTATTTTCTCTGGCGAGGATAACGGAGGATGATCAACTTCTTCCCGTAGGAACAGTTGCCAGGCAGGATATTAAAAAACAAGAACAGGTTATCGGAAGTACTTCCGGAAGTGAAACTTCCGTTCCGTTACTGTCGGAAGAACGATACGTTGCTCCGGCTGTAATTGCTGAACGGGAAGCAGCAGATGTTCCCCCTGACACATCTGCTGTACCGGAAGAAAGGGAGGGAGAAACTGCCGAGGCGACTACACTGGCAGTTCCCCGGGCGGATCAATCCGTTGGTCCGCCTACTCCTTCCGGTAAACGTCCTTCCGGATACCGTCCATACACAAAACAAGATAAACCGAACCGGGCAAAGTCATCACGGGCATGGACGCTGGCGGCGACTGTCTCCATGTCGGGCAGTAAGACTGATAATGACTCACCATTGCTGAGCCAGGGACCCGAGTTCTTGCCTGATCCAACAGCAATCACTGACCTGGGGTTTGCTCCGCCGTTTTCAGTCGGGGTATTGGTACATAAAGAGTTAAACCAGACATTCGGTGTGGAGACAGGCGTGATGTATAGCTATCTTTCAACGTCCTACAGGGATGTGAATTATATGTATAAAGCCGATTTGAAACTACATTATATAGGCATTCCCTTGTCATTCACCGCCAACCTGTGGCAGAGTCATCCGAGTTGGCGGTTGTATACTTCGGGCGGAATAATGGCTGAAAAAGGTTTGCAGGCTGAATTGACACAGCGATTATATGCGTCTGACAAGGTGGTCGAACGGAAGGCCCGGATGGATGGCTGGCAATGGTCGTTACAACTGTCGGCAGGGATATCCTATCGTTTGTCGAAAGATTGGGAAATCTATCTGGAACCCAAATTGTCGTATTATTTCAATAATAGTCAACCGCTCAGCATTCGTACGGAAAAGCCCTTGCTCCCAGGGATTGGTTCCGGGATCCGGTATGTCTTTTGAGAGATTCCCGAATATAAATGATTATTTTTTTCATCGGGCATGCAGTCTTTAGCATCGGGTTGGCATCAATATATATGAAAGGCGATCCTTCATGCCGAACGCCTTACTTAATTGACAATATCTTATTTATTAACATTTAATTATTTCAACATGAAAAATTTCCATTTATCCGGTATCAAAACTGTTTTCTGTGTGGCTGTATTGGCAACTGCTTTTCTGGTAAGTTGCGATAAAGATGATCCGAAACCGGTAAAACTGTCGTTGAGCGAAACCAAGATCGAAGTGGCAGAAGGTGCTACATCAAAGACGGTCAACATTAAAGGTGGTATTCCTCCTTATAAAGTAGAATCGTCCAGCAAAGACATCGCTACTGTTGCGGATACAAAGAAAGACTTTACCGTAAAAGGTGTCAAGAAAGGAACAGCTACAGTTACTGTAAAGGATAAGGATGGTAAGTCAGTAACATTGTCAGTGACCGTTAAAGAAAAAGGCGTAAAATAAGTTTGGCAAGTACATTTTAGTTTAACAGGAGAAGCCGGATGTTGATGTCCGGCTTTCTTTTTGTGATCAGGTAAAAAGGATTTCAAACCGTGTCCATCCGTCCTGACTGCTGAGATTGAATTTGCAGTGGTGGTTGATGAGGACGTCGCGAACAAACATCAGTCCGATACCGTGTCCGGTAGTCTTTGTCGTGAAGAAGGGGGTGAAGAGTTTCTGGCGGACAGCCTCGTCGATAGCAGGGCCGTTGTTCTCTATCCGGATGGAGAGGGGAGAGGCTGTGGTGGCAATCCGTATCTCACCGTGGGTGCCGATGGCTTCATAGGCATTCTTGATAATATTTACCAGCACCTGTTCGAACTGAATACCGTCTACCCGGATCAGGGTGTCGGGCTCGGCCAGTGATAGTGTTAGTGTGATGTCGCGTTGTCGGCATTCGCTGCTGGTGAGGGCGTATACCGACCGAACCTGCTCGTTGAGGGAAATATCCGACAGGGACGGTTCGGGTATCTTGACAACTTCGGCCAGATTGCCGATAAAGTGTGCCAACCGGCCACAACGTTCATAAGAGGCTTCGACGGCCGGCAGGACGTCATCCCAGCGTTGTGCCTCATCATGCCGGAAGATATCGGAAACGACATTCAATGTAGCTCCGATAGCCCCGACGGAATTATTCACTTCGTGCGACATCATGCGGATAATCCGGTCGTAGGACGCCTTTTCGATCTTAATCAACTCATGACTGAGTTCCTCAATCAGGATAAAGGGATGGTCGAAACCGTTATCCACAAACGACGAATAGACACAGCGGTAGGCATAGCCTCCTGCACCGCGGATGATGACGTCTTCGCCTGGTTTCAGTGCGGCGAGGGAAGGTGCCAGTTCGAAGGTCAGTTCGTCGAAGCGCAGTCCTTGTATATCGGTCAGGCTGTCAACTCCCAGCAATTTGAGTCCGGAAGCATTCGCTTCGGTGATGCGGCGGTCGAAATTGAGAATGATGATACCTTGTGGCGAAGCATTGATCAGCAGGTCGAGAAACTGGTTCTTCTCGCGAACCAATAGCCGTTCGTGCCTGAGGTGGGTGATCATCCGGTTGAATACACTGATCAACTGGTCGGCATCCTTGTTTTTAACAGGACGAAGGCTGGTGGAGAAGTCCTGTTCATTCAGCAGTTGCATACCGCTTAGTATCAGGTTGTAGGGTTTGATCAACTTCTGGTAGAGCAGGACTGCCAACAGGATCGCGATCATCGCAATCCCTTCGATTACCCATAACGATGTGATGTCTTCGCGGAAAAATACCCAACCGATACCGATCAGTGATCCCGACAGGATACAGGCGATGATCCAGAATAACCACTTCCGTCGCATCTTATTCAGGGAGTTTGATATCGTATTTCTCGAGGCGCCGGTAGAGCGTTTGCCTGCTCACACCCAGGGCGGTAGCGATCTTAGAGTGGTTCGATCCATAGAGTTTGATTGCCCGGAGGATCATGTTCTTCTCAATTCGTTCGAGCGACTGCACGGAACTGGCTTCCGGTTCGTGCCCGGAGGGTATCTCTACGTATTGTTCGCGAAAGTCGGCCTCTGTGATCCGTTGGTGGCCGGATACCAGTAGAGTGCGGTCTACCAGGTTCTTCAGTTCGCGGATATTACCCGGGAAAGGCAGTTGTTGCAGGTATCGAATAGCGTCCGGCGCTATTTCGACAGGCGGTAATCCATTCAGTTTGGTCTGTTTCCGGGCAAAATGATCTGCCAGCAGTGGAATATCTTCCAACCGTTCACGCAGCGAAGGCATCCGGATGGTAATCAGGTTGATGCGGTAGAACAGGTCTTCGCGGAATGATCCCTGTGCGACCATCTCGGTCAGGTTACGATTGGTGGCGCTGATGATGCGGGTATCCACTTGCCGGGGTTTACTGTCGCCAAGCGGTTCGAAGGTCTGATCCTGTAATACACGCAACAGCTTAACCTGGCATACGAGGTCGAGTTCGCCGATCTCGTCGAGGAAGATGCTACCCTTGTTCGCCAGTTCAAACCGTCCCACCCGGTCGTGCCGGGCATCGGTGAAGGCTCCCTGTTTGTGTCCGAACATCTCGCTTTCGAATAACGACTGGGAGATACCTCCCAGGTTAACTTTAACAAAAGTTCCTTTGTTACGGTTGCTGCCTTCATGGATGGCTTCAGCGATGAGTTCTTTACCTGTACCGCTTTCGCCGGTGATCAGAACAGGTGCGCTGGTATGGGCAATACGGGCAACTGTGTTCATTACCTGTTGTAGGAGTGGGGAACGACCGATGATCTTATCGTTACGCAACGATTTACCCGGGGAGGTAAGGCTGTCCGGAATCTCTTTCCGGCTTTCTTCGTTCAATTGGATAGCCGTCTGGATACTGTTCAGTAGCGCCACGTTGTTCCAGGGCTTGGTGACGAAGTCGAATGCCCCGGCGCGTATGCCCTGTACTGCCAACCCGATCGACCCCCAGGCCGTGATCAGGATCACCGGCACATCGGGACGGAACACCTTGGCCTGCGCCAGTAGTTCCAATCCTTCTTCACCCGTGGTCGTCTGGCTGTAGTTCATATCCATCAGGATGAGTTGCGGCTCGGTATGGCGTACAAAGTCGATTGCCTCCTGCCGCGTGGCAGCCGTTGCTACTTCATATCCTGCCCGTTTGAGTACCAGTGTGAGGGTGGTACGAACGGTTACATCGTCGTCACAAATCAATATCATGGGGCATTCACTTCTTGAACATGTAAAAATAAAGATTTTATTGAATAGGGTTGTGTTATTTGGTATTTATTCTTCCTGCAATGCTTCTACCGGTGGTATACTTGCCGCCTGCCGTGCCGGATACCATACGGCTGCCAGGGAAATGATGGCCAGGAAACCGAAGGTCAGTGTGTAGTTGATAAAGTAATGTTCGATACCAATACCGGCCTGTGCATGGTCGGATTGAGGGATGCCGAGTGCCTGCAACAAGTCAGTCTGATTGATATTGAGGCAGATGTTGAGACCTATCACACTGGCGATGAATAATAGCAGTAGTGTCTCGGCGAATAGCATTGTTTCGATCTGTCGCCGGCTGGCACCCATGGCGATGCGAAGTCCGATTTCACTCCGTCGTGCCTGTGTCCGATACCAAAAGGTACCGATAATGCCGAGGAAGATATTGATGATCAGGAAGGCGGTGATGGAGTAGATGCTGTTCAGGCTGGATGTTATACCTTGCCCTTTCATGAAGCTATCACGCAATTTGGTTAATGGGGTAACAGTTGTCAGGAAATACGGGCCGATCATCAATTGTTCACGCATGTCGCGGGTGAACTGTTCGACAAAGTTCCGATCAGCTTTCGGTCGTACACGGACAATGATTTCCGCCCAGCGCAGGTCGGAATATGTCAGGTTCATCGGTAGAAATACACAACAACGATACGGGTCATAGAACGTCGTTTTTATAGGGGCAGTGATACCAATCACCGAATGGAACTGCTTACCTTCTTCATAATCTTTGGAGACTGTGCGTACTTCCGTAACCGGTATTCCGGGTTCTCCTCTTGCTCCAAATCGTTGATGCCTGTTCGGGGCTATCAGGGCGACAATACTATTCCAGTCTTCTTGTTCGTTAAAGGCGCGTCCGGATTGTAGCTTGATCTTAAATACATCGAAAAAATCCGGTGTAACCATTCGTTGTTGTATGGTTGGCCAGACAGAGTCCGTATTGATTTTAAAACCGGTACTGGAGAAACTGCCGAGATAGGGTGCCGCCGATTGGCTTATACTGACACCTTCAATGGCCGGGTGGCGTTTGACCCGTTCCAGAAAGAGCCGGATATGGGCATACGTGTCTTCTTGCTTTCGGGCATCCCTGTCGCCGTCTCTTTCTTTCATTTGGATGCGATAAGTATGTTCAATGTTGAAACCCAGTGGCTCCATGTATGATTTGCCGATGAAGTACAAGTAGTCGCAGCAGAACCACAGGATGCAAAAGACAAAGGTGTACTCTATCACGATCCAGCTATTGGCTTTTCGTTCGTTCCAGATAATGGTAAGGATATGTCGTATCATGCTTGCTTATCGTTTTGATTGATGGAGTCGACTATTTTCATGCATGAAGCCCGGTAGGCCGGGATGCCGGCAGACAACAGATTAATCAGCAGGCATATGGTGAATACAGCCAGTAATACCGGTAGCGAAACCAGTGTGCTGACTGGGATCACACTATCGTCGGGTAGATTCAGTAACCAGTCACGCATCATGAATACCACTACATACGAGAGCGGAAGCCCGATCACACCGCCGATTAGAGAGGTTACCAGATTCTCGCAAAGTACCTGGAACAGGATGACATACTGTTTGGCACCGAACGCTTTCCGGACACCAATCTCCGCCGTGCGCCGTTTGATGCGCGACAGGCTGAAGCCTGACAGGTTGATGGCAGGGATCAACAACAGGACCAACAATATAAATAACAGTTTGCGGTTTTGTATTTGAACCTCTTTGGCGATGCTCTCAGCCGTGCCCCCTCGAATATTCATCCGATAGGTACGATGGCTTATCGGTCCCATCAGTTCGAGGGTTTTAGCCGTGTTGTCTGTCTGGTATTTCTTTTCCATTTTGCGTATTTCTTCACTGATGGCCGGGTAATCATCCGTGTTTCGTGCCAGCAACATCAGGTTGAATATAGACGCATTCCTGGATTCATTGTTTTGTTGTGAGGTATAGGCGATCCATATATCTCCGTGAGCCATTGTAAAGACAGACGATACATCTCTAACAATGCCGACTACCCGATAGGGCTTGAATTCGATCAGGATGGTTTGTCCGATTGCCTGCTCGCCTTTGAATAACTGTTGGGCGGTACTTTGATTGATCACGGCAACCTGTAGGCCTGATTCGAACTCTTCCTGACTGAAAGGTCTTCCTTCAATAAATGTAAAGGCGAGTATCTTCCAATAAGAGGCATCGATCTGGCGTACCACTGTATTGACATATTCGCTCATCCCTTCTCGGTTTGTGAGGCATATTTCGGAGCTTATGGCAGATACCTGTTCGGGTGTTTTCAGGTTTGACAGATAGTGTCGTACTACATTGTAAGTGAGGTAACCGGAATTTGAAGTATGATTGAGGCCGCTCGTATCCCGCTCTGTCTGATAATGGATATAAAACGTCCGGTCACGGTTGATTTCCGGTGCCACACTGATCGTCTTCACTTCTTCGGATACCAGTATCGCCATGATCATCATAATGGCCAATGCCGTGCCGATGATCGCTACGATGCTGATGAACTTGTTCTGCTTCAGCATCTGGATAGCTTGTTTGAAATAGATCTTATACATAGCTAACAATAGTGTCTCTTACCTGTACTAATGCATACTCTCCTTATTCTTCTCGTAATGCCTCTACCGGCGGAATATTTGCCGCCTGTCGTGCCGGGTACCATACGGCAGCCAGGGAAACCAGGGCAAGGAAACCGAAGGTGAGGGCAAAGTTGATGAAGTATTGTTCGATGCCGCTGCCTGCCGCTACGCTGTCGGCTGCCGGGATCCCCAGTGTTTTCAGCAGGTCGGTCTGGTTGATGTTCAGACAGATGTTGATACCGATAATGCTGGATAGGAGTAACAATAGCAGTGTTTCTGTACAGAGTATTGTCTTGATTTGCCGTTTGGTGGCCCCCAGTGCAATACGTAACCCGATCTCACTGCGCCGTGCCTGTGTCCGATACCAGAAGGTGCCGATAATACCGAGGAAGATATTGATGATCAGGAATGCGGTGATAGAATAGATGCTGTTCAGGTTCGCCCAGATGCCACTCCATTCGGCGGCGGAATCCCGTATCTCCTCCAAGGATGTTATGGAGGTGAGGAAATAAGACCCGATCATCAATTGTTCGCGCATGTCGCGTGTAAATTGTTCGGCGAAGTTCTTGTCGGCTTCCGGACGTACCCGGATGGTGATTTCATTCCATGACGGGTTGTACATATCTCTGCTTAGTGGCTGAAATATACTGATTTCGTATGGTTCGTAAAATGCCCTTTTCATTTTATCAGTGATACCGGTAACCGTATATGTATCATCACCTTCTTCTGCTGTACGGAGCGTACGTACATCTGATATGGCATGGATGGTGTTTTTGTCTTTACCAAACATGTTATTTCTGTCCGGACTGATCAGTATCGTATTATCATTGCTGTTTTCGGGTGTGAAGGCACGTCCTGATACCATCTTTATCCTGAATACGTCAAAGTAACCCGGTGTTACTCTTCGTAGCTGTATGGTTTGCCAGGTGGAATCCGAATTGACGATATACCCGTTACCGCTCCAGCTCAGGAAATAGGGTACGGAAGAAGAACTGAAACTGACACTTTCGACACCCGGATAACGTTTGACACGTTCCATTAACGTGATAGCATCTGCATATATGTCTTCTTTCGTACTGGGATCTCCTTCCTGATCCTTCTCACCCATCTCAATGGCATAGGTATGTTCGATATCAAACCCCAACGGCTCGATATAGGATTTCCCTATAAAGTACAGATAGTCGCAACAAAACCATAGGATACAGAAGACAAGGGTGTATTCGACAACGATCCAGGCATTCGTTTTCCGTTCGTTCCAGATAATGGTGAGGATATGGCGTATCATGATTGTTTATCGTTTTGATTGAGTGAATCGATTATTTTCATCTGGGAAGCCCGGTAGGCCGGTATACCGGCAGAGAGCAGGTTGATTAGCAGGCATACGACGAATACGGCAATAAAAACGGGCAGGGAAATAAGCGTGCTGCCAGGAATATCACTACCAGTCGGGACTCCGAGCAACCATCTCCGCATCTGGAAGATCACCAAATAAGAGAAAAGTAGCCCGATCATACCCCCGATCAGCGAAGTGATCAGGTTTTCACAAAGCACCTGTATCAGGATGATGTACCGCTTGGCTCCGAACGCTTTCCGGACTCCGATTTCAGCGGTACGCCGTTTGATACGTGAAAGACTGAATCCCGACAGGTTGATGGCCGGTATCAGCAGCAGTATCAGCAGGATGAACACCATCTTCCTGTTCTGTGTCTTGATTCCTTTGGCTACGGAATTGGCATTGCCCGCCCGAACATCCATCTGGTAGATGCGATGATTTTCAGGCCCGCGCAGATACATGGTCCAGGGATTCTTGTCGGCATGATACCTCTTCTCTACATTCCGAACCTCTTCATACATGGCCGGGTAGTCATTGTTGCTGCGTGCTAGCAACATGACATGGTATCCCGAATGTTCAAACTTTTTCTGTGAGGTATATGTGATCCATACCTGGCCGTATGCCATTCTGAAAACCGGTGAGACATCCTTTACGATACCAATGACCCGGTAGGGCTTGAACTCCACCAAGATGATTTGTCCAAGCGCTTTCTCTCCTTTGAATAGCGTTCGTTCCATGTTTTGGCTGATAACAGCTACCGGAATGCCGGAGTCAAATTCTTCCTGAACGAATGGTTTCCCTTCGATAAAATTGAACGCCATTATCTTCCAGTAATTCGCGTCAGTGATCCGCACAATGGCATTGACATAGGTATTCGAACCTTCCGTGTTGATTAGTTTGGTGGTTCGTGTATCATACATATTAACAGCCGATACACATTCGGGTGTTTTCAGTTCCGCCAGGTATTTGCGTATGATATCATAATCGACGAATCCACTCACCATCATGCCACTGGTGGTATCCCTTACGGCCTGATAACTGACGTAATACGTCCGGTCGCGGTTCACCTCCGGCGCTACACTGATCGTTTTCACTTCTTCGGATACCAGGATAGCCATGATCATCATAATGGCTAACGCCGTACCGATGATAGCTACGATGCTGATAAACTTGTTTTGTTTCAGCATCTGGATGGCTTGTTTGAAATATATTTTGTACATACCTGTTTGTTTATTCTTATTCGTAATGTAATGCCTTTACCGGACTAATTTTTACCGCCCGCCATGCCGGGAAGGATATGCCAACCCCCATCATACCGGCCAATAACAAATAAGTAATGATCATACCTGTCAGAAAACGAGGGATAAACGGTAATCCGTATACACTCTCTATGACGCCGGCATATTGCAGGTTGATGAAGATCAAGGTGGCAGGAATAAAAGCGGCCAATAGTAAGATGTTTCCCTCCAGGAAAAGTAACCGGGCAATGCCTGATTGCGACGATCCGACTGCCAACCGGAGACCGATTTCACCTTGTTTTCGTTGGGTGCGAAGCCAGAAGGTGCCGACTACCCCTAATAGCACATTTAGCAGAAAGAAGCCAATGACAGAACTGTTCATACGCATTTGATCCAGCCCCTCGCGTATTTGTTGTTCCCTGTATTCGGACATGGGGGTAATGTTTGCCAGATAGCAATTGCCCACATGGAGTTGTTCGCGCATTTCTTTACGGAATTTTTCCGGAAAGGCTTTACTGTCGTTATTCGCCTTGATACGGATGAAGATGTTCATGTAGGCCGGGCTTCCAAGATGCTTTCTTAACTGGTCGGCAGGTATATTTCGGTAAAATGCATAATCATATTCCCGGAAATCATTGGTTCGTTGTGCTTCGCATACGGCTCCGATCTTGTAGAGGGCACTGTCTTCGTTCTGGATAATGCATCGGATTTCCTTACTCATAGCATTGGATGTATTTCCAAAAAAAGTATTGGCTACAGTGTTGGTAATCACAATCTCGTTTCTCTCCAATACTTTTCCTAATTCCTCACGATCCCTGTCATTAGCAGATTGTACATTGAATACCTGAAAATAGGAAGGACTTACATTCCGTACATACCCATTCCGGGACAGCGAATCATTTTTGAATGTACTGAACTGGTTACTCCATTTATAATGAAAATGATTATTGCTGGTATAGCATACGGCCTCCACTTGTGGATTCCGACCGATACGATCAAGTATGGTAAAGAAATAGTCGCCGGGAGTTTCAGCGTCGGATGCCGCCTGATCGTATGCTTCACTCTCTTTATCTATTGCCGCGAGTGAGATATGATAGGTGTGGTTGATATCGAAGCCTAACGGTCGGGTGTAATTCTTATACGCAATGTACAATGCATCAACAGTGTACCACATAAAAGCAGCCACAATCACTAATTCGAACCAGATCAGGCTATTCCCTTTCCGTTCGTTCCACATTTGTCGGATTACGGTTGTCCACATAACTTTTATAGTGTGTTTAATGAATCTATAATTTTTGAACGGGAGACGTTCCATGCCGGAATACCGGCCGACAGCAGGTTCATCACCATGCAGAACAGAAAGGCGTATAAGAATACAGTGATACTGAACATGCTGCCAGTCAAGCTGTCAACTCCCATAGTTGTTGTCAATAGCCAGTTCCGAAGCAAATACAAACCCAAATAGGATAATACTAATCCCAGAAAACCGCCTATCAGTGTCTGTACGGCATTTTCGGTTATAACCTGCCAAAGCAGATGATTGGATTTGGCTCCAAAGGCCCTGCGTACGCCCAGTTCTCCTAGCCGTTTTTGCATTTGGGATAATATAATACCGGAAAGATTGAGCGCGGGAACCAGTAGCAGCATAAGGATCAGGAATCCGTACCTGAAGAAGGTGTTTTGCATATTAGGAGCCTGGTGTGTACCTCCTCCTGTTAGCCATAGTTGAGCGTGGCTCATCGGCTGCTCATTGATAAAGGCTTCAACCTGTGATGTTTTGGAGTTGAATACCGCCATTTTGTTGGCTATTTCTTCCTGCAACCCTTTCCGGGTTACGCCTTCTTTTGCTATGATGGTACATTGCATGTCGCCATTGACCCCTTCGTTCCAATCCGGAATGTTTTTCATGGTGGTAAAAGGAAGCCATATGTCAGCATACGCTTTATCTGCAAATTTTGAAACATCCTTTACTACTCCGCTGATTGTATACGGGATATAACTTAATTTCAGTTGTTTGCCGGCCGCTTTTTCCGTACCGAACATCCTGCGGGCAAGGCTTTCTGTGATCACTATGTTGCGGAGGCCGCTTGCGAATTCAGCTTCGTTGTACGGGCGCCCATCCACAAAATGAAACTGGTATGCACTCCAAAAGGTGACATCTGTGTAAAGCACATTGCTCATATACTCCTGTTGCTGATCCATTGTGGAAGTAAAAGAGGTATGGCCATGAATCGTGGCGGTAACCGTTTCCGCTTGTGTAAGTGAATACAGACACTCTTTGGTGAATGTGTATCCGAGGTATGTATAGGAATATCGTTGCTTTGTCGTCTTATTAAGCGATTCAATGACCGTCACATAATACGAACGGCTCCGGTTTACTTCCGGCGTAATGTCCGCCGTATTGACTTCATACAGAATCATAATGACCATGATCATGCAGATAGCCAATGCCGTTCCTATAATGGAAATAAGACTGAGCAACGGATTGCTCTTCAGTATATAAAGGGCCTGTTTGAAATATATCTTATACATAATGAATGTGATTCTACTAACTCCCAACAACGATCTACTTACTACTCCCATTCTATTCAATCCGTCTTCCGTCGAAGAAGCGAACAATGCGTTGGGTCTCTTTGGCAATCCGTTCGTCGTGGGTAACCATGACGATGGTGGCGCCTTCCTGGTTGAGGCCGAACAGTATGTCCATGATCTCAGCACCCATCCGGCTGTCGAGGTTACCCGTAGGTTCGTCGGCCAGGATGATCTTCGGGTTGCCGATCAGGGCACGGGCGATGGCGACACGTTGGCATTGTCCGCCGGAGAGCTGGCTGGGGAAGTGTTTCATCCGGTGGGAGAGGCCGACCTTTTCTAATACGGCTTTCGCTTTTTCACGCCGCTCTTTTTCTGTCGATGAACGATAGAGGAGGGGCATCTCCACATTCTCAATCACATTGAGCGAGTTGATCAGGTGGAAACTCTGGAAGACAAATCCCAATGTTTCATTACGGAACTCAGCCATGGCGCCGTCTTTCATGCCGGTAGTCTCCTGACCGGCGATCCGTATGTTTCCTTCATCCGGCAGATCGAGCAACCCCATCAGGTTGAGCAGCGTACTCTTTCCACATCCCGACGGTCCCATAACCGACAGGAATTCGCCAGCCTTTACTTCCAGATTGACATTCTCCAATGCAAGTGTTTCCACTTCTTTCGTACGGTATTTCTTGCTAATACCCTCCATTTCTATGATTCCCATATCCTATAATTTATCTTGTTTGATGTTTGCTGCCTTACCTGCAACAGGCGTGCCGAAATGTCAATGGGTTGAAAATAAATCAATTGCCATTTTGCTGATGTGTCCGAAACCGGACAAAACCGTCCGAAAGATCGCCTGGTTACAAGATACACAACATTCATATTCAACGAAATTTGAAAGTAATGGGTGTTCGCCGCGACGATGAATGCCCGGTCACGGGCATTGTGTTCGTAGCCGTGGGTGCTGGCGAAGCCGAGCCCACGGTCAATTAGAATAACAACAATTATCATGCGCCGCGTCAGCG
>JAVBUR010000059.1:0-33835 GCA_031555145.1 Tannerellaceae bacterium | reverse complement strand
CCAGGGGCTTGGCTTCGCCTGCACCCCTGGCTACGAACACGATACCCCTAACGGGGCATTATGCCAAAGCGCCACAAAAAGATGTGTATAAAGAGTAGCTTGAAAGGCGGGGAGCCCAGATAGCCTTACACACTATTATCCTGTTAATTAACGTATGGTGGAAGAATTACCCTATATCGGGAGATGCAGGGCCGGTGTGTAGGGTTTGGGGCAGGTATACATCGGTTAAGTGATTGGGCACAAGTATAGTTATACCGGAAATGCAGGAGTGTAGGATGTTTGCCTGCATGGGCTATTTGTACGATAGAGGAAGGGCACTTGAAGTCGCAAATTGCGATATCAGGCTGGGGATAAGAGAAAATTCAAATAACGCCCATTCCATCGGGGGAAATGCACTTTTGTAGTCTATTCCCATTCCTTTTTCCCGGCATAGCCTGGCCTAATGGCAGGAGGAGCGTGCAAAGTATTGTAATTATGATACACGGTATTGTAATAATGGAACATCTCTTTTCCTCTTCTATTATACCTTCGCCCGCATTACATTAAAGAACAAAAAGAATAAGTAATGAAGAAACTATTTTTACTATTTCTTGTGGCCGCTATGTCCGGCCTGCAAGCGATGGCATTGTCGACGACCAACTATGCGTCTAATGACTACATCTCCGCCTGGGGACCATTGAAATTGGTAGCGACCCCCACCTCAGGCGATAACAAAGTGCAGCTTGCGGATAAGAACGGGGTAGCTGTTCAACTGAGGGGATGGTCTACGCATGGGTATCAGTGGGCAAGTGTCCGCTCCTTTTTCGACCAGCAGAATGACTTCCAGGGGATGAAGAATCTGGGCGCAAATGTGGTGCGCCTTACTTGCTATGTTTCCGCAACAGCTGACGATGTTAGTGCGAGTGCTTGGACCGAGACCAAAGCATGGGTAAAAAATGCCATTACCTGGTGTGCCGAACTCGGCCTGTATGCCATTGTGGACTATCATGTGCTGACACCTGGGAATCCGAATAACTACTTAACAGGTTCGGCAAGAGAATTTCCAACGACATTCTTCGCCGATATTTCATCGTATGTAAAACAAAATGGCTACAACCATGTGCTCTATGAAATTTGCAATGAACCGAATAGTATTGATTGGGCTTCTATTAAAACGTACGCGAACCAGATCCTCCCCGTAATCGCAGCGAATGATCCCCATGCGGTGGTGATTGTGGGAACTCCGGGCTTCTCACGGACCTTGTCGGATGCGAATAACAATAAAATAACGCATAGCACCTTGCAGATCATGTATGCGTTCCACTATTTTGCTTGTTCGGACGCGGACGCGGCCTTATTGGGTAGTCAGTTCACCGACAATATGCTTAAAAACATCCCGGTTATTGTAACCGAGTGGAATGATACGCCAGCAAGGGGACTTGGTGCGATTACAGGAACGCCTCCTTCTGCAAACGCAACCTCCTTCATCAATCGCTGCAATGGAACGAGCCAAAAAGTGAGTTGGACAGCCTGGAGTTGGTCGCCGGTAGAATGGGAAAGTGGTGCAGAGCGTACTTCCTCCACCTGGAAATCCGGAACAAGCGGCAGCGGATCGGTCTATACTACAGCCAATCTGTCGCCGACAGGGATAATGGTATATAATGAATTACAAAAGAACCATGTGAATTATGGCCCCCCTGCGGCCCCAGCCCCTACTACGTTTTTCCCGGCCAATGGCGCCGATAATATTCCTATCGATACCCGGCTCTATGCAGTATTTAATAAAGATATTACCGTAAACACAAACAATAACACAAACAATGTAAGCATTGACGAGGGTGGTACAATTGTTGATGTAACAGCAAGCAACGACACATTGTATATCTCTGCCACACTGGTAAAAGCAAAGACCTACACCATAACCGCGGGTGCCGGCACCGTAAAAGATGCTGGTGATAATCTGTCGGAAGCGTTTTCCTGGTCGTTCACCACCGATAGTCTGGGGCCAATTCTGGCAAGCAGAGCACCGGAAGGTGCTACAGGTGCACCGATCAAGCAGATTAAATTGGTGTTTAATGAAGCGATTCAAAAGGTTTCCGGTCAGGATATTAAAGTGAATGGTGGTTCGGTGGGCTATACCCTTGTCGACAATACAATTACGTTAAAAGATACGGTTATCAAGCCTTTGCGCACCTACACAGTATTTATTCCCAAAGAAGTCATTACTGATATGTCGGGTAATGAACTAGCTGCGGATATTGAATGGACATTCACCACCAAAGACGACGCTATTGTATTTCCCTACCTGCCTGTTTTAGATGAGGATTACCTAACGCCCTCATGGATGAGTGGCAAAGCGTATAGCCCCAATCAGGAGGTAAGAGGTTGTGCAGCTGACAAATCAACAACAGGTGTATTCAACACGAGTACTATAAACGTTGGCAATAAGGCAAATGGCAACTGCTATGTAATCATGGACTTGCCCAAGTGCGGTGTGATAAAATTCAGATCGTCTTACACAAGTAAACGTGCTTCCACTATTATTAAAGTGGTAGATGGGGTAGAAACCACCTTGCTCAGTCGCGAATGGGATGCTGCTAACAGCTGCAACTACGACTCGTTTGATGTCAATGAATTTGGTCCGGTGACAGTGAAAATTTCGGCTTCTACCACAAGTGGTGGTGGCGATATCTATGCGCTTGAGATTTATGCCCCTACTAACTCTATTGCCTTTACCTGGGTGGGTGCTACGACAGCTAAAAGCTTTGACGTCACAGCCAATAACGGGAAAGACTTTACTGTGGATTGGGGCAACGGAAGTGCCTCCTCACACACAGGCACAGGTAGCAAACAAACAGTGACCCAAGCCGCGGCCTATGGCGACACCAATTCCTATACCGTAATAATAAGCACCACCGACCCTGATTGCAGCTTCACCGAATTGCATGTAGATAATAAAAGCCTTACAGCATTGGATGTGAGCCACGCAACAGCGCTGACTGGGCTGAGTCTTCTTGGTAATAAGATCACAGCATTAGACATATCACACAACACCGAGTTAAATACACTGGAATGCGAAGGCAATCTGTTAACAGCGCTGGATATATCAAAGAACACCCAATTAACCTGGCTAAGCATGGGAAACAACCGCTTGTCGTTAAGTAGCCTGTATGCACTATCGACCCAGCTGAGTACTACTGCCAATAAGCAGTTTGGTACGCAGCTTACCGATACCCTGGATGTAAGTGCAGGTGTGCCTACCACCATAACAACCGAGACGCAATTTGGTACGCCACCGGCCACTACTACCTATGCCAATGTAAAACGCAACGGTGTGGCCGCTACCGGCCAGGACTACACGCTTGCAGGTAACCAAATTACCTTCCTCAATGGCGGGCTTTATACCCTCGAGGCAGGTAACGACTCCACACAATCCGTTTCCGGCTCGGTACTTCATGCCTATCGGATAGTATCGTTTCATGTAAAAAATGAAGCAGAAATGAAAATGGCATTGACTTATTTCAACGATCCATCCAATACAGAAGATATTCCCATTGTAGTCAAAAACGACATTACATTGACAAGCCCTATCACCATCTCAGGAAGTACGGGAGGTAAAACGCTGACAATCAAAAGCGATGAAGGCACTACTGCTACTCTCAGGCGTGGTGTGACCGGCAACTTATGTACCGTGGCTGCCGGCGCAAGCCTTACGCTTGTAAACATCGCGATTGATGGCAACAAAGAATCCTACCCCGAGGCAGGCGGATCGCTGCTGGAAGTTGAAGGCGCACTGACGGTGGGAGGCACAACGGTGCTTAAAAACAATACACTGGCTGTTGGCTTTGCCAGCAACGTACATCTTGCCGACGGAGTTTACATTACCCTGGGTACAGGCGCCAACGCTCCTGCCGCAGGCATGGAGGTATGGGTGAATACCGCCACAGCCGACGGCGTGTTTGTCAACTCTGACACGGAGGCCGCCAGCCATATACAGTATTTCCACTCGGATGTCAGCGGTAAGACCGTGCAAATGGACGGCGACAAATTGGCGATCGTTGATCTCCCCGACGATCCTGATCCCTCGACCGATCCCGATCCCGTCATCACCTACTACACCGTCGCTCTGACTACGGGTACAGGCATCGTGATCGACAAAGACAAGAAGTCGTTCCAGATCCAGTCGGGCAACCCCTTCTCGTTCGTCATTACGCTGGCCGAGGGCTACGAAGGACTGACACCGACCGTCACGGTCAACGGACGCAACAAGGGCCTGATCTCGATCGGCACCGACAAATGGCGCTGCATCCTCTCGGAAGTGTCTGAAGATACCGACGTGCTCGTCTCCCTCAACCTCACCGGTAACGAGCAACCCGACGCGCTGCAACTATACAGCCGCGGCGGACAACTGTATATCAACACCCCCACGGGCACGCCCTGCGCTATCTATAATGTCACCGGCCAGGTCGTTGCCAACCGCCAGTTAGCACCAGGCCTCACCACGATCCCCCTGCCCGCAGGCATCTATATCGTCCGCCTCGACGGGCTGACGAGACAGGTCATTGTCAACAACAAGTAATCTCATCTTTCACTATAGCAGGTCAAAGGCCTTAAGGACTCCCCCTCCTTAAGGCCTTTTTCGCGCACTTCACTGCGTGTTTTTGAGGTATTTCGTTGTGTGTTTTTGAGGCGAATCACTATGCGTTTTTGAGGTAAAGCGTCGTAAATGGTGATTCCGGCATACAAAGTATTGTGATTTTGGTACTCAGTATTGTGATTCTGGTACTCCTCTCTCCCGCTTCGGTCATATCTTTGCCCGCATTACAAAACAATAGAAATAACTACAAAAAGAAAAGTGATGAAGAAACTATTATTCCCCCTCTTCATGGCCATTGTGTCCATGACGGCGTCGGCTGCCGTTCCATTGTCCCCATTCGATGATTTTAAGGCGCAGATCGCCAAATACGCGACAGCAACCGAAGATATGACCGTGACCGTAAGCCAGGATATTACGATGACGCAAATAATCTCCATCCCGGAACATGCAGCAGGCCATACGCTCACCATCAAAAGCGATGCCACCCGCCGTACCATTACCCGCGGCGCGGGTGTAACCGACCACCTCTTCACCGTATCAGCCGGTGCAAAGCTCACGATGGAGAACATCATTATTGACGGAAATAAAGACGTCGTCACCAATGCCAGCGGCTCCCTCGTTTATGTATCTGCCTCTGCCGGGCTCGTAATGAACGTTGGTGCCGTATTGCAGAATAACATGAATACGAGAACGGAAGGCCCTACTACCTACGGTGGCGGCGTGTATTCTGCCGGCACATTCACCATGAACGGCGGTAAAATCAGCAACAATAGTGCAAATAGAGCCGGCGGCGTGTATTCTGACGGCACATTCACCATGAACGGTGGTGAAATCAACCACAATAGTGCATCTGTTAGTGGCGGTGGCGTGTATGTATCTGGCGGCACGTTTAATATATTCGGGGAAAACTGCAAAATTAGCCATAACGAAGCCCTGAGTATCGGCGGAGGAGTATACATTCTGAATGGGAGCACAGTAGTCACCATGACAAATGGAGAAATCAGCGACAACAAAACGACACTTTCGAGTGATGGTGGAGGTGGCGGCGTTGGCATCCATGCTGGTGGAACTTTCAACATGAGTGGCGGCAAAATCACCGGCAACGAAGTTCCTACCGAAGGTGGCGGCGTACGGTCATATTCGGGATCGTTTACGATGACTGGCGGTGAAATCAGCAACAATAGTGCAGATAAGAACGGCGGTGGCGTTTATTGGGACCCTACTTCACCACTCACCCTTGGTGGTACGGCTAAGATTACAGGCAATAAAGCTGACAATACAGACAACAATGTGACGCTTACAGCTGACAAATATATCACCCTCGGCACCGGCGGCAACGCCCCTGCTACAGGCATGGAGGTTGGCGTGCAAACAGCGACGACAGGCGGCGTCTTCGTCAACTCCGGCGCTACGGCTGCCCACGAACCCTATTTCTTCGCGGATGCCAGTGACAAAGAAGTCATCTACCAGGCGGAAGGCAAGCTGGCCATTGTAACTACCGAAACCCCGTTCGAGAAATTCAAGCGACAGATCAGCCTTTACGCGAATGCCACCGAAGATATGACCGTAACCGTAAGCCAGGATCTCACCGCAACAAGCGTTGTCGCCATCCCGGCAAATGCAGCAGGCAAAACGCTCACCATCAAAAGCGCCGACGTAGACGAGATTAAAACCATTACCCGCGGCACGGGCGTGACCGGCAACCTCTTCACCGTAAAAGCCGAGGCAAAACTCACGATGGAGAACATCATTATTGATGGGAACAAAGACGTCGTTGCAGATGCCAAAGGCTCCCTTGTATATGTTTCATCTAATGCCGAGTTCAGAATAGACAATGGCGCCGTATTGCAAAATAACAGGTTTCCCAATAACAGTGGCAGCGGTCAAGGCGGCGGCGGCGTGCAAGTCCAGGGCACGTTTGTTATGTCTGGGAATGACAGCAAAATCTGCAACAACGAAGCAAATGACGGAGGTGGTATATACATCCTCTATGGAACAGTTACCATGGAAAGTGGAGAAATCAGCTACAATAAAACGATATACAACGGCGGTGGTGGTGTTTGCATCAACTCCTATGGAGCATTCACTATGCACGGTGGCAAAATCACCGGTAACGAAGTTCCTTATAACGGCGGTGGTGGTATACTGGCATATGACGGGCCGTTTACGATGACTGGCGGTGAAATCAGCCACAATAAGGCTAGCTATGGGGGGGGCATATATGTGGGATTCATGACCCGCGTACAGCTCGCCCTTAGTGGCACGGCAAAGATCACAGGCAATACAAATGGTGATGACTCCACAACCGACAACGTGCTGCTTGCGGATGGCAAATACATCACCCTCGGCACCGGCGACAACGCCCCTGCTACCGGCATGAATGTTGGCGTGCAAACCGCTACGTCAAGCGGCGTCTTCGTCAACTCCGGCGCTACGGCGGCCCAGGCACAGTACTTCTTCGCCGACAACAGCGACCAATTAATCGCCTACCAGGCGGAAGGCAAATTGGCGGTTTTTGATTTCCTTGGCAGCGGTACGGAGGAAGATCCTTACCAAATTAACAATGCAATCGACCTGACGAAGCTCGCCAGGTTCGTGAACGACGATGGTAAGAACTACGCAGGCAAATACTTTAAAATGACCGCCGATATCGACCTGGGTGATTTCTCGAACTGGACTCCCATTGGTAACAACTACACAGCCTTCCACGGCCATTTTGATGGTGATGGAAAGGCCATAACAAATTTATCTATCAATAGCGACATATTCAAAGTCGGTCTATTTGGCGAGGTATACAACGGTTCCATACGGAATCTCGGGGTATCCGGAACGGTGATAAGTAGTGGGGGCAACGCCAGTGTCGGCGCACTTGTGGGATACATCCTGAATGGCACCATCACCAATTGTACTTCCTCGACAACCGTATCAGCAATTGGCGCCAGTTCGCAGATTGGCGGACTGGTAGGTACTAACCACAACGGACAAATCGAAGATTGCACGGCGAGCGGTGACGTCTCCGGCAACGGAAACAACTCATCAGTTGGTGGTTTTGTAGGTTTTTTTGATGGCGGTGGCCAAATTACCCGCTGTACGGCATCCGGAAATGTAAGTGGTGGAGCGGGCGTCGGCGGCTACTTTGGTGGATTTATTGGCTTTTTGGGTAATACAGGAAACAATAAGATTACTGCCAGCCATGCTTCAGGGCATGTGATAAACAACAGTAACAGCGTGTGTACTGGAGGCTTTGCAGGCTATTTCTGGGAAGGCGAAATCGAAGGTTGCTCTGCCATAGGAGATGTTCAGGGCAATGGTATAGACGGTGTTCGCGTTGGCGGCTTTGCCGGTGTTTCGTATAACGCAAAAGTGACCCAATGTTTTGCCTCAGGCGATGTGAATGGCAATGGCGATGACAGCGGTAACCCCACATTTATAGGTGGCTTTGCCGGGTATAACTGGGGCGCGGCTAATTGTTACGCTATAGGTAATGTAACAGGGAATGGAGCAAGTACCTATATAGGAGGCTTTGCAGGAGTGAATACAGACGAAACAACGAAGTGTTACGCCGCTGGCACTGTAACGTCTGCAAACAGCACCCGAATGGGCGGTTTTGCTGGCTGGAATAGCGGAACAAACAGTGAGGCCGGTAGCTCAGGTAATATTGAAAACTGCTACTACCACATTGACGCCGCAAGCAAAGCTATTGGCGGCGGTGCCGGAACAGGCACACCCGACGGAAAAACCACAACCGATATGCAGCAGGAAGAAATCTTTGCCGGTTGGTCATTCGGCGAAGGCGGCGTCTGGGCAATGGCCTCCTATGCCACCATTAACAATGGTTACCCCTACCTGCAATGGCAGCCGACATATACCGTCACAATGACCGTCGCCGAAGGCTACACCTATACTGTCAACGGACAAACGATCGACGCGACGACCGACCTCATTGTTACCCCCGGCAGCGAACTGGCCTTTACCTTCACCGTAAGCGAAGGTTACGAAGGTAACGGCATCGTGGAGGCCGAGGGCGTAACGGAAACCGGTGGCGTGTATACGCTGACCGTCACCCAGGAGGATATGACTGTCGCCGTGACCGGTATCACCAAAAGCGATCCCGTCGATGATCCCATCATCACGTACCACACCGTCACCCTGACAACCGGCACGGGTATCGTAATCGATAAGGACAAGAGCTCGTTCCAGATCCAGTCGGGCAACCCCTTCTCGTTCGTCATCACCCTGGCCAAAGGTTACGAAGGACAGACGCCGACCGTTACGGTCAACGGACACAACACAGGCCTGATCTCGGTCGGCATCGACAAATGGCGCTGCATCCTCTCAGAAGTATATGAAGATACCGACGTGCGGGTCTCCTTCAACATCACCGGTAACGAGCAGCCCGACGCCCCGCAGCTCTACACCCGCGGCGGACAGTTGTATATCGACACTCCCACGGCTACACCGCTGCGCGTATACAACGCGGCCGGTCAGATGGTAGCTAACCGCCAGTTGACACCCGGCCTCACCACCCTCCCCCTGCCCACCGGTATCTATATCGTACAGCTCGACGGGATGACGAAACGGGTAGTGGTCAGCAACAAATAATCAGATGTGCGCCCTGTAAAAAGCAGGTAAATCATAGATCAGAAGTTGGATAGTCGGTGGATACGTTAGCACAAGTATCCATCGACTATTTGTATTCATCTTTTGGGGGCTGTGTCGACTTTTGACACAGCCCCTAAAAGATGAGTGAGGTATCGGCAAAAGATGGGTGAGGCATCGTAGTTGGGGGGATCATCTTTCCCGCATCACTTGCCGGGTTTGGAGGAGGACGGAGAGGATGATGAGGGTGAGGCCGACGTAGAAGGCCCAGCTTAGTTCGCGGGCTTCGCCGAAGAAGAGCATGGCGAGGAGGATACTGTAGACGGGTTCGAGGTTGTAGCTGAGGTTTAGGGTGAAGGCGGAGATGGTCTTCAGGGCACTGATCTGCAACAGGTAGAGGCCGATGGTACAGAAGAAGGCGAGCGACAGGAGCCACAACAGGTCTTTCGTCCCCGGAAAGATCGATTCCACCGGGAAAAAGTGGAGGTAAAGGGGCAAGAGGCAAAGAAGGCCGAGGCAACCGCCAGTCATTTCATACAGCAGGATGGTACCCGACGGATAACGTGTACCGACCTTTTTGTTGATGATAGTAAAGAGCGCCGCCAACGCCGTGGAGATAATCCCGAGTGTAATCCCCAATCGGTAGCGGGTGTCGAATTGGAAGATCAGCAGGATACCGCAGACGGTAATGCAACTGTACAACAACTCGCGGGCGGAGAACTTCCGCCGGAAGATAAGCGGTTCGAGTATCGCCGTAAAGAAGCCTACCAGAGAGAAACAGACGACGCCGATTGAGACATTCGCCGCCTTGATACTACCATAGAACAGTACCCAGTGCAGGCCAAGGACCAGGCCGGTAGCACCGATCTTCCACAACTCACGTGCCGGGATAGTCGCCAGCCGGCGACTAAACCATAGGATGGGGAGCAGCAGGAGGCTGGCAAACAACATCCGGTAGCAGACCAGCAACCCCTCGTTCAACGAGACCAGTTTACCGAACAACCCTGTAAAACCTGCCAACAGGATCGATATATGGAGTTTGATAAAGGCCTCTTTCTTCATCTCAATACTTGAAGCTGCCGCCACCCAGGAATTCACGCAACAGCGAGGTGCCGGGCAACACGTCTTCGGGGATATAGTTGAAGTAACGCAAGAAACGCAGCAGACGGTAGGCTTCCGCATTCTCTTTGTCGGCCTCGCGCACTTCCATCAGGATGGGTTCGGCAAACTTCCGGATGGCAGCCAGTTCATACAGCATGGCACTGTTGAAGGTGGCATCAGCATTTTCCTGGTAGGGAAATATCCATTTGTCTTCCCCCACACGTACGCTTGGCCAGCGGGAGATGGTCTCCTGCGCCGAGTAACCACGGAAGCGGTAGTCGCGGATGATGCGGCGAAGCAGGCGGTTGTCGGTTGTCGGTATCCAGTTGTGGTTGTCGAGCGAGATGGATGTCAAGGCCGAGACATACACATTATATTTGTACGAGTCGTCCACGAAAGCCGTCAGTTCGGGATTCAAAGCATGGATACCTTCGATCACAAGGACGGAGTTATGTTGGAGTTTCAGCTTCTTGCCTTTGAATACCCGGCTGCCGGTAGTGAAACTGAAGCTGGGAAGTTCGATCTCTTCACCGGCCAACAGTCGCTGGAGGTCATTGTTGAAATACGGCAGGTCGAGGGCATAGAGGGATTCGAAGTCGTAATTACCTTCCTCATCCAACGGCGTCTGCTCCCGCGGCAGAAAATAATCGTCGAGTGAAATGGCCACCGGGTGGAGCAGGTTGGTGATCAGTTGGATATTCAACCGTTTGCTGAAAGTAGTCTTCCCCGAAGAAGAAGGACCGGAGATCATGACCAGCCGTACCCCTTCCTGGTAGCGGCGGGCAATGGCTTCGGCGATACGCGATACCTGTTTCTCCTGCAAGGCTTCGGATACCATGATAACTTCCGGGGCAACTCCCTGCTGGATGGCGAGGTTGAGGTCGCCCACATTGTCCATCCCTATCGCCCGTTGCAGGGTAAGGTGTTCTTTGTAAGCTTCATACATTTTATCCTGCCGGATGACGGGTTCCAGTTCGGCGGGATTATCACGTTGGGGAACACGCAACAGAAGACCATCAAAATAAGGCACCACATCAAATAAATGGATATACCCGGTCGAGGGCGTCAGACAGCCATAAAAAAAGTTGTTGTAGCCATCAAGTTCATAATACGATGTATACAGCATACCCGATGTTTCGAGCAAACGGACTTTATCTTCCATTCCCCGCTCGCGGAACATGGCGGTGACTTCCTGCGTACGGGCGGTATGCGGGATAAAAGGCAGGTCGGCGTCGATAATCTCCTGCATCCGATGCCGGATCTTTTCAATCGTTTCCTGGTCCATACTCTTTCCGTTATGCACCATACAGTAGTAACCTTTGGAAATGGGGTGTTCCAGGTAAACCGTGGCCGTGGGCAGGATATCATGCACCGCCTTGGAGAAGATATGGCAGAGGGAACGGGCATAGGTTCGCTGTCCGGAAGAACGGGAATAATCGATGAATTCGACATCTTTCGGATGCCAGCAGCGGTAGCTCAACCCCTCGGTGCGGTTGTTCACCTGGGCGTTCATCGGACGGTAGGAAAGGATATCCCCCAGACGGTTGTATATATCCAATAAGGACGAGCCTGCGGGTACTTCAATATGGGTCTGATTGTTTTTGCAAAAAATTGTGATTGTTTCTGACATAGTTTCTTCGTTCTTTTTCGTAATTTCGTCGGCTAAAGTAAGGAATTATAATCAGATAGCTATCCACAAACAACGATTTTTACATGGACTATTCTTTTTTTGACTTTCTAACCCTTGTCGGTGCCTTAGGCTTGTTCCTGTATGGAATGAAGATTATGAGTGAGGGATTACAGAAAGTGGCAGGAGACAAAATGCGCAGTTTCCTCTCCGTTATGACACAAAACCGGGTGACAGGCGTACTGACCGGCTTGCTGATCACATCCCTGATCCAGTCATCCAGTGCCACGACGGTGATGGTCGTCAGTTTTGTCAATGCCGGACTTCTGACACTGGCCCAGTCGATTAGTGTGATCATGGGTGCCAATGTCGGAACGACGGTAACGGCATGGATTATTTCGTTGTTCGGATTCAAGGTGGATATCAGTCTGTTTGCGTTGCCGTTGATCGGGCTTAGTATCCCGTTGATCTTCTCCGGCAAGAGCAAGCGGAAGTCGTGGGGCGAGTTCGTGATGGGTTTCGCCCTGTTGTTTATCGGACTGTCTTACCTGAAATCGTCGGTACCCGACTTGCAGAGCAATCCGGAGGTACTGGCGTTCCTGCAGAACTATACCACGATGGGGTATGCGTCGCTATTCATCTTCCTGGCGCTGGGTACTGTCATGACCATTATCGTCCAATCGTCGAGTGCGACAGTAGCGATCACACTGATCATGTGTACGCAAGGATGGATTCCGTTCGAGATGGCCGCCGCCATGATCCTGGGAGAGAATATTGGGACAACTATCACAGCCAACCTGGCGGCACTTTCGGCCAATGTATCAGCCAAGCGGGCGGCGCTTGCCCATTTTATGTTCAACGTGTTCGGGGTGTGCTGGGTGATGGCTTTATTCTATCCGTTCACGGAAATGATCGCTTGGATCGTAACGAATTATGGACCCGGCGACCCGCGTGCCATGACGGAGTTCCTCGGCACACTGGATCCGGAAACGATTTCGTTGCTTAACTCGAACGCAGAGCTGACCGATCCGCATCTGATCGCATTGCAGAAACAATTGATTTCACTGCAGGTATCCGTTTCTTACGCGCTTTCGCTCTTCCATACGGTGTTCAATATCACCAATGTATGCATCATGATCTGGTTCACAAAGTTCTACGTCTATATTTGCTCCGCCCTGATCAAGCAGAAGAAAGAGTCAGGAGAGGAAGAATTCCAGTTGATGTACATTTCATCGGGGCTATTGTCCACCTCCGAACTGTCGCTGATGCAGGCGCGGAAAGAAATCGCCGTGTATGGTGAACGTTGCGGACGAATGCTTGACATGGTAAAGGATTTGCTCTATCAGAAGGATGAAAATGCTTTCCTCGAAACCTACAACCGTGTCCAGAAATACGAAAACATAAGTGATCGCATGGAAGTGGAGATCGGTACATATCTGACCAAGGTAGCCGAAGGCCGGTTGAGTTCGGAAGGGAAAGAAGAAGTACGCATCATGTTGCGTGCTGTCACCGAGATCGAAAGTATCGCCGACTCCTGCAACAACCTCTCGCGTGCCATCAAGCGCCGCAGCGAGAGTAAGGCGCAGTTCACGGAAGACCAGAACAGGCGTGTAGATAAGATGTTCGAACTGGTAGAAAAAGCCGTACTACGCATGAATGCCATCCTGAAAATGCCGGAAGTGGTACACGATGACGTCGATCCGTCGTACAACATCGAAAACGAAATTAACAACTACCGTGATAAGCTCACCAACCGCAACCTGGAAGATGTAGACAACAACGTCTATGAATATCAGAACGGTGTGTATTATATGGACATTGTCAACGAATTTGAAAAATTAGGTGATTATGTATTAAATGTTGTTCAAGCCATCGTAGAGAAAAAGATATAATACTACCTTTGCTCCGTAATAACTATTAAGTATTTGTATGAGAGTCTATTCCGTTTTAATCTGTATATTTTTCTCTCTTAGCTTGTTTTTCATTTCTTGTGGAAAGGATGATCCTGCACCCAAAGTGGAGCCGGAAAACAAAGATGTCAACACTTGGATCTACAAGGTGATGGAGGAGGATTACCTGTGGTATAAAGACTTGCCGGCAAAAGCATCACTGGATTTCTCAAAAGACCCGGAAGAATTCTTCAAAGGACTGCGGTCGGAAAAAGACGGGGTGATGTATGGGAAGAATCATCTCTACTTTTCCACCATCGAAAAAAAAGCAACTGCCACCAAGTCGATTTCGGAGAACGAACCGACATACGGATTTGAATTCATGTTGTATAATTCAACCATACCCAATACCCTTTGGGGAGAGGTGCTGTATGTACTTTCCGGTTCGCCGGCAGAAGAAGCCGGGCTAAAGCGGGGGGATTGGATCATTAGCATGGGGGCAAGTGAGGAATCAATTACGCTGGATAACTATTCGGCGTTGGAAACCGGAGACGGTATCCAATTGAACCTGGCCCGATTGGAAAAGAATGTACTTTACAAGAATGGTTCTTGCCAGCTCAAGGCATCCGTGACCATGAACAACAATCCATTTATCAAGGATACGATTTTGTCGCTCGGCGGAAAAACGATCGGATACCTGGCGTATACCCATTTCTCCTCCGGACCGAATAACAATGCCGACAAATCATACGACAACCAAATGAAGGAAATCTTTACCAACTTCAAGGCCAAGCAGGTAAATGAGTTTGTACTGGATTTGCGTTATAATGGCGGCGGGCTTGTATCAAGCGCCAAGTTGCTCGCCTCTTTGTTGGCGCCTGCTTCCGCATTGGGTAATATATTTGGCTACCTGGAATACAACGACAAAAATACAGCCGACAATTCGACGCTGCGTTTCGAAACTGCCAGCTCGGTTTCCAGTTGTAATCTAAACCTCAGCCGTTTGTATGTGTTGACAGGCGACTGGACGGCATCGGCATCGGAGGCAGTCATCAATATGCTACTCCCCGACGATTATATGGGGCGACAGCATATTACGCTGATCGGGAACAAGACCATCGGTAAAACCGTAGGGTCTAATACCTACGGCGAAAAAGAAAAATATGACTGGTTGCTGCACCCCATCGTACTGCGCATATACAACAAAGACCGTAAGGCTGATTATGAAGGAGGCTTCCAACCGGATATCGCATTGGACGAGAGTAGTTCCGATCAGGGACTTGCCCCGCTGGGATCACCGGAAGAACTGTTGCTCGCCGAAGCGCTCAAACAAATGGGTGTCAGCGGGTTGAAATCAACCACGCAGACCGGTTCTCCCTTCGGTAAACGGGTTTATTCTTCACTCGACCGAAGAGGCATCAAAGGTTTCATTCTTGATTCAGCTAATTGACAAACCATGACATCACACATGCTAAAGATCTACAACGGCAAGATCATTACCCCCGGCGGAATCTTATCTGACGGCTATCTATTGGTAAAAGACGGAAAGATACGGGAGATATCCACGCAAAACAATGACATACCCGAAGCAGAAATACTGGATGCTAAAGGCGCTTATATCGCCCCGGGATGTATCGACTTCCACCTGCATGGCGGAGGGGGGCGCGATTTTACCGAAGCTACACCGGAAGCCTTCCGCACAGCAGCCGAAGCACATGCCCGTTATGGCATGACGGCGATGTATGCCACCTTGGCCGCCGCTCCGCTGAGCGTCTTCCGCCAGGCATTCCGCACCTGTGAAGAAGTGATGGGCGATCCGGGCAATGGCGCCCGTATTTTGGGCCTTCACCTGGAAGGGAACTACCTTAACCCGGTGATGAAAGGCGGGCAGTTCCCTGAATTCCTATTCCTTCCCAACCCGGACGAATACAAGGCGTTGCTGGATGAAACCGACTGTATCAAACGTTGGAGTGCCTCACCCGAACTGGAAGGTGCATTGGAGTTCGGCCGCTATGCCACCAGTCGTGGCGTATTGGTATCACTGGCGCATACCGTAGCCGACTATCCCATAGTCAAAGCCGCCTATGAAGCAGGCTATACACATGCCACCCATTTCTACAATGCTATGACCGGTGTACACAAGAACCGTGAATATAAACACGAAGGAACGATTGAAAGCGTCTACCTGGTAGATGATATGACTGTGGAACTGGTGGGTGATGGTATCCATGTGCCCCCTGCTATCCTGAAACTGGTATATAAAATAAAAGGGCCGGAACGTATTGCGCTGGTGACCGACGCCATGCGTGCCGCCGCTTGGGAAGATGCTTCTACACTGTTCAACGATCCGCGTGTGATCCTCGAAGACGGGGTAGGCAAACTACCTGACCGCTCAGCGCTGTCGAGCAGTATCGCGACGGCCGATCGGTTGATCCGCACCATGGTACAGCAGGCAGAGATTCCGCTGACAGACGCTGTCCGTATGGCTGCCGACACCCCTGCACGCATCATGGGTATCGCCGGCCAAAAGGGAACCTTGGAAAAAGGAAAGGATGCCGACATCATCTTCCTGGATGCCGAACTGAATAACCAAGCGACCATCGTAGAAGGACGGATTGTTTACAACGCGCTCGGGTAACGCTATTATCACGCATACAGATAAACTTTGTCGGGAGCCTGTTTGTTTTCTCTACAAAACTAATTAACTGATAAAAATATGGCCAACATACAGGAGCAATACCGGAAGTTTTCGCTCATCATTCTGATCGTGGGAATAGGCATCGTGCTATTCTTCGAATTTACCCCTTTTCTCAGTGGTATACTGGGTGCATTTACCATCTATATACTGGTAAGGAAACAGTTGCTTTTCCTCACCGAAAAGAAACAGATGAAACAAGGGTGGGCCGCTTTGTTGTTGTTGGTGGAAACGATTCTATTATTCCTCATCCCCATCTCACTAACAGCCTGGCTGCTGGTGAGCACGTTGCAACATATCAATCTCGATACGTCCCTGATCATGGACACGGCGCAGCATGTGGCCGATCTGATCCAGCAGAAGACTGGGTATAATATCCTGGATCGAACGAACTTGCTGAAGGCTGCCTCTTACCTGCCGCAGGTCGGACAATTCCTGATGGGAAGTATCAGTGGGTTGACCATGAACCTGGTCGTCCTGCTCTTCTTCCTCTACTTCATGCTGATCAGCGGGCGGCAGATGGAGGATTATTTCTACACCATCCTGCCTTTCAGTGAGAAGAACAAGCGGACAGTGTTGAGGGAGATTCACATGATCGTTTCGTCGAATGCTATCGGTATTCCGCTGTTAGCCATTATCCAGGGCATCATTGCCTTTATAGGTTACCTGATCTTCCAGGTTCCGGAACCGGTTATATTCGGATTCCTGACCTGTATCGCTACCATCATTCCGATTGTGGGGACAGGGTTGGTGTGGTTGCCGCTGGCCATCTATATGGCGTTGGTGGGGAATTGGGTAGGCGCCATAGGCATTGCCTTGTTCGGTATCCTGATCATATCGAATATCGACAATATGATCCGCCTGATGCTACAGAAGAAAATGGCAGACACCCATCCGTTGATCACGGTATTCGGAGTCATTATCGGTCTATCCCTATTCGGCTTTATGGGTATTATCTTTGGGCCGTTATTGATCGCATTCTTCCTCCTCTGTGTGAATATATTCAAGGAAGAATACCTGGAGAATAAAGAAAAGCTGAAACTCCATGCCGATGCACCCATTGAAGAGGACGAACCGGATGAGGCTCTTCCGTTATAATTTTTCGCGCAGGAAATGTCCGGTATATGATTCAGAACAAGCGGCCACCTCTTCAGGTGTCCCGGTACAAACCAGGTAACCACCGGCCTTCCCTCCTTCCGGCCCCAGGTCGATCAGATGGTCGGCACATTTGATCACATCCATATTATGTTCGATGATCACGACTGTATGTCCTTTTTCTATCAGGGCATTGAAGGCTTTGAGCAACGTCTTGATATCGTGGAAGTGCAAACCGGTAGTCGGTTCGTCGAATACGAACAGGGTACGCGGTTGTTTCTCCTGACCCAGGTAGTAGGCGAGTTTCACACGCTGATTCTCGCCTCCCGACAGGGTGGATGAGGTCTGTCCCAGTTTCAGGTATCCCAATCCAACGTCTTGCAAGGGTTTGAGGCGTTTGACTATCTTCTTTTCCTGGCTGCCTTTAGAGCTATCGAAGAACTCGATGGCTTGGTTGACGGTCATCTCCAATACATCATATATATTGGCGCCGTTGTACTCTACTTCCAATACGTCGGCCTTGAAACGTTTGCCATGGCAGACATCACATTCGAGGGTAATATCGGCCATAAACTGCATTTCGACGGTGATACGTCCGTCGCCCTTACATTCTTCACATCTTCCGCCTTCCTTATTGAAGGAGAAATGGGCGGCACTATACGCCATCTGCTTGGAGAGGGGTTGTTCGCCATACAGCTTCCGGATTTCGTCGTAAGCACCAATATAGGTCACGGGATTGGAGCGGGAACTTTTTCCAATGGAGTTCTGGTCAACAAACTCAATGCCCTCGACCATCTTCACATCACCGGTCAGCCCGCTACAGTCGGCAGGCAGGCGAGACGACTCTTCGAGCTGACTCTTCACCCCTTCGTAGAACAGGTCACGTACCAGCGAGCTCTTACCCGAGCCACTCACACCGGTTACCACGGTCATCACATGGAGCGGAAAGCGTACATTGATCCCTTTCAGGTTATTCTTCCGGGCGTCTTTCACTTCGATATAATGGTTCCACGGACGGCGGTATGGCGGAAGATCGATCTTTTCCTCCCCATTCAGGTAACGTACGGTATAACTTTGCTGATTAAATGCCAGATGCGCAACGTCGCCCTGATAGACGACTTCTCCACCCAGGCGGCCGGCTTTGGGGCCGATGTCGATGATATAATCCGACGCACGGATAATCTCCTCATCATGCTCTACTACTACTACAGTATTCCCCAGGACTTGTAGCTGGCGAAGTACTTGGATAAGCAGTTCGGTATCACGTGAATGCAGTCCGATACTTGGCTCATCCAATATATAAAGCGACCCTACCAGGCTGCTGCCAAGGGAAGTGGCCAGGTTGATCCGTTGGCTTTCTCCGCCGGAAAGGGAGGCAGACAAGCGATCGAGGGTCAGATAACCTAATCCGACGTCCAGAAGGAATTGAATGCGGTTGTTGATCTCCGTCAACAGACGTTTGGCAATGGTGGTCTCTGTTTCGTCCAGCTTGAGGTTGTCGAAAAAGACTTTTAATTCGGTGATAGGCAACACGACCAGCTGGGCAATACTACGTCCGCCGACGTTTACATACAATGCCTGGCGTTTCAGACGGCTGCCTCTACAAGCAGGGCAAGTGGTCTTTCCACGATAACGAGCCTGCAACACCCGGTATTGGATCTTATAGATATTCTCCTGCACGAATTTAAAGAAATCGTCGATGCCATGTACGCCTTTGGCGCCATGCCAAAGCATCTCTTTTTCTTCTTCCGTCAGGTCATAATACGCACGGTGGATAGGAAAATCATAACGCGCACTGCTATTGATGAACTCCCGTTGCCATTCGCCCATCGTCTCTCCTTTCCAACAGACAACAGCACCTTCAAATACCGACAAGCTCTTGTCGGGAATGACCAGGTTCTCGTCAATACCCAACACCTTGCCGAATCCTTCACACACAGGACAAGCACCTACCGGATTGTTGAAACTGAACATCATATCCGTCGGTTCTTCAAATGCCATGCCGTCAGCTTCAAATTTCTTGGAGTAGATCAGCAGGAGGGTTTCATTTTCGAGATAGACACGGATCAGACAGGTACCATGTCCTTCAAAAAAGGCCGTCTCAGCCGAATCTGCCAAACGGCTTTTCAGGGTTTTATCGCCGGAAACGACGAGGCGGTCGATCAGAATCTCTATCGAATCGGATTTCAATAGCTTCTCGTCTGTCAGTACTTCCGCAATACGATACACGGTGTCGCCAATAGACAGGCGGGTATAACCTTCTTTCTGCAGGATCTCCAACTGTTGTTTCATCGCCCGGTCTTCGGGCAGGATCACAGGAGTAAACACGGCAAAGCGTGTGCCTTCGGGATAGGCCAATACTTCTTTCTGGATATCGCTGATCTGGTGTTTCTTTACCTCCTGCCCGGAGACAGGAGAGATCGTCTTCCCGATCCGGGCATACAACAGACGGAGATATTCATAGATCTCGGTAGAAGTGCCTACGGTAGACCGGGGGTTACGTGTATTCACCCGTTGCTCGATAGCGATAGCGGGAGGGATACCTTTGATAAAGTCGGCCTCGGGCTTGCTCATCCGCCCAAGGAACTGGCGTGCATACGACGAAAGGCTTTCCACATACCGGCGCTGTCCTTCGGCATACAGCGTATCGAAGGCAAGCGATGATTTTCCGCTTCCCGACAAACCGGTGATCACCACCAGTTTATCCCGAGGAATTTCCACGTCTATATTTTTGAGATTATTCGCACGTGCACCTTTGATGAAGATGGAATGATTGTCGGCCATATGTATTTCCTACTCCTGCTTTTTTAGAACAGGCAAAGGTAGGCATTTTCTATTCTTGTGTGGCGTATATGTGATGACAAAAGTCGAAAGTCTATCATTATTACACACTTTTTTAATGAATAAAACCTAAAACATTGCATATGTGTATGGAAACCGCTAATTTTGTTTTCCTAATATACAATGTATTGATAGTACATGCTTAAACAACATACTTTACTTATCCTGGTTACGTTTTTTCTGGTCTCGGCCTGTTCAACGGTACGGCAGAAAGCAACCCCTGTATCCGGCCACGACGTCAAACGTGAGTTCCGGGGTGCTTGGATACAGACCGTTTTCCAGAGTGAATACCAGTCGATGACACCGGCGCAGATGAAACAGGATTTCATCCGGAAACTCGACCTCCTGCAGGCATGTGGGATCAATGCCCTTGTTTTCCAGGTACGACCGGAAGCCGATGCTTTTTATAATTCCAAACTGGAACCGTGGAGTCGTTTCTACACCGGCGTTCAGGGGAAAGCGCCGGAAGGGAATTTCGACCTGATGGCTTTTCTGATCGAAGAATGTCATAAACGGTCGATGGAATTTCATGCCTGGCTGAACCCTTACCGGGCAGCCACCAGTGAAAGTGTCGTTCTGGCCGAGAACCATATTTATTACCGGTATCCCGAACGGTTCGTGGTCTATAACAAACAAATTTTGTTCGATCCGGGTATCCCCGAAAACCGCCAGTATATCTGTCAGGTAGTGCGGGATATCGTGATGCGATACGACGTGGATGCCATCCACATGGATGACTATTTCTATCCCTATCCGGTAGGCGGAATGCCTTTCCCAGATGATAACAGCTTCCACCGTTACGGACTGGCTAGCGGATACAAGGCCACCCAGCGTGCCGATTGGCGCCGCAACAATGTAAATCAACTAATCAGTGAACTGAAACGGACAATCCTGCTGACCAAGCCTTGGGTGCGTTTCGGCATCAGCCCTTTTGGTATTTACCGGAATAAAAAGAGTACGCCCGACGGATCAGGCAGCGAAACAAACGGCCTGCAAAACTATGACGACCTCTACGCCGACGTACTTCACTGGGTACGGGAAGGCTGGATCGACTACAACGCACCGCAGATCTATTGGGAGATCGGACATGCGGCAGCCGATTATATTACCCTGGCCTATTGGTGGAATCAGTTTGCCTATGACCGTCCACTGTATATCGGTCAGGACGTAGACCGAACGATGAAAGCCGGAGACCTGACCCGGAAAATGCGCTATGAGCGTGCACTTCCAAATGTATCAGGTAACTGCTTCTGGCCTGCCAATGAATTGCTGCGGAACAACCAGGGAGTAGCCGATAGCCTGAAACGGCATTATCACCGCTATCCGGCCCTGATCCCAGCCTATACACATTTGCATGACCAAGCACCAAAAGCAGTCAAAGGACTGACGACCGAATGGACGGCCGACGGTTTCCTGTTACAGTGGAAGGCGCAGCAAAGCCCGGACAATCCGGAACTGGCACATTATTTTGTGATCTATCGTTTTGAAGATAAAGAACCTGTCGACCTAAGCAATCCCGCACGGATTGTCGGGATGACACGCGACACCTGGTATCGTTTGCCCTACGATCACGGGGAGGTAAAGTATCGCTATGTAGTGACTGCGGTCGACCGTTTTCACAACGAAAGCGAAAAGGGGAAGAGTAAAAAAATAAAGCTGTAACGATGTTCAATTAGTATGTTTGAACAAAGATGCTCTAAATACACGGACTGTGCTTCCTGCGGTTTATACCAGCGGCACATCTTCAAGTACCGTTCCTATCCAAAGGGTGTATTGATCCCACAGGAACGGTGTTCGCAGAATACCATCTATTTTCTGCTGAAGGGAGAAGTACGCGTGGACAGTGAGGAGCATCCCGACACGTATTTCCGTGAAGGCCAGTTCATCCTGCAACCAGTGGGGTCGCGCGTGGAGTTCCATATACTGGAAGCCGCTGAATGTATCCTTCATCTGTTCGAACGTCCGTTGAATATTTGTACCGACCGTTTCAACAAAGGGACTGCCTTGGCATCAAGCGGGCAATTAAGTTCTGTAGTACTCGATATATGTCCGCCGCTACATATCTTCCTGGAAAGCATGAAAGAGGTATTGGATAATGACCTGCGCTGCTCGGATTTCCTGAATGCCAAACAGACGGAGTTAATGTATCTCTTGAACTGCTATTACCCGATCAAAGACCTGGCTGCATTCTATTCCACTATTTATCGTTACAATAAAAGCTTCCAGTATTTTGTCCTGCAGAATTACCAGAAAGCGAGGGATGTGGAAGCATTTGCCCAACTGGGAGGATACAGCATACCTACTTTCCGCCGCCTGTTTAAGGAAGCCTTCGATGAGCCGGCCTACCAGTGGATGCTGAAACGGAAATGCCAGGATATACAAACCGACCTGATCACGACCGAACTGTCCATTTCGGATATCAGCTATAAATATGGCTTTGAATCCCTCTCCAACTTCTCTCATTTCTGCCGGGCCAATTTCGGCCAGTCGCCTCGTGCCATGAGGTCCGGACGGGGAGAAAACCTGTAAATTTCTCCGACTGATTGTAAAAGTTGTATTTATTTCTTTCAAGTTGCAAAATATACAACAATTTGAACAGAAAACGCAATAACACCTGTATGCGACTCCTTTATATTTGTCGCGTATCCCTAAGAGGATTGTACAAAAATTGAGGAAATTGGGTTTAATTGAGGAAAAGACGGGCTTTCTATTGAAAATGCTCGTTTTGGTACTTGGTGTTATTTTGTGTAGTCTGATAAAATGTAGCTGTGGTGAGGAGGAAACTCCGAAGGCACGCTATGGTTTTGTCACATTCACCACGCAATGGAATAGTTTGTTGCCTGGACACATGACGCCAAAGACTCTTCGTTATTGTTTCTATCCATCCGGCAACGGCGCCATGATCCAGACAGAAGGAGACGCCAACAACCTGAAATTTGCCCTCCCCCCTGATACCTATCGTGTACTTGTGTTCAACTGTGATGTGGAAAACATTGAGTTTAGTTCCATGCAGAAGTTTGACGCAGCCGAGGCTTCCCTGAATTCTTCCGCCGAACAGAAAGAATATATGCCCTCGCCCCTATACGCCGTTACAATCGATCAGCTAACAGTATCGCCGGGCAATACAACAAGTCTCTCTATTGAGCCCAAGCCCTTGATGCAGCATATTGTGTTCAACATCAAAGTGGAGAATGGCCAATCCATCCGCCACTGTTCCGCCTCTCTGTCCGGTATCTCTCCGGCTATCAAATTCCGTAACCGTAACCGCAAAGACTCTTCTTCGGTTTCCATTCCTTTCTCCATGGAAAAGACTGATGAAGGATTCATGCGGAATATCCTGTTGCTGGATGCGCAGAATGATACAGCCACCAAGCGCTCTGAATCCAATATGCTCAAACTCGATTTCCTGTTGACGAATAATCGAATTGTGTCGTCGACTGTTGATCTGGGCATGCTGTTATCCATACACGACAATCAAAATATTCAGGTAGAAGTCAACGCCTCTATTGACAATACATCCTCCACTTCTATCACTTTCCGCAATTGGGAAGTGAAGCCTCTCAAAAGTGAAGAATCAGCTAATCAGTTATAAAACACGTTAAAACGCCTCGAAATCCATATTATGTAATTACCTTTGTCGTGTAATTATCAATTCAAATATGAAAATAAAACCGTTAATATATGGGCTTTTGTCCCTGCTAACCATTGTAGCTTGCTCTTCTTGTAAAGATAACGACCCTGTAGAACAACCCAAACGTACTGTATTGGTCTATATGGCTGCGGAGAACAACCTCAGCTCATTTGCTTACACCAATATTAAAAATATGCTGGAAGGGGCTACCGTCTCCAGCCTGAACAATGGAAACCTGTTGGTCTATTTCGATCCTGCCAATGCGGTACCTCAGTTACTTCAAATCACTGTCGACAAACAGGGTACGGCAGAACAGAAAGTCATCAAAACATATACTGAACAGAATTCTGCTTCAGCCGATGTGTTGTCGTCGGTGATCGACGATGTGTTGAACGACCCCCGCTTCGAGGCCGATAGTTATGGACTGATGCTGTGGAGCCACGGTACGGCTTGGTTGCCTGCGACCTATAAGAATATGCTCAAATCATTTGGACAGGATGGCTCCAATTACATGGAAATACCCGAACTGGCACAGGCTATTCCTGACCATGTATTCGACTTTATCATCTTTGATGCCTGCTACATGGCCAGTATCGAAGTGGTATATGAACTGCGTAACAAGGCTGAATACATTATCGGTTCTTCCGTAGAGATTATGGGTAGTGGATTCCCGTATCACCTCATTATTGAGCCGATGTTTAAGCAAACCGCCGATCTGGTGGGTATTTGCGATAACTTCTACAATTACTATGATAAACAGTCCGGTCTTTGGCGCTCCGCCTCTATCGCTATTATCGACATGAAGGAACTACCCGCGCTAAAAGAGGCTACCCGTGCCATCTTACAGGGAAAAGAGACTGAAGTAAAAGCTATGCCGGTCAATGGCATCCAGGCATTGGACTACCTGACCAGCCGACGGTTGTTGTACGATTTCGACGACTTTATAGCCCATTTCGCTTCATCAGCTGCCTATATCAACTATGGGAATGCGTTGAATAAAGTGGTTATGTACAAAAAATCCACTCCTAATTCCACCTATTCATACAATAGCGGTACGGCTTTCCCCATTACTCATTTTTCAGGACTCAATTCGTATATTCCGCGTGAAATACAAACGACACTGAACGAATGGTATACCCAACTGGATTGGTATAAAGCTGTTTACTAATAACGCTAATAAACCAGGAATACCTTTTTCCCTTTCTTCACTTCTCCATCCGGGTGATAGGCTTCTGCATAGAAGATATACACACCCGGCATCAGGCGGCTTCCGTCTGAACCGGCGCCATTCCAGGTGATTGATCCCTGCGTGCCCATTTGCTCATTGTTTGCCACGACGGCAACCTGCCTACCTGACAGGTCGTAGATACGGGCACGGATCGTGTAACCCGGCTGACCAAACAGATATGACAGGGTATATTTGCCGGAAGCCCGGTCATAGACAGGCGCTTCTATGCCGGTGGGCTCATCGGTATCTGTCGCTTTATATTGTGAATTACGGACACCCGGTGTACCGTATCCCGTGGAAACAGTAGCCGATGTCCAGTTTTCCGCCTCACCGGTGGGCTTGTCGGGATCTATCCGTTCAAGCGAAACACCCTTCCGGTCTTTGATGGAGGAATCATGCCAGTGGTAGGAATAAGCAACCTCATCAATCACAATACCGTCGCCCGCCCGGAAAAGAACCAACGTAGAAGCGGTATTAGCCAACTGGGGGATCTTCACTTCACAGATTCCATCCGGATCAGCAAACGGATAAAAGGACGCCACTCCTTCCCGACTACGGGTAAGCACTATATGGTCTTCGGACATCAACACCTCCCCTACTGTATGTAATGGATATTTTGTGCTAAGCGTACCATCTGATTTACGGGTGGCGATGGATAATCCGTCGAGAGGTAGTTCTTGTGTGGAACGATTATACAGTTCGACATACTCCGAAGCACTGGAAAATGGTTCAGCTAGAAGCTCATTAAAGATGATCTCCCCCGGTTCTACCGGTGACAATCCGGGATCCGGGTCAGGATCAGGTGTTGGATCCGGATCTACCGCCGGCAACGAATTGATACTACCAGGAGTGCCCCCGCGTTCATCCGAAGACAGATGCCATTCGGCATCCATACGTTCCCAGGAGACACCCGGCTGGGCTTGTTCGTATACTGCCAGATCAATCACTTTGCCTGTTGCATCTGTCAGTTGTAACGTCTTTCCGGTATTGGCTAACTGACTGGGGAATTTATCCAGCGGCAGTTCCTTTCCGCCCTCATCTATCCGGACAGTCCGTCCCGTACGATACAATACGACATACCCATTCGCGGCAAGCAACTGGTTGGGTAGTGTTATTGCATTATCGGCATAGTAAAAATGCCACCCATCAAGAGAAATAGCGGAAGAAGTGGTATTGTATAGCTCCACATATTCCGTTTCCGGCAAAGCGGTAAGTCCCTTCGGGTCGGCCATTACTTCATTGATCACAACGGCGCCATCGGCTACTGCATCCGGCACAGGAGGATCATCCGATTGGGCTTCATACGTAGCCGTGAACGTATATTCGCCGGTATGGACTTGCCCGCTTTCATCCAACACCCCGGAATAGGCCAGTTGGTAAATCTGCCCTTTGATAAGCGGCGCATCCCAGGTGAGTTCCAATACCTTCCCATCCTCCGTTATACCCACCTCTCCTACCTCACCCATATCGGAAAGCACAAAGGATGCCGATTCGACAGCAACCGGGCGGTCAAGCCATACATGCAAAGTAGATTCGTCGACATGCTCCAGATGGGTGATGGAAAGAAGTTCTTCGCCCCCAGGTTCTTCACCTTCCGGTTCTTCTTCGCCGGAAGTGAATTGTTTGACATGGATATCATCCCAGTATTTATCGCGACTATGTGTTCCGGAATAGACTGCCCCGATCATGAAGTACCCGGATACATCCGCAACCGGCAGTTCAACGGTTCCCTCTTTGTAATAGTCATCGTCTGTTGGTCCTTTGGCATAGAGCGTACAGTTCCCGTTTGCATCGGTAACTACTTTCACTTCCACCTCAGTCGGGTCGGCAAAGAGGACACGCCCTTCGAACAATACTTCCGCTTTGTTATTCCCGAGCTGATAGCAGAGCGCTATGTTCTTTTTAGTATATCCCAACCTGACAAACACCGCTTCCCCGGGGTCCTTCATATCCGGCTCCCGGCACCAGAGATGGATCGTGAAATAGTTCTGTACCGTACACCAGTACTCGCTACGCACCTTGCATCGCCATTCATTATCATACAACCGCGTGGAGGCGATAGCCAGGTACGACGATCCGGCACTACCCAACGCATACAGTTGTAATTCACCCTGTTGATTGACGGTAAATTGCTCCAATGTACCTTCCCATGGGTACAAGTCGGCCACTCCGGTATGATCAAAAGACTCGTTTAATTGCGAATAAACGGAAAAAGGAAGCGAAAAGAAGAGAAATAGTAATAATTGTTTCATAATTAATCGGTTTTGCCATAAGTTTTGTAAATTTGCAGGCTGATTCGGAGAAAAGCACACAACGTGCAATACCTCCGATCACAAAAATAGTGTTTTTTTATAAATATCAAACAAATTTGTGCTAAAATGAAAGTAGCAATTGTTGGCGTAAGTGGAGCCGTAGGACAAGAGTTCCTGCGCGTGCTCGACGAGAGAAACTTCCCGATGGATGAGCTGGTTCTTTTCGGTTCGTCTCGTAGTGCTGGACAGGTTTATACCTTTAAGGGTAAGCAGTTCACGGTGAAGGAATTGAAACACAACGACGACTTCAAAGGTATCGATATCGCTTTCGTTTCAGCCGGAGGAAGCACCTCGGTCGAATTTGCACCGACCATCACTAAGTATGGCGCTGTGATGATCGACAATTCCAGCGCGTTTCGTATGGATACGGATGTGCCGTTGGTGGTACCCGAAGTGAATCCCGAAGACGCATTAAGCCGTCCGCGGGGCATCATTGCCAATCCGAACTGTACGACGATCCAGATGGTCGTTGCCCTGAAAGCCATTGAGAATCTATCGCATATAAAGCGCGTGCACGTAGCCTCCTACCAGGCAGCCAGCGGCGCCGGTGCTTCGGCTATGGCCGAGTTGGTGAAACAGTACGAACAACTCCTGAAAGGCGAAGCCCCCACGGTAGAAAAGTTTGCTCATCAACTGGCTTACAACGTTATTCCCCATGTCGATGTATTTACCGACAACGGTTACACGAAGGAAGAGATGAAGATGTTCAACGAAACCCGTAAGATCATGCACTCGGATATCGAAGTGAGCGCCACCTGTGTACGTGTACCTGTACTCCGTGCCCACAGCGAAGCCACCTGGGTCGAAACCGAACGCCCCATCAGCGTCGAAGAAGCCCGTAAAGCCTTTGCTGAGGCTGAAGGTATCATCCTGCAGGACGAACCGGCTCAAAAAAATTACCCGATGCCCCTCTTCGTTGCCGATAAGGAGCCGGTCTACGTAGGCCGCATCCGTAAAGACCTCTGCAACCCCAACGGCCTCACTTTCTGGACTGTCAGCGACCAGATCAAGAAAGGCGCTGCCCTCAACGCCGTCCAGATCGCCGAATACCTGATCAAGGTAGGTAACGTAAAATAAAGTCGCCCTGCAAAACAAGGATGCCTTCCGGCATCCACCACATACCAAGCCCTGAAAGACGAAGCCCAACTTCGCTTCTTTTAGGGCTTGTTGCCTCTCACCCGATAGTTTCAAAATCAAATAAGCCGATGCAAACTAAGGGAAAGGACCTTGTAGAAATGATAAAGAAATTGTACTTTTACCGTTGTTACTTCGTATGCTGGAAAATTCCGCATATTGCTTTTATTGAAATGTTAATAAATAACTCTTTTAATCCAAATCTTATGATACAAAGAAACAGCTTTTATTATGTTTTGGCATGTCTGTTATTTATGGGCATTACTGCCTGTAATAAAGACAACCAAATAGAACCGGAAGAAGATATTCCCAGTACGATCCGGGACGATTTTTCTACAAGATATCCCGATGCGGAAATCATTAAAACCTATCCCGGCTACCTAACCTTCTGCCAAATAGATTTTATTGATGAAGAGCAAAACCAGGCATCTGCCTTATACAGGAATGGAACCTGGGAAAAAACCTGTACTTATTTCAAACAGGTCGTCCAGCTCCCGGAGAAAGTGCAACAAGCATTCGTACAGGCTGGATACAGCAGTGGGCAGCTCATCGAAAAGGCCTACAAAACGGAACAGGCCGGAATCGAAAAAGCGCTATACACCATACACTTCCTGTATCCCAGGAAGACGACCAAAGATGTGACACACAACGTCCTTATCGACGACGACGGCATGTTGCTCCAAACGCTGACGGAGAGCCTTTACGACCCGATCAAAATGTCCGTTCCCCTTTCCGAATCTCACTTGGGCTTTATTGCCGGCAGATACACCGGGGCCAAAGTCAAAGCGTATGTACACGTAGGAGGAAGATATGAATATATCATTCTCCATGAAGGTATCTTCAAATATGTTTACTTTGAAAGTGTAGACATGACGAAAAACTACTTCTGGTTTGAAACAAGATACGAGTTAAGCCAGGACGCCCGGATTCCCGCCAATGTATGGAAGGTATTGAAGGATGGCCATCCGGATTTCACCTACACAAACATCTACTACATCGAATCAAGGGACGGGAATTCCTATCTGTTCGTCGACAAGAACCATGAACATGAATTAGGCTACTCCATCTACGAAACCCTGGGACTATAAGAAACCACCCCGCTTCGTGGGGGAGTTGGAAACAAAAAGGCCGCCTCAGTAAGTATTTCTGGGGCGGTCTTCGGTTTGTATAAAAAATTAAAGGCTGTCTCACGACAACCCCTAACCAAACTTTGTTAACCTTAAATCTAATACTATTATGAAAAAACCACAATGCAAAGATACAGGCTGAACAACGGTTTGTCAAGTCTTTTTCGCCCAAATAATGTTAAGTAATACGGGCACAATAGTCAATAAATGTTATGCAACATAAAACTTTACATAATTCAGTCAAAATAAGCTAAAATTAACGGATAAAAGGTTGTTTTCGGCCTTTCCTCTACAAGGCCAGCCGCTCTTTCAACAGCTTGTAGCCGGTGTTGCTGGCGCGGAGGCTCTGCCCATTTTTTAGGCGTACCTGATAGGTTTCCTTACCAAAAAGTTCGACGCGCTGGATGAATTCGGTGTTGACAATCACCGAACGATGGATGCGGACAAACGAAGGCGGCAGACTGGTTTCGAAGTATTTCATCGTTTGTTCCTTGATATACTGGCCCGTCGGGGTACAGAGCATGACATAGTCGCCACTGGCTTGCAGGCAGTAAAGTTCTTCGAGATGGACGATGTGAATGCGGGCGCCGTCCTTGACGGAGATACGGTCGATCAGTTCTGTTCGTCCGGTCGCTCCGGTGGCGGCTGCTTCTGCTTCGAGCGTCTTTTCGGCCAGTTCGATTTCCATCCGGTCGGTCTTTTGCAGCATCCAGTACCATTGGAGCAAGACCACCCACGACAGGATACCGAACAGGAAGCGGAGCGGCAGTACGCGGATAAACACCTCCGTATCCATCACGCCGATCAGCGTCAGCAGCATAAAGCTCATACCCAGGCAGACGAACTGCACGAGGAATGTCAACAATATCTGCACCTGCCACACGCGGACGAAACTCAGCACATACCATGCCATGTATCCGGCAATGGCCAGCAAAGCCGTATTCAGGAAGCTGTCGGCCAGCGCTTCCCACGGCATTGCCCCGGCATACCCCACAAGCAATCCCCATTGGATGACGATCGCCACCACAATAAGGATACTGCCTGTGGCTTTACTCAGTATGGATTCGGTAAACGGATGTGCTAACATACTCAACTCTTTATTTCTACCCCGCCAAATGAGGTATTCCCCCGGATCACCAGTTTATGGGCATAGTCTACATCATACCCCATGAAACGTTTATCGTCCAGGCCGCCGAACGAAGTACGCGCATCGATCACCACATTCCAGTTGGAAGGCACAAACAACTCTATGCCGGCAAACGAATTGGAGATATCGATATACGTCTCCGCTGCTTCCAACCGGGTATGGCGTAAATCAAGTGCTATCGAACCAAACGAGGCCTCCAACCGGGCACCTTTGAACACCGAAGCCGTCACCGTATGGCGCAGGCTGTGGAAGCTGGAGATGGCATATACATACCCATCCTCTTCCCGCACATCCCCGTCACCGCTTTGGCCATGTTTCCACTGGTTTCGTTTGGGGAATACCACTGCATCGAGCAGCATACCCACGCCACCGATAATCAGGAACACAGGCCAGTAGTCCCACAGGTCGATGTAGCCTTCACCCGTCACACGCGGCACGAGAAAGAAAGCAGCCGTAGCCCAGAGTGCGATACCCTGTCCGATCTTCCACTGAAAGAAGCTGCCGAAACCGACCAGCACCAGGATCATCGGCCAGGAAAAGAGAATATGATACCAGTAGTAAGGAATCCACCCGGCATTGTAGCCCAGTTGCAGCACCCCGGCAGCAATGAAACCAAAAGCGACATAAAACAGCGTCACCCTGCGGCGGCGTTGAAACGGATTATATGTATTGGTCTGCATATGGATTAGCTTTTAATGTCAACGCCACTGAAGGTAATATCTCCCCGGATGATGAGCTTATGCTCCAGGTCTATCGGTTGCGACAGAAAACGCTTATCTTTGAATCCCGCCAATGTAGCATCGGCTTCTACAACGACATTCCAGGTAGAGGGGATATAGAGTTCCACGCCGCTAAAAGTAGCGTCGAGTTGGATCAGCGTCTGGGGCGCTTCCAGACGGGTACGACGCAGATCGACTACCAGAGCGCCGAAGGTAACGTCGAGGTCGGCTCCCTTGAATACCGGCTCCAGCACAATATGGCGAGCGGAACTGAATGTGACGTCGGACACAATGAAACCGTCTCCTGTCGTAGGACGGCCGCCTCCCTGAAAGTAGGAGGAGTGCGTATCCGAATCAGGCTGACGTTGATTGAACGGCCAGTTGGTCTTCCCGTTGCGTGCCCTTATCAGCATGACTACACCTACCCCGATCAGTATAACGGGCCAGCCAAAATGGACATTGAACGTATGCGCAAGCTGGAAGTAAAAGCCTAAAAAGATCAGAATCGAGCCTACTAAATAATTCCGTTTCACCAGACACAAGACTCCTACGATGATTGGAATCATTTGCCATGAAACAAAAAAATCGGTGATTGCCGGATTAATCCATTCCAGGTTCCGTCCCAGGATCAGGATGCCGGCTCCGATAAAGGCAAGTGCTACCACGGCCGAGTTCAGTTTATTATGCCATTGCGGCGTGTTCTTTTCGTTCATATTCGTTCGTTTTAATTGTTTTAAAATGATACGGCAAAAGTAAGGGTACGGATACTTCCATACAACCGGCTTTCGCCTGTTTACCGCCGATTTCCGACCAACGACGGATTATCCCCGATAAAGTAAAGCAAAAAAAGGCATCCGGATAGCTGCCGGATGCCTTTTTTTCCTTAATCGTCTTTGTGTCTTTCTAACCATCGCTTCCCGGGAGGGCTAAATAGCCACACCACAAGAATCAGAGCAGGAATACCAAACATCAACTCTACAAAAATAGCTGGGTGCATAATTACCTCCTTTTCTTCGTTCGATTTAATACTTCCTCTACTTTCTCCTCACGCATTAGGACTAACCCCGCAATGAGCAGCAAAGCTGCAAACAATCCAGCGCCAACATAAATCGAAATAGCAGAGCCATCTTTGAATAATGCGGCTATCAACACACTTGTCACCGTATATTTGGAAATATCCAACACATACTTACCAAACTCTTTTCTCATACAAATATAGTTAACTTATTGGTTCTGTGAGTTAAGATTACGTTTAAAAAAAGATAAGGGGGATATCCGAACGACATCCCCCTTATGTACCTATATATTAATGTATAGGGATCAGTCTTGCAGTTTTGCTTTGATGAACTCGCGGTTCAGGCGGGCGATGTTGCTGATGGAAACAGCCTTCGGGCATTCGCCTTCACAGGCGCGGGTATTGGTACAGTTACCAAAGCCCAGTTCGTCCATCTTAGCCACCATGGCTTTTGCACGACGGGCAGCTTCTACCTTACCCTGCGGCAGCAATGCCAACTGGCTTACCTTGGCCGATACGAACAACATAGCCGAACCGTTCTTGCAGGCAGCCACACAGGCACCGCAACCGATACAAGCGGCAGCGTCCATAGCCAGGTCGGCATTCACCTTCGAAATAGCGATTGCATTGGCATCGGGGATACCACCGGTGTTCACCGATACGAATCCACCAGCCTGGATGATCTTATCGAATGCATAGCGATCGACCATCAAGTCGCGGATCACCGGGAAACCAGCCGAACGCCACGGTTCTACGGTAATCGTAGCACCCTCGTCAAACTTACGCATGTGCAACTGGCAGGTAGTGATTTCCGTATCCGGCCCGTGAGGATGTCCGTCGATATAGAGCGAACACATCCCGCAGATACCTTCGCGGCAGTCGTGGTCGAATACGACCGGTTCCTTACCTTCGTTAACCAACTGTTCGTTCAGGATGTCGAGCATTTCCAGGAAAGATGTTCCCTGTGAAATGTCTTTCAACTGATAGGTTTCAAAAGCGCCTTTTTCCTTCGGACCTCTCTGGCGCCAGACTTTCAGTGTGATATTTATATTTTTATCCATTGTTGTTGCTTTTTAAAAGTATTAATTCTTGTAGTTAC
>JAVBUR010000009.1:0-60087 GCA_031555145.1 Tannerellaceae bacterium | reverse complement strand
ATTGGGAGATATCAGAAGCAGACCTCGTCAAATCCAGACCTGCGCCTCACCTTCGCGAGGCCTGCATGTCAGCCGGCTGAGGCCTGCGCCTCGCGGTATTGGCTCGTGCGTCTCGCCGGGGTGAGGCCTGCGCCTCGATTCATCTTCAGATACAGGCGAATCAGGAGATCCGATTTATTTGCCGATGCAATAGTAGGTGAAGCCGAGGTCTTTGAGATCCTGTTTCTCGTAGATGTTGCGGCCGTCGAGGACAACGGGCTGCGGGTTCATGACCTTTTTCACGACTTGCCAGGAGGGCATGCGGAATTCTTTCCATTCGGTGACGAGCAGCAAGGCGTCGGCTCCCATGGTGGCTTCGTAGGCGTCTTTGGCATAGGCGACTTTACCATCGAGATGGCGGACGGCTTCCTTCATGGCTACCGGATCGTAGGTCGAGACAGTGCAACCGGCAGTCAGCAACAGGTCGATCAGCACCAGGGAGGGGGCTTCGCGCATGTCGTCGGTCTCAGGTTTAAAGGCCAGACCCCATATGGCAATGTGTTTGCCTTTGAGGTTTCCACCAAAGTGGTCGCATAATTTGTGGTAAAGGACGGTCTTTTGCTTTTCGTTCACCGCTTCGACGGCTTGCAGGATGAGGGAAGGAGCGCCATTGTCGGCGGCTGTCTTGATCAGCGCCTTCACATCCTTCGGAAAACAGGAGCCGCCATAGCCGATACCCGAATAAAGGAAACGGCTGCCGATCCGGTTGTCCGTCCCGATTCCCCGGCGTACCATATCCACATTCGCCCCCATCCGTTCGCAGAGGTTGGCGATCTCGTTCATAAAACTGATGCGGGTGGCCAACATGGCGTTGGCGGCATATTTGGTCATCTCGGCCGAGGGAACATCCATGAAGATCACGCGGAAGTTATTCAGCAGGAAAGGACGGTAGAGTTTTGTCATCAGCTCTTGTGCCTGTTCCGACTCTACGCCTACGACTACACGGTCGGGACTCATAAAGTCGCTGATAGCCGCACCTTCTTTCAGGAACTCCGGGTTAGAGGCGGTATCGAAGGGGATATCAACGCCACGTTTATCCAGTTCTTCCTGGATGACGGCACGCACCTTCTGGGCAGTACCTACCGGTACGGTGCTCTTGGTAACGACCAGCATATATTTCGTCATGTGCCGCCCGATCGTACGGGCAACATCCAATACATATTTCAGGTCTGCGCTCCCGTCTTCATCGGGCGGGGTACCAACGGCGCTGAACAGTATCTCTACGTCGTCCAGGCATTCGGTCAGGTCGGTGGTAAAGAAAAGGCGTTCGGCCTGCATATTGCGGTGCACCATCTCTTCGAGCCCCGGTTCGTAAATGGGGAGAATGCCCTTTTGCAGGTTCTCGATCTTCTGCTTGTCAACATCCACACAATAGACTTCTGTGCCCATCTCGGCAAAACAAGTGCCTGTCACCAAACCGACATATCCGGTTCCCACAATCGCTATCTTCATATCTCTTTACTACAAAATGATTAAACTATCGGGCAAAAGTAATAAAAAAGCAAGTATCTGTTACTATTGCGCATAATTAAAACCTTGCTCCCGGTAACATACGCTTAAATTTCCCAATCGTTTCCGGAAGGAATCCAGGTCACGGCTCGCCGGATTGCTCCACAACAACTCGGAAAATGCGGCCAGACTGGGGAGTAACTTACTTTCCACCTCGCTATTAGAGCGAATACGTTCCGTCCATATACAACATTCCATACCCCAGATATTCGGAGAGTAAGTTGAACTGGACCACGGCGCCTTCGTTATAAACGAGTAGAGCGTTTCCATACCGACATACGCCTTGGAACTGAAATACGTAAAGGGATAAGGCGTCATAATCACCTTTTGTCCTTTTATCTCCGCTTCCAGGCCCTGCTCGATACCGCGCCAGGCCATCAGCGTAATATCTTTGTCATACAGACCGCTATTGTTCACCTCATCCCAACAGATGGCCTTCCGGCCTTTGGATTGTACATAAGCGACAATCTCGCGGGTAAAGTGGTATTGGAGCATGCATTCGGCGGACACATTATTTTGAGCGGTGATATGCTCCTGAGTTATTTTCTGCTGACAATGCGGACAATCTTTCCAGTTATTATACGGAACCTCGTCGCCTCCGATATGGATATACTCCGACGGAAAAAGTTCGACCAGTTCATCGATAATATCTTTAGCCAACTGCATGGACTCCGGTTTGCCGACACACAAGACGTCATTGTATATGCCTCCCTCCACCGCCAATAAATATTGCTTATCCTTACACCCCAGCCTGGGATATGCCGTCAGTACCGAAAGCATGTGGCCGGGCATATCGACTTCAGGTAGGATTGTAATGTACTTCTCCCGGGCATAGGCCACCACTTCACGGATTTCATCTTTTGTATAATAACCGGCATTATGATTGACCGAATGGGAACCGACGCTTGTAAGCAACGGGTATTTATCCATCTCGATCCGCCACCCCTGGTCGTCCGTCAGGTGCCAGTGGAAATAGTTCATATTGTGCATCGCCAGGATATCAATATAGCGCTTGATAACGGAAACCGGGAAAAAGTTACGCCCCACATCCAAATGCCCTCCCCGGTAAGCAAACTCCGGATAATCATAGATATCGACCGCAGGAAGCGCCTGGGTATTATCCGCACACAAACTTTTGGCAATCAACCGGATGCCATAAAACACTCCGGCATGATCGGCCCCTTTCAGGAACACTTTATCCTCTTCGACATGCAAGCGATACGAAGAGGCAATCGACAGATTTCGATCCAACGCCAAATGGATATAGCTCTCCCCTTTAGCGGTCGATACGACAGGTAGTTTCTTACCTGTTTCGCTATATATTTCATTGGACAACTCTTTTGCCAAATGCCGAAGGTCGGTATCGGCAAGATCACACACAATGGAGGTGGCATTGAGCACTTCAAACGATTCCTTTGCCAAAGGCTCGATCACCCTGGGCAATGGCACAACTTGGTAACACTCAGGAATTACCGGAACATCATTCGAGGTACAAGCAACCAGTGCCTGTACAATCAATAAACAGATAAAATGTGGCTTCATAATTCATTTAGCAGTGATTTAAAACGTTCTTGCCAGGTTAACCAATTCAGTTTTCGTTCATAAAGTAATCTTCCTCCCGCAGCCAATGCATCAAACTCTCCGCGCTTCAACACGTCATTGATCTTCACAGCGAAGTCCTTCCCTTTCGCTGATAAAGGCAGTCGATACCCACTCACGCCGTTTTCTACATAGTTGGGGATACCACCCGTATCATACGTAAAAACCGGCAGGCTATAGGCACCCGCCTCACAAAAAGCAATGGCTGAACATTCTGCCTTTGTAGGCAGCAATAACAAGTCCGCCTGACGGACAATGGATATAAAACGGTTATACTGTTCGGGGATATTTTTGTTCAAAAAGCCGATCGAATGGACGCCTTCTATCCCCTGGTAAGCGGGTGGCACATGCAGGCCGACCACATAGAGTTCCGCATTGACGCCCATGCGCCGGAGTTCCGACAGGCAGTCGACGGCAACATCCCCCCCTTTGCGTGCCCATTCCACGCCGAGGAATAATAAACGCAGCGTATTCTCCTCCCGGTGTTTTTCCCGGACAATATCTTTGTTGTCTACATTGGCGCCGAATTCAATCACACGGACGATCTCCGGATCCACGCCATAATCCTTCACCACCGAATCCCGGCACCAGTCGGACGAAGCGATGATACGCCATGATTTATGCAAGGCCACCTGCTCGATCTCGTTACCTTGGGTAATATTGAACCCAAAGAAATTATCAAACAGCGGATAGTAGTTGTAGATCGAACGGAAAGTAGCGTCGGTCAGGTAAATGATCGGTTTGGTGGTTTTCAATCCATACAGGTACTGACCGCCGGACGGGGCAAACAAGACATCTACCCGATCCAGGTCTTCCGGCCGGATAGAGGCCGACAGTCTTCGGGCAACACAGCGCGTATGGACGGAGGAGTATTTCTTACCGAACAGCTTTGCCATGATCAATAACAAGCCACGGGCGATTACTGTCTGCCAGTCGTAAGTCACTTTCACCCAAACAACCTCGGATGCACAAGCTTTCACTTGTTCATACAGTTTGTTCTTCGTACCCGACCATGGCCTCCGGTCATTAGGGTCATTGTCGGAAATAAAACCTACAACGGGTTTCAGCATTTTCGGTATCTGTGAATGAAGCTCTTAACACTATTCTTTCCAATCCAGTCTGCAGCACTTATACGGACTGCCTTCCCAAAACTGAATCGCGGGTAAAGATAGTAAAAAAGTAATGTCCGCCACGTTTTCCGGCTATATTTTAAAAGATGATCATTGCCTTCGAGTGCTTCCGCCAACGGGCGTTCCTCCAGGTACAGGACCTCCTTCAAAACTTCCAGCGTTTCCTGCCCTTTCGGGGTATTGGGAAGGACCAGCGAAATGCCTTCTTCCGTAGAGGCGCGCAGCGGGGCTTTTGCACCGATTCCCCAGAAATCACCGATGGTCAGGTCGCCGGTACGCGAAGGGGTTGCATACGGGCAGGTATAACAACAATCCCTGGATATCAGTGATTTGTAAAAAGCGTTCATATACAGGTCGCTCCAGTTCTTCCGCGACACATTCCCTTCATACAGCAGGCGGTCGCCGGCAAACAGTTTCAACGCATACGCCCGCGGTTCACGAAAAGAAACCCGGTCCGGGTGATCCGCCAGGCGTAACCCGGTCACATGCGAACGGAACATGGCCTCGGAAGGAACACCATGACACACCAGGTCGACCGTCAACAACCGGTCTGACGTCTTTCCGGCCAAGCGCTTGACACCAGCCACCTGGCAAGGGGTACCAATAAACAACACCTGAAGGCCTTGTTTGAGATCAATCAACAGATGACGTATCACGGAAGCCAGATCGCTTTGCACATACTTGGAGCCTTTCAAGACCGCCAAACCTTCCTCCGTATCTATCCGGACATGCCGGAAACGAAGCCCATCGGGCAGAAAAGCGCATCCGTATACGACCCCACCCTGTTGAATGGTATACCGCGACAAAACAGCGGCAAACCCACCGGATGTACTACTCTTTTGCTCCCCCTTATCCAGCGCCCAACTCGAAAAAGCGGTCTGTGCCTTATGCAATTCCACCGGGTTATTCGACGGGCAGGAAGTGACGCAGAGTCCGCAACCGATGCAATGATCCGTATCGATCGAAGCGGTCAGGAATCCCCACTTATCCCGCTTCATATCAATACATTGCTGCGGGCAACGGGCGGCGCACAGGGAACAACCCGTGCATTTGGCTGTGATGGTGGTAGGTATATCCGGCATGAGGTCAACTAGTTAACGCCTGTTGCAGGTAATTCACACTCTTTTGCCTGTAGGTTGCCAACGCAGTATCCACGCCTGAGAAATCCATCCGGAGGGAAACGTCGCAACGATCGGCAAAGTTAGCATCGGTCAGGGAACGATCCTGCATATCGAACAAGGTAAGTATCTCGCCGATCCGGCTGTCGCGCATCCCGTTCACCGCCCAGAAAGGCACCCGGAACAAGAGGGAAAAGACGACGGCATGGAACGATCCGCTACACACCAACGACGCATGACGGATCAGGTTCAGAAACTCAAAGGGGCCGGTATTCAATTCTTTCTCAAACGAGTCGGCGATCACCCGCCAGTTAACCAGGTTGGACACTACCACTTTCTTGTGCAACCGCCGCGACAACCGCCGTGCAAGGGCATAATGTTCCGGCTCATAACGGGGCACATAAAAGAAGATATAGTCACCATCGACTATCGGCGTATCACCGGCACAAGCCATCCAGGTCTCCGCCGGGAGCAGCCAGGTGGGATCAGCGACAATGGTAGCCTCCCTGCCGGACAGGGCATAGGCAATATCGTACGACCCTTTTTCACGCACACTTACGTAGTCGAGCGAGCGGATCAACACGCCGATACGCGTCGCTTCCTGCCGGATCGACGCATTCATATGCGGGCCGAAGCTGGGTGCATAGGCGATCTTCTTCCCTTCTTTCACGAAAGAGAGGAAGTAACTCCAATCGAAGTCCAGACATTCGAGGTTCCAGATCTGGTCGCTACCGCAAATCCAGCAGTCGAAAGCCGGAGTATCACGCAACAGGTCGGCTTCCCGGGCATATTCCGCATCGGTCACCTTCAGTTGTGTATGCAGAAAAGACTCGAACAGGGCGGATTGGTTCAGCAACGCCTTCCGGTAGGGGGCGTATACCAATCGGCGAAGCCTGTTCTTCCAGCCCTTGCGGTCGGGATGAAAGCAGGTCTTATAGTATTCCTTTTGCTTGGTAGGGCGCAAGTTCACGATCCGGCTTTCGTATCCGCGTGCAGACAGGAAGGTCTGTAACGCATACGCCTGCAACATGGATCCGTAGTTGTACGAGGCATGATATGTAACTATTCCAACCATCTTCTCTCTATTATTTAGTGATAAACCGGGTCAGTTTCTCCCGGATAAACAACCGTTCCGCCTTATCCAGTCCCAACACGTAGACTGTTAGCACCACGGATACCACAGATACTCCCCCTACGATCAGGAAGCGTACCCAACCCGGAGCCAACACGCCATAGAGCAACACCGGCAACAAGGGAGCGATCAAAACGACCTTGCCGATATACCCATATAGCAACCGTCCGAAATGCCGGATGGGATAATCCAGCAAGTAGTGGATGATCCACATCCGTGCCGCTATAGCAACCAGGGTCAAGCCGATACTCACATACATGGTCACTTCCGGCGGGAAGCCACTCTTCAGGAAGAGGTAAGAGACCGGTATATTCAACAGCAGGATAGTTCCCACCAGTAACTGATACAGCCGGATCCTTCCGGTGGCCTGGGCAGACGTCATCATAGGCCCGGAGATCGAGTCGAACAACACATCCAGCAAAATCAGCCGGGTAAACAGGATCGTATAAGGAGGGAAAGAAACCAACCAAATCCGCAGTATAAAGTCCGTTTCAAGCAACACCGGCACCGACAGGAACAGGATCAGAAAGAAGGAAAACTTGGCACTCCGCATCACCAGCTTCATCATCTCGCCTACGTTTCCTTCGGCATAGTATTTAATGATCTGTGGATTGGCGGCCGTCTGGAAATTCACGATAAACAGCGAGATAGAGCCGCTGACCTGATACGCAATCCCCCGGGCTGTATTGATGATGGTACCAAAAAACACATTCAACAACAAGTTGATCCCATGCCCTTTCAGCAACCAGGCCAGGCTGCCGAACAAGTTCCACCGGATAAAAGAAAACATGGACAGGAACAATCCCTTGTCCCACGCCAACCGGAAGCGGCAGTTCGGGTAATTGCGATGGCAATATACCATGTAGATCAATGCCACAATCATCGTTACGCAAAGCATAAAGGCACCGTATGTCACCAGTTTATCTTCTCCACAGACCTTGAGGAGCAAGACGGCCAACAGTTTCAACCCCGCCTCCACCATGCTCATCACCGCATAGATATTCATCCGTTCATGAGCAATGATCAACGCATTAAAGGGACTCTGTATGACGGAAAAGAAAAAAGACACGATCGAGAAATGGAAGACCAGCAAAGCGGCATCCAACCGGTCGGGCGAGATATTCGCTTTACAATGGATAAACCAAACGCCAGCCACATCCGTCAGGAACAGGGCGGCAAATCCCAGTATCAGGTGGATGTTCAGTGCCGTATTAAATACCAATCGCAACTGACCTTCCGCCTTCCGGCCGATCTCAAACGACAAGAAACGCTGGGTGGCTGTAGCCATCGAATTGGTCAGGAAAGAAAACATGGCGACAATGCCTCCCACGAGCACATAGATCCCATTATCGTCGAAGCCCAGCAGTTGCAATACCACCCGCGAAGTGTACAACGACACACCCATGATGCACAACATCCGGATGTACAACATGACGGTATTCTTCGCTATTCTATTGTTATTCTCAATGGCCACAGCTTATCTTTCCTACAACATACTTATTTATAGTACAAAGATAATATCCTGTTTGTGTTCTCCATTCCAAATACACGTAAAGTTGCCAAAAGAACACGTATCCGGAAAGTCAGCCCCGGCGTACGGCTATACTTGGCGTAGCGATCATAGTAAAGCGACAAGGCCTGTATGCGCTTTTCTTTCGCCGTCTTTTCACCTGCATTGTACAAGCTTAGCAAGGCGTCTGTATGATAGGGAACATCCAATTTACGTGTAATCAGCATACCCAACAGGCTGGAATGGAAGTGCTCGGCCAACCGGTAAGACTTTTCCGCCAGGCAATCCGCTGCATACCACATCGCGTCGTAGGCATACGTTCGCTTGGCCAATGAGTCGGGAATCCCGCACCGGTAATGGTAGGCTGCCCCTTCGATCACCTCCAGGGAGTGGATATGGTAGCAGTAATCCAGACAAAAGATCTCGTCTTCGCGGAAGGATATGGCCGGATTGAAGCGGATGTTATGTGCGCGGACAATAGAGGTCTTGAATGTTTTCCCGCAAATATAGCCGAACCGGCCGATGGCTTCCAAGGCATACAATCCCTCGATCGGCTTCCGGTACACATCCGCTATCTCGTCAAAAGGCACCGGCGTGACACCGGTCTCCCGATGCTCGATATAGCCCTGGAAGACGATATCACAGGCCTGTTTGTCCAATGCGTCATGCAGACCTTCCAGATAGTCCTCATCCACCCAGTCGTCGGAGTCGACAAAGACGATGTAAGTACCACCGGCGGCATCGAGTCCTTTGTTACGGGCGGCAGAGACACCGGCATTGGGCTGGCTGAACAACCGGAACCGGTCGTCGGCCGCCACATAGCGGCTGCAAATCTCTTCGGATTGGTCACTACTGCCGTCATTGACGCAGATTACTTCAAAGGAATCATACCGTTGCCCACGAATGCTATCCAGGCAATGGTCCAGATAAGCAGCGGCGTTATAAATGGGAACGATAATAGAAAAGAATGGTTCCATAGTCAGGAATTTGATGGTATTGTAGTCCCTGTCACCGACAGGAATAATTGTTCATAGGCCTCCACGATGTGAGACCAGGTATAGTTTTCAATGATCGACCGGACGTTCGCCGCCAGAAACGACTCCCGCAATTCGTCCGGATAGGTTTCGCCGATGATACGGGCCACATCGGCCGCTGTCCGGAAATACAACGCATGTTCTTTCAATACCGCACGGTTGAACTGGTTGTCATGCGCCGCAATAAACGTACGGCTGCCCATGGCCTCCAACAACGATGGATTGGTTCCACCTACCGAATGCCCGTGGAAATAATGAGAAGCGAATGCCCTCATATTGGCCAGTAACTGTCCGTTATAAATGGATCCGAGGAAACGAACACCCGGAACAGCGGCATATTTCTTTTGCAGATACCGGCCATACTTCGTCTGATGGTTACCGATCACGATAAAAGGTTCGGATGAGCAACCGGATTGGGCATAGCCATCCAGGATGGTTTCAATATTATTCTCCGGTTCCAGGCGGGCGATCAGCATATGGTAGCCATAAGGCCGGAGTCCCCAGTCGTCCAGGCAGGACGCATCGAACGACTCGACCACCTCCGATCCGTACGCGATAAAGAAGGAAGGCGCCTGATAGGTCTCCTGGTAGTATTGCCTGACCCCTTCGTTGTCCGACACCAGGTAATGCGACTTACGAACAGCCATCTTTTCCAATTTCCGAATCAGCCACTGCGTAGCCGGTCCCCATTTGCTCCGCTTCCATTCCATGCCATCCATATTGGTGATCAGGACGGCATGCATGTCTTTCTTCAATAAATAATAAGAGGGGGCATTGCTGTGATACCCGCATTCCAGCAGGATATCAAAATCGCTTTTCAGGGCATCCTTCAGGCAAAGATAATCATAGATAAAATTGGCGGAGGCACCTATGTATTCCTCCGGGCTATAGATGTGTCTGACGCGGACTCCGTGCCAGGACGTTCCTTTATAGGGATGAAAATGCGGATTATACACTGTTACCTCATGCCCTCTTTCCGCCAAACCGACAGAAAGAAATTCGGCAAACTGCTCAAATCCGCCATAATTATTCGGGATTCCCCGTGTTCCAAGTATCGCTATCTTCATAAACTCTAATCAAACACATTTAATTGTTGCATGATCCCCTCCAGTTGACGTGCGGATGTAAACTGTACCGATTTAACCCATGCGGCTTTCGAAAAGTCTTCATACACTCCCGATTCCAACAGGAAAACAATTTTCTCTGCCACCTTATCCAGTTCCCTGGAATCGACAGCAAACCCTTCACATCCGTCTGTCACCAATTCCAACGGTCCCCCCACCGGCGGACAAATAACAGGAATGCCATAACTGAATGCTTCCAACAAAGTCAACCCGAAAGTTTCAATGCACAGCGAAGGTATAGATAAATTGACTACAACGTCTGCTTTTGACAAAAAAGGATGAATATCCGTTTGCCTGGGATAGATCTGTAAGTTCGTCGGAAGGTCTGCTCCAAAAAACGAATGGACCTCTTCCTCCCGCACATTGACGACCAGATTAAACCGGTATTGGGGCAACAGGCCGGCCAATGCCACAAACTGGTTCACTCCTTTATAGGCTTTCAGCGAACTGACCATTAAAACCGTCTTGGAATAACCGGGAGATGCAGCAGGAAGAATACCTGACAAGAACTGCTCGGACAAACCACTGTAGACAACCGCCGAATGGGCACCGTCCGTTCCATAATAATCTTTAAGCCAGGCAGAAACAAATATAGTCCGCGTCGCACACCTCTTCCAAACCTGACGGTAAAAACGGTGTACCACATTCGGGCAGACATAGGCCTCATGCACATGATACACCACCGGTATCCCTTTTATCCGGGCAGCCAAGGCAGCGCCGGAAGGGCAAATCGTATTCAGGTAGAAAACCGTATCCTTGGCCGGATAACGGCAAGCAATCAGGAACATATGTATCTGTGCAAATACCAGGCGTATAAATGTCAGCAACTTGCTTGGCGTCCAAGTATAACGGAAGAAACGATAACGCAAGCCTTCGATTCCGGACAAAAAACCGGGCGAATCGGAAACAACAAGCTCCACATCACCCCCCTGCTGCATCAGCCCACGGATAATCGTGGCCAGCACATGGGGGCTACCGCTGTAATCGTTGTATAAATGATATAAGACTACTTTCTTTTTCATATCATGCCTCCCGCTTTTGACGCCATCGTTTGTAGGGAATCCGTAAACGGAAGAAATAAAACTCGCCCATCTTCCGGCCCCACATCATGTACTTCCGGAACAGGGACGGTTGCTCTATCTGACAAAGTATCCGGCAGGTTTCCCAGATCGCTGCAACGCTGAAACTGGCACCTCCCATTTGCATCACCGCTATGGGGGCAGGAACAAATCCGGCCTTCAAGGCGGCTTGCTTCCGCAACAACAGTTCATAATCCGCACAGATCCGGTACGACAGATCGAACAATCCCACTTCCTCGAAAAGCGTCCGGTTGTGCAGGGAGGCGACATGGGCTACGGTCATCTTCTGCCGGAAGTGATTCCAGTCCCAGGCCTCACCCACGTTTTTCAGCAAACGTCCCTGCTCATCCACATACTGTAGTTGGGCGGAAATGTAGTCATAACCCGTTCCTGATGACAAGAGAAAACGGCGATAGGTATCCAAGGCTCCGGGCAGGAGATAATCGTCTGCTCCCAAAAACAGGATCCACTGTCCGTTGGCGGCACGTACGCCTTTATTCCAGGCATCATAAATACCCGTATCTTTTTCGCTGATAGCGTAATCTACTATATCTTTATTTTGTTCTACCACCGAGAGGGTTGCATCGGTCGACAGCGCATCAATCAGTAACAACTCCACATCCGCCGCTTTTTGCCCCCGGATACTATCCAGGCATCGCGGTAAGGTTTCCGCCGCATGATGGGTTGCTATGATAATGCTGAATAACTTCATGCCGCCATCCGTTTTTTATAATCGTCGCGCAAAGCCGAATAGACATAACCGGTCAGAATGACCAATATACATGATTCACCAGCGAAGAAGCCATTGACTACCAACATCGAAAAATTGAATGAAAGCACACTGGAGGCCAACAGGAATAACTTGAAACGTTGTTCCTTTTCCCCCTTGGCATATGTATATCCCTTGTATAGCAACAAGGCTGAAAAGAACAACACCAGTACGATACCCAGCAGGCCGGTCTTGACCAGCACATAGGCAAAGCCGTTATGGAAAATAGGGATATGGCTGAGCGTCATCAGCGGCATGAGCAAACCGTATTTCAGATAGACCGTCATCCCAAAACCAAAACCGAACACCTTTTGCAGGATATTCCCGTTCAGGAATGTACTAACCGCCTCATAGAGCTCATAAGCCCGCCAGTTATGGATCACCGATTCATAATTATCCAGTTCACCGATAAACATTTCCGCAAGCGAACTTTTCAGTTTCTCTGCAATAAAACTATCTCCCCGCAGCATCATGACAATCCCCACAACCAAAACTGCGACAAACACCCAGAACAAATAGTTGCCGGCCCGCCTATAACGGCTCACAAAAGCATCATACAACAGCGGAACCAGGAACAACAACAAGGTGAAGTAATACACGCGGGAAGCAAAGTAATAGATAGCCAGCAGGTTGATGCACAAACAGGCCAACCACTGCAACGCACCCACATTAAAACCTTTCAGGAAACGGGAGCCGCAAATAATAATCGTTACCGCCAGTACCGGATGCGGCATACCGGTTCCCACTCCGTAACGCGTCTGCTTGGTATTCGCCATAAAAAGCGTATCATATTCAAGGGTGACTTGCAGGAAATAAAACAGGGAATACAGCGTCCCAAACAATACCAGGCAAAACAGAAAGGTGTTGAAAGGCATCCGTTTCCAAAGAAAATACCCCATTGCAAACGCCGCCAACGGCGACGAAAAATAGGCATAGTCTCGTAGGATATGGATATAGTGGAATCCCGTACCAACACGTGTACCAAGGATCAACAAGAGAGCCAGCGGCAAAAGAACAGTCAGGTTCCGGAGTTCCTGCAAGTTCTTTCCGATAAAGTAACAGGAGATAATCAAGGGTACGCCGAACACGACCACCTGGTTCCGGTATCCAAACAACACGATAGCCAAGAGACCGAAAATCAATCCGGCATATTCAACCTTACTTAGATATGTCCGCTCATTTTTATCTTCCATAAAACGGCGCCTACTATTCCACTTCCTTTATTTCCTTCAGGATCATTTTCATCACCAGCGAACAGATCGGGATCATCAACGCCAGGATCAAGGCGATGGAGAAGACAAACAATTTATTCGGCTTAACCGGTTTGCTCAGGCTGTAAGCGGCATCGACAATCTTGGCTTTTTCCATCGAATTAGCCAGTTTCATAGCTGTTTCTTCTTTCTGCTGACGGAGATAGAGGTTCAGTTCGGACTTGATCATTTGCTCGCGTTTGATTTCCAGGAACTCCCGTTCCTGTTCGGGCATCTTTTTGATACGCGACACAAAATCTTGTTCCTGCTGGCTCAGGTCGGCACGGGCAAAATTGAAACCGGCCTTGATGCTCTTGAGGGTTTCCAGCACGTTGTTCCGCATGATATTGACCTGGCTGTTCAGCATCTGTACATTGGGGTTATCTTCGGTCGTGCTTCGCAACAGACGAGCGCGTTCCAATAGGAAATCATTATATTGTTGCAAACCTTCGGAAGCTGTCTTCTCCATCACGCCCAGGTTGAAAGGAGCCAACGCATATTGGTTTTCGGGGTCGCGCAGGAAGTCTTCGATCAGGCTCACGGTCTTGAACTGGATTTCCGAATCAATCAGTTTCTCCTTGAAGTCTCCGTTCTTGGTCAACATGATCTCTGCTTCCACCTGTAGGTCGGTCAGGTTGTTATCCGTTTTGAATATCTGCAAGCGTTGTTCGACTTCCCGCAACTCGGTTTCATTCAACCGGATACGCTGGTCGAAGAATTCGGCCGAACGGTTGGCAGAGATATTCTTATCGTCAATTCCTTCCCGGTTGTAGATAGCAACCATCGTATTCAGGAAGGCTTTCCCCCTAGGGATATTTGTTTCCTGCACGCTCAGGTTGATACCGTTGGCTTTTTCTTCGGGGATGGATATTTCAAGCGAATACTGGCGTATCTCTGTCGCCAGATTGTATCCCATGAATACCGCTTCCATCGAACTGATTTTTTCCTTATCAAAGGCAGGCGTCTTATTCACCAGGAACTTCCCGTATGTGGTTACTATTTCAAGTGGATAGGTTTTGCCGGAAGCTTCTCCGATCGTCGACCATCCTTCCTTCGCTTTTACTTTCACCGAACCGTCGTCATCCGCTTTGATCTTAAACACAATCACACTGGCAAAGTTTTCGGCAAGGCTGTCTACCGAAGTCACGGTAAAAGGAGAATCGTTATAATAGTCTTTCTTTGTAAACATTCCACCCGATGTATAGCTCACATTCAGGCCCAGTTCTGCGATTGTCTTCCGCACCAGTGAGTACGAACTGATCAACAATAATTCATCATCCACACTACCTCCCCCGGCGCTCAACGAACTACCGAAAGAAAAACCTTGCAGCATGCCCGACATACCCCCCGAACTTCCCTTTTCCGTATCGTTCTTGATCAACACATTGGCGTCAATCTGATATACTTTCTGTGTGATAAGCAGATACAACACAGACAACAGCACACACAATACGACTGAGGTCAGGAACCATTTCCAGTATTGCAACAAATTCTTCAGTCCCTTAAAGAGGCTCACGGGAGCATAGTCTTCAGCATATTTTTCCATATATCCAGCCTAAACGTTTTTTCTTATTGATTCTATCTTTATCTTGCAAGCGAAAGGACAACCCCTGATATCAGTGAGCAGACGCTGACAATCGCCGTCACCACCGACAAGGTAAACTGTTCCTGCTGGCTATAACGTGAATTCTTCTTTCGTTTATCATTGGGTTCGACATATACCACATCATTTTGCTGAAGATAGAAGTTCTGGTCAGCCAGGAAATCGCTCTTCGTCAGGTCGTACAGGTACATTTGCCGCACGCCGTTCACATCACGGACGACCTTTACGTCCTTACGGTCGCCATAGATAGTCATATCCCCGGCAAATCCCAGTGCATCGAGGATAGACACACGGTCGGAGCTTACGGCATAACTACCCGGACGATTTACTTCACCCAGTACGGTCACCTTATAGTTAATGATATTCAGGTTCACAATCGGTTCTTTTACATACTCCTTGATACGTTCACGCAACAGATCAACCACCTGTTGCTTACGCATATCGATCACCTTCACCTGCCCCAATACCGGGAAATTGATATTACCGTCGGAATTGACCATATAGGTCTGCATCGCCTGCGAAGCGCTCGTCTCGCGCCCGGAATTGCTTGTCGTAGAAGCACTCGACACCACACTTTCCCGCACGAACGACACCAACGGCAGGTTAAAGGATGAAACGGCCAGCGGGTCTGAAGACGAAACAACGATCGTCAACTCATCACCTACCTTGATCACGGGGTCGATGTAACTTTTCATTTGGGCGATCTGCTCTTCGGTCAGATCATATCCCGTTTGGAAATAAGCGATATCCTTAGGAGTCTTACATGCAAACATCAGGCATACGGCACAAACAAACAAGGCGTTCTTCACTACTGCTCTTATCATAAGTCACTGTTTTATTATCTTCGGTTATACGTATTATACGTTTTTATGTTAAACACTGCTATACTAACGATGCAGCAAATGAAATATTGCTGCATGAGCCGACAAAAAACATACTTTTTTCCGCTTCATCCGTCTAAAAAAGCGTAAGTTTGCCCTCAAATACATATCGACATGATCGCTATCGGACAATACAACACCCTCACCATCGTCAAGGATCTTGATTTTGGTGTCTATCTGGACGGAGGAGACGGACAGGAAATACTGCTTCCCGCCCGCTATGTACCTCATAACGTTAAACCGGGCGACCAACTGGAAGTATTTATCTACCACGACAACGAAGGCCGACTGATCGCCACCACAGCCCGTCCCCACGCCACAGTGGGCGAATTCAAATTCATGTGCGTCAAATCAGTCACCAACACCGGTGCCTTCCTCGACTGGGGAATCATGAAAGACCTGCTCGTCCCTTTCAAGGAACAGAAAATGGCGATGCAGGAAGGACGCTGGTACCTCGTCTATGTCCGCCTCGACCATGTAACCGGCCGCATCATGGCTTCCGCCCGGATCGACAAGTTCCTCAGCAATACGCCGCCCGACTATCCATACAATCAGGAAGTCGACCTGTTGGTGGCCGACGAAACGGAGATCGGTTACCGCGTGATCATCAACAACAAACATTGGGGGTTGGTATATCATAACGAAGTATTCCGTCGCCTGGAGAAAGGCGAAGCTGTCAAGGGGTATATCAAGGATATACGCGAAGACGACAAGATCGACGTCAGCCTCACTCCGCTGGGGTATCGCAAAGTAGAGGGTATCGCCGGTACCATCCTGGAATCGCTCAAGGCGCAGGGTGGTTTTCTTGCCGTACACGACAAAAGCGAACCCGAACAGATCTACGCCCTGTTCCGTTGCAGCAAAAAAGCATTTAAGCAAGCCATTGGCACGCTGTACAAGCAGCAGATGATCTCCATCGAGGCAGACGGCATACGTCTGATTCCGTAACTATTTGGCAGAACGACTACTTGTTATTGACCCGCTCGGATACGGAGCTTCGGGAAACTTCCTCCTGGCCGAAAAGCTCGACATAATCCACACGCAGGAAATTACCGTCTTTAGCCTTTACATATAAATGATGTAGGATGGCAGGTTGGTTAGCGATCTGTATAAGGCAAACATACTTACCATCTACTTTACGGATCGTCAGTGTACGTCCCGGATAAGCCATCAGGGTTACTTCAGCTGAATCATCACCGGAAGATACCAGTTTATAACCATAGGCCATCGTACGCTGTATCATGTTCAGGTCTTTTTTCATTCCCGGAGTCTCTTCGCGGTTGATCCAATATACGAGAAGCGGCTTTTGGGTATTGAGTTTCCCGTCGATCAGGTTCACATCATAGCACACCAGGTTCCTGTTCTTATTCCGTTCGATATGAAACAGCCGTTCAGTTGTCGGATACGTATCCTCCTGCGCCCACAGGCAGCCTGCCATACAGGCAAACAGATATAGCAGGAAACACCGGGCTGAGCAAACGTTCATTGTTATCGTCATTATTTACATGTTACATATAGACAGGTGCAAATATAGCCTTTCCCCATCTGCGCGACACACCCCCTTTACTAAAAATAGCTAAAAAACACCCCGTATCCTTGGTTGCTTCCCCCATTCGACCTACTTTTGGTGCTTACCAAATGCTTAATACATAATGAATGCAGCACACTTTTCCAGATTTACTTCAATTCTTTTATGTCTACTCCTGACCACAGCGTCTCATGCAGAAGAACTGAAAATCAACGGTTTTATTTACAAAACGACCAGCGACAGCACAGTCACCCTGACCGGTTACACCGACAACTTGGCTGTAAAATTTACCATCCCCGGACAAATTACAGTGGAAGAGAAAACGTATGACGTGACCCGGATCGGCTTCTCAGCCTTCGAGTCTAACGACCGTCTCCAGTCGGTAATCATCGGTGAGAAGGTGACAAAGATTGACAGACACGCCTTCTTCGGATGCCTCGAACTCTCCTCCATCACCTTTCCGGAGAACCTGGCAGAAATCGGCGAAGCGGCTTTTATGTCCTGCCGGAAACTGACTTCACTGTCCCTACCGCCCAACCTGACAAGTTTGGGCGAGGTGGCCTTTGCCGACTGCAACGGCCTGATATCAATCGTACTGCCCGACAATCTGACGCGACTTGGGCACAGTCTGTTCTATAGTTGCGCCGAACTCTCCTCCGTCACGCTTCCCGCCGGATTAACAATGATCGACAGTCTCGCCTTTGCCGAATGCGGCAAACTGGAAGCTATCACGATCCCCGGTAAGGTGAAGAGAATCTGCGACGGTGCCTTTTCGGGGACCGGACTCAAGTCGATTACCATCCCCGCCAACGTGGAAACAATCGAATCCTATGTCTTTGATCTGACTCCGCTGGAGACCATCACCATCCCAGCGACTGTCAAGCAAATGGAGGTCGGCACGAATCCTTTTATAGGATGTCGTCTGTTGAAGACCATCTATGTAGAAGACGGAAGCCCCATCCTGTCGTCGGCCGACGGTATATTATATACCAAAGGGATGCAGAAGTTGGTCACCTGGCCACATGCCAAAGCAGACACCGCCTATAGCATCCCCGCTCCGACCGCCGCGATCGGTACGTTTGCCTTCCGCTACAACCAGACGCTCCAATCACTCATCCTGCCCGAAGGGCTGACCACCATAGACAGTTTGGCATTTACAGGTGCCGATATCGAATCGGTTGTCTTACCTGAGAGCCTGACGGAGATTGGAGAATATGCCTTCAATAATACCCGGATACACTCTATCGTAATACCCGATAAGGTAGCGACGATCAAGTCAGGTGCTTTCCACCATACGCTCCTGACAAACGCCTCCATCGGTAAAGGATTGACCCGATTTGGAACCAACGTGTTCGAAGGCTCCCAACTGGCTGCTCTGAGTCTGCAAACCACCGTTCCGCCGGCATTCGACACCACGAAATACGCCAAACCGGATGATCAACTGCGCTATCTCTGCCTGTATGTTCCTAAAGGAACACGCGAGGCCTACAGCAAAGCCTACCCGTGGAACAAAGCGCACACTATCGTGGAGAAGGACGGACCGGTACAATTCTTCCCCGTCACCTACACCATCGACATCGATGCCCCCAACAATATCGACGTCCGTGTCTACAATAAAAACGGGTTTAGCTTCTACGGTTACGACCCCCCTATTGCCAAGGGAGACACCATCATCGTGATAGTCAAAGACCAATCGTCACGCCCAACCCATGAGGTCACCCACCTGTTTATGAACGAAACAGACATCGTCGACCTGAACGAGACCAGCCACAAGCCGTACACCTTCACCTATACGATTGAGAACGTGACAGACTCGATCCTGCTTGATATCCGCTTCACCCATCCCACCGGCACAGAGGATATTGAAATGGCAACCACCGCCGTATCCGGTAGCCAGGGACAGGTCATCATCCATTCGGGCACCAACAACCAGCCCGTACTGATCTATGATATGACCGGCAGACTCATTCGTCGTACAAGGGTAGCCGAAGGCACTACCAGCCTCCCCTTACGCCCCGGAATCTACATCATCAAAGCCGGAGATAAGGCATTCAAAGTCATCGTTAGCGCCTAAAGTTGCTACCGGCATAAAATAACATTCCCCGTTGTTGCTTATTGTAAGCCGACAACGGGGAATATTGTTATACTCATTTATGGATTAGTCCAACTTCAGGACGGCGAGGAAGGCCTTTTGCGGAACCTCGACCGTACCGATCTGCTTCATGCGCTTCTTCCCTTCTTTTTGCTTTTCGAGCAGCTTACGCTTACGGGAGATGTCACCGCCGTAACACTTGGCAGTTACGTCTTTACGCACGGCTTTAATCGTTTCGCGGGCGATGATCTTTGAGCCGATAGCGGCCTGGATGGCGATATCGAACTGCTGCCGGGGAATCAACTCCTTCAACTTCTCGCACATGCGGCGTCCGAAGGTGACACTGTTGTCCACATGCGTCAATGTGGAGAGAGCATCCACCGGCTCCCCATTGAGCAGGATATCCAGCTTCACCAGTTTACTGGGACGGAAGTCATGCAGGTGGTAGTCGAAGGAGGCATATCCTTTAGAGATACTCTTCAACTTATCATAGAAGTCGATCACGATCTCACCCAGGGGGATATCGTAGTGTAACTCCATACGGTCGCCCGAGATATATTCTTGTTTAAGCAGGACGGCACGTTTACCCAGGCACAATGTCATAATCGGCCCTATATAATCGGTACGCGTGATAACGGAGGCACGGATATAGGGTTCGTCGATATGGTCGATCAACGTAGGATCAGGCAGTCCGCTCGGATTATGCACCTCGGTCATCTCCCCTTTCTTATCGTATACATGATAGAATACGTTGGGGACAGTCGTGATCACATCCATATCGAACTCCCGGTCGAGACGCTCCTGTACGATCTCCATATGTAGCAGGCCGAGGAATCCACAACGGAAACCAAAGCCTAACGCGGCCGAGCTCTCGGGTTGAAACGTAAGCGACGCATCATTCAACTGCAACTTCTCCAACGAAGCACGCAGGTTCTCAAAGTCTTCACTGTCGATCGGATACACGCCGGCAAACACCATCGGTTTCACTTCTTCGAAACCGGCTATTCCATCCTTCGCCCCGTTCTTCACATGGGTGATGGTATCCCCCACACGGACTTCGCGGGAGGTTTTGATACCGGAGATGATATAACCGACGTTACCCGTCCCGATTTCGTCACAAGGCTCCATACCCAGTTTCAGCACGCCCACCTCATCGGCGTCATACTCCTTGCCGGTGGCGATAAACTTCACCATGTCGCCTTTGCGGATCGAACCGTTCACCACCTTGAAGTAGGCAATGATCCCACGGAACGAGTTAAACACGGAGTCGAAGATCAGACATTGCAACGGCGCCTCGGGATCACCTTTCGGTGCAGGCACGCGTTCGATGATCTGGTCTAATATTTCATATACTCCCTCGCCGGTCTTGCCGCTGGCGCGGAGGATATCGGTACGTTTCACACCCAACAGTTCCACGATCTGGTCTTCCACCTCTTCCGGCATAGCGCTCGGCAAGTCGATCTTGTTGATTACGGGGATGATTTCCAGGTCATGTTCGATGGCCATATACAGGTTGGAAATGGTCTGTGCCTGGATTCCCTGTGCGGCATCCACGATCAGCAAGGCCCCTTCGCAGGCTGCGATCGAACGGGATACTTCATACGAGAAGTCCACGTGCCCCGGAGTATCGATCAGGTTCAGTACATATTCTTCGCCCTGACTGGTATATTTCATCTGGATGGCGTGGCTCTTGATCGTAATACCACGCTCGCGTTCCAGGTCCATATTGTCAAGCACCTGGGCTTGCATATCCTTTCCTTCCACGGTCTTGGTGTACTCAAGCAAACGGTCGGCCAGGGTACTTTTCCCATGGTCAATATGGGCAATAATACAAAAATTGCGGATATTCTTCATCTGCTACTTACTTTTAGAGGTGCAAAGATACGAAAGTTCACCTGAAAAAACATACATTTGGCATACCATTTGTTATATAATATGTTATGACAATACAGGAAATCAACCGAGCATACAACCGCGTGACCGGGCAACTGGATCAGCAAGAGTTAAAGGGAGCGCTGGTATCCCTCCAGGGAATAATAGCCGGTATACAGGCGTATACCTATCAGGAGAAACTAAACGAGATGCAGGAGACATACAAGTATATGCTCCGCTACCGGCTCGACGGCGTCAAAGACCCGGGCCGCGAACGTATCCACCACGCCCTGTTGACCTCCGCCTATGAGATGGCCGATCACCTGCGCCACAAAGCGCTGTCCGACCTCTCTCCACTGGCTTTCTACAGCAAACGCCGCAACTGGCAGGTGACTCCCCCACGGAGTTATGCCCGGCTGCGCCGCTTCCTCTCCGGAGCGTCCGAGACGGCAGAGCAGAAACCGTTCTTTGAAGACGCCCAACTCGACCTCTTCCACCGCATCTGGCTGTCGGACCCGTTGACCGCCGACGAAGCGCTCGATATCAAAGAGATCCTGTTCGACAACGAACTGCCGGCCACCGTCGGTAGCCAGATCGTCTCCGCCCTGTGGATGGGTTTGCAGATGTCGTTCGACAAAGAGAAAGTATACCTCCTGCTCGACGCCCTTCACCTCGAAGAGGAAAATATCCGCGTCCGGGCACTGGTCTGCCTCCTGCTCACCCTCTACCTCTACCGTAAACGCACGCATCTCTACCCGCAGATCGCCGAACGACTGGCGGCAGCCAATGAAGCGATTCCCGATCTGACCCAGTATATCCGCACCATCATCCTGCGCTTTATCCTCTCGCGTGAAACCGAGAAGATCACCCGTCGCCTACAGGAAGAGATCATCCCCGAGATGATCAAACTCAGCCCAAAGATCAACAAGAAGATCAACCTCAAAGACTTCTCCGAACAACTGGGTGACGACATGAACCCTGAATGGCAGGAATTGTTCGGTGGCGACAGCCAACTGGGTAAGAAGATGGAAGAATTCAGCGAATTGCAGATGGAAGGTGCCGACGTAATGCACTCCACCTTTGTACATCTGAAGAGTTTTCCCTTTTTTCGCGAACTGCCTAATTGGTTCCTCCCCTTCTCACCGCATCATTCGGTATTCGGGATGTCGCACCTGAAAGAAGAGCGGCAATGGGAGGTAATCGACACCCTTGGTCAGGCTTCGTTTATGTGCGACTCCGACAAGTATTCGCTCTTCCTCAGCATCCAGCAACTGCCTGAGGCACACCGCGACCTGATGATTAACCAGTTCACCGGCCAAGCCGGCGAGATGTTGGAACAACAACGGCAGGAGCTGATATCCAAACGCAACAAACCGGAGGTCATCACCGGCCAGTACATACAGGACCTCTACCGTTTCTACAAACTGTATCCCGGGCGGTTGGAGTTTGAAGATATCTTCACCCTCCCGCTCGACCTGCACAACCTGCCCATCCTGCGTCCCTATATCACTGATGACGAGAGCTTGACGATTATCGCCGAATACTACCTGCGTAAGAATTATGTAGCCGATGCACTTCCCCTCTACCAACGACTCTCGGTTATCGACCCGCAGAACGATATCCTCTACCAGAAGACCGGTTTCTGCCGACAGATGATGGACGACCTCGAAGGCGCCCTCGCCGACTACCTCCACGCCGACCTGCTGCATCCCAACAGCAAATGGGTGATCCGTCGCCTGGCCGGCTGCTACCGTTCGATGAAGCGCCCCGAAGAAGCACTCCGCCATTTTTTGCGCTTCGAAGCACTCGAACCTGACAATCTGTCCATTCAATTAAGCATCGGACACTGCCTGTTGGAGCTGAAACGATACGACGAAGCGTTGAAGTATTATTATAAGGTAGACTATCTCGACACGAAAGGCAACAAAGCCTCCCGCGCCATTGCCTGGATCTCCTTCCTGACCGGCAAGTTCGAGCAGGCGCAAAAATATTACCAAAAGATACTTGCCGCCCAGCCCAATATGCAGGACTATATGAATGCCGGCCACACTGAATGGGTCATGCAACACATCCGCGAAGCCGTAGCGTATTACAAACAATCAGTCGCCTCCGAAGCAGGCAACCTCGATAAGTTCATCGAACAATTCAACCAGGACATCCCCGAACTGCTTGCAGCCGGCATTGAGGAAGAAGAAATCCCCCTGATGCTCGACCAGTTACGTTACGCCTTAGAGAACACCCTTTAGAGGGCCTCTTTTAAGATTTCCCGCACATGGTGTTTCAGGATATGGAATGCCGGTGCGGCCATCGCCCCATGATCATATCCGTCTAATTCATAAAGGTAGACCTGCTTGTGGCCAACGACCTTCATCATCCGCCAGAAGTAAGCGTTCTCTTCATACCGACCGAGCAATTCCAGTTCACGGTCGCCCGAGACAATGACCAGCGGCGGACAATCTGCACGTACATAATAAAGTGGGGCAAACTCGTCGATCGTCGGCTGTGTATCCCGCAGGCCTTTCGACTGCCGGTAAGCAAAATGCGTAATGGCCTGCCCGCTGAAAGGAATCAACCCGGCAATCTCGTCGGCGTCAATACAGTATTTCAACAGCCACTTCTTATCCAATCCGATCATCGTCGCCAAGTAACCTCCGGCCGAATGACCTGCCACGAATATCTTCCGCCGGCTACCACCATATTTCTCTATCTCGTTGAATACCCATGCCACGGCCGCCGCCGCATCATCGATGCAGTCTGACAAAGTGACTTGTTGCAGGAACCGGTAGTTCACCGCCACCACCGCCAGTTTGCTATCCATTAACTGCTGGGGAATAAACTTATTTCCACCCGTCAGCCCGCCACCGTGAAACCATACCACGGTAGCAAACTCCGCCTCATTCTCCGGATAATAGACATCCAGCTTACAGCGCTCCATAGCATACGCATCCCCATCTGTCCGATAGGAAATACCCGACTTCAACTGATACGTCGTTCCCGACTGTGCCGACGCCAACACCACCCATTGCAGCAATACCGCTACGATCAATACCTTCTTCATGTGCATTTGATTTCCCGCAAAAATAACAAATTAAGTATAGCCAAGCCACACGCAGCGGTAGTTTGTATAAGAATTTCAGATTTGGCCGAATTGAAAGCGGTTGAATCGAGGCGCAGGGTTATTGTTATTTTCAGAAAGAAGGGAAGGGTGTTTTGGGGTGTTGAAAAGAGGTAAAAGACACAAAGGCATGGTATAGTCTACCGGGTTTTGACATTGATCCGGAACACTTTTCTATCGCCTAACTGAGCATCGCCAGGCTTTTATCAAATACAAGCGCCCTGCAAGGGATAAACCTTGGCAGGGCGACATGTACTACTTACTCATCTTCACCTGGCAATCTTTTTGCCTCCACTAATACCTTTTAATGTGTTGGGTTTTTACTCACTTACTTGTTAACCTTACTCGTTTGTTTACCTTATTTATTACTGTACGGCAAAGATACAACAGATGTATTTATTACACCTCATGGTATCGACAGAGAGGTCAAGTCTGTCGGTGAATCCGCGAATCGTATCGGCAAACCTGTTTTCTGATTCTCCCGAACCGCCTCTTTTATCGACGAATGTCGTCGGGAAATAATTGCGCATTCAAGTAGAATTACTACTTTTGAAACCGCTAACAGAATGGTTATGAAAATAGTAAACTTAGGTACCTCACACTCCATCCTCAACCGGTTTGTCGCCGAGATGCGCGATGTGGATATCCAGAAAGACAGTCTCCGGTTTCGCCGGAATATCGAACGTATCGGCGAGATCATGGCGTACGAGATCAGTAAGCAGTTTGAGTACTCCACGCACCCCATCCAGTCGCCGCTGGGTATTGCCAACATGGACATACCCGACAACCAGGTGGTGCTCAGTACCATTCTTCGCGCCGGACTACCTTTCCACCAGGGTTTCCTGCATTATCTCGACTATGCGGAGAATGCCTTTGTGTCGGCCTACCGTAAATATAAAGACCGGCTGAACTTCGATATCCATATCGAATACATCGCTTCGCCACGGATTGACGGGAAAACGTTGATCGTCACCGACCCCATGCTGGCCACCGGCAGTTCGATGGAATTGGCCTTTAAAGCCCTCCTTACCAAAGGTGATCCGGCGGAAGTACACATGGCCTCCATCATCGCCAGCCGGCAGGCGTTGGACTACCTCTGCGAAAAGATGCCGGCCGATAAAGACATCACCGTATGGGTCGCCGCACTCGACAACGACCTCGACGAACACTCTTACATCGTTCCCGGACTGGGGGATGCCGGCGACCTGGCCTACGGCGAAAAAGACTCATGAAAGCGCTCCGATACATAGCCCTCGTCCTTCTTTGCACCCTGTGCCGACCGGCATACGGACAATGGCAACTGAGTGAACAGGCGATAATCAGCATCCTGACCTGCGATCCACACGATGAGGCCGTGTTCACACTCTTTGGACATGCTGCCTTCCGCGTACAAGAGCCGGCAAGGGGGCTGGATGTCATTTTCAACTATGGTATCTTCGACTTCTCCAAACCTAATTTCATGTATCGCTTTGCTTTAGGGGAAACCGATTATAAACTGGACACAAGCGAATATTCGCATTATATTGCGTCCTATCAGATGCGAGGGAGCAATGTGACCGAGCAGGTTCTTGATCTCAATGCAGACGAAAGGCAACATCTGTGGGAAGCATTGGTAATGAACGCACAACCGGAGAATGCCGTATACCGCTATAACTTCTTCTTCGACAACTGTGCCACCCGCCTACCGGTTATGGTAGAAAAGAGTGTGGAAGGGAAGATCGTATATAACGACCCTCCTAAGCAACTAAGCTTCCGCGACATGGTCAGTTATTGTACCCGGAATCACCCTTGGATCACCTTCGGCTGCGACATCGCACTGGGTAGCCCATCCGACCGTCTCGCCACCCCCCACGAAATGATGTTCCTCCCCGTCTACCTGAAAGATGAATTGGCGAAAGCCACCGTTCAACGCGTCGATGGAACGGAACGCCGACTGGTAGCGGCCACTTCCGTAGTCGACGCCGTCCAGGTGGAAGACAATGGCGCCGACTTGTTAAACACGGTCTTCACCCCACTGCTGTGCGGCTGGTTATTATTCGCGCTGATCGCAGGCATCACTTACCTGGAATGGCAGCGAAAGAAGGCTTTTGTCATTGTAAATATCCTTCTCTTCAGCCTGGCCGGCATAGCAGGTTGCGTATTGTTCTTCCTTTGTTTCATCTCAACCCACCCCTGCATGTGGCCGAACTGGTCGACGGTGTGGCTGCATCCTTTCCACCTCATTGCGGTGATTTTGATTTGTTTAAGGTGGAAGAAGGCGGTTTTCTGTTATCATTTTATTAACTTTGCAGCGCTTTTCATGCTACTGTGCGCCTGGCATTATATCCCGCAGCAACTGAACACAGCGTTTATTCCGTTGATTGCCATACTTTGTTTACGTTCATGGCACGGAATTTGTAACTACTTGAAAAAGATCGGATGAGAAAGTTTCTATCATCGCTTATAGTCCTCCTGGCAGTCGCCAACGTGGAAGCCCAACAACAAGCACCCAAACTGGTGGTTTGCATCACGGTCGACCAGTTGCGCGGGGATTACATTGACTACTTCTACAACACATTCGGCGAACGGGGCTTCAAACGCCTGATGAACGAAGGGGTGGTGTATCAGAATGTCCGCTTCGAATTCTCCAACATCGACCAGGCGACCGCCTTTGCCACCCTGTTCACGGGAGCCAACCCAGCCTTCAATGGCATCAGCGCCAATAAGACCTACGACTTCGACAAGGAACGGGAAGTCTCCATCCTGAACGACCCCGAATTTCTCGGCAACTATACCAAAGACAACTACTCGCCCAAGGCCCTGGTGAGTTCTACCATCGGCGACGAGTTGAAAATAGCCTCCAAGGGACGCAGTGACGTTTACGCCATTGCTCCGGAAGCGGAAGCCGCCATCCTCTCGGCAGGCCATGCAGCCAACGCCGCTTTCTGGATGGACAACTACAACGGTAAGTGGGCCACTACCACCTATTATAAAAACATTCCCTGGTATGTAGACCGTTACAACAACGGTACCGAATCACTGGCCGCCCGTCAGGACAATATGACCTGGACGCCGTCGCTGTCGATCGATCGTTACAACGCCTTCCCGTACGTGCTGGATGAAGTACCGTTCAAGTATACCTTCATCGCCAAATCGTCCGACGGGTATTTCAACTTCAAGACTTCCCCGCTGGTTAATAAGGAAGTGAACCGGCTGGCGATGCAATTTATCGAATATGCCGCTTTCGGTACCCGCTCCTGCCCCGATATGCTCGCGCTCACCTACTACGCCGGCAACTATCGTCCGTTGCTGAGTAAAGAATATAACCGGGAGATACAAGACACCTACTACCAACTCGACAAAGACCTCGAACAACTGCTCGACGCCATCGACAAGAAGGTCGGCCTGCGTAATACCCTGATCATATTCACCGGTTCAGGCTATTATAAATCGGAAGAAGACTACCCCGAAGGACTGACCCTCGGTGGTGGCGAATTCTATCCCAAGCGCTGTATCGCCTTGCTCAATATGTACCTGATGAACCTGTACGGCCAGCAGAACAACTGGGTGACAGGTTATTACAACAACCAGATCTTCCTCAACCGCAAAGCTATCGAGAACGCCAAGCTCAGCCTGGCCGACATCCAACATAAGGCAGCCGAATTCGTACACGAGTTCAGTGGCGTGCAACACGTCACCACCGGCAGCGCCCTGCTCGACGGCGAATGGAACGAAGGCACCGCCAACTTCCGCCAGGGCACGTACCATAAGGGACGGGGCGACCTCATCATCGAACTGCAACCCGGTTGGAAGGTCAATCTCGAAAACTCCAAAGAAAAAGTGAAGGTCGTACGCAACAATGCCGTACAAACACCGCTTATATTCCTGGGCACCGGCCTGAAGCCGCAACACATCTACCGCGAAGTGAAAGCCACCGAAGTGGCACCGAGCGTGACGTATGTACTGCGGATCCGCCCGCCGAACGCATCCCTCAGCCTGCCGCTCCGGGAACTGATGGTAAGATAAGCCCGACGTTCCCCGGGACGCATCCATGCGTTCCTCCCCCAATTATCAACCGAATAAAAATTAAAACAAGATACCATTATGGGATTTAATGAATTTATGACGTCGCTGTTCGGCAACAAGTCGCAGCGAGATTTGAAAGAAATCACGCCCTTTGTTGAGAAGGTCAAAGCCATCTACCCGAAGATCGAGAAACTCAGCCACGACGAACTGCGCGGTCGGACGGAAGCCATCAAGCAACAGATTCGCGACTACGTAGCCGACGAACGCGCACAGGTCGAAGAACTCCGCAAAAGCATCGAAGAAAAAGAACTGGAAGAACGCGAAGCCATCTGGGCCGAAGTCGATAAGATAGAGAAACAGATCACTGAGAAACTGGAAATCGTACTCCAGGACGTACAGCCGGAGGTATTTGCCATTGTAAAGGATACCGCCCGCCGTCTGAAAGAAAACGAAGAAATAGAGTTGACTGCCACGCAGTTCGACCGCGACCTGGCCGCCAAACACGACTTCATCCGCATCGAAGGTGACAAAGCCTACTTCCGCAACCACTGGATCGCCGGTGGTAACGAAATCACCTGGGACATGGTGCACTACGATGTACAGCTCTTCGGGGGTGTGGTACTCCACAAAGGGAAGATCGCCGAAATGGCGACAGGGGAAGGGAAAACGCTGGTGGCTACACTGCCCGTATTCCTCAACGCCCTCACCGGTAACGGCGTACATGTGGTAACGGTGAACGACTACCTCTCCAAACGTGACTCCGAATGGATGGGGCCGCTCTATATGTTCCACGGCCTGTCGGTCGACTGTATCGACAAGCACCAACCCAACTCCGACGAACGCCGCAAGGCCTACGAAGCCGACATCACCTTCGGTACAAACAACGAATTCGGTTTCGACTACCTGCGCGACAATATGGCCATCAACCCCAGCGACTTGGTGCAACGTAAGCACAACTACGCCATCGTCGATGAGGTCGACTCCGTATTGATCGACGATGCCCGTACGCCGTTGATCATCTCCGGTCCGATCCCCCGTGGCGAAGAACAACTCTTCGAACAGTTCCGCCCGAACGTGGAGATCGTCGTGAACGCCCAGAAGAACCTCGCCACCAAACTGCTGATTGAAGCCAAACAAAAAATGGCCAGCAACGACCAGAAAGAACGCGAAGACGGTTCCTTCCTGCTCTATCGTTCATTCAAGGGATACCCCCGCAACAAGGCGCTGATCAAGTTCCTGAGCGAAGAAGGCGTGAAAACGCAGATGCTGAAAACCGAAGGCATCTACATGGAGAACAATATGCGCAATATGCACATCGTCACCGAAGAACTCTACTTCGTGATTGATGAAAAGAATAACACCATCGAGCTGACCGACAAGGGTATCGACCTGCTGACCGGCAAGTCGGACGACCCGCAGTTCTTCGTCCTGCCCGATATCGCGTCCGAACTCTCCCAATTGGATAACTTCCAGGGAAGCGACGAAGACAAGCAGGCCAACAAAGACGAAATCCTCGCCAACTACTCCGTTAAGAGCGAACGCGTACATACCATCAACCAGTTGCTGAAAGCCTATACCCTGTTCGAAAAGGACGACGAGTATGTGGTAATCGACAACAAGGTCATGATCGTAGACGAACAGACCGGCCGTATCATGGAAGGCCGCCGCTATTCCGACGGGCTCCACCAGGCTATCGAAGCCAAGGAACGTGTCAAGGTGGAAGCCGCCACACAGACCTTCGCTACCATCACGCTCCAGAACTATTTCCGTATGTATCACAAGCTGGCTGGTATGACCGGTACAGCTGAAACGGAAGCCGGTGAATTCTGGGATATCTATAAGTTGGATGTGGTAGTAATCCCCACCAACCGCCCGATTTCCCGTAAGGACATGAACGACCGTATCTACAAGACCAAACGCGAGAAGTATAACGCCGTAATTGATGAGATCAACGAGTTGGTCAACGCCGGACGTCCGGTACTGGTAGGTACGACATCGGTCGAAATCTCCGAATTGCTCAGCCGTATGCTTACCATCCGGAAGATCCAACATAATGTATTAAATGCGAAGCTGCACCAGCGTGAGGCTGATATCGTAGCCCAGGCCGGACAAAGCGGAACGGTAACCATCGCTACCAACATGGCCGGTCGTGGTACTGACATCAAGCTGTCGCCCGAAGTAAAAACCGCCGGTGGTTTAGCCATCATCGGTACCGAACGCCACGAAAGCCGCCGTGTCGACCGCCAGTTGCGTGGTCGTGCCGGTCGTCAGGGTGACCCGGGTTCGTCTGTGTTCTTCGTTTCGTTGGAAGACGACCTGATGCGTCTCTTTGCCTCCGAAAAGATTGCCGGCCTGATGGACCGCATGGGCTTCAAGGAAGGCGAAGTACTCGAACACTCCATGCTGAACAAATCCGTGGAACGCGCCCAGAAGAAGGTGGAAGAAAACAACTTCGGTATCCGTAAACGCCTGCTCGACTACGACAACGTCATGAACTCGCAACGTAACGTGATCTACACCCGTCGTCGCCACGCCCTAATGGGTGAGCGTATCGGCCTGGACGTACTGAACACGATCTACGATACCACCACCGCCATTGTCGAACAACATGCCGACAGCAAGGACTTCGAAGGCTTCAAGATGGAAGTATTCCGTTCGTTCGCCATCGAGTCGCCGTTCACCGAAGAGGCATTCAAGTCTACCAAAGACCAGGACATGGTCGATACCCTCTTCAACGAAGTACTGGCTACCTTCAAGCGCCGCCAGGAACGGTTGATCCAGGTCGCCAACCCGGTCATCAAACAGGTATTCGAGAACCAGGGCGCGATGTACGAAAACATCCTTATCCCCATCACCGACGGTAAGCGGATGTACAACATCTCGACCAACCTCAAGGAAGCCTACGATACGGAAAGTAAGGTCATCGCCAAGTCATTCCAGAAATCCATCGTCCTGCACACCATCGACGAATCCTGGAAGGAACACCTGCGTGAAATGGATGAACTGCGCCACTCGGTACAGAACGCCAGCTACGAGAACAAAGACCCGTTGTTGATCTACAAGCTCGAATCGTACAACCTGTTCAAGACGATGGTCGACGCGATGAACCGTAAGACGGTAGCCGTCCTGATGCGCGGACAGATTCCCGTACGCGAAGAATCACCCGAAGACCAGCAACGCCGTGCCGCCCAGCAGCAGGCCGCCGCTGCCGCTTCCCGCAAGATCGCCCTGCAACACGCTTCCCCCGAACGTCGTACCGACATGAGCCGCTACCGTACGGAGAAAGCCGAAATCGGCGGAGGACACGCTCCCGAACCGGGCGCCAACCCCAACATGCCGCAACCGCAACAACCACCCCAACGGATGGAACCGATCCGCACCGAAAAGAAAGTCGGTCGCAACGATCCCTGTCCCTGTGGCAGCGGTAAGAAATACAAATCCTGCCACGGACAAGGGCTGTAAGCCATTCCGCTAGCATATTCAGCCAATAACCAGGTGCGAACGCGCCTGGCTATTGGCTTTTTGCTATTATTTTGAGTGGAATCCGCTTTTTTTCGACTATCCTGTAACATTTTGTCAGATTTTTTCCTAATTTGCCGGCGTAAATAACTTACGTCAATCAATTAACCAACTAAATCTACACGAATGATTATCGGAGTACCAAAAGAGATCAAGAACAATGAGAACCGGGTAGCTCTTACGCCCGGTGGCGCCAAGGAATTAGTGAAACACGGTCATACCGTGTATGTGCAACACATGGCAGGCCAGAACAGCGGCTTCGAAGACGAAGCCTATGAACAGGCCGGTGTCGTGCTACTACCTGGCATTGAAGACGTGTATGCCACGGCTGAAATGATCATCAAAGTAAAGGAACCTATCGCTTACGAATATCCGTTGGTGCGTAAAGGGCAACTGATATTTACCTATTTCCATTTTGCCTCCGAAGAGAAACTGACACAGGCCATGATGGAGAGCGGTGCTGCCTGCCTGGCCTATGAGACGGTGGAGAGCGACAACCGTTCGCTGCCGTTGTTGATCCCGATGAGTGAAGTGGCCGGGCGTATGTCGGTACAGGAAGGTGCCCGCTTCCTGGAACGTCCGCAGGGAGGTAAAGGCATCCTGCTGGGTGGTGTGCCGGGGGTGAAACCCGCTAAAGTGTTGGTGCTGGGCGGAGGTGTAGTTGGTTATAACGCCGCCCTGATGGCCGCCGGTATGGGCGCCGATGTGACGGTGACGGATATTTCCCTGCCCCGCCTACGCTACCTGAGTGAGGTGATGCCGGCCAATATCAACACGTTGTATTCTTCCGCCCACAATATCGAGCAGGAGTTACCGTCGACCGACCTGGTAATAGGAGCTGTGCTGATCCCCGGAGCCAAGGCGCCGCATGTGATCACACGCGACATGTTGAAACTGCTTCGCAAGGGCAGTGTGTTGGTGGACGTTTCCATCGACCAGGGTGGTTGCTTCGAAACCTCCCACCCGACTACGCATGCCGAACCGACCTATTACGTGGATGATGTGCTGCACTACTGTGTAGCCAATATTCCTGGAGCCGTTGCCCAGACATCTACGCTGGCGCTTACCAACGCCACCCTGCCCTACGCCATCAAACTGGCGAACCTGGGCTGGTCGCAAGCCTGCCGCGAAGACCCCGGCCTCAAGCTCGGGCTAAACATCATCAACGGCCGTATCGTCTATGAAGCCGTCGCCGCCGCCTTTGGGCTGCCTTATCAGCCACTGCCCTACTGAAGCGTTTCAATCTGATTGAACTTGAAAGCGAGGCGCTTTCAAGTTCAATCAGATTTTAATCTTTTGTAGGTGATCGCTGGGTACTTTATGTATAGACTTGCGTATGTTTACTGTATCTCTACCGCCAGCGACTTCAGCGCCTGGTCGTCGGACGAGCCGCCGTAGAGGAGCTGGTAGGTGCCGGGACGTACTTCCATCGACTGGGTCTGATCGTTGAACGACCAGAAAGCTTTCGGTTCGAGTTGGAAGGTGACAGACTGGCTGGTACCGGCCTTGACATGGATGCGCCTGAAGGCTTTCATGGCTTTGATAGGACCGGCAGGGTCGTTCGGGTTCTTGACGTAGAGCTGTACGACTTCGTCGCCATCCATCCGACCGGTATTAGCTACTTCGAACGTAAGGGTGACGAGATCATTGCTGCCCACCTTATCCGAAGCCAGTTTCGCATGCTGATAGTCGAACGTGGTGTAGCTCAGTCCGTAGCCGAAGGGATAGAGCGGCTTTTGCGTCATATAGCGGTAGGTGCGTCCTTGCATACTGTAGTCCTGGAAGTCGGGAAGTTGGTCGACAGAGGTATAGAAGGTCACCGGCAGGCGTCCGGCAGGGTTGTAGTCGCCGAAGAGCACGTCGGCTACAGCCGTTCCGCCCTGCTGTCCGCCATACCAGGCGTTCACGATGGCATCTACATTGGCTTCTTCCCAGTTGAGGGCGAGGGCACTACCGGTACACACCACGTAAACGACCGGCTTACCGGTGGCTTTGAGCGCCTTGATCATTTCTTTCTGTACGGTCGGAAGTTCGATGTTGGTACGGTCGCCCTTGCGGAAACCATCGGCATCGACCGGCATCTCTTCGCCTTCGAGGCGGGGGGAGATACCACCTACGAATACGATCACATCGGCATCCTTTACCTTCGAAGTTGTCGCGGCATAGTCGACCGGTTCACGCACGCCAATAGTGAAGTTCAGCGTTGCTTCGCCCAGTTTCTGCATGTATTCGATGGTGATGGGGTATTTCTTTCCCTTCTCAGCCTGGAGTTTACACACCTTTCCGGCGCCGTATTCATTGCCCCATACATGGAAGAGGGTATCCTTGTCGACAAGCAGGCGGACACCGTCGTTGCCCGAGATCACAAGTTCGATCTCTCCGGTGACAGGCGAATCGAACACACCCGTATAGCGAGAGGTGAAGTTGGTTAGGTTCACGTTCGGGGCGAACTGTGTGTTGCCACCGGTGGTGAAGTGCAGTTCCTTCGCCAATCCCTGATGAACGGGGTCACCTTCGAAGTCAACATTATTATAGTAGGTAGCAGCAAAGCCCTGTCCGGTTTCGGAGGTAATATGGCCTCCGAGGTCTTTCAAGAGGTCGTTGGCGGTATGGTTGCAGCCCAGTTCATAGAGCACTTCGGCACCCGGCGCTTTAGCACGGATACCGTCGAGGATCGTCACCGTATGCGAGGGAAATCCGTTGTAGTTTGCCCACAACATGACAGAGTCGGCTGCGTTCGGGCCTACGACGGCGATCTTCTTGATTTCTTTATTCAGCGGCAGTGCATTGTCTTTGTTCTTGAGCAGGACGATACTTTTGCGAGCCATCTCCAATGCCTGAGCCACATGTGCGGGGCTTTCCACGACACTGTAAGGGATGCTGGCATACGGTACACGTTCGTCGGGGTCAAACATACCTAGTTCGAAGCGACCACGGAAGAGGCGGCGGAGCGACACGTCGAGGTCGGCTTCCGTCAGCATGCCTTCTTCGAGGGCTTTCTTCAGCGCACGGTAACTGCCGCCACATTCAAGGTCGGTACCGTGGAGGACGGCATCCGTCGAGGCCGACGCAGCGCTCTCGTGGGTTTCGTGCCGCGGAGTGCGTGAGTCTTTTCGCCAGAAGTCGTCGATAGCGCCGCAGTCACTAAGGATAATATCTTCGTATCCCCAGCTGTTGCGGAGGATGTCGATCAACAGTTTGTCGCTGCTGCAGCAAGGCTGGCCTTCGAAACGATTGTAGGCACACATTACTTCCTGCACGTGCCCTTCGGTCACAAGGGCTTCGAAAGCCGGGAGGTAAGTAGTCCACAAGTCGCGGGGCGTGGCTTCGGCGTTGAATTCGTGACGGTTCCACTCCGGTCCACTATGCACGGCGTAGTGCTTGGCACAGGCGTGGGTCTTGAAGTAGTTAGGATCGTCGCCCTGGAGTCCGCGCACTACAGCCAGGCCCATACGTTCGGTCAGGAACGGATCTTCGCCGTAGGTTTCCATGCCCCGTCCCCATCGTGGGTCGCGGAAGATGTTGATATTGGGCGTCCAGAAAGTAAGGCCTTTGTAGCGGTCGTATTCCTTATCCTTCTGATACTGGTGATACTTGGCGCGGGCTTCATCGCTCACCATGCCGAAGGTTTCCAGCAGAGCCGCTTCATCGAAAGTAGCCGCCATGGCGATCGATTGCGGGAAGACGGTCGCCTGTCCGGCACGGGCTACGCCGTGGAGGGCTTCGTTCCACCAGTCGTATTCGGGGATACCGAGGCGTTCGATGGCCTGGGTCTGGTTCATCATCTGCTGGATCTTTTCTTCCAGGGTGAGCAAACTCAGGAGATTGTCGATCCGTTCTTCGACCGGCAGATCGGGGTTCTGGAACGGGTAGTCGTACTTCTTCGTTTGGCAGGCAACCAGCAACAGAAAGGCGGTTGCGACACAAAGCATTCCTTTTACTTTCATAATATGATCAGTTGTTTAGTGTAAATCGTGTGTGGCAAAGGAAAAGGAGAACGTTATTTCAGCAGATCAGGGCGGAGGCGTGCCGTCCGCTCGTGAGCCTGTTGCAGGCGCCATTCGCTGATATTGCGTTCGTGGCCGGAGAGTAACACATCGGGGACTTTCCATCCGTTGTATTCCGCCGGGCGGGTATAGACAGGAGGTGCCAGGAGGTTATCCTGAAAGGAATCCGAGAGGGCGCTTTGTTCGTCGCCGATAGCGCCGGGGATCAGCCGTACGACAGCGTCGGTGATTATCGCTGCAGCCAGCTCGCCGCCGGTCAGGACATAGTCGCCAACGGATATCTCACGGGTGATCAGGTGTTCGCGGATGCGGTAGTCCACGCCTTTGTAATGCCCGCAGAGGATGATCAGGTTGCCGAGCATCGACATGCTGTTCGCCATCGGCTGGTCGAACAGTTCGCCGTCGGGCGAGGTGAAGATCACTTCGTCATAGTTGCGTTCAGCCTTCAAGGCGGAGATGGCCCGGTCGATGGGTTCGATCTGCATCACCATGCCAGCCTCGCCGCCGAAGGGGTAATCGTCTACGCGCCGCCATTTGTTGGTGGTGTAGTCGCGGAGGTTATGCAGGTGTATTTCCGCCAGTCCTTTATCCTGTGCCCGCTTTACAATGGAGCAGTTGATCATCCCGTCGATCATTTCGGGTAGTACCGTGAGTATATCAATTCGCATGCGTTCGCTGTTTTATTGCCTTTTCGTGAGGAGCAAAGATAGTGTTTTTAGGCTATTTATGCGGGCGGTCTCATTATTATTTGTAATTTTGCGAGTCGATTTCAGAAGCTATAAACGAAATAAATACAGTAACATAATGAATATATCTTACAACTGGCTTTCAGCATATCTCGACTTCGATCTCACACCGGACGAAGTAGCCGCAGCGCTCACGTCCATCGGACTGGAAACGGGAGGAGTAGACGAAGTGCAAACCGTTAAAGGCGGACTGGAAGGACTGGTGATCGGCGAGGTGCTGACCTGCGAAGAACATCCCAACTCCGACCATCTGCACATCACGACCGTCAACGTAGGACAGGACGAACCCCTCCAGATCGTCTGCGGAGCGGCCAATGTGGCTGCCGGACAAAAGGTAGTGGTAGCCGTGAACGGCACCGTACTGTATAGCGGAGACGAATCATTCACGATCAAACGTTCGAAAATACGCGGCGTGGAATCCAACGGGATGATCTGCGCCGAAGACGAGATCGGTATCGGCACCTGCCACGACGGTATCATCGTCCTGCCGGCGGAAGCCGCCGTAGGTACGCTGGCCAAAGATTATTACAATATCAAAAGTGACTTCGTACTGGAAGTGGATATCACGCCGAACCGCGTCGATGCCACCTCGCACTTCGGTGTAGCCCGGGACCTGGCAGCTTACCTGAAACAAAATAACAAACCGGGCACGCTCGTCCGTCCGTCAGTGGATGCTTTCCGCATCGAAGACGCTACCCCCGCCATCACGGTGGAAGTAGTGGATACGGATGCCTGCCCCCGCTATACCGGCGTCAGCATCAAGGGCGTGACTGTGAAGGAAAGCCCCGAATGGTTACAGAACCGGCTGAAGGCCATCGGCCTCAGACCGATCAACAATGTGGTAGACGTGACGAACTATGTACTGCACGAAGTGGGACAACCGCTCCATGCATTCGACTATAACAAGGTCAAAGGGGGTAAAGTGGTAGTCAAGACCATGCCGACCGGCACAAAGTTCACCACCCTTGACGGTGTGGAACGTACGCTGACTGATCAGGACCTGATGATCTGCAACACCGAAGAAGCCATGTGTATCGGTGGTGTATTCGGTGGCTTGGACGCAGGCGTGACCGAACAGACGACAGACGTGTTCCTTGAATCGGCCTGCTTCAACCCAACCCGGGTACGTAAGACGGCACGCCGCTTCGGCCTGAACACTGACTCCTCCTTCCGCTTCGAGCGCGGACTGGATGCCAACCAGACATTGTATGCTCTCAAGCGTGCCATCCTGCTAATCCAGGAAACAGCCGGGGGCGTGATCACCGGCGAACTACAAGATGTCTATACCACCGTGGCCGAGCCCTATACCGTGGAAGTGGCCTACCGGAAGATCTACAGCCTGATCGGCAAAGAAATCCCCGTGGCTACGATCAAGAGCATCCTCGCCAGCCTCGATATCGCCGTGAAGGCCGAAACAGCCGAAGGACTGACACTCAGCGTGCCGGTCTATCGTATCGACGTACAACGTGACGTAGACGTGATCGAAGATATCCTCCGCATCTACGGCTACAACAACATCGACTTCAGCGACAATGTGAAGTCGAACCTCAGCTACAAGACGCCGACCGACCGCAACTACCAGTTGGAACAGATCATCTCCGAACAACTCTGCGGCGCCGGCTTCCACGAGATCATGAACAACTCGCTCACCCGCCGGGCCTATTACGAAGAGATGTCCTCCTACCCTGCCGCCCATTGCGCCATGTTGGAGAACCCGCTTAGCGCCGACCTCAACTGCATGCGTCAGACGCTGTTGTTCGGCGGACTGGAAAGCATCGAGTATAATATCAAACGGAAGAATGGCGACATCCGCTTCTTCGAATTCGGCAACTGCTACGACTACAATGCCGACAACAAGAAAGAAGACGCTGCCCTGGCCGAATACACCGAAGAATACCGCCTCGGGCTCTGGGTCACCGGCAATCGGGTAGATAACAGTTGGGCGCATGCCGACGAAAAGTCGTCGGTATACGAACTAAAGGCCTACGTCGTCAATATCCTCCAACGCCTCGGCGTGCATATGCAGAAGGTGATCTTCGGCAACCTGGTGAACGACATCTACAGCGCAGGGCTCTCCATCACCTCATCTACTGGCCGCCAGCTCGGTACGATGGGTATCGTGCAGAAGAAACGCTGCAAGGAAGCCGACATCGACACGGAAGTCTACTACGCCGAACTCTCCTGGACGCTCCTGATGAAGGAAGTACGGAAGAACAAGGTATCCTTCTCGCCGATCTCCAAGTTCCCCGCCGTGAAACGCGACCTGGCACTGTTGATCGACAAGCAAGTCACCTTCGCCGAGATCGAAAAGATCGCCGCCGAAAGTGAACGTAAGCTGTTGAAGGAAGTATCCCTCTTCGACGTATATGAAGGCAAGAATCTCCCGGCCGGCAAGAAGTCGTATGCCGTCAGCTTCTTCCTGCAAGACACAGAGAAGACACTGAACGACAAGCAAATCGATGCCGTGATGCAAAAGATCCGCATCAACCTGGAAAACAAACTGGGTGCACAACTCAGATAACTAACAACAAATAAGCACATAATATGGGAAGAGCGTTTGAATACCGCAAAGCAAAGAAGTTTAAACGATGGGGCAATATGGCCCGCGTATTTACCAAGTTAGGTAAAGAAATCACCATCGCCACCAAGGCCAGTGGTCCGGACCCCGACGGTAACCCCCGTCTGCGTGTCCTCATGCAGCAGGCGAAGAAGGAAAACATGCCGAAGGAAAACGTAGAGCGTGCCATCAAGAAAGCCACCTCCAAGGATTACACCGACTACAAGGAAGTGAACTACGAAGGATACGGCCCGTTTGGTATCGCCGTCTTCGTTGAAACGGCCACCGACAACAACACCCGTACCGTAGCCAACGTCCGCAGCTACTTCAACAAGCACGGTGGCTCACTGGGCACCAGCGGTAGCCTCGAATTCCTGTTCGACCACAAAGTAATCTTCCACACCGTCATGAAAGAAGGCGTATCGTTGGAAGACCTCGAACTCGAACTCATCGACTTCGGCGTAGAAGAACTCGAAGAAGATGAAGGCGAACTGATCATCTCCGGCGAATTCTCGCAGAACTCCGCCATCCAGAAGTACCTGGAAGAAAACGGCTTCGAAATCACCACCGCCGAATTCGTCCGTATCCCCAACGACCTCAAAGACGTCACCCCCGAACAGCGCGAACAGCTCAACAAGCTCATCGATAAGCTGGAAGAAGACGAAGACGTACAAAACGTCTTCCACAACATGAAGGAAGACCCGGAAGAAGGCGAAGAGTAAGCACGGCAATCCCCCGATAACACCGGGGCTGTTCCGGATAACACCAAAGGGCGCAAGGCTATCACACCTTGCGCCCTTCTATATTAGACAGGCATGGAAAATTCTATCTGCCTCCCATTGCGTTCATGATACGACAGAGGGTGGAAACCTTGGGATCGACAAGGCCGTTTTCCAATCTAGAGATATAGGATTTATCAGAATCGATTCGTTTGGCCAGTTCAGCCTGCGTGATGTGAGCCTTCTTTCGGGCATCCTCTACTATTTGCCCGGTATAAAATGCCCATGCCTTTTCTTCAGCATCAATTCTTGAGGGAGAACCTTCCTCTCCAAAGCGCTCAGTTATTAATGCGCTGACATCATACAAGTCTTTATCTATTTCTTTTAACTTTACTTCCATAATACTCTTTCTTAAGTTGGAGTCCCTTTTCTATTTCGCTTAATGGGGTTCTTTGCGTTTTCTTCTGAAAACCATTGAACAATAGTAACAACAAAGATAACGATAAGTTGCTTAGTTGAGCAACTTATCGTATAATTTTTTGAAGATGGTCCCTTTTTTTCAAGAACAAGGGGATGCCTCAGGAAGCGGGTGCAGCATTTAGAACGACAGCTTCATCATGAAGCGGAGACCGCGCGTTTGGATCCCGGGGTTTTCTTTGTAGTTGAGACGCCAGACGTAGTCGAGGCGAAGGAACTTGAAGATGTTTTCCACCCCCACGCTGGCTTCCATATATGGTTCATTGCCCAGCGGATAAGAGCCGGTCGGGAAAGCATAGAGACCTTCGCCATTCACGAAGGGGTTATTCTTGTCCGACAGGTGACCGTAGAGGCCGCGGAAGCAGAACACCTCACGCAGTTGCAGCTTCTTGAGCAGCGGCAACCGGTTCAGGATCGCTCCACTCATAAAGTAGGTGATATCCCACGACGCATACTCGTCGCTGATAAACTCCATCGCGTTCATATTCGTATACGACTCCGGCTGAATGGTATACGACAGGTTGGCATTCGGCAGGATGAGCAGCGGATACGGTACCTTGTCCCACACCTTCCCGGCTTTCAGGATGGCGTCGATATACCCGAAAGGCGTCAGCCAGAAACGTTTCTGGAGTCCCACATCCGTACGGTTGTAGGTATACGACGAGCCCATAAAGCCTTTCAGCGAAGTGACATGGCTGAGGGTCACCACCGGATAGTCGAGCGTGATCGGATAGCGGTAGTTGCGCGTCTGGTAGAACTTCTCCTTCGGAGCAAAGCGGAACTTGAATTCGAGTTCGCTCATCGTATAGGAGTTGACGGGCGTCAGATGTCCATCGGCGCCGATCAGGTCGAAGGCGGCGTAGTCGGTCGAGAACTCCTTGAAGTTACGCAACACCGCACCATAGGCCAGGCCGTTGTAGTGCTCGCGGTAGTAGGTCAGCTCGGCATTACGCAGATAGGTGGCACGGGTATCCTTCTGCCGTTTCCAGGCGAGGAAGATATTATCCTTGTTCGTGTACATATACTGCTGCCCCAACTGGTTGATATCGTAACTCATCTCGGCACGGATCGAGTGGACAGGAAATTCCTTGCGGTACTCCTTCTTATCGATAAAGGAGTATTCGGCGATCGCGTCGTATTTCAGCTTGTCGTCTTTCGTACCGTAGGCCACATAGCCGTCGAGGAAGAGGCGCTTGCTGAAGGCCGGCGTCGTAGTACCTCCGAAACGGAAGCGGGCACCTTCAATCGCATTCCCACTGATAAAAGTATTGACAGGTCCGAATTCAAATGCGCTCTTCAACGGATCGGTACTGGTGGGCACATAGCCGTTGACGAAGATCGACACCACCTTCTCAGTCACATAGAACAATGGCACCTGGCGGAGTCGCGTCATCAGTTGCGCCACTGAATTGGGATTCCGCTTCTGGGCATCTGCCGGACGGATGGAGTCCCAGAACATTTCACTCTGCTTATACGCCCTATCGAGCGTGATCACCGGCATGCTCTTCTGGAACACCGACTCGTCGTCGGGTGGTGTAAACGCATGGTTACTATAGATACTGAGCCGTCGGGCATACATGCCCTTCGACTTCTCGGTGAGTTTGAAATCTACCTGGATATCGTCTTTCGTGATCAACCGGGAACCGTCTTCGGTACGCGAGAACGACTGGTTGATGGTCATCCGGTTCACGAAGTTGAGGTTAATATCCCTCGGTACGTTCAATTGCATCTGCTTGACAAAGAAGGTCGAGTCGAGCGTCACATACAAGTGCCCGGTGAAGCCGAACGACTCAGAATTGAACGGCACAAAGCCCAGATCGACACAGGGTTGCCCGCCGATATCGAGCGTATCGAGGAGGTAGTATTTATAGAAGTCGGGCGCCTGTTTCGACAGCGGACTGACGAAACGGAAGAAGAACAACGAAATATCATTCTGGAAGATATCCACCTCGCGGAATACTTCGCCCAGGAACTGCTGGATACCGTCACGCGAGAAGATCTCGTCCACCCCTGCCGACTTGGCAGCCTGGATGACACGCTTCTCTGATTTCGGGTCTTTACGAAAGTAGATACTCTCCGCCTTTTCGCGTTCCGACACGGGAAGGATGGTCGTTCCCACTTCAAGCGTGTCGATATAGTCTACCAGGAAGTCGAAGGTACGGGCTTTGCCATTGGCTTTCTTGGGCTTCGGCTCAAACTCGTTCATGGCGAACATCATCTTCTCGTAGTGCTCGTAACGGTAGTAGTCGTGGTTACGGGGGTTGTTGCTGTCGCGCGATTCAATCATATTACGCACAAAGGCGACCGCCGGGTTCTCTTTCTTGCTGTAGCGTTCCTTGCCGGGCTTGATCAACACATCGTTCAGCATGATGCTAGACGGAGCCAGCTCGACGGTATACGTATTCGTACGCCCGGTACGCACCGTCAGTTCCTTGGTATCGTATCCCAGGAAGGAAACCTCGATGGTACGCACCGTTGAACCGGTGGAAAAAGAAAACTTTCCATCCAGATCTGTAGCCGTACCAATCGTCGTACCTTTAAATACGATGGATACATAAGGTAACGTTTCCCCTGTGATAGAGTCCGTTACGATACCTCTTATAGTAGTTGTATTCTGTCCGAATGATAACCAACTGATTAAGACGAATACAGTAATAAAAACAATCTTCTTGCCCATATCAAAATCAACCCACGATTAAAACCTCTGCAAAGGTATAACGATTCGCACGAACGATTTGTTCCAAAGCACGCCCTTTCTATGCCGTTTAGCTATAAAACACGTAGTCAAAGAGTCTTAACCCGCCGAAAAGAAGCAAATATTCAATGTTGACCATAACGTGAAGGCATATGGAGGCCTGCGCCTCACCTCCGCCAGACGTACGACCCAGCCGGCTGAGACGCACGACTCAGGAGGTTGAGACGCACGACCCAGACGACGGAGCCGCAAGCCTGGTTTTGCCGAGGCCGGCATCCGGTATGTCTCCATCTATGCTTCTCCAAAAAAACACGATAATGTTCCAAATCGATCATCACAGTGTTTGTAAACAAACATCATTATGTTTGAAAACGATCATCATCGTCTTTTTTTGGAGAGATGACGGTGAACGACACCTCCCATCCCACCGTATATTTAGTCGAAAGCAGCAATAACTATCCAACCCTCCACCTCAGATATAACTAAGCTCGCCTTCAGCCTCTTATCAGGTGGATAGTTTGCGGAAAACTATCCAACTTCTCCCCCTCCAGGGGGAGGAAAAACTTTCATGTTATACAGCATCTGAATATTTTGCGACGGTGAATACCGCGTCAGCGGTATCGTGTTCGTAGCCGTAGGTGCAAGCCCACGGACAGGAGGATGGGTGATGTTTATGCGCCGCGTCAGCGCCGCCGTAATTGCCCGACCGGCGGCGCTGACGCGGCGCCAGATGGCACATCCCGCACAAAACCGTGGGCTTGCACCCACGGCTACGAACACGATACCGCTGACGCGGTATTCACCGTCGCAAAATCTTCAAATACTGTACAATCTGAAGATCTCCCAGCTCTTATTACAACCCTAACTTAAAACAAAAAATACAATAACCCTAAATTTGGGGAATTCCGAATCTTACATTCCAGAGTATCATAAATAGCTGAATCACAAATTCTTAATATCATTTTATACCCCGCATATCACTTGCCTTCGTGTTGCCTATAACATGCCTATACCATTCCTTCGCGTCTTTTACCTCTTTTCAACACCCCAAAACGCCCTTTCCCTCTTTCTGAAAATAACAATAACCCTGTGCCTCGGGTTCAACCACTTTCAGATTCGGCCAGATATGAAAATAAAGTGGGCTTACATGAGTTAAACATGCAAGCCCACATTGGCGAGTCCTATCGAACTTGAAATACCATTCTATAGGAATAAGTTAGTTTACCGGTTAGGGGTATTCCATTCTTTGGTGGTGGGGCAGGTGATGTCCAATGTTTGGTTGCCAGCCTGGATGGCGAAGTCGCCGGCTTCGAGTATCCACTTGCCGTCGTGTCCTACGAAGGCGAGGTCGCTACCTTTAACGCGCAAGGTTACTCTCTTTGTTTCGCCTGGTTTGAGGTCTACCTTGTCGAAGGCACGCAGACGGCGAACATCCGGAGTGAGGGAGGCTACCTTGTCGCCCGAGAACAGCAGTACACTTTCCTTACCGGCTACCTTGCCCGTGTTTTTGACGTCGAGGGTGAAGGTCAGCACATCGTCGGCCGTGAAACTCTTCTTATCAACCTGCAGGTTGCTGTATTCGAAGGAAGTATAGCTTAATCCGAAGCCGAAGGCCCACTGTACGGATACAATGGCGTCGTAGTTGTAGGCACCTTCCATGCGATCCATATTCTCCGACGGTTTGTAGTCGTAGGTAATCAGTGAGTGTACGTAGCGCGGGTAGGTATAAGGCAATTTACCGCTCGGGTTTACATCACCATAGATGATGTTCGCCAATGCGTCGCCACCGTAGTTCCCCGGCAGATAGATCTGTATAACGGCCTTTGCCAGGGGAACGATCTCGTCGATGATGCGCGGGCGGCCTTCGTTCAGGATCAGCACAACAGGCTTGCCGGTAGCGGCCAGCGCCTTTACCAGGGCGACCTGGTTTTTCGACAGGCTGAGGTCGACCAGGTTACCCGGTGTTTCGCAATAGGAGTTCTCTCCAATGCAGGCGAAGATGATATCTACGTTCTGGGCAGCAGCTACTGCCTTTTCGATCTCAGGTTCGTTTTCATCCCAGTAGTTACCGGGAGTCTTATACGTTACGCCCGGTTCATACACCACGTTGGCGGCACCGGCTTTCTGTACAAACGACTTAAAGATGGTATTGTGATCTTTGGCAAACTCGTCAGTGCGATCGCCCTGCCAGGTGTACGACCAACCTCCATTCAGCGTACGCATGGAGTTGGCGTTCGGGCCGGTGAGCAATATCTTCTTACCTTTGGCTATGGGCAGGATGTTTTCAGTGTTCTTCAGTAGGGTGATGGATTCTTCAGCCGCCTTCAGTGCGGCAGCGGCATGCTTAGCACTACCGAAGTCGGGGTATTCGTCTACCTTCCAATAGGGTTTGTCGAAGAGGCCTAGGCGATACTTCATGCGAAGTACACGGCGGGTGGCATCGTCGATACGTGACATAGGCACCTGGCCTTCGTCGACAAGTTGTTTTAGCAGCACACAGAAATCCCATGAATAGGGATCCATCGACATGTCGATACCGGCGTTGATGGCCATCTTGATCGCTTCTTTCTTGTCGACAGCTACTTTGTCGCGGAAAGCGAGGTTGTTGATATCCGCCCAGTCGGTCACCACGAGGCCGTCCCAGTTGAGGTCTTCCTTCAACCATTTGGTGATATATTCGTAGTTGGCGTGGAAAGGCATACCGTTGTTCTGTCCTGAATTGACCATCACCGACAGTGCTCCGTTACGGATGGCTTCGAGGAAAGGAGCAAAATGCTTTTCACGCATATCCTGTTCGGATATATACGATGGGGTACGGTCTTTGCCGGAGTAGGGCACACCATAGCCCATATAGTGTTTCATACAGGCAGCTACATAGTTAGTGCCGATTGTGGCGCCGTCGCCTCCCTGGAAGCCGAGGACAGTTTCGCGCCCCATTTCAGTCGCGAGGTAGGCATCTTCGCCGAAGGTCTCCCACTGGCGCGGCCAACGGGCGTCGCGTCCGAGGTCGACTACCGGGGCGAATGTCCAGGGAATGTTACCGGCTTTTGTTTCATAAGCAGAGATACGTCCCCCTTCGCGTGCCAGGGCACGGTTGAAGGAAGCACCCATATTCACGTTCTGCGGGAAAAGGGTTCCACCGATGGTGTAGGTAGTACCGTGGATCTGGTCTACGCCATAGACCATGGGGATACCGTTTTCAGCGATGGCTTCTTTCTGCAGGCGAGTGATGATGCCGGTCCATTCCTGCGGCGTCTGCGGTGTGGCGCCCGGTACGTTGAGGATAGAGCCTACCTTATACTTATGCATCACGGTGTCGAGCAATGCCTCGTCGAACTGGAGGGGGATGATGGTGTGGAACACGTTCATACCTTTTCCGATCACGTCGATGGTAAGCTGGGTCATCTGGCCGATCTTGTCTTCCAGGGTCATTTTCTGCAGCAGTGTTTCAATCTTCTGCTCCATTTGTTTGTCTTGGGGAATGGCTGGTTTGACAGCCGTCTGCGCTGAGGCCTGCAATAGCATACCTGCCGCAAGAAATGCGGTTACAATCTTCTTACTCATGGCTTTTACTTCATTATATGCGGCAAATGTACATAATTAAAGTGACGGTAACCAGATATTCATTACTTTTGCCAATTGATAAAAGATAAATAATACCATGAAACAACACCACTTTTGGATAGCTACTCTTGCGTTTAGCATGTCGCTATCGGCTCACGGACAACAGAATGCCGGCGGTATCTCGCCCGATATGTTGCAGCAGATCAAGCAATCGTATACCGAAACGCCTTCAGACAGGGCTATCCGTCATGCCATTGCCAACAACGATATCAACAAATTGGCGGTGAATAATGATAGTAAGAACGGCTTTGATACCTACTTCTCCCATAAGGTGAGCAGCAAAGGCATCACTAACCAGAAATCGTCCGGCCGCTGCTGGCTGTTTACCGGCCTGAATGTGTTCCGTGCCAAGGCTATCGCCAAGTATGATATGGGAGACTTCCAGTTCTCGCAGAACTATTCGTTCTTCTACGATCAGTTGGAAAAGGCCAACCTCTTCCTGCAAGGTATTATCGATACCCGCACCAAACCGATGGACGACCGGATGGTCGACTGGCTCTTCAAGAATCCCCTGAGTGACGGCGGACAATTTACCGGTGTATTCGATATCCTCAGCAAATACGGTGTAGTGCCTTCGGACGTGATGCTCGAAACCAACAGCAGTGATAATACCGGCCGTATGGCCAGCCTGATCGGCAGTAAACTGAAAGAACAAGGTCTCCAATTGCGCGAACAGGCCGCTAAAGGCGCTTCAGTTGCCGCACTTGACAAGAGCAAGACTGAGATGCTTTCCCTGATCTACCGCATGCTCGTTCTCAATCTGGGTGAACCTCCCACAACCTTTACCTGGACACGCAAAGACAGTCGTGGAAACCCGGTCGAAACAAAAGAATATACCCCGAAGAGCTTCTACGACGCCTTTATCGGCGAAGACCTTGAAAATAACTACGTGATGCTGATGAATGATCCCTCCCGCGAGTTTTACAAACTCTATGAGATTGACTACGATCGTCACCGCTACGACGGCACCAACTGGACTTACGTCAACCTCCCCGTCGAAGACATCAAGCAAATGGGCATCGCCTCCATCAAAGACAGCACGATGATGTACTTCTCTTGCGACGTGGGCAAGTTCTTCGACCGCGAGCGCGGTGTCCTGGATGTCAACTACTATGACTACGGTTCGCTGATGGGTACGACCTTTGGTATGGATAAGAAACAACGTATCCAAACATTCGACAGCGGCTCTTCACACGCTATGACCCTGATGGCCGTCGACCTCGATGCCAACGACCAGCCGAAGAAATGGATGGTAGAGAACAGCTGGGGACCGGGTGCCAACAGCGGCCACCTGATCATCACCGACCAATGGTTCAACGAATACATGTTCCGTCTCGTCGTCGAACGCAAATTCATCACCGATAAAGTCAAAGACGTACTCAAGCAAAAGCCTGTCCGACTCCCGGCCTGGGATCCGATGTTTGCTAACGAAGAGTAAGATTATTTTTTAGCAGGAATGCCTCCGTTTTTGCAACGTTTCATATAGGACATACGTCTATAAGTAAACGATAGCGAAACGGAGGCATTACTGTTATGTTCCGCCGTGTTGAATGTCGTATAAGTGATAGTTGCGTTTTTAACTTTACCTCACAAATAGATTCATTCACATGAAGCCACTTGCTTGTTTTCTCATTACCGGTTTATTCTTGGTGACTCATGCTGTTGTTGCACAAACCGACAATGAAACAACCGCCTCTGCAGAGCGTACGTTTCGTGCCTACCGGGTGGAAACGCCTCCTGCGATCGATGGCGTGATCAACGACGACTGTTGGGACAGCATCGGTGAATGGTCGGGTTCCTTTACCCAGCAGCAACCCGACGAAGGGCAGCCGTCACGGCAGGAAACGCATATGAAGATACTCTACGACAATCATAATATATACGTTGCTTTCCGTAACTACGACAAGGAGCCGGATAAGATCAACAAATGGCTGGCCCCGCGCGACCAGCTTCGCGGAGATGCCGTCTGTATTTGCTTCGACAGTTACTTCGATCACCGTACGGCCTTTACCTTCTGTCTCACGGCCGGTGGTACGCACGTGGATTTTCTGATCCTGAATACTTCCAACGACGACTATACCTGGAACGCGGTGTGGGATGGCAAGACCTCGTCCGACACCAAAGGCTGGTATGCCGAGTTTCGCATACCTCTTTCCCAACTTCGCTATTCGAACAAGAATGTAGAGCAGCTTTGGGGTGTGCATGCCCTCCGTTGGATCGACCGGTATCAGGAGAACTCACACCTGCACATGATTCCCCGGCAGAACAAGGGCTATGTGTATGAATTCGCCACGCTGACCGGGATCAGCGACTTGCCTAACTCACGCCGCATCGAACTCACGCCCTATACATCTGTTAAATATGCTACCTCCGAAAAGGAAGAAGGCAATCCCTACCGTACAGGCCATGAATGGGGATACGGCGTCGGGTTGGACGGGAAGATCGGACTGACAAGTGACTTTACACTCGACTTCACTATCAACCCCGACTTCGGCCAGGTAGAGGCCGACCCTTCGACGATCAACCTCAGTTCGTTCGAAACCTACTTTGAAGAGAAACGCCCCTTCTTCCTCGAAGGAAAGAATATATTCAATATGGTGGGCGAAGATATGTTTTATTCCCGCCGTGTCGGTTCCCGTCCCCAATGGTATCCGGACGATGATCAGGCCGACTATAGTAAGGTGCCGAAAGAAACAAATATCATCAGTGCCATAAAGGTGTCAGGTAAGAGCCGCAAGGGACTTTCGCTGGCTATGCTCAACAGCCTCACTGCCAAAGAAAATGCTCAACTCACCAAAGACGGGCGTGAGTATGAAATGACGGCGCAGCCTTTTGCCAGCTATTCGGTTGCTCGGGTACAACAAGACCTCAACGGGGGGAATACGATCCTCGGTGGTTTCCTTACCTCCGTGAACCGTACCCTCAATGAAAATCATCTCAAGTTTATGACGCGCAATGCGTATACCGGTGCGCTGGACTTCAGCCAGTATTTCCGGAACCGCGAGTATTATGCCCTCGGTAGTTTCCAATACAGCTATGTGGAAGGAACAACAGAGGCAATGACACGTCTGCAACGATCACCTGTACATTACTTCCAGCGCGAAGGAGCGTCGCACCTGTCGGTCGACAGCGCCCGCACCAACCTGACGGGAAACGCCGGTTCAATCGTGGTCGGACGGGGTGGGGGAAAGAAGGTCGTTTCCGAACAGATATTCCTCTGGCGTACACCAGGTTTTGAACTGAACGACGCCGGTTACCTGTCGAATGCCGACTATAAGTTGTTCCGTGGTTATGTAGCCTATGTGGAGAGTAAGCCTAACAGCAAGCTCTTCCAAAACTATCAGTACGACGCCTTCTACCGTTTCCTCTGGGACTATAGCGGACTGAACACTTTCGCCCGGGCAGGGTTGGAGGGAAATGCCAAGTTCTCTAACAAGATGTTCCTCTACCTTTGTGGCTTCTATGATTTCCGTACGGTCGAGACCAGTCTGTTGCGTGGTGGTACGCCCGTACTACTGAACCCGCGCTGGGGTACGGACGTAAACTTCGAAACCGACGGGTCAAAGAAAGTTTCCGCATCGCTATATCACGGGACCGTCCTCGGCAGTCAGCGCTACGCACAGTTCTTCAATACGCAGGTGAACTACCGTCCGATCCCGAACCTGGGGCTGTCGACTCGTTTCAACTACACATACTGGAACCAGGGCATGGAGTATGCCGGGCAGCCGGATATCGAGTCGAACGGTGGAAAGGCTTACCTGCTGAGTAATATCAACCATACTATCATGGGTCTCACCATGCGTATGGACTACAGCATTACCCCCGACCTGTCGATCCAGTTCTACGGAAATCCCTTTATCTCGTATGGCAAATACACCGACTTCAAGCGGGCTACTAATACCCTCGACCCGGTGTACGAAAACCGCTTCCGCCGTCTCGGCCCGGATGTGCTGACCTATAATGCCGTCGACAACAACTATTCGGTGGTTGAGAAGAATGGTGATCGCTATACTTTCGATAACCCCAATTTCAGCTTCCGCGAGTTCCGTTTCAACCTCGTAGCCCGGTGGGAATACCGTCCGAATTCCATTATTTACCTCGTCTGGGGGCAGGATCGTTCTGGTTCGGAATCGCTCTACACCTCCTCCTTCCGGCAAAACACGACGGAGCTGTTCAACTACAACCCGAACAACGTCTTCATGATAAAACTCAACTACTGGTTCTCGCTTTGAGGCAATATATCGTATCTTTGCCGCTGTTAAAGAGTACAGCATGATATCGATAGACGGATTAACAGTTGAATTTGGAGGGTTTACCTTGTTTGATGAGGTGTCGTTTGTGGTCAATAAGAAAGACCGCATCGCCCTGGTGGGAAAGAATGGCGCGGGGAAATCCACCCTGCTGAAGATCATCGCCGGATTGCAGGCGCCGACTTCGGGTAACGTCAGTATCCCTAAAGACATCACCATCGGTTACCTTCCCCAACAGATGAAACTCGTGAATAGCCGCAGTGTGCGCGAAGAAGCCGAACAGGCCTTCGAACACATCCGCGAGATGGAGGTCGAGATAAACCGCCTGAATAATCAACTGGCCGAACGAACCGACTACGAATCGGAAGAATACCACAAGTTGATCGATCGCGTCACCCACCTCAGCGAGCACTTCCTGATGATGGGCGGCACTAACTATCATGCCGAATTGGAACGTACATTGATTGGCCTGGGTTTCCTCCGGAGTGACTTCGACCGTCCCACTTCCGAATTTAGCGGTGGCTGGCGTATGCGTATTGAACTGGCCAAACTACTGCTTCGCCAACCCGACGTCCTCCTGCTGGATGAGCCTACCAATCACCTCGACATCGAGTCGATCCAGTGGCTGGAAACCTTTATCGCAACCCGCGCTAACGCCGTCATCCTTGTATCGCACGACCGTGCTTTTATTGACAACACCACCTTTCGTACCGTCGAAATCGAACTCGGTCATATCTACGACTATAAGGCGAAATACTCCGACTACGTCGTTCTCCGCCAGGAACGCCGCGAGCAACAGCTCCGTGCCTACGAGAATCAACAGAAGAAACTGGCCGACACCGAAGCCTTCATCGAACGCTTCCGCTACAAGGCTACAAAGGCTGTACAGGTGCAATCCCGTATCAAACAGTTGGAGAAGGTCGACCGTATCGAAGTAGACGATACCGATAACTCCGCCCTTCACCTCAAGTTTCCCCCGGCTCCCCATTCGGGTGCCTACCCGGTCATTATGGAAGACATGGCCAAAAGCTACGGTGACCACCTGATCTTCAAAGATGTCACCTTCACCATCAACCGTGGCGACAAGGTCGCTTTTGTCGGCAAGAACGGCGAAGGCAAATCCACCCTGGTCAAGTGTATCATGGAGGAGATTGACTATACCGGTAAACTCCAGTTGGGACACCTGGTGAAGATTGGATACTTCGCCCAGAACCAGGCACAACTGCTTAACGAGAACATGACCGTCTTCGATACCATCGACTACGTAGCCCAGGGCGATATCCGTACCAAAATACGTGACATCCTCGGAGCCTTCATGTTCGGAGGTGAAGCCTCAGACAAGAAGGTCGGCGTACTCTCCGGTGGCGAACGCAGCCGCCTGGCCATGATCCGCCTCCTGCTCGAACCTGTCAACCTCCTTATCCTTGACGAACCTACGAACCATCTTGACATGCGCTCGAAAGACGTCCTGAAGGAAGCCCTGCGGGAATTCGACGGCACCGTCATTGTCGTCTCCCACGACCGTGAATTCCTCGACGGCCTGGTCGACAAAGTATACGAATTCGGTAACCAGCGCGTTATCGAACACCTCGGCGGTATCTACGCCTTCCTAGAACGAAAGAAGATGGATAGTTTGCGTGAACTGGAACGCTCTTCACAAGCCGCTTCTTCAGCTACCGGTGATGCCCAAGAGGTTCAGCCCACCCAGAACAAACTCTCCTACGAAGCCCGCAAAGAACAAAGCCGCGCTATCAAGAAGGCCGAGCGTGCCGTAGCCGAAACCGAAAACCGTATCGATGCTCTCGAGCAGTCTATCCTATCTGTCGAAGCCAAACTGGCTAGCCCCGAAGGAGCCTCCGATACCGCCCTCTACACCGAATACGCCTCCCTGAAGAAGGAACTCTCCGACGTTATGGATCGCTGGGCCGAGCAGACGATGGAACTGGAGGAACTGAATGCCCAATAAGAGGGCGCATAAGATAAAACAACAACATAAATAAACGTACCATGAAAAGATCATCTTTGGCCGTGCTTCTGCTTACTGGCCTCTGTCTGTTGTCTTCCTGCGGGAAGAATCATTACAACCTGTCGGATTATGGCTTATTGCCTGATACCGGCGAGAATGCTTCGCCTTTGCTGGCAAAGGCTATTGAAGCGATCTATAATGATGCGGATACGACCCGCACTATCTTTATCACGCTGCCGCACGGACGCTATGATTTCTATCCGGAAGGGGCGACGGCGCATACCTATTATATATCTAACCACGATCAGGACAATCCGAAACTGATCGGTCTGGCGTTGGAAAATAAGAAGAACATCTTCTTTAATGGCAAAGGCTCCGAACTGATCTTCCATGGACGGATGCTGCCGGTGTCGATGGTGAATACGACCAACTGCACGCTGATGAACTTCCATATCGACTTTGAGAACCCGCATATCAGCCAGGTGATGGTCTTGCAGAATGACACTATCGCCGGTGAAATCCTTTACGAAGTAGCCCCTTGGGTGAAGTATGAGATACGCGATAGCGCCCTTGTTTCCCAGGGCGAAGGCTGGGAACACGTCTCCCGTAGCGGTATTGCTTTTGATGTGGAAACCAAGCATCTGGTGTATCGTACCAGCGATATCCGTGTTGGTACCCGCGGTGTTGTCGAAGAAGCTCCTCGCCAGATACGTGCTCCCTGGAATAACCCCCGCCTTATTCCCGGCACCGTTGTTGCGTTGCGTGGTCATGGCCGCCCCACACCGGGCGTCTTCCTCTACCATGCCGACCAAACTCGCTTGCTCAATATCAACGTACACTATGCCGAAGGTATGGGACTCTTGGCGCAGATGTGTGAAGATATCCAACTCGACGGTTTCTCCGTTTGCCTCCGTGGTGACACAGACCCTCGTTTCTTTACGACGCAGGCTGACGCCACACACTTCTCCGGATGCCGCGGAAAGATTGTCTCTAAAAATGGTATCTATGAAGGAATGATGGACGATGCCATCAACGTTCACGGCACCTACCTTAAGGTTACCGGACGGGAAGATGATCGGACGCTGATCGCCAATTATATGCATGATCAGAGCTATGGTTTCGACTGGGGTTTTTCCGGTGATACCGTTCAGTTCATCAACGCCTCTACCATGGAAGTCTATGGCGCAGCCAATCATATCGAACGCATCGAACCAGTAGACCAGCCCACTGTAGACGGTGCCAAATCCTTCCGTATCACCTTCACTCAGTCCATTGATACGGCGATCAACGCTACGAATACTTTCGGCATCGAGAACCTGACGTGGACGCCCGAAGTCTACTTTACCAACAACATTATCCGCAACAACCGCGCACGCGGCACTCTCTTCAGTACGCCCCGCCGTACGGTGATTGAAGACAATACCTTTGATCACACCTCCGGTACCGCCATTCTCCTCTGTGGCGACTGCAATGGCTGGTTTGAAACCGGTGCTTGTAAAGATGTAGTGATCCGCAACAACCACTTCGTCAACTCTCTTACCAATATGTTTCAGTTTACGAATGCCATTATCTCGATCTTCCCTGTTATCCCTGACCTGGAACACCAGCAAGCCTACTTCCATTCCAATATCCTGATCGAGAACAACGTATTCGATACGTTCGACATACCAATCGTCTATGCCAAGTCAGTCGATGGATTGATATTCCGTAACAACACCGTTCGACACAACGCCGAATACCCTGCCTTCCATTGGAACACCGAGCCCTTCCTCTTCGAACGGGTCACCAACGAAGTGCTGGAGAACAATACCTTCGAATGATAAGGTATTTATAAGAAATAGGTGTTAGGTCCCCTATTCAATGAAGAAGGGGCTGAGTCAAACTTTTGTTGACCCAGCCCCTTTGGCGTGGTATTTACTATAAATCTGTTGTATTAATTCTAATTCTTATAAATCTCAACTGTTATAATCTCAGCCCTGATTAATTCCAACCGTCAGAGACTTCCATGAACTGGTTGGTATCTTTTTCTGTTGTCGGGATCGGGAACTTCTTGTGCTGGGCTTTCATGTTGCGGCCGATTTCTTTTACCATATCTACTTTACCCAGGCGGTCCCAGCGGACGAGGTCGAACCAGTAGTGCTGTTCGCCGAAGAGCTCGATGTAACGTTCTGTCTTCAGGGCGTCGAAGGCATTGGCCGCTGTGAGGCTTTCGTACGGAGTGGCATTTACACGGGCACGCACTTCGTTGATCTGTTTGCGGGCTGATTCGTAATCCGCTTTACCGATATAGGCTTCAGCCAGCAGCAGTTTCACGTCGGCTACACGGATCAGGATGGAGGAGTAGTCGCCATCGTCCATATTCATGTGCTCGGCGGTCTCGTAATAACAGTATTTTTTCCATTTGTAACCTGTAGCAGCTGTGCCGTCGTTGGGTTTGTAGTCGAACTTGCCTCCGGCGAAATCACCGTCGCCAATCGTTCCGTCGCCGTACACTATTTCCTGGTTACGGGGGTCGAGATACTGTTTTCCATTCAGTGAGTAAGTGAACTTAGTCATGGCAGCATCGGGTACACTAACGTTATTCCAGTCGTTGAAACCATATTCTACGTGGCGGCCGCAGTTGGCAGCTTTACCGCTACCCCAACTTTCTTTTCCCCCCCACATATAGTATGAATTACCTTCGCCCCAGCCCCAGAACTTATGTACCACCTGCATGATGATTTCCTTGCTGACGTGGTTGCCACGGGTGAAGAGGGTATAGTAATTGTTGTGCAACTGATCGGCCTTGACGGCAGAGAGAATCTGTACAGCCTTGTCGTATTGACCCTGTGTGAGGTAGATCTTACCCATCATCGCACGGGCCGCATCCTTCGTAATACGTCCCAGGTTGGACGAATCCCATTCTTCGGGCAGCTTGGCAATGGCGACAGTGAGTGATTCTTCCATCTTCTTCTGAATATCGGCATAGGCTGTTCTTGGCTTGGCCGGATCATTTTTGATTGATGTCCAGGTATCATGGCTGGGAACATCGCCCCACAGTTCTGTCAGGTAATAATAGGCATAGCTATAGAAGAAATGCGCTTCACCCAACATCAGTTCCTTGGCGGCTGCTTCGGAGCTTGTCTTGGTCTCCCAGGCACTCACCTTCTCGATGGCTACCAGCGAACGCATGGCAATACGGTAATAGCCGGTCCAGGCCCAATTGATATAATCGTTGTCGGCATTATATGTGAATTCGTCGAACTGCACAAAGGGAACTTCCAGGTTCGCCGTCTTACTCGCCTGACCGCCGAGTAGGTCGAACATGAAATACCAGTCACGGGCATAGAACGGACGCATGGTGAGGACAGAATAGAGGGAGATCACCGACTCCTGACATTCGTTCTGTGTCTTGAAATAATTGGATTCGTCGTATTGGGCCGGGTTGTTCAGGTTGAGCACATCGTCGTTGCAACCTGCCAGGGTAATACATCCTATGATCAATAAAAGTATCTTTTTCATTGCTGTATGCATTAAATTACTGTGTTGAAGAATTAAAACGTAGCCTGTACGCCGAAGAGGTATGTACGTGGTATGGGTACCATATTGGTAGAAGTAACTACCCCACGTTTCATGTTACCGTTCTGGGCATCGTGTCCGAAACCGCTACCTACTTCAGGATCCAGTCCGTCGTATTTGGTAAAGGTGTACAGATTCTGACAGGTGATGTAGAAACGCAGGCGGTCGATAGCCTTGTTGGAGGTCAGGGGAACGGTATAACCTACGGTTACGTTCTTGATACGCAGGTAGCTACCTTCTTTGATGTAACGGTCTGACGAGCGGAGGTTGTTGCTCGGGTCGGCTACTACGGCACGCGGTACGTCGGTTACGTCACCTTCTTTCTGCCAGCGATTCAATACTTCTGTTGTCTGGTTGAACGGACGTTTCATGGCATCGAGGTCGAAGATACGGGCACGGTCATACAGTTTGTTACCGGCTACGCCCGACATACCCATCTGGAAGTCGAATGCACGGTAGTTTGCCTGGAGGTTCAAGCCAAAGTTCCAAGCCGGGATAGACTTACCGATAAAGGTACGGTCGTTGTCGTCGATCTTTCCGTCGGGAGCTGTCGGATTGCCATCTTCATCCTTCGGACCGGCGATGTCTTTGAAGGCAATGTCACCGGCTTTTACATTGGTGCCGTATTTCTGGTTGTAAGCATCGGCTTCGGCAGTGGTCGATAATACTTTGTCCACTACATATCCGTAGTATTCACCGATGGAACGACCTTTTTCGGTACGCATCTCATCCACTACGATCGGTTCGCCCTGGCCCAGAGATACGACTTCGTTCTTGTTATAACTTACGGTACCGCCCACTGTAAAGTTTACTTTGCCGACAGTCTTGTGGTAAGCAGCCTGGAATTCAACCCCCGTGTTACGTACTTCAGCGGCGTTCTGGAACGGAGAGTCATCGATACCGGATGATCCGGGGATGGGTACCTTAATCAGGATACCATCTGTCAGGCGGGTATATACATCTACTGTCGCTGTGATGCTGTTGTTGAGGAAGCCTACGTCGACACCAGCGTTATAGGATGTCGTTGTTTCCCAACGGATATCCGTAGCCGGCAGACCGTTGATCGTCACTCCCGACATTTGGGTCTGGTTTACACCGAAAGGTGCTACGATATTGTTTTCCCGACCGGAATACAGGTTAGCCATATAGGCATAGCTGTTGATACGGTCATTGCCCGACTTACCCCAGCTCAGACGCAGTTTCAACTGTGACAGATTTTCATACGGACGCATAAATTCTTCTTGATCAGCCTTCCATGCCAATGCCACAGAGGGAAAACGTCCCCAACGATTCTTCGGAGAGAAGTTAGGCGAAGCATCCTGACGATAGTTGAACGTGAACAGGTATTTGTCCATCAGTGAATAGTTGACACGACCATAGTACGACAGATAGGCGCTATGCCAGGTGCTGTTATTGGGTACAGCGGATTGCGGTGTCTTGGTTACGAGCAATACTTCGTAGTTTTCCCATGCTTTCTTGTCAGAACCGGAGCCGGATACTTCTACCGAACGTCCGTTGTTGTACTTATCCGATGAATAGGTGTTACCTACCATGGCATTGATCGAATGTACGCCGATCTGTTTCGTGAAGTTCAGGTAGTTTTCGATACTGCCCGATTCGGAGTACTGATACGTTTCGTTGATCTTGGCCGGATTCGACAGGTTACCGTTTTCGTTATATGGGAACCAGGTCAATCCGTTGCTGGCAGTGTTGCTGTATTGGATCTGCGTACGCCATTTGAACATATCGAGGAAAGACACTTCTATAAATGCCTGTTCGCGAATCAACGTATTCTTCGAAAAGACCGACTTCAGATTCAGGTCGGTCATCGGGTTGAAGTTGTCGTTTTGGTCGTACGGCGTGGTCGTCTTGGAATAGCCCCAGGCATTTTCCGAATCTTCTACCGGCATATACGGTGCCCAACGTACGATATTAAGCATATCCGGGCGCACATTGTTGGTATTTGTCCGACGCAATGAGAGGCTCTGTCCGATCTTCACATATTTGCGGATCGTGAATTCCATATTTGCCATCAGGTTGAGGCGTTCGTAATCGTATCCTCTGCTGATGCCTTCCATGTTGGTGTAAGATCCGGATACATTATATACTGCATTGTCGCTACCGCCGCTGACGCTCAGGTTATATTCCTGTTGGAGTGCGTTGCGGTATACTTCGTCCCACATATTTGTACGGGTGGTACGGGCCCATTGTTCGCTCATGCCTAAGCCGCCTTCTGCTGTAGAAGTAAAACGTTTGGCATCACGGAAGAAGTTAGGGTTCAGTTCCGTTACCAGGTCGATATACTGGTCGGCATTCAGCAGGTCCAGTTTTGTGGCTGCCTGTGCAACACCGGTATAGGCATTCAGGTTTACTTTGACATTGCCTTTCTGACCTCTTTTCGTTGTTACCAGCACAACGCCGTTTGCTGCACGTGCTCCATAGATAGAAGTAGCAGAAGCATCTTTCAGGATTTCGATGCTTTCAATATCGTACTGGCTAACGGAGTTGATATCACCTGCCATTCCGTCGATTACATACAACGGGTCGGAGTTATAGATCGTCCCGACGCCACGGATCTTGATTGACGTGCCGGCACCCGGATAGCTCGTGTTGTTCATCACGTCTACACCAGCGATACGCCCTTGGATCATTTGTTCCACATTGGCTACCGACACATCGCCGATATCCTTGCGGGAGATGGAACCTACAGAACCTGTCAGGTCTTTCTTCTTTACTACACCGTATCCTACGACAACAACTTCGTCGAGGTCGTGTGTGTTTTCTCTTAATGTAATAGCGTAGTTGTTTGTTTTGTCGACTGTAACTTCCTGGTTGTGGTAGCCGATATAAGAGATCACCAGAATAGCACCTTCCGATGCTTCCAACTCAAAACGCCCGTCCAAATCGCTCACTGTACCTTGTGTAGTACCGCGAAGTACAATAGAGGCACCGATCACTGTTTCTCCATAGTTGTCTTTAATAGTTCCGGTGATTTTCTTGCGCTGTTGCAACGCATCGCTTTTAATGACTTCGGGAGTTCCCGTCGCTGCCATCACATGAGATGCCGGCACACTGAGTAGGATGGCGGCCAGCAACATTCCCCAAATGGAAGATATCTTCCGGGAAAGAAGGAGCTTTGTCTGCTTTTGTTTCATAAGATTAAATAGATTTAAAGAACAGTTTATTCACTTAGTATATCTCTCTCTTTTTCTCTTTGTCCTGTACCTGGTTCGGAGTAAGCCGATACCTTGTCCAGTACAATGCAAAAGTAATGGACTGTAGATGGAGCAGTGGTAAAAAGTGGACAGATGGACTTAGGTTTTGGCTGCAAGGCATGTAGAAATTGTGCCTTTTTGTTTAGGAATTGTCTCTTTTAGCTGTTTGTCAGGGTGTTTGGACTTAAATTATGTTATTCGGCCAGTCGTGAGAATCTTCAAGTTCAACCAAATATGAAAGTAATGGGTGTTCGCCGCGACGATGAATGCCCGGTCACGGGCATTGTGTTCGTAGCCGTGGGTGCTGGCGAAGCCGAGCCCACGGTCAATTAGAATAACAACAATTATCATGCGCCGCGTCAGCG
>JAVBUR010000106.1:0-16708 GCA_031555145.1 Tannerellaceae bacterium | reverse complement strand
AATCATTGAGGGTAATCCCATTAACCGTGGGCTCGGCTTCGCCAGCACCCACGGCTACCAACACGATGCCCCGATGGGGCATTCACCGTCGCTACTGGGCACTAGGGCGCCCCTACAGACGCACACAATCACTTTCAAATTGAAGATCAATCCGGTTAGATAAAGCAAGGCAGCCCGCAGGAAGGGACACCGGGGTGTGCTCTTCTGCGGGCGGCTGTGTTGGGAATATAAGGTGGTCTTATTGCTTGCTTTTCTCGGTGTCGAGGATGGCTTTCAATTCGGCGACTTTGTCGGGGTGCTGGGCGGCGAGGTTGTTCTTTTCGCCACGATCGTTGGTGAGGTCGTACAGTTGATCATTCGGATCAAGGCCTGTTTCCGTCTGGGTCAACGGCCAGTAGGCGGCGCCGCCTGAGGGTACGATGTATTTCCATCCGCCGGTGGAGACAGACAATGTTTCGGCTTTTTCAATCACATAGTCACGCCCTTTGTCATCTTTACCGAGCAGCGTAGCTAACTGATCACGACTGTCGACAGCGGCTCCTTCCTGAACGGCTGTTCCGGTGAATGCTGAAAGGGAAGCAAAGAGGTCGATTTGTGAAACCAGGGCATCGGATACCTTACCGGTTGTAATACCTGCCGGCCAGGAGACGACGAACGGGACACGGGTACCGGCTTCGAAGATGCTGTATTTACCGCCACGGAAGGGTCCCCAGGGACGGTGTTCACCCAGTAGTTCAACAGCACGGTCGGCATAGCCGTCGTCCACTACCGGGCCATTGTCGCTGGTGAGGATGATGAGCGTGTTCTCGGTCAGACCGTATTTTTCCAATGTAGCTATGATCTGTCCTACGCTCCAGTCGAATTCGAGGATAGCGTCACCACGGGCTCCCATACCACTTTTACCAACAAACTGTGGGTTGGGTACGCGGGGGACATGGATATCATTCGTAGCGAAATAGAGGAAGAACGGTTTGTCGTTGTTGTTTTCGATAAATCTGACGGCTTTATGGGTGATGCTGTCGGCAATGTTTTCGTCTATCCAAAGGGCTGACTTACCGCCTTTCATGTAGCCGATACGGGAAACGCCGTTCACGATGGCATCGGCATGACCTTGTCCCGGACTGGGCTTGAGTACGGTCAGCAGCTCGGGATTTGTCCGACCCAACGGTTCACCAGGGAAAGGTTCCTTATAGCTGACAGCAATGGGATCGTTCGGGTCGAGGTTTACCACACGCTGGTTCTCTACATAAACGCAGGGTACACGGTCGCCCGTGGCTGCCATAATATAGGAGTAGTCGAAGCCCAGATCAGCAGGACCCGGGGTGATGAAACCGTTCCAGTCTTGTGATCCCTGTGTATCACCTAATCCGAGGTGCCATTTACCGACGGCACCGGTGGTATAACCGGCGGTCTTGAACTGATCGGCAATGGTTGTCTGTTCGGGACGGATCACCATACCGGCATCGCCGGTAGCGATACCGGTGTCGTTCCGGCGCCAGGCATAATGGCCGGTGAGCAGGGAATAGCGCGAAGGGGTACTGGTAGCTGCTACCGCATGGGCGTCTGTAAAGCGTACGCCGTTAGCTGCCAGGCGGTCTACATTCGGGGTATTGATTGTCTTTTCCCCGTTACAACTGAGGTCGCCATAGCCGATATCATCGGCGAGGATGATAATCACGTTCGGCGATTTCTTCTCCGCTGTTTCTTTCTTTGTCTGGCCTGCACAGGATACCAAAAGGGTCGTTCCAAGGCCAAGGGCAATTGTCTTGTTCATGTGTATTTTTTATTGTTTCGCTTTCTCGTTATCGAGGATTGCTTTCAGTTTAGCTATCTTGTCCGGATGTTCGGATGCGAGGTTATTTTTCTCTCCGATATCTTGTTTCAGCTGGTAAAGCTGTTCCTCTTTGCTGTTCCCCAGTTCGGTATTTGTTAATGCACTGTAGGCTCTTCCGTTACTTGGGGCGATATATTTCCATTCGCCATCCGACACAGACAATGAACCAGCCTGTTCAATCACGTAATCACGGCCTTTCTTTTCTTTACCGAGTAATGTGGCTAACTGATCCTGGCTATCGGTTGCTGCCCCTTGCGGAATAGCAGTTCCGGTGAGTGATGAAAGGGAGGCGAACAGGTCGACCTGTGAAACCAAGGCATCGGATACCTTACCTTTTGCCATACCGGCTGGCCAAGATACGAGGAACGGTACACGGGTACCTGCTTCGAAGATACTGTACTTTCCTCCGCGGAACGGTCCCCAGGGACGGTGTTCGCCCAACAGTTCAACAGCGCGGTCAGCATAACCGTCGTCTACTACCGGCCCATTATCGCTGGTGAGGATGATAAGGGTGTTTTCAGCCAAGCCATATTTCTCAAGTGTAGCCATGATCTGACCTACGCTCCAGTCGAATTCAAGGATAGCGTCGCCACGGGCTCCCATACCGCTTTTACCTACAAATCGTGGATTCGGTACACGCGGAACGTGTATATCGTTGGTGGCGAAATAGAGGAAGAACGGCTTATCCTGGTTGTTCTCGATGAAGTTTACGGCATGGTATGTGATACTGTCGGCAATATTTTCATCCAACCATAAAGCGGATTTACCACCTTTCATATAACCGATACGGGAAACTCCATTCACAATAGCCTGGTTATGCCCATGGTCCGGGCTGGGTTTTAATACCGTCAGCAGTTCCGGATGGTCTTTGCCTAATGGTTCGCCAGGGAATGGTTCTTTATAGCTTACAGCTATGGGGTCATTCGGATCCAGATTTACCACCCGTTGATTCTCCACGTACACACAAGGTACACGGTCGCCTGTGGCAGCCATGATGTACGAATAGTCAAAGCCGATGTCAATCAAACCCGGGGTAATAAAACCATTCCAGTCTTGTGAACCTTGCGTGTCTCCTAATCCCAAGTGCCATTTGCCGACAGCGCCGGTCGTATATCCGCTCGACTTAAACTGATCTGCCAATGTAGTCTGTTCGGGACGGATCACCATACCGGCGTCGCCGGTGGCAATGCCCGTATCGTTCCGGCGCCAGGCATACAGGCCTGTTAACAATGAGTAGCGTGAAGGCGTACTGGTGGCCGCAGTGGCGTGTGCATCTGTAAAACGAATCCCATTGGCTGCCAGCCGGTCCACATTCGGTGTATTGATGGTTCGTTCGCCGTTACAACTCAGGTCGCCATAACCGATGTCATCGGCGAGGATGATAATCACATTAGGTGATTTTTTTTCTTCCGTTTGTTTTTTTGTTTGGCCTGCACAAGATACCAAAAGGGTGGTCCCGAGGCTTAATGCAATTGTCTTATTCATGTGTATTTTATTTAGTAGAAGCAAAAGTATCATTTTTTATCTTTGGTTAGTATATCCGGACGGATAAAAGAAACACAGGACACACAGTAGATAAATGTGTGCCCTGTGCCTGTTTTTAAACGAGAACCCTTCTTATCTCAGGTTCGGGTTGATATTCTGCTGGCTCAGCGGGATCGGCCAGGTGTAATCCTGTTGACGGAATGCCTTGGTCGTTACTTTCGGACGTCCGTAAGGATCGTTCGGGTCGATGCGGGTCTTAGCTCCGGGGAACGGTGCTCCATAGAAAGGACCACTCAATACTTCTTCCGCAATTTTCCAACGGAACAAGTCCCATAAGCGGATACCTTCCAATGCCAGTTCCACGCGGCGTTCTTTGCGGAGGATATCACGCAGTTTGTCGCGGTTGGTTTCCGTAATGGCGGGCATACCCACGTCGGCACGGCCACGTACTTTATTGATAGTAGCATCCAGCAACGCCTGGTCAATGGCATCCCCGGCTTCCAGTTTGGATTCGAGGTAGCTCAACAATACTTCAGCGTAACGAATAACCGGGATGTCGATACCGGATACCTGTAAGTCGCCTGTATGTGATTCGCTGACGAACTTGGCTACGCCATAACCGGTCTTTGTGGCATTCCCCTTGAACATCTGGTCCATACCGGTACCATCAGGATGGCTGTTGTAGGTAATTCCCTTGATCGTTGCCCCTGTCCAGAGGATGGTATATCCCATACGTTTGTCTCTCTGCGGAGCACCCAGGTCATTGGGATTATAGCGGGTATCGGTAAATGAGAACGGTGTTCCGTCGATGAAATCATAACATTCCATCAGGCTGGACAGCGGGTTGATAACGCTCCATCCATTCAAACCCAGCGGGGCGAAGTGCTGTTGCATGGCGTTGTTGGCATCGATGGCTACATGCTGGGTAGCGAAAATGATTTCGGAACTTGTTTCATTGGTACCATCAAACAAACTCTTGTATTTGGGATCGATGGCGTTGTCGCCGAAATCAACGATGGTCTTGTAGGTGGTAGCGGCATCGCTCCACTTGTTTTCCGCCATCTGTATCCGTCCCAGGAAGGCCAGGACGGTTTGTTTGGTTACACGTCCTCTTTCCGAAGCCGTCAGATCCTTCTGGCGGGGCAGATATTGAATGATATCACTAAATTCGTCTAGGACAAACTTAACGAGTTCGGCTTTAGAAGCTTTCGTTACATTGTTGGCTTCTTCCAGGGTCAGTGATTTGGTCACCAACGGAACAGAACCGAAGAACTGCGACATGTAGAAGTATTGGGCGGCACGGATAAAGCGGGCTTCCGCTTTCATCCGGTCTTTCTTGCCCTCATCCATGGCTACCTTATCGATATTCTCCAGCAAATCCTGGCAGCGTGCTACGCGTTTGTAGCTATTGTCGAAGTACCATGACAGGCTGTTGATCGTATTGGTCAACGTTCCGTTTGTCATGACATTGAACACCGAGTTATCACCACGGCGGTCATACAGGTTGTCTGTATTTGCTTCAAACCAATAGATACCACCGTACGACCACCAGTCGTAGGCCTGATATTCCAGTGTATAGGGTAATTCTCCTTTGTAGATACCCACGAGTGCCAATTGTGCGTTGGTTTCATTTGTCCAGAAGCTGTCTCCGGCAAAATCCGCCAGCGGGTCTTTATCCAGGTAGCTGCTGCATCCGGCTAACGAAAGACTGGCGACTGTCAATAATAGAAGCGAATAGTTGAATATGTATTTCATAATCTTTCTGTTTATTAGAAGGTAACGTTAACACCAAAGGTATAGTTCGCGAGAATAGGGTAGTAGCTACCGCCACTGTTGATTTCAGGATCCCAACCTTTGCGGTAGTTGCTGAATGTAAAGAGGTTTTCAGCATTCACGTTAAACCGCAGGCTTTCGATTTTCATCTTGCTGGTTACTTGTTTCGGCACCGTATAACCTAACTGGATGTTTTTCACACGGAGGTAAGAACCGTCCAATATCCAGAAATCGGAGTCACGTGTATTACCTGTTCCGGTGTTGGGGATTACTTCCAGTCGCGGATACTTGGCGTTCCGGTTCGGGTTTTCCTTCGTCCAACGTTCGTCGCGCTGCCATGTCTGGATCTGTCCTTCCTGGTTGAGCGCCCAGCCGGCGTAATCTCTCAGATAACCGCTTACGCCAGCTACGCCCTGGAACAGTACGCTCAGGTCAAAGCCTTTATAGGCGCCGTTCAACGTAACACCATAGGAGTATTTGGGGACACGGCTGCCCAGCACCTTCAGGTCTTTAGAGTCGACTACGCCGTCGCCACTGATATCCACATAGCGGATATCACCCGGCTGCGGATTGGCGTTGACGGCTTTCTGGTCGTACTTGGATGTCCAGTCGGCCACGTCGGCTTCGTCTACATACAAACCGGAGGTTACATAACCATAATATATCTCCATCGGATAGCCGTTGAAAATGGTACCATTACCGATCAGTCCGTTCGCTTGTTCCACGTTACCAACACCAAGGTCTTTTACTTTATTCTTGATATATGTAAAGTTGCCTGTAATACCATATTTGAAATCATTGATGCTATTGTTGTAGCTCAGCGTAATTTCAACCCCACGGTTTGTTAATTTGCCGGAGTTCTGATCGCCTACTGTTTTACCCAGTACGGTAGAAACGCTACCACCGGGACTGGTCAGGATGTCGTAGGTATATTTGTCGAAGTAAGAAGCAGAGAAAGCAAGCGTGTTGTTCAGAATAGCCGCTTCAATACCTACGTCTTTCGTTTCAGTTGTTTCCCAGTGGATAGTCGGGTCAACCAACTTGGTAGAGGCCAGACCGGTGTTGATGGCACCACCGAGTGCATAGTTATAACCACCCGAATAAACCGTCTGATACGGATAATAGACTTGGTAACCGTCTTTGTCTTTGATGCTTTGGTTTCCCAGTTTACCCCAGCTGGCCTTGATCTTCAGCTCGTTCAACCAGCTTACGTTGTCCTTGATAAAGGCTTCTTCACCAATTCTCCAACCAATGGCCACAGAGGGAAAGAAAGCATACTTGTTGTCTTTTGGAAAGCGTGATGACCCGTCATAACGCATAGAAACTTCCGCCAGATAACGCATGTTCCAGTTGTATTGTAAACGACCGAAGTACGAATCCAGCGCCCATTCCGATGCTGTACCATCATTGGTCTGTGTGTCGGCATCTCCTAGTTTCATGTAGGGATAATCGTTGCTGGGGAATTTCAGGCGGCCTGCTTTTAAGTTGTCGATATAGGCAGCTTCAAAAGAGTGTCCGACCAATGCGGTGATTTCGTGTTTGTTGAATGTTTTGTTGTATTCAGCTAAGAACTGGAGGGTTTTGTAGTCGTTGAAATTGTCCTGTTGATTCAGGCTTGACGGGCCGATGGTGTTGGTTCCGATAGCCTGGGTAGCCAGGAAACGCTTGTCAGCGCCATTTTCCTGAGTATAACCTCCGATGGCAGAGAGTTTCAAACCGTCTATCACGGTCCAGTCTAAACGTACATTCAGTCCCATCTCAGACGATCTTTTCTTGTAGAATGAATCGCTATTGACCATGGAGATGGGCGTTCCCTTACCGTTGATACCAGGACCCCAATCACCGTTGCTTAATACGTCCGTATAGGTGGCCGGGATACGTACGATCTGGCTGATCAACGTCAACATATCGTTATAGTCCAAGCTGGCGGGAGGAGCCGGTTGGTTATCTTCTGATACGCGTCCCCAGGCTCTTGTAGTCACTTTGAGGCGATCGGTGATATTGCTGGTCAGGTTGACACGGGCATTATAACGGGTGAAGTCATTCTTTTCCACAATACCGTTCTGATACAGGCCACCGAGAGATACTAGGTACTGGGTGGTCTTTCCGCCACCGGTGATCGATACGTTATGTCCGGTCTGGATGGAGTTCTTGAAGAATTTGTTGACATAATCTGTGTTACCGTAGTGGTCGCGGTCTGAGCCGTCTTTGAATTTCTGAATCTGCTCGGCGGTGTATTTGCCCGGAACAGCTTCGTTTATCAATTCGGCATATTCCCAACTGGATACCATTTCCGGCAGGCTGGTCGGTGTTTGCATACCTACATAACCGTTGTAAGAAACTTTAACCTTATCCTGTCCGCGTCCCATTTTAGTGGTGATCAGGATAACTCCGTTGGCAGCACGGGCGCCATAGATGGCAGCCGAAGCAGCGTCTTTCAGGAAGGTGATACTTTCCACATCATTCGGGTCGGTCGTATTGATCGAACCCGGGATTCCGTCTACCAGCACAAGGGGTGAAGAGGATGCTCCGAAAGAACCAACCCCACGGATCTGGATGTCCGTACCACCGCTACCCGGCTGACCGGAACGCTGGATGGAGGTAACACCAGGAGCTTGTCCGGCAATAGCTTGTGTCAGCATACCCACGGTACGTCCGTTGATCTCTTCTGCCTTGATATTGCTGACAGAACTGATCATACGGCTTTTGGTCTGCGTACCATAGCCGATAACTACCACCTCGTCGATCGCTTTGGTATCTTCTTTCAATACGATGTTGTATTTACTCTGGCTACTCACCACAAAGGTTTCTTTCATATAACCGATGTAGGTGATTTCGATGGTTTCACCTTCATTGGCTTGAAGGGTAAAGTTACCATCGAAATCGGTGATATTTCCACGGGTGGTTCCTTTTACCACCACGCTGGCGCCGATGACTGATTCTCCTTTGGCATCAAGCACCACACCGGTGATGGTTTTTTCTTGTTGCAGGGCTGTAGGAATGACACCACGTTTAGAGAGGATGATGTAGTTGTTTTCAAATTCATAGTTTAGATCACTTGATCCAAAGGCATCACGCAGGCAGTCGGAGACCTTGCCGGTTGATTTCTGCAAATGTAGAGCGCTCTCGGTACTTACTTCGCTATTGCTGTAAACCACGAGATAATCAGTTTGTTTCTCAATCGCAGAAATGAATTCTCCCATTGTCAGATTGGCTGACGGAAGGTTGACGACGGCGTTTTGTGCTTTACTATTGGTTGCAAAACTCTGGAAGAGGCAAACAAATAGGATGAAAGCGGATAATTTCATGACTCGAAATGTTTTTGTACATACTAAATGCGTTAACAAAGGCGCTATTTTCATATCTTTGTTTTTGTATGGTGAATACTAATATTTTACTAAGTGTACAAGTGTTTACTTACGTATGGTCGGCAGGTGTTACAGCACCTGTCGATTCGTGTTTTCCGAAGGTATTTATCTCATAGGCATGTTCTTTTAGGCGATTATTATTATCATTGTTCTTCTCATTTGCTTAATGTGATTTTATTCAACTGCTCATCCTTTGCCATTTTGAACGGATGTATCTTTTGGATAATACGGAGGATTTCGACTACCCCATCGCGTTGCCTGAATTTCCCGGTATATTGGAATTGCAGGATGGAAGGGTCGTTTACCGCGATCTCTACGTCGTAATATAGTTCCAGTTTCTTGATGATTTCGCCAAAAGGTTCTTTTGTGAAAGCATAGATGCCTTCTTTCCAAAGCATTTTATCCGTGTCGGTGAAAGGAGAAACGCTGAAATTTCCTTTCTCGTAAACCAATTGCCTATTGGGTTTCAGTACGATGCCGGAGGCTTCTGATTTTGAGCGGTATACCTTGATAGAACCTTCGACCAGGATGGCAGACAGGTAACCTGTCCTGGGATAACAGCAGAGATTGAATTTTGTCCCGAGCACCTTGAATTCTACCGACTCTGTAGAAGCAGCAAACGGTGTTGTCGAAACAATAAACGGTTTGTCCGGCTGGTGTGTCACGTCGAAGTAGGCTTCGCCCACCAGGGTTACCCGGCGTTCCTTTTTGAACACGGATGGATAGGTCAGGGTAGAGCCGGCATTTAGCCAGACAACGGTTCCATCGGGTAAGGTAGTCCGAGCCCGTTGACCAGGCGGTACAAAAAACTCCTGTTTCACGATTTCTGCGCTCTCAGATGGCGCTTGTGAAGAAGTTGCTACCATCCAGGTGGCCGTTACTAACAGAGCAACCGCAGCGGCATATCCGACTCCCAGGCGAATGGCTCGCATTGTTTTTCCGATCCGTCTTTTCCGCATCAGGCGTGAAAGACCTTCTTTGCCGGCAGTAATGTCTACGGCATCAGGCGCCAGTTCAACCAAGGCTGACATGTTTTGGTAGGCGGCCAACTCTTTCCGTAACGCACTGTCTATGCGTGCATCTTTAAGTAGCTCTATCCGTTCTTGTTCGGATAGTTCTCCCCGGAAGTAGGCAATAATTCTGTCGTCCATTTTGCAGGTTACTTTATTAGTAAACGAACGGTGTCTGAAAATCCCCTAAGGAATCTAAAAAAATATGTAAATTTATTTTCTTTGAGAGCCAATGTATAATGTAAACAAAGGTGGCTGCCCTTTTCTACAAGTGCAACAGGAAGATAAGCAGCAGGGAGTAATCCTTCAGTTCTTCACGTAGTTTTTTATAGGCGATGGCAACCTGGTTTTCGACGGTCTTGACTGAAATATCTAGTTGTTGGGCGATTTCTTTTTGTTTCTTTCCTTCGATTTTGTGGAGGATAAATATCTGTCGGCAGCGTTCGGGTAATGCTTGCAAGGCTTTCTCAATGACCTGTTCGATGTCCCTGTCCTGCATTAACTGTTCGTCCAGGACTTCGAGTGAATCAAATTTCATTTGGAGAGTGAGCAGATGTTCTTCCTGTATCCTGTCGGCCGATTCCTGAGCGATAATCTTGCGGCGCAGGTGGTCGATACAACGGTTGCGGATGGCGGTAAATATGTAGGCAACAATATTTACCCGGCTGGCTAAGGGGGTGTATACATTAATTAATTCCAGGAAAATATCCTGTACGATATCTTCGGCGTCATCGTCTGAAATAACATATTCGCGAGCGAAATGCTTCATCCGTGAGTACCAATGCACATAAAAGGCATTGAACGTCATTTCTGTTGGTTTTACCGGCATTAAGATAAATCCTCTTTTGTGCAAAGATAGAGAAAAACAAATGCGAACCTTTCCGCCGGCCGATATTTTGTGTCAGACACCGGATTTCTCTCCCGGATTCCCTATCTTTGTCGTCAATCAAATTATGAACAGGGTAAGAGGATGATAGTAGTAAGAGAACCGGCATTATTGAAAGGACAGCCGCTGGTGGCGACGATCGGTTTTTTCGACGGTGTACATCTGGGGCATCGTTTCCTGATCAATGAGTTGCGGGAAGTAGCCCGCGAACATAACCTTCCTTCGGCGGTGATCACGTTTGCCGTCCATCCGCGGGTGGTACTGCATACGGACTATCAGCCCAAACTGCTTAACTCGTTCGATGAAAAGGTGCGTCATCTGGAAGAGACGGGTGTGGATTATTGTATCGTCCTGGACTTTACACTCGAATTGGCTGCCCTGTCGGCCAACCAATTCATCGCTTCCCTGCTGACCGGACAATGGCAGGTGAAGACATTGCTGATTGGCTACGACCATCGTTTCGGGCATGACCGTGCCGATGGATTCGAGCAATATGTCGTCTATGGAGCGGCCTATGGAATGGACGTGATTAAGGCATCCTCCTATACCGAAGGCCAACAGGCGGTTAGTTCTTCCGAGATACGCCGTCGTCTGGCCGGAGGAGAAGTGGAGAATGCGGCGCATTTGCTCACCTATCCTTATCAGTTGAAAGGTACGATTATTGCCGGGAATAAGATTGGCCGTACCTTAGGTTATCCCACCGCCAATATCCAGGTCGATGAACCTTTCAAGATTATTCCCGGTGTCGGTATCTATGCCGTTTGGGTGGAGTGGGAAGACAAACGGTATAAAGGTATGCTCTATATCGGCGACCGTCCGACGATCGACGACAAAGGGATTCTGGCTCTTGAAGTCCATATACTTGATTTTGCGGGCGATCTGTACAATAAGGATATTACGGTATCGTTCATACGGTATGTGCGTGGTGATGTGAAGTTTGAGTCATTGGAGGCCCTGAGCGAACAACTGACGCGCGACCGTGCCACCGTGGATAAACTCTTGGACGAACCGCCAGCGTAACCTCGTAATCATTCGCGTAAAACCGTCAACAGTATGGAATATTATTATGCTGCTATCGATATCCTGAAAGGAATGATCAGCCGTCCTGCATTCAGCCGGGAAGAAAAAGATGTAGCCGACTATCTGCAACAAACCTGGCAGGCTACCGGACAGACCGTTCACCGGAAGGGAAACAACCTCTGGATGTACTCCCCCATTTTTGACTTCGGTAAACCGACAATCCTGCTCAATTCGCATATCGATACCGTTAAACCGGTTGCCGATTGGTCGAAAGACCCCTTTTCACCGGAGGAAACCGACGATGAACGCCTCTATGGTCTGGGCAGTAATGATGCCGGCGCCAGTGTCGTCTCCCTGTATGAAGCCTTTACCATCCTTTGCGGGAAAGTACAACCCTATAACCTGGTCTTCCTTGCTTCCTGTGAAGAAGAAGTCTCCGGTCGGGAGGGGATTGAAAGTGCGCTGAAGGAGCTTCCCCCGATTGCTTTTGCCGTCGTGGGCGAGCCTACGGGCATGCAACCTGCCATTGCCGAGAAGGGGCTACTGGTGATCGACTGTGTCGCCAACGGCAAAGCCGGACACGCCGCCCGCAATGAAGGTCTCAATGCTATTGCCGTGGCCATGAGCGATATCGAATGGTTTCATACGCATCAATTCCCCGATGTAAGCCCGTTGTTGGGGCCAGTCAAGATGAGTGTCACGATCATACAAGCCGGTACACAGCATAATGTGATACCCGACCGATGTACGTTCACCGTCGATATCCGTTCCAACGAATGCTATTCCAACGAACAGCTTGTCGAACTGATTGCCCGGCAGGTAAAAAGTGAAGTAACGCCCCGCAGTACCCGTCTCAACTCCAGCCGGATTGATCCGGTCCATCCCTTTGTGCAGCGTGCATTGATATTGGGAAAAACACCTTTCGGCTCACCTACACTCAGCGACCAGGCGCTTATGCACTTTCCCTCGGTCAAGATAGGTCCGGGTGACTCCGCCCGTTCACATACGGCTGACGAATACATCCGTCTCCCTGAAATACGTGAAGCAATCGATACCTATGTTCGTCTCCTCGACGGCCTGGCACTGATAAACCATTAATCGTCCATCATTCATCCTTATGCTCAGGCGCATCCTTGGAACAGTCGGTACCCGTTACCTTATTGCCCTGCTTAACCTGGCGCTGATCTTTATCAATGCGAAGGCCTTAGGCGTGGAAGGGGTAGGGACAATCGGGTTGATACTGGCATCGGTCAATATCGCTGTGATCTTCAATGGGATCTTTTCAGGGAATACGCTGGTCTATTTTATGAATCGCTATCCGGTTACTACATTAGTTTTTCCGGCTTATGGCTGGACGTTGACTGGATCAGGACTCGCCTGCCTATTTATGTATGTAATGGGATTGCTTCCTGTTGAGTATGCGGTAGATATCTACCTGCTTGCCGTGTTGAATTCGCTGGTGACGGCCAATGCCCGTTTCCTGCTGGGTAAGGATAATATCCGGGGATTCAACCTCACCTATATGATTCAGGGTGGATTATTGTTTTTTATCCTTCTCTATTTCTACTATGTTGCTGACCGGCAGCAGGTCGATGCCTACCTGATGGGGATGTATATAACAAATATACTGGCCTTTGTTGTCAGCCTGCTGCTGCTGTGGCCGGTACTGCGCAGGCAACAGGGCGGGGATATTACCGCGAAGGTTTCGTTTGCCCAACTGATCCGCGAAATGTTTGTTTATGGCTTATGGGCCAGTGCCGACAACCTGGCGGAGATATTGACTACCCGCCTTAATTATTTTTTTGTTCAACGTCTGGCGGGCTTGTCGGGAGTGGGGTTGCTGGATGCCGGTACCCGTATCTCTGAAAGTGTGTGGCATATCAGCCGCAGTGTCAGTTTCATCACCTACGGACAGGTCGCACAAACCAATGATGGAATGGCTCAAAAGCAGATTGCCCTGCAACTCTTCAAATTTACTTTTATCGCCCTGGTACTGCTCATGGGTGTGATCCTTTGTATTCCTGAATGGGTCTATACCGACTATCTGTTCAGCCCTGAATTTACGGGTATGCGCCGGGTGATTGTCGCTCTTTCGCCGGGTATTGTAGCGTTGGGGTGCAACAGTATCCTCAGCCATTTTTTTATTGGAAGTGGACGGGTGAGGCTTAGTGCCTTTTGTTCGTTTACGGGATTGGCTGCGTTGTTTGTTTCCGGGCTGTTCCTTGTCCCGCTGTACGGAGTCACTGGGGGCGCTGCCAGTACCAGCATCGCCTTTACTGCTATGCTGCTCTTTTCCCTTGTCGCTTTTTGCCGTACGACCCAAGCTGGTCTGCGTGATTTTCTTCCTACTGCCGCCGATCTCCATATCGCCCTGAAAGCATTTAGAAAGCAGTAGTTCAGCTATTTTCCCGGCCATTCAATTATCCTTATATGGCTTTTGTTTTTAAATACGGAATTATTTCCATAATTATTTGTGAACTATATGTATTTCACATACCTTTGCGAGTGTTTTTCGCGGGGTGTCTGCACAAGGATATCCCTACTGGAATCGGCAATTACAAACTAATATATTCTAATAAATTATTATCTTATGTGGTTACTTAATTCTTCTATCGGGAAGAAACTGATAATGAGTTTATCAGGTATCTTCCTTATCCTGTTTCTGGTGTTCCACTTGGCGATGAACATGACGGCGATCTTCTCAGAGGAGGCCTACAACATGATCTGTTCGTTGTTAGGAACAAACTGGTATGCGTTGGCGGGTACATTGGTACTGGCTGCCGGCTTTGTGATTCACATCTGCTATTCGATCATGCTGACATTGCAGAACCGCAAAGCACGCGGTAATGACCGTTATGCCGTGAACGCTACGCCGAAAAACGTAGAGTGGGCATCGCAGAACATGTTTGTACTGGGTCTGATCGTGGTAGGCTTCCTTTGCCTGCACTTCGCACAGTTCTGGTACAATATGATGTTTGCCGAGCTGATGGGGCATCATGAAGTGGCTTTGGGCGGTGACATGGTATCTACACAAGCTGGTGCCGAGTTCATCAAGTATTACTTCAGCAACATTGTAGTCGTAGTGCTTTACCTCGTATGGTATGGAGCTCTGTGGTTCCATCTTACCCATGGTTTCTGGAGTGCTATCCAGACAGTTGGTTGGAACAACAACATCTGGATCAACCGTTGGCAGGTTATTTCTAACATCTTCGCTACGTTGATCTGTCTGGGTTTTGCCCTTGTGACTATCGTTTTCTATCTGAAATCCCTTTGATAAATAGCAAGTAATATGACTACCATAAATTCAAAAATTCCCCAAGGCCCCTTGGCCGACAAATGGAAAGAATATAAAGATCACCAGAAATTGGTGAATCCTGCAAACAAACGTCGTCTGGATATCATCGTCGTAGGTACGGGTCTGGCTGGTGCATCTGCCGCCGCTTCCCTGGCTGAGATGGGATTCAATGTATTGAACTTCTGTATCCAGGACTCTCCCCGTCGTGCACACTCTATCGCTGCGCAGGGAGGTATCAATGCTGCCAAGAACTACCAGAACGATGGTGACTCTGTCTATCGTCTGTTCTATGATACGATCAAAGGGGGCGACTACCGCGCCCGTGAAGCAAACGTGTATCGTTTGGCTGAAGTCTCCAACTCGATTATCGACCAGTGCGTAGCACAGGGTGTGCCGTTCGCTCGCGAATATGGTGGTCTGTTGGACAACCGTTCATTCGGTGGTGCTCAGGTATCCCGTACGTTCTATGCCCGTGGTCAGACGGGTCAGCAGTTGTTGCTCGGTGCTTACTCGGCACTCAGCCGCCAGATCGGTTTGAATAAAGTGAAGATGTATCCGCGTCACGAAATGCTGGACGTAGTGAAAGTGGACGGACGCGCTCGTGGTATCCTGGCACGTAATCTGGTTACTGGTAAGGTAGAACGTTTTGCCGCTCACGCTGTGGTTGTAGCTACCGGAGGGTATGTAAATACATTCTTCCTGTCGACCAACGCCATGGGATCAAACGGTTCAGCCGCCTGGCAGTGTTATAAGAAAGGTGCCTGGTTTGCAAACCCCTGTATGGTGCAGATCCACCCGACTTGTATCCCCGTTCACGGTGAGTTCCAGTCTAAACTGACATTGATGTCTGAGTCACTCCGTAACGACGGACGTATCTGGGTTCCGAAGAAAAAAGAAGATTCTGAAGCCATCCGTGCCGGCAAACTGAAACCGACGCAGTTGAAAGAAGAAGACCGCGACTACTATCTGGAACGTCGCTATCCGGCTTTCGGTAACCTCGTTCCCCGCGACGTGGCCTCACGTGCAGCTAAAGAACGTTGCGACGCCGGTTTTGGTGTAGGTACAGGCGAAGCTGTTTACTTGGATTTCTCTGAAGCGATCAATCGCCTCGGCAAGAAAGTGGTAGAACAACGCTACGGTAATCTCTTCCAGATGTATGAAAAGATTGTAGACGATAATCCATATGAAACCCCGATGATGATCTATCCGGCTCTCCACTATTCGATGGGTGGCCTGTGGGTAGACTACGAACTGCAGACCAGTATCCCGGGTCTCTTCGCTATTGGTGAAGCCAACTTCTCCGACCACGGTGCCAACCGCCTCGGTGCTTCTGCGCTGATGCAGGGATTGGCCGATGGTTACTTTGTGTTGCCGTATACGATCCAGAACTATCTGGCCGATCAGATCCAGGTGCCGCGTTTCAGCACTACATCTGCTGAGTTCGATGCTGCCGAAAAGCAGATCAGCGAACGTATTCAGAAACTGATGAACATCAAGGGTAAACGTTCGGTTGACAGCCTCCATAAGGAACTGGGCCACATTATGTGGAACAATGTAGGTATGGGACGTAATGCTGCCGGTCTGAAAGAAGCGATCGATAAACTGAAAGCCCTGAAGAAAGAATTCTGGAGCAACGTACGTATCCCGGGTAAGGCAGACGACCTGAACGTGGAACTCGAAAAGGCACTCCGCCTGGCTGATTTCCTCGAAATCGGCGCCCTGATGGCTCACGATGCGTATGACCGTGCCGAATCCTGCGGTGGACACTTCCGTGAAGAACACCAGACACCCGAAGGCGAAGCACTCCGTCACGACGATGCCTTCTCTTATGTTTCCTGCTGGGAATTCCAGGGTGAAGACAAAGACCCGGTTATGCTCAAAGAAGCGCTCGATTACGAGTTTGTTGTGCGCCAGCAACGTAACTACAAGAATTAATACTTTTAAAAAGCAACAACAATGGATAAAAATATAAATATCACACTGAAAGTCTGGCGCCAGAGAGGTCCGAAGGAAAAAGGCGCTTTTGAAACCTATCAG
>JAVBUR010000128.1:0-17960 GCA_031555145.1 Tannerellaceae bacterium | reverse complement strand
CTTTACCCACAAGAGGCAAACCCTTATAATGCCCATACCCAATAGAAATGCTTGAAAAAAGAGCCTTTTTCCGCACGGATATACGCCGACGACCAAGGGAATGGGGTGTGGACTCTTCTAATTATAGAGGAAGTTTCGTTGAAAGTTCGCGGCTATCAGGTTAAAAGCCGTTCAGGGGGAGAAGGACAGTTGGAATCAGCAGGAGGAAGCCCAGGAGGACAAGCAACAGGATGAATTTCCAAACCCAGCGGAACCATTTATCGTAGGGGATGCGGCTGACGCCCAATACAGCGATCAGTACGCCGGAGGTGGGGGTAATGAGGTTCGTGAAGCCATCGCCAAACTGAAAAGCCATTACCGTCGCTTGCTTGGAAAGGCCGATCAGGTCGGAGAAGGGCGCCATGATGGGCATCGTCAATGCCGCTTTGGCACTGCCGGAAGGCATAATGAGGTTGATCAGGGTTTGTATCACATACATCATACTGACGGTAGTCACCTGCCCCAATCCTTCCATCCCTTTGGCCAGTTGGAAGAGAATAGTGTCGATGATCTTTCCGTCTTGCAGGATAACGATGATACCACCGGCTAACCCTACTACGATTGCCGCACTCATAATATCTTTGCAACCGTCGAGGAAGAGCTTCACCAGCTCGTTCGGCGTCTTCCCGTTCGCTATCCCTGCTGCCAGGCCTAAGGCAAGGAAGAGGGTGGCGATCTCCATAATATACCAACCATATCCCATCACCCCGGCAATCAGAAAGAAGATACAGAAGAACAGGAGGTTGAGGATATAAAGTTGTACCGTCTTCCGCAAGGCCGGAATAGAGGTGAGGATGAAGGCTGCGGTGAGTAGCGGGATAGCCGGAAGTGTGAATGCGCTATTTCCTACCTGCATGGTGGTCATCGGATAAGCGATAGCGAATGCTACCAACACAAGCGACAGGCCGCCGAAACTCCACCAGGCTGCCCGTGGCGTATAATGAGAGTAGGTGGTAGGGGCATTCCCATGCAGCTCGCGCCAGTATTGGTCTTCTTCGTAAACGGGCGACGATTCGGGATGCTTCTTTACCCGGGCGGCATAACGCAGTATCCAGGTGAACCCCACCATATTAATCACAAACCAGCAGAAGATGCGGTATTCGATACCGGAAAACAGTGGCAATCCGGCCAACCCCTGTGCAATACCGATGGTGAACGGGTTGAGGATAGCACCCGCAAATCCCAGTCCGGCAGCGACAAATACCATACAGACCCCCGTGATAGAGTCGTATCCCATCGAGATGGCCATCGGAACAAGCACTACACAGAAAGCAATTGTCTCTTCACTCATGCCGAAGACGGCACCGAAAATGCTGAACATCAGCATAATGCCTGCCAACAGGATATTGTCTATCCCTACCTTCCTCAACAGCCGGTTGTTTTCCATCTTACGTATCTTTTGCAGAAAGGCCATAGTGCCGATATCGAAGGCTTTGCTGTCGTTGACAATCCAGAAGGCTCCTCCGATAATCAGGATAAAGACGATGATATCGGCCTTATCTACAAACCCTTTGAAGAGGGCGGCAAATACCTGCCAGGTCTGCGGAATGTGGCTGACTGACTGATAAACAGTTTGGATACTGCCATCGGGCAGGGTTTCTTTTACATACATACCCCCCGGTATCAACCAGGTAAGGGCGGCACAAAAGAGGATGATCCAACATATAATAACGTATGTGTGTGGCAGTTGGCGTTTTTTCATAATTCGGTATTTTCTTCCTCCTCTTCTTCGTCATTCAACATACCGATCTCAGGCAGGATCGAGCGAGCTTCGTGGGCACTGAGGGTATCCACGTCGCGCAACTTGCGTTGGATGGCACGGGTGCGGGTACCGAGCACTTCGTCGATCTGTCCGCTGGCAGTATTCAGGTTGCGTTTTGCCTTTTCGAGCATGCCGCCGATCTTTTCAAACTCTTTCTTGACAGCCCCCAGGATGCGCCATACTTCGCCGGAGTGTTTCTGGATGGCGAGGGTACGGAATCCCATTTGCAAACTGTTGAGGATGGCGGCCAGGGTGGTGGGGCCGGTAACAATCACCTTGTAGGTGCGTTGTAGTTCTTCCATCAGCGCTGAACGGCGGATCACGTCGGCATATACGCTTTCGAACGGTAGGAAGAGGATACCAAAATCGGTGGTCGAAGGGGGGTCGAGGTATTTATCGGAAATATCCTTTGCCATCTTCTTGATCGTGGCTTCGAGCATTTTACCGGCTGTCTCAATTGCTTGTGTATCCCCCTGGTCGTAGGCGTCGAGCAATTGCTCATACACATCTTTGGGAAATTTGGCGTCAATAGGAAGATAGACAAATTCCTGCAAATCATCGCGCCCCGGCAACTTGACGGCAAACTCGACTACCGCATCCGAACCTTTGCAAGTGCGTACATTGGCATCGTACTGTTCGGGAGCCAGGAGTTGCTCAAGTAGCATACTGAGTTGTATTTCTCCGATATTCCCACGGGTTTTCACATTGCTGAGTACGCGTTTCAGTCCGCCTACATCTTGTGCCAGCGTTTGCATTTCGCCCAGTCCTTTCTGTACACTTTCGAGTTGTTCGGATACCATCCGGAATGACTGGCTGATGCGCTCGTTCAATGTTTTCTGGAGTTTTTCGTCTACTGTCTGCCGAATATCTTCGAGCCGCTTCTCAGTATGCTCGATCAGTCGTTGCTGCCGGTCGTCCAGGCTGGCGAATTTCTCACGCTGGAGATTATTGAACGATGTGATCTCGCGTTCGAATGTTTTACGAAATTCATCGAGTGATAGGCGAAGCTCTTCCCGGCTGTCTTTTGCATTGGTACGCGACTCTTCCCGGTTGAGGCTGAAATCAGCGCGGAAGTTGTGTTCGATCCGGTCGAATAATCGTTGCATTTCGTTCAGTATCCGGGCTGATTCGTTTTGATTTCCCCGGCGGCTTTTCACCAGCCAGTATACCTGGAGGGCGACAACAATAACAAGTAAACTTATGATAATCCAGTCCATAATTTCTTTTGAGTCCAAAGATAGAGATAAGCAATGAGATCTACCGGTTCTTTTTATAACTAAAAAATGTTAAACGAGGCCTTTTTATTGGTCTGTTTTTCTTTTTTTTGTGAAAACTTTCTACATTTGTGGTATCAAGTATGGGCTTGTCCCTGAGCTTGATTTACTAAAGAGTAAATTATTGTTTTTCATTGGTTAAAGTTAAGGGTTAGTGTTAGAAAGCTACTGGATGTGAATCCCGTGGCTTTCATTTTTTTGTTGTAATATAAAATAGGTATAACATTATGGATCAGGTTGATCAAAGTAGTTGGAAAAAGGTATTTGCTGTTATCTGGACAGGGCAGTTCTTGTCTATCCTAAGTAGTTCTATTGTAAATTTTGCGATTATCCTATGGCTTAGCTTTAAGACCGGGTCGGCCGAAGTGCTTGCCTTCGCTGCTATAGCCGCGATGTTGCCACAATCGATACTGGGTTTGTTCACCGGGGTTTTTATTGATCGGTGGAAACGGAAACGGGTGATGATCCTGGCTGATAGCTTTATCGCATTGTGTACGTTGGTTCTGGCTGTTTTGTTCTATTTAGATCTGACACAGATCGGATTTGTGTATCTGTTGTTGGCTATGCGTTCTGTCGGGTCTGCTTTCCACATGCCGGCTATGCAGGCGTCTGTTCCCTTGCTTGCTCCCCAATCTGAATTAATGCGGATTGCAGGAATCAATCAAATGATCTATTCTATTTGTAATATTGCCGGTCCGGCTCTTGGAGCCTTATTTATTTCGTGGATGGATATGACATATATCCTGTTGCTGGATGTAGTGGGCGCCGCTATTGCCTGTATTTCGCTATTGTTTGTCTTTATTCCTGATCCGGATAACCGTGATAAGGAGCAGGAGGTTCATCTATGGAAGGAAAGTAAGGAAGCATTGGCTGAAGTAGGGCGCTATCGTGGATTGCCCTGGTTATTCTGTTTTTCCATAGTAGCGATGATTATTATAATGCCTGTCAGTGTCTTATTTCCTTTGATGACGCTACAACATTTTTCCGGTAATGCTTTTCAGGTAAGCCTGATTGAAGTAGCTTGGGGAGGAGGAGCATTATTAGGTGGGGCATTGCTGGGCATCAGGATGTTTCGCCTGAACGAGATTACCTTGATTAATTGGATGTATATATTGGCCGGATTCACTTTTCTTTTTTCCGGTATCCTGCCTGTTGGGGGATATGTATGGTTTGTCGTGTTTACTATGCTGGGAGGTATTTCGGGTTCTGTATATAATGCCTCGTTCACTACCGTATTGCAAACACGGATTAATCCGGCGGTGATGGGGCGTGTTTTTTCTTTCTATATCAGTGTTAGTATGCTACCCTCTTTGGTGGGATTGCTGGGTACGGGGTTTCTGGCTGACTGGATTGGTCTTGGCCGTACATTTGCTATCGGGGGTGTATTAATGATTGTGCTAGGGGTGTTTGCCTGCTATGTCCCAGCATTGGTTGATTTGAAAAACAGCTTCCGTAAAGGCAACTGAACAGTATGACTGTCTTTTTGTATAAATTTAAACATTTACTTTCGAATCTTTTGCATTTATTTGAACTTGTTTTCCATCGTCATTTGATTTAAGTCAAAACCCTCTTAAGCATTGTTTCGCCAACAGATGTGAACGTTTCTATAATGATTAATCGGTATCTAGTAAATGCAAAATAGAAGTACTCTATGCCTCTATAAATGTTATCTGTTGCATATCCTATTCTATCGCCCTATCTTTGTGTCATAAAGCTGATGTAAATGTAAAAAGAATGCGAAAATCATGGAATTGGAAGAAAACGTTTGAGAGTTTCAGTGATAGGAATACCGATGTTGACACTGCCTTTAAATTTTTCCGGCAAGTGAAATATAAGGGATTAAGACTGGATAACTTGTAAAAAATGATCAAAAAGTTGTGAAAAACAAAAGTTGTGAATTTGTGAAGTTGTAAAAAATGATCATTTTGCCAATGTGAGAATGAATTCTATCTAAAACATAATTTTACAAAATAATTCTATTAATTTGATTATTATTGAAGGCTTCTTTTCTTATATTTGCTGATGGATAAATAGGAGACGGAATTAGGTTAAAAAAAAGGTTAAAAATTTAGGATTATGAATGCAACATTATTTCAAAAGAAATTGTTGGGCTTGCAAGAAAACATGATGAATTTTGCCCTGACACTCACTGCAAATCGGGATGATGCGCAGGACTTATTACAGGATACTACACTGAAAGTATTAGATAATCAAGATAAATTTGTTGATAATGTGAACTTTAAAGGATGGGTACTGACCGTCATGCGGAACATCTTTATCAATAACTATCACAAAGTGGTGCGTGTACAAACGGTGATTGATCAGAATGCCGATCTGTACAATCTGGATGTGATCAATGAATCCGGATACGGTTCACCCGATGGACAATATCAGATTCAGGAAATCACGGATGCGATTGCCAACCTGAGCGACGATATGAAAGTGCCTTTCTCCATGTATCTGGGTGGATTCAAATACCACGAGATTGCTGAAAAGTTAGGCCTTCCGTTGGGAACGGTTAAGAGCCGTATCTTCTTCGCTCGCCAGGAATTACAAAAGGTGTTGAAGGATTTCAACGAATAATTCTCATTCTATAAGATCACTTAAAACCATCATGTGGGCAATCTGCATGGTGGTTTTTGCTATTATAACGCATCTATGTTCAAATATATGCTTACTTTTACATGTCAAAAAACAAAATGCAGCTTATGTTGAAACATATTGTCATGTGGAAACTCAAGTCCGAAGCAGAAGGAAAGACAAAGGCCGAGAATGCTTTGTGGTTGAAGGAACATCTGGAGGCATTGGTGGGCGTCGTCCCCGAACTGCTTTCCATGGAAGTCGGTATTAATGTAAAAGAGTCGGACACTGCTTACGACGCCGTGTTGATCTCAACTTTTGAGAATCCCGAAGGGTTGGAAAGCTATAAAGTACATCCGGCCCATCTGGCGATCAGCGGGTATTGCAAGAAGATACGCGACGGTCGGGTAGAAGTAGATTATTACTGTTAATCGTTGAGGATTGAATCAAATGGAAGAAAATATACTGTTTCCTGCGGAGTGGTATCCGCAAAGTGGTGTGCAATTGACATGGCCGCATGAAGATACGGACTGGGCGCCGATTCTGGACGAAGTGCTTCCTTGTTTTGTCGCCATCGCCCGCGAAGTGGTGAAGCGCGAGCATTTGTTGATCGTATGCCGTGACGAGGACAGCGTACGTGAACAATTGGGTGAGGTAGACTTTAGCCGTATCTCTTTTTATACGATTGATTCCAACGACACCTGGGCGCGCGACCATGGCGGCATTTCCGTTTTCCATGGCGACCAACCGATCATCTATGATTATGTATTCAATGGCTGGGGAATGAAGTTTCCTGCCAACCATGATAACCTGATTACGGCCATGCTCTTTGCCGACGAAGCTTTTGCCGAACCGGTACAACGTGTCAGTATGCAACCGTTTGTGTTGGAAGGTGGCAGTGTAGAGTCGGACGGCAAGGGTACTTTGCTGACCACTGTCGAATGCCTGCAATCATTTAATCGCAATGATTATCTGAATCCGGAGCAACTGGATATCCATCTGAAGGAAATGTTCGGACTCGAACGCATCCTTTGGCTCCACAACGGCTATCTGGCCGGTGACGATACCGACAGCCATGTGGATACCCTGGCTCGCTTTTGCAGTGAAGATACCATTGCCTATGTACAATGTACTGATGAGCACGACGAACATTTCGACGAACTGCAAGGTATGGAAGAAGAGCTACAGTCGTTTACCCAACAGGATGGTACGCCTTACCGGTTGATTCCGTTGCCGATGGCTGATGAAGTAGTCTGGGAAGGACAGCGCTTGCCGGCTACCTATGCCAATTTCCTGATCATCAACGGTGCTGTACTGCTTCCTTTCTATCAGTCGCCGAAAGATGAAACTGCCCGCAAAGCCTTGCAAGGGGCTTTCCCCGACAGAGAGATTGTGGGCATCAACTGCCTTCCGCTGATCAAGCAACATGGTTCGTTGCATTGTGTCACGATGCAATACCCGGAAGGATTCTTGAACATACAAACACAAAGACAAGCGTAATTATGAAAGCAGGATTGATCCAGCAAACCAATACGTCCGACAGTACTTCCAATATCGCAAAGTTGGAAGCCAATATCCGTGCATGTGCCGCACAAGGAGCCGAATTGATCGTCTTACAGGAACTGCACAACGGCCTTTATTTCTGCCAGACGGAAGACACTTCCTGTTTTGACCAGGCTGAATCCATACCGGGGCCTTCCACTGAGCGCTTTGGCCGGTTAGCCGCGGAGTTAGGTGTAGTACTCGTCTTATCGCTGTTTGAAAAGCGTGCTCCTGGCTTATATCACAACACAGCCGTTGTACTTGAAAAAGACGGTTCCATTGCCGGCAAGTACCGCAAGATGCATATCCCGGACGACCCGGCTTACTATGAAAAGTTCTATTTTACGCCCGGCGATCTCGGTTTCGAACCGATCGACACCTCCATCGGACGATTGGGGGTATTGGTCTGCTGGGATCAGTGGTATCCCGAAGCAGCCCGTTTAATGGCCATGCGTGGTGCCGAAGTCCTGATCTATCCTACCGCCATCGGGTGGGAGAGTAGTGATCTGCCGGAAGAGAAAGAACGCCAATTGGGTGCCTGGGTGACCGTACAGCGCGGACATGCCGTAGCCAATGGCCTGCCGGTGATTGCAGTGAACAGGGTCGGACATGAACCTGATCCTTCGGGGCAGACCAACGGTATCCAGTTCTGGGGGAATAGCTTCGTGGCCGGGCCGCAAGGCGAACAATTGGCCGTACTGCCGCACGATCGCGAAGAAATCCGGGTGGTCGATATCGACGCTGCACGCTGCGAACAGGTGCGCCGTTGGTGGCCTTTCTTCCGCGACCGCCGGATCGACGCGTTCCAAGGTCTCACGGAAAGATATTTGAAATAACCGCTAGTAAAAAATCTACTAAATCTTTCTTGGTGAGGCAGATATTATTGGCTACTTTTGCTGACGAATTTATACTTAAAACACAATTTTATATCAACATGGAAAATACACGACGTGCTTTTTTAAAGCAAGTATCTGTAGCCGGTATGGGCGCCGCCGGACTGGCGCTTGCCGGAAATGCCACTGCTGCAGTAGCAGCAAGTTCAGAACCACAAACAAAGAAGAAACCCGCTGGGAAAGACGACGGCAAACTTCGTTTTGGTTTTATCGGGACCGGCTCCCGTTGCCAGGAACATATTAATAATGTATTGGCTATCCCCGGTAACAAGATTGTGGCCATTTGCGATATCCAGCAAGGACCGATCGACAGCACACTGAAACATATTGCCAAGTTTAACGTCCCCGCTCCCAAAGTTTATAAAGGCGGCGAACGCGAATTCGAAAGCATGTTGAACAACGAAGAATTCGACTGCGTGATCATTGCCAGCCCGTGGGAATGGCACGTGCCGATGTCGGTAGCAGCTATGAAGGCTGGTGTTCCCTACGTAGGTGTGGAAGTATCTGCTGCCAACTCATTGGAAGAATGCTGGGATCTGGTGAATGTTTCCGAAACAACCGGCAGCCACCTGAACATCATGGAGAATGTATGTTACCGTCGCGACTGCATGGCAGCACTGAATATGGTACGTGAAGGTTTGTTCGGCGAACTCCTGCACGGCGGTTGCGGCTATGAGCACGACCTGCGTGAAGTGAAATTCAACGACGGCCAGCACTATTCTTACCAGAAAGGTGGCGAACTACGTATGGGACCGACAGCATTTGCCGAAGCCCAATGGCGTACGCAACACTCCATCAAACGCAATGGCGATATCTACCCGACACACGGTATCGGACCGGTAGCCAACTGCATGGATATTAACCATGGTAACCGTTTCCTGGCCCTTTCGGCCATGGCAACACAATCGCGCGGCCTACATAAGTTTATTGTAGACAACGGCGGTGCTAACCATCCATATGCCAATATCCAGTTCAATCTGGGCGACATTGTGACTTCTATGATTAAATGTGCCAACGGCCAGACCATCATCGTAACCCACGACACCAACTCTCCCCGCCCGTACTCACTCGGTTTCCGCGTGCAGGGTACTACCGGCTTGTGGATGAACGACGGTGATCATGTTTATGTGGAAGGTCAGTCCCGTCCTCACCGTTGGGATGCTTCTGATGAATGGTTCAAGAAATACGACCACAAGCTTTGGGCAAGCCTCGAACAACAAGCCAGTGAAGCTGGCCACGGTGGTATGGACTTCATCATGATGTACGACCTCATCGACGCCATCAAGAACAAACGTCCGGCCCCGATGGATTGCTACGACGCAGCAGCCTGGAGCGCCATTTCCGCCCTGTCGGAAATGTCAATCGCCCGTGGCGGTGCCTTGGTCGACTTCCCCGACTTCACCCGTGGACAATGGATCCATCGTCAACCGAAGTTCGCCCTCTAACCACAGGCAACTGCATAATAAACGAAAAAGATGCCCTCATATGGGGGCATCTTTTTTTAGTACTGCCACGATCTGTTCCAGGTAACGGGCATCGGTTTCATCGAACGTGTTCAGTTCGCTGCTGTCGATATCGAGGACAGCGATGACTTCGCCGTCTTGGAGGATGGGGACGACAATTTCCGAACGGGAGTCGGAGTTACAAGCTATGTGCCCCGGGAAGAGATCGACGTCGGGAACGACGATCGTCTGTTTTTTTTCCCAGGCGGTGCCGCAGACACCTTTGCCGAACCGGATGCGGGTACAGGCAATCGGTCCCTGGAAGGGGGAGAGTACCAGCTTATTTTCCTTCACTGTATAGAAACCTACCCAGAAGAAGCCGAACGTTTGCCACAGTGCAGCGGCAATGTTGGCCATATTGGCAACGGCATCGGTCTCACCTGCTGTCAGGGCAACGATTTGGGGGAGTAAGGCTTCGTATTTGGCGGCCTTGTCGCCGGAATGAATCTGTAATGCTTCTGCCATGATCGTGAATGATGTAATGTGTGATTTAGGTTTCAAAAGTGGGCATTATATGGGAGATTGCCTCACTTCTTTTGGTTTATTATTGTTAATATATGCAGGCAGAGGGGATGAGGAGGCATGAAACTATCGTATCTTTACGGGCATGAATAAGCAAAACTCTCCTTTAGCCCTGGGTACCTTACCGATTAGTAAACTATTGTCGCAATACGCTGTTCCTGCTATTATTGCCATGACCGCCTCTTCGTTGTATAATATTGCCGATAGCATCTTTATCGGGCATGGGGTGGGAGCGTATGCTATTTCCGGCCTGGCACTTACTTTCCCAATCATGAATCTGGCGGCGGCTTTCGGTTCGCTGGTGGGGGCGGGAGCTGCTACGCTTCTCTCGTTGAAGCTGGGGCAGAGGGACTATGAAGCCGCCAATAAGGTCCTGGGCAATGTGTTGACGCTGAATCTGATCCTGGGTATTGTCTTTACCGTTGTTGGACTGATCTTTCTTGATCCCGTACTCTATTTCTTCGGGGCGAGCGAGCATACCATTACGTATGCGCGCGATTTTATGCAGATTATCCTCTGCGGGAATGTGGTGACGCATATGTATCTTGGACTGAATGCCGTGCTGCGCTCATCGGGTTATCCGCAGATAGCCATGTATACCACGTTGGCGTCGGTTGTGATCAACTGTGTGCTGAACCCGCTTTTTATCTTTGGCTTTGGCTGGGGAATACGCGGGTCGGCTTTTGCGACGGTGATTGCGCAGGTGATCTCGTTGGGGTATCAGGTCTATCGATTGTCTGATAAAACACGCCTGATCCATTTCCAAAAAGGGATCTATGCCTTGCGTGCCAACCTGGTAAAGGAAATTATGTATATCGGGATGTCTCCTTTCCTGATGAATGCCTGTTCGTGCTTGGTCGTGATACTGATCAACCGGGGGTTGAAGGAGCATGGTGGCGACCTGGCGATTGGCGCCTATGGTATTATCAACCGCATCGTGTTCCTGTTTATCATGATCATTATGGGAATGAATCAGGGTATGCAGCCCATCGCCGGATATAACTACGGTGCCCGCCAGTTCAGGAGGGTAAAGGATGTGACCATATTGACAATGAAATGGGGAATCGGTATTGCTACCACCGGCTTTCTGCTGGGTCAATTCCTGCCCGAACTGATTGTGCGGATGTTTACCTCCGATCGCGAATTGATAGATCTTTCAGTCTCTGGATTACGTGTGGTGCTGGCGGCTTTTCCCTTGGTAGGTTTCCAGATGGTGGCAACCAACTTCTTCCTTTCGATCGGGATGTCGAACAAGTCGATCTTTCTGTCGCTGGCACGCCAGTTGATTTTCTTGATCCCGTTCCTGCTGATCCTGCCGCATGTGTTGGGTACGCTCGGGGTGTGGATCAGTATGCCGTTGGCCGATTGTACGGCGGCTATCATCACTTTCTTTGTCTTAATGAATCAATTCCGGAAGATGAAAACGGATGTGTAAGTATCTTTTTTATATATTTGTACGTATGTGAATAAACCGGGAGTAAATATGAGTAACAAGATCATTTTGACCATTGGCCGACAGTTCGGCAGTGGTGGCCGTGAAGTAGGGAAGAAGTTGGCTACAGAGTTGGGTATTGGCTATTACGATAAAGAACTGATGGCTATTGCCGCTCGTGAAAGCGGCTTGGCGGAAGACTTCTTCGCCAAAGCCGATGAGCAGACGTCGAACCGTATGGCGTATGCCCTCAACACAGGTTATACCTATATGGGTGGCGGATATATGCCATATGCCAATATTCTGTCGAACGACGGCTTGTTCAAGATACAGAGTGATGCCATCCGTAACCTGGCGGATACGGAATCATGCGTGATCGTCGGCCGCTGTGCCGATTACATCCTCCGCGACGACCCGGCATTGATCAGCCTCTTTATCCACGATACGAGAGAAAGCCGCATTCGTCGTGTTATGGTCGGTGAAAACGTATCCGAAGAGGTGGCCAAAGAACAGATGGTCAAAACTGATAAATCCCGCGCTGCCTATTACAACTACTATACAAATAAAACCTGGGGTGCTTCCGCTTCCTATCATTTCTCTATCAATCTTTCCCTGCTTGGCGTCGACGAATCCGTCGCCTTCATCAAAGACCTGGTAGAGCGAAAACGCAACTTGCGTCCACCGCATTTCGGATAACACAGTCTTTTTTCCGCATAAACCTCTTGATAATCCGGGAGGTTTTGTATTTTTGCTCCCACTTTATAGGGGTGCCTTACTTTACAGGCTGAGATCATACCCATTGAACCTGATACGGATAATGCCGGCGCAGGGATGTAGGTAGTGTATAACTATCGGAGAGCGTTGCCTCTATGTGCTCTCTTATTTGTAACATTTATTTATTGATTGACTATGGAACAGATTGTTTCAGCAGGAATCATTGATTCCTATTTTGCAAAACTTAAGCGTAATTTATCGGTGGATGTGGCGATCGTGGGTGGTGGCCCTTCCGGGTTAGTGGCGGCATGGTACCTGGCGAAAGCCGGGAAGCAAGTCGCCCTTTTTGATCGTAAGCTGGCTCCGGGCGGAGGCATGTGGGGTGGTGCTATGATGTTTAATGATATTGTGGTACAGGAAGAAGCGATGCCGATCGTCCACGAACTGGGCGTCAGCTACCAGACGGCGGGTAACGGGACGTATATCCTGGATTCGGTGCATACCACGGCGGCGTTAATCTATCAGGCGACGAAGGCGGGAGCAACCATCTTCAACTGCTATTCGGTAGAAGATGTGGTATTCCATAACGATACCGTAGCGGGAGTCGTTGTCAATTGGGCGCCTGTGATGCGGGAAGGCATGCATGTGGATCCGCTGACTATTATGGCGCGGACTGTGTTGGAAGGTACCGGCCATGATTGTGAAGTAGCACGCACCGTCGCCCGTAAAAACAGTATCCGATTGAATACGCCTACGGGCGGTGTTGTTGGCGAACGTTCGCTCAACGTCGAACTGGGTGAACAGACCACGGTAGAGAATACCAAGGAAATCTACCCCGGCCTTTTTGTTTCCGGCATGGCTGCCAACGGCGTCAGCGGCAGCTTCCGCATGGGGCCCATCTTCGGTGGCATGCTCCTGAGCGGCAAGAAAGCGGCGGAGCTGATCTGCGAGAAGCTGAAAGCGTAAGTGTTGAAATGAAAAGGGGGCTCCATCGAAGCCCCCTTTTCTTTTATATACTCGTAACCTAACGGTTTCCGTAAGAGCCACAAACCGGTGTGATCACGAACGTGAAGCTATAGTCTGCATAGGGCAGGCGGTATTCTTCACGAGGCATGGCACCCCAGGTGTTCACGCATCCAAGTCCCATCTGTACCTTGTCGATGCAGAAGTTGGTATAGTCTATCTTCGAAACCAGTTCGGAATGGCGTTGGTCTTTTTGTATCCCGTCGTCCAGCGATTCGATGGAGTAGTGGAGGGCGGAAGCCGAGAAGGGAGCTTCCGATACAAACGAGAGTCCATTGCCCGATGTGCTGAGCAACTGCCACCAGCGGATATCCGTCTTGGTTCCTGTTTCCTGTGGACGGATGTAGGAATAGAACTGCTCATCGACCGTCTGGTTGTAACGACCCAGGTCGGTGACGTGATTACGGTCGGCATAGTTTTCCAACGGACCACGGCCATAGTAGCTGATCTTATCCAGCGCTTTAGCTACTGGCATCTGCATACCGAAACGGAACATTTCCGATACCTTGGCCGACGGGTCGGCGGTCATTGCCTGTGTAACCTTGATCGTTCCGGTATTATTGATTGTATACGTGATGGTCAGTTTAGCCGATACAGCTTCCAGGGTATAGAGGGCTTCTACCACAGCCAGCCCGTTTTCCATCTTGTTAGTCAGGCCGGTGAGCTTCGTGCCGGGGTTCTTCCAGGCAGCATAGCGTTTCTGGAGATTTGCGCCGTAGTCGTTGTCGGTCGGTGCGCGCCAGAAGTTAGGCGTCAGCTTTCCGTCAGCTTTCAGCATAGCCGTGCCGTTTACGTCGAACTTACAGAGGAAGCCGTCTTTCTTATCGAATTCCATCAGGAAGTTATCACCCTCGACGATCAGGTATCTGATGTCGTGGTCTTTGATCACCGGTTGTGTGGTGGTCTGGTTGATTTTTTCCTTGTTGGCTACAATCAATGCCGGAGCTTCGTAGGGACGGACAGTCATCTGCTTTTTGGCCATGACTGTACCCGCGGGGAGTAGCGGCTCGGCTTTCTTCAGTTTGAACGATATATTCAGCAGCAGTTCTTTGCATTTGCACAGGTCGGCCGTTGTATAATCGAGGCGGAAGGTTTTCTTCTGCTGTGGTTGTACGTCGAGTTGGGTGATGAGGCCGGTTTGTACTGTTTCGCCATTCGCCAGTAGTGCCCATTCGGCATAGTAGTTATCCAGGTTGCGGAAGAAGTATTCGTTGAATATGCTAACTTCGCCTTTAGCCAGATCGATAGGTTCTGTCCAGATTGACTGGTGGTAGTAACCTACTTCATACATATGCGGATTCGGCTTGCGGTCGGGGCTGATCAACCCGTTGTCGCAGAAGTTATAATCCGACGCATCGTAGGGGTTGAAGTCACCGCCATAGCCATAATATGAAATACCTTCCGGTGAAGTGGTGCGGAGCGACTGGTCGACAAAGTCCCAGATAAAGCCACCCTGGTAGGCCGGATATTTACGTACCAGGTCCCAATATTCCTTGAATCCTCCCATCGAATTACCCATCGCATGGGCATATTCGCATTGGATAAGCGGTTTGGTGGGGTTGTTCTGGCAGTAGGCCTCGCTACGTTGGTAGTCGAGGTACATCGGGCAGTAGATGTCGGTGAAGTTGTTGCCATGCGCCTGTTCGTATTGCGTAGCACGTGAAGGGTCTTCTTTCTTGATCCAAGTGTAACAGGCTTCAAAGTTGGGACCGAATCCGGCTTCGTTACCCAGCGACCAGAAGATGATCGAGGTATGGTTGAAGCTCCGTTGTACGTTGCGTTCGTTACGTTCGAGGTGTGCTTTGGCATAGATGGGATTCTTCGCCAGTGTTTTATCGCCGTATCCCATCCCGTGTGATTCCACATTGGCTTCGGCGATGACATACAGGCCGTATTCGTCGCAGAGCTCATACCACAGGTTGTTGTCGGGATAGTGGCAGGTACGGACGGCGTTGATATTGAACTGCTTCATGATTTGGATATCCTGGATCATCCGTTCGCGGGAAACGACATAGCCTCTGTCGGGATCCATCTCGTGGCGGTTGACGCCCTTGAACAATACCGGTTGACCGTTGACCAGGATATTTATCCCTTTCAGTTCGATCTTGCGGAAGCCGACCTTGAGGGGAATGACTTCCATTACACTATTGCCTGATTTCAGGGTCGCGGTCAGCGTGTAGAGCGCTGGTGTTTCGGCTGTCCACTTGGCAGGATTGGCTACGTTCAGCGTGGTTGATTGCTTGCCTGATCCTTTCACTGTGCCTGTCGCTACTTCCTTACCCTGGCAGTCGGTCAGCTTCAGGTCGACCGTGCCGCTACCTTTCAGGCTCAGGTTGATGTTTAGGCTACCGTCTTTATACTGAGCGTCAAGATCGGGCGTCACACGGATGTCGCTGATCTGTGTCGAGTTGCGTGCATAGAGATAGCAATCGCGTCCTACGCCCGACAAGCGGAAGAAGTCCTGGTCTTCCAGATACGTACCGTCGCACCAGCGGAACACCTGGAAGGCGATCAGGTTTTTACCCGGTTTGAGGTATTTGGAGAGATTGAATTCAGCTTCCAACTTGCTGTCTTCGCTGTATCCTACATACTGGCCGTTCACCCAGAGGTAGATATTGGACGTCACCGAGCCGAAGTGGGCGACGATGTCTTTGCCTTTCCATCCGTCGGGGAGGATGATCTCTTTACGGTACGAGCCTACGTGGTTGTTCAGCGTGGGGATAACCAGATTGACTTCCGATTGCCTTTGCCAGGCATAGCCGATATTTACATAGAGCGGATCGCCGAAGCCGTTCATTTCCCAGATACCCGGTACGGGCATGTCGGCCCATCCCTTGTCGTTATAGTTGGTGCGGAAGAAGTCTGTCGGACGGGCGTCGGCATCCTTCACCCAATGGAACTTCCACGTGCCGTTGAGCGAGAGGAAATTGAGTGATGACTCGCGGCAACCTTTTTGTGCGGCGGCTTCATTCTCGTAAGCGAAATAGTTGGTGTGCATAGGCGCCCGGTTGACTGCATTTACCTCCGGGTTCTGCCACTCGTTGGTTTGCGCCAAAACAGTTCCTCCTGCGAACAGGAGGCAGCAGGCGAATAGTTGTACTTTCATGTGTATGTATTTATTTGTAGGTAATTATTCCATCCATTTCATCCATTTTTGCTCATCGTTGTAGCCGGCTTCGACCATGGTTTCGATGAACTGCATACCGCGCAGGCCGTCTTCCACGCCGGGAAAGTCGAGGCAGGAAGCACAAGGCGTTTCGCCGTTGAGTTTCGCCATGACGGTGAGGGCGAAGTTACGGTAGATATTGGCAAAAGCTTCGATAAACCCTTCGGGATGTCCGGCTGGTGTACGGGTGTTCCATTTGGCTTCGTCACCGATAAAAGTATTGTTGCCTATCTGGTAGATTTCTGTCGGACGGTTGCCCCATTTCAGTACCAGTTGGTTCGGGTCTTCCTGTCGCCATTCCAGTCCGCCTTTCTCTCCATAGACGCGGATGCGGATATTGTTGGCTTCACCCATCGCAATCTGTGTAGCGACCAATACACCTTTCACGCCCTGTTCGAAACGCAGGAAGGCAGCGCCGTCATCGTCTATCGGACGTCCGGGTACGAAGGCATTCAACTCGGCACAGAGTTCTTCCACTTTCAGTCCGAGGATGTATTCGCTCAGGTGCCAGGCATGAGTACCGATATCACCGATACAACCGGCTTTACCGGAACGTTTGGGGTCGGTGCGCCAACCGGCATTGTTACCGCCCTGCAATTCGATTCGTTCGGCCAGCCAACCTTGCGGATATTCCACATACAGGCGACGGATCTTACCGAGGTCGCCTTTTGCAATGCGCGCTTTGGCCTCTTTCACGGCGGGATAGCCGGTGTAAACATGGGTGAGGGCGAAGACGAGGCCGGTTTCATCGACTTTCTGTTTCAGCAGGTGGGCTTCTTCAAGTGAGAAGGTCATCGGCTTGTCGAGTACCACATGGAAGCCCCGTTCGAGAGCCATCATGGCCGGTTCGAAGTGCCACTTGTTGGGTGTTACGATGGCCACAAAGTCCATCCGTTCTTCCTTCGGGAGTTGCATTTCACGTTCGAACATTTCCTGATACGTGTCATATATCCGGTTTTCGGGCAGGAAATAAGAACGTCCTGAACTTCTGGAGATCGCTGGATCCACACTGAAGCATCCGCATACCAATTCAACCAAATTGTCCATAAAAGCCGCTCTGCGGTGGATAGCTCCGATAAAAGCATCGCTTCCACCACCGATCATACCCATTCTAAGTTTTCTGTGTTCCATGATTATAGATTTAATTAGTTAAAAATATCGTTAAACAGTACCTACTTCATAACAGCGGCCTAAAGTACAAAAAATAAAAGAGCGGGCAGCAAGAAGGGTTAATTATTTACGCGGAAAGATGTTACGGTCACCCCTAATATGCGGGCTGTGTAGATTAGGCCGGTTGTCATTTCGATAAAACATGAAGAAGCCGCAGTCTCTAATGCTGGCAAACCAGAAAGTGAGTGCGGTTTCAAACCCAACGAAATTTGAAAGCGGCGGTGAATGCCCGGTCACGGGCATCGTGTTCGTAGCCGTGGGTGCAAGCCCACGGACAGGAGGATGGGTGATGTTTATGCGCCGCGTCAGCGCCGCCGTAATTGCCCGACCGGCGGCGCTGA
>JAVBUR010000029.1:0-20027 GCA_031555145.1 Tannerellaceae bacterium | reverse complement strand
GCCGCGACGCTGCGGGCAAGAGTCCAATGCGGGTGATTTACCCTTTACTACCAAAGATTCCCTTCCTTTTCTAACTAACTGTTGAATTGTAGGCATTTCTTTCTTTGTTTTTAAACTTAAATATATTCTCTAATTGTCTTTATCGTCTGCTGCTACAGTTGTAAAGACACACATTCCGCCAGACAATCAACGAGTTGTCCTATACAAATGCGCACTTTACGCCCAAAAGCGGGGCAAAGTTACGGATTTCCGGGCGTTATTCCATAGTGGATTACCGATCTGTTTAATATATTTACATTTTATTAACGTTTTAGCAAGATGCGAGCCACATCTTACCCGCATCAGGTAGATCTATTGTCAACATCAGGGACATTTGTTGGCGACACAACGGAGGGTTATTGCTAACAATGAGATGCCTAAAGCGTCGCACTCAGGTGCGAACATCTTCGCACCTGGGCGAAAACAAATTCGCACCTAGGGGGCAAGATCTTCGCACCTGAGTGCGACGGATAGAGGATTAGCATGTTAGGAATAAAACATCAGTATGTTGGTAACAAATCTCCCTGATGTCGACGATAGTTGATAAAGCCTTGTGGGCCTTACCCTCCTATGCTCATAGCTTAATGTGAAAGAGGCATCACCTGCGGATCGGTGGTGGGGCCTTCCACAACAAGCAGGCCATCCGGATTGATGCGCATACGGTCGATGAAGACGACACGTTCGTTGCCGGTCTTTTGTGTGCGGCCATGATAGACGCAATACATCTGTTTGCCGTCGCGCGACCAGGTAACGCTGTTGTGTCCTGTTCCGGTGACGATACCGCCTTTTTCCACGTTCTTCTCCAGCACGGGGTTGTTTTCAGCTTTGCGGAAGGGGCCGAGAGGATGCTCAGAGACGGCATAACCGACGGCATAGTTGGCGCCGCCGAAGTAGTTAGCCGAGTACATCATATAATAGAGACCGTTGTGGCGAAGCATAAAGGAGCCTTCCGTCCAGCGGCGGTTCACTTCGCCGGAGGTAACCGAGCGCGATTCCCATTCGCTTTGTTTGTCAGACAACAGTACGGGCGGACGTAGCAGCAAGACCGGCTCACCGATCACGCCGCTAAAGTCGGGAAGTATCTCTACTCCGTATATCCAGCTTTCTTCCACTTCGTCAAATAGTCCCTTCTGTTTGGCCTCATCCGCAATCTCGCTTTCTACGGCATGCTTGTAGCAGCAGCGAGAGTAGTAAAGGTATACGCGTCCCTCATTGTCCTGTACAATATTGGCATCGATGATCGGGTAACCGGGATCGAAGATAGGAGCGCCACTCAATTCAGTGAACGGACCGGTCGGTTTGTCAGACACGGCTACACCGATGCGAAAGTTCTCACCTTCGTTGGTCGGGTTATAGCGCCAGTCGGCACTGAACAGCAGATAGAACTTGCCGTCGCGCTCATACACTTCAGGTGCCCAGAAGTTGGCAGTTGCCCATGAGCCGGGATGATTGCCCCGATAGACTTGCCCTTCGGGCTTCCAGTCGACCAAGTCGTCAGACGAATAAGCGCAGAAGCCATCTACGGCTCCGGCTCCTGTACCATACATATAATATCTACCGTCGGAAGCCAGCAGTACATACGGGTCACCAAACTCGACAGGTAATGGGTTGGTGTAAGTCTTCTCGGTAGACCCGCACGACAGCAGGCAAGCGGCCATTATTGCCAGGCCAAGGCTTTTTAAGTACTTCATATATTTATTCTTCATTTCCCCAAAGTGTAGAACTATTCCCTTTATTCTTTCTCCATTCATGCCGCCATTTGTGGATATCCGGCGCACCGATCATCGGTTTCAGCTTCCGCATTTCTTTAGTCGGAGCCTGTGGAAGGGCGGTGGCTTCCGTCTGATACCAGTATGCCACCGTGGCTAAGTCAAGCGTCAGATTGTTGTTATGCCCGTGTTCGATCGTAGCTTTCAGACTGGTTTCAAAGAATACCGGATCACTAATAAAAAAGCGATACACATGCGTACGCCCCAACCAGCCGATATCATCGTTCACACGCGGAGAACCGAAATACGGGTGCGAAAACTTCTCTTTCGGACACCAGGCAGTGTTGAAAAAATCTTCCGTGCCGGTCCCGATCAATGAAGGGGTTGTCTCCCCGTCAATAAACCACATGTCATCGCCTTCGCCATACCATACCGGGCTTGGACAATGGACATAGTAGTTAATCCCTACAAAATGACCTTTCCCTTTGATATCGGCAAATACATAATTATCCGCCCCTGTCTTATTGTCTTTCTGTGGTCCGACCATCCCCCATTCGGTCTCGCCCTCGGGCAATGCCTCAGTCAGTTCCTGATTGTACCAGGCATGGAAACGCCCCATATCCTGCGGCAGTTTCTTCACCTCGATATAGTCCACGTAATAGTAAAAATGGCTGATAGCCTTATCAGACTGATTTTCTATTTCAATCTTCGCCCCGCTGGAAAAAGGCATGGTAAAGTAAGATGAAAGCCCCGTTCCACCGGCCGGTCCTGCCGACAAAGGCATGGATGCGTAGTTATACTGTTCATTCCAACCCTGCCCAAAGAACGGACCAATCGGCGATTCGACCGAAGCATACGGTTTGCCATCCCAATACATCCGAAGGATAATATCGCTACGGTTCAGGTCGGCCGGTCCCGGCGAAATAGTGATCCAGATATGGTTAATTACACCTGCACCGGATATTTCCGCAATGGTGCGTGTTTCGCCCGGCTGGATATTACGCAGATAATCGGCAGTATTACCCGTACGATCGTAACTACTTATACGGCGGTTGCGTACGCCACTCTTCACTTTAGCCAGATCGTACAGATCCCCTGACACATTCACCTGAGCATTGCCTTCCGACAGAAATAGGCTGCATCCACCTATACACAGTAGCAGTGATATCAGATATTGTCTTTTCATACTTCTCTTGATTTAAATAACACTATTCTATTGTTTTTGTCAGTTAATTGATAAGTCACATCTTATAGCCCTTCAGTCCGTAGAACGCAATATAGACAAAGCATACCAACGGAACGATAAAGCCAATCGCCATGCTCTGCTCGCCCATATGCCCCATCAGAATCGGGGCAAACGCTCCGCCGACTACCGCCATAATAATGTAGGAAGACGCTTTCTTGGTATAAGCACCCATCCGTGCCAAACCGAGGGCAAAGATCGTCGGGAACATGATCGACATAAAGAAGAAGGAAGCATAGAGCGCATACAGCGACAGATGGCCCAACTGGAGCACCACCAGCACCATAGCCATGCTACAGGCGATGGCATAGAATGCCAAGAGCGAATGCGGCGCGAACCGCCCCATGATAAAGCTTCCCGACAACCGGCCAAGCATAAACAGTAGCATCCCGCCAAAAGCGAGGAAACGTGAAGCCATAAGTGGCGTGATCGTCGTATCCAGTTCAGTCACATAGTTAATAAAGAAACTGAAGATACCCGTCTGCGCCGCGCAATACATAAACTGCGCAATCACCGCCAACACGAAATGCTTGTGCGTCCACATCGAAACGCCAGGTGTCTCAACAGGAGTGACCGTTGCCGGCTCTTCCTCTTCCTTCACTTCAGGCAATTTGGTGAAGACAAACAACACGGCAATCACTAACGTGGCCGCTCCCAGGATGATATAGGGTTTTGTAAGAGCCATCGCATCGTCTGATGAAGCGCCGAGGATCAACTGCCCCCCGATCAGCGGGCCGAGTATCCAGCCCAAGCCGTTGAACGACTGCGAGAGATTGATCCGTTGTGCCGCACTCTCCTTCGGCCCCAGGACGGTGGAATAGGGATTCGCCGCCGTTTCCAGCACACACAATCCACAAGCAACCACAAAGAGGGCGATCAGAAACGGGTTCGCCGAATGCAACCACGCCGCCGGGATAAATCCGAAAGCTCCTAGTCCATAGAGCGACAATCCGAGGATGATTCCCTTTTTGTAACCGAACCGCCGCATAAACATCCCGGCCGGGACACTCATCAGCCCGTAAGCAATATAGGTGGAGAACTGTACCAGCCCCGACTGCGCCTTCGACATCGTGAACACCACCTGAAAATGCTTATTCAACACATCCAGCAGGCCGTGGGCCATTCCCCACATCAGAAATAAACTGGTTACCAACACAAACGGGATCAGATAACTTTTCCCTGATGGAGACGTCACTATTGATTTCATAAGAATACTTTGTATCAATGACATAAGGCTAACCGATCAATAAGGCTGACCATATACAATATATAATCCGCAAAAGTAGCAGCTAAAAGCTTTCCACACACGCCCTAACGTATGCTTTATCGCACATTTCGTTTCTTTTTAACATATATTCAGTCTTTCTATCCATACACCAAACGAAAACTTCTGCCGGGTAACACATCCAAGTAAAGGGAATTACATTACATTTGCACCTAGTAACGTAAAGCAACATGATGAACCTGGACACATATTGCTTGCAAATCAGGCAAATTGCCCGCGAGGCCGGCCTCTTTCTGCAAGCAGAACGGATGAAATTCAACCCGGAACGAGTAGAAGAAAAGAGTGCGCATAATTACGTATCATACGTCGATAAGGAATCCGAACAGCGGCTGGTAGACCGCCTTTCCCGCCTGCTTCCCGAAGCAGGCTTCCTCGCCGAAGAAGGTACAGGCGCTTCCGAACGCAAACCTTACATGTGGGTGATCGATCCCCTTGACGGCACCACCAACTATATCCACGACATGGCACCCTACTGTGTCAGCATCGCCCTTCAACTGGAAGGCGAGACGCTGATAGGTGTCGTATATGAAGTCAGCCGCGGTGAATGCTTCCATGCCATCAAAGGCAAGAAAGCCTACCTGAATGAAAAAGAGATACGGGTATCGGCCGTCGATACGCTCGACAAAGCCTTCGTCGCACTGGGATTCCCTTACAACACGGACGAATACAAAGCAACCGCCCTCGGATTGGTAGACAAACTGTATGGATATGCCGGAGGAACCCGCCTGTTGGGTTCAGCGGCAGCCGAACTATGTTACGTCGCTTGTGGCCGTTTCGACGCCCGGGTAGAAGCCTGGCTGGGTCCGTGGGACGTGGCAGCCGGTGCTCTTATCCTCCAGCAAGCCGGCGGCATGATCACCGACTTCGCCGGTGGCGACCAGTGGCAGTCCGGCCAGCAGGTACTTGCCAGCAACGGACGGATGCATGAGGTGATCCGAAAGATGGTGTAATCCGTTACCGGAAGCGACGATCGATCTCGTCTTCCGTCAACAAAGTGAGAATCTTTTTGCCGTCAGGCGTCAGGTTGGAATCCGTCGAAGAGAAGAGGGACGCTATCAGGTGTTCCATTTCCTCCGCTGAAAGCGGTTTGCCGGGACGGATGGCGCCAGCTTTGGCCAATGACAGGGCAATGGTACGACAAACGTCATCTTTGGCCGGGCGTCCGGTATCAATAGCCCGTGCAACTATATCTTTCAATAAATCGACCATATCCAACTGCTCCAATCCTGAGGGCAGACCATTGATGGCATAACTTCCCTGTCCAAGATCGCTAAGGTCGAAGCCCACGAAGTGCAGGTCGTCTAACAACAATGGCAACATACTGGCTTCGACCGGTGTGAATTGGATCACTTCGGGGAAAAGCACCTGTTGCGAGAAACCCTTCTGTTGTCGGATGTTGCTGATATACTGGTCGTACAGGATACGCGTATGCGCCCGGTACTGATCAATAATTGCCAAACCGGATTTGATGGACGTTACAATATAGCGTCCTTTATACTGGTAAGACGGGCTCGTCGTTTCGACAAAAAGCGTAGTCGGCGCAACAAAGATGGACGTTCTATCCGGCTCCTCACTATCCATCCCTTCATCTTCAGGCACAGGATCGGATTGTTTACCGCCGCTCTCAAAGCCTTCATACAACTTCGACCAGTCAAACTCAGGACGTTTATACGACGACCGGTTCTCAAATGGATTATACGCCGGATCGACCTGTACCCGGGGCGCCGGTGCATGCAGCGTAGGCCCGGATGAATAAACAGGGATATCAATCGCTCCTTCGCGGTCGAAGTCGATGGTAGGAATAGCACTCGACTTGGCTAATGTCTCCCGGATAGCAGCCACTAGTATCTGCCAGATAGGAAGTTCGTTCTCAAACTTGATCTCCGTCTTGGTCGGATGGATATTGACATCTATTGTTGACGGATCAAGCGTAAAATAGAGAAAGTATTGCGGCTGGTCGCCTGCCGGGATCAGCTGTTCATAAGCCTGCATCACTGCTTTATGGAAAAAGGGATGCTTCATGAAGCGGCCATTGACAAAGAAGTATTGTAGGGACGAACGCTTGCGGGCTGTATCAGGACGACCGACGAAACCGGTAATCGTCACCAGCGAACTTTGCGCATCAACGGGCAACAACTTGTCGTGCTGCCCTTTGCCGTAGATATGCAGGATACGTTGCAACAAGACCGACGGTGGCAGGTTCATCACCTCCCCCTCATTATGGTACAACGAAAAGGCTATCTGGGGGTTCACCAGGGCTATCCGTTCCAGTTCGGTAATGATATGGCGGAATTCTACCTCGTTCGACTTCAGGAATTTCCGACGGGCGGGCACATTAAAGAAGAGATTTTTGACCGAAAAGATACTCCCTTCGGCACAAGAAGCGGGTTCGACCGACTCGATCTCCGAACCCGACAGCACCAGATGGGCACCCAGTTCGGAATCATGCAGGCGGGTAAACAACTCCACATGGGCCACTGCCACAATGGAGGCCAAGGCTTCACCCCGAAAACCCATCGTGCGAAGAGAAAAAAGGTCGTCGGCTGTCGCGATTTTGGAAGTAGCATGACGTTCAAATGCCATCCGCGCATCCGACTCAGACATACCTTTACCATTGTCGATCACCTGGATCAGCGTCCGTCCGGCATCCTTGATCTGAACACGGACAGATGTAGCACCGGCATCGATCGCATTCTCCACCAGTTCCTTCACAACAGATGCAGGCCGCTGGATGACTTCTCCTGCGGCTATCTGGTTGGCTATGCTATCGGGGAGTAAGTGGATTATATCGCTCATTTGAAGAAAAAGAACCAGAGGACAAAGCCCAAACCAACCAGGATGAGAACCAGCCGTACACTCTTGTACTCACGAGAACGGCGGTCGTCTCCTTTTTCCACGCTCTTGCGCAGATGCTTTGTACCTTCCACAAACTTACCCTTAATCTGGGGCTTATAGCCTTCTTCCATCTTTTCCATTCCCAATTCACGCCGGATACGGCGTTCGCGTTCCTGCAATTCCTCCTTGCGGGGATCCCAGTAAATCGGCTGGTGATTAAACTGGCGCGGTTTACGTTGCTTTAAAAATGGTATAAGAGCCATAGTACTTTGTTATTGATTGTTACTACTAACGTACAAAACGATTGCTCCGGCGAGGAGTGGCGTCTTGTACTTTCCTTTTTACCACCGTATAGATATCGTCTTTATCTTTCGGTCGCAGATAGTCGAACCAGAAGAAATCCTTGAGGGTTTTCTGTTCCGGTTTCAGATCGGGCATAGGCGTGATCACACCTTCAACGCGAGTCCATCGCTTGAGGTATTCCAACTTATTGTCTTTTATCCAGATAGACAGGAATGCGCTCTTGGATGCATCCAGGCCCACCATTGCGCCATCGTCTTCAATCGGATAATAGATCGATTCGGCATTTCCTTCTATATCAATCCGCCGGACGGCTTTTCCGTCAAAATAGGCTTTCAGGTCATTCCCCTTCAATTGGTTGTAATGTGCCGAATCAATGGCCTGGACCGCAAAGGCGAACTGCTTGATATGGGCAAAATCGATGGTACTGTCGTTCATAAAGACAATAATGGTATCGCCATACAACTGATACGCTTCGTTCCAGACCACCGGATCATTGATCATATACAATACTGAGTCGCGACTATTGAACACCATCGAATCGCATACCCCCTGCAAATCCGACCGATAGAATCGTACACCATAGAAGGCCTTCACCTCACGGTAGGTCGAATCCATCGTAATCATTTGCAGTGTATCGGCATGCAGGTACAGGGTATCCGCCTGGCCATATTCCAGAAAGCGGGCACTATCAGTGGCAAAAGCATATTCGATCTTCTCGTTGTAGAAGCCGTATTGCCCTTCTAGAATGATATGCTGCGCCGTATCTTGCAGGAACATATGGCCAAATGCCTCGGCAAATCCTTCCTCCCGATTGTAGTGGATGGAATCGCCAATCATATATTTTGTTCCCATCACAATACTGGAGCGATCCAACAAAAGCGATGTTTGTTCAACGGTATTATACCATCCACGCGATGTGTAGACGGTTCCACTATCGGACACGATCGTGGAAGGGCCCAGGATCGTAGCGATCTTTGTATCCGTTTGGTAATGCAACGTATCGGAATAGAGTGTAAAATCTTTATTCACCAACCGGACACTATCGTTGAAGATCGACAGTTTGGTGCCGGGAGAGTATTGTCCGTAATAAGACGAAAGTTCGTTCTCGGAGTCGACAATCAGTCCACCATCGAAATAATAACCGACGTTCTTAGCCCGGTCATAGTTCAGGCTGTCGGTAAAAAGAGTGACTTCGCCATTCTCCATCCGGACATTCTCGCGCAAACGAGCCAGTTGGGTATTACCGTCGTAATGCAGGTAATTACCATACACGAAAAGCGTATCGCCTTGTTCCATCCGGACATTGCTATACGCTTCCAATGTATTGGTCAGCTCATAGAAATAAGCACTGTCGCAATACATATAGGCACTATCATGCTGGAAACACACATCGCCGTTAAGCAACTGTGCATCCGGATTCTGTTCCTTATTAAAGGAGATCACATTGGCATTTTTGAGGTACACCTTGGTCGCCTTGGCTTCACCCGGGCGGGGTGATCCTTCGCCTGCCTGTACCTGGGCTATCCCATCAGCCACACCAACAAACAGTATACCGAGGACAAATGCGATAATTCGTTGTTTCATTCTTTAACCCATCCCGGATACTTGAAGTCGCAACTCTGCCACCCGTCGGCAATACGCACATAGGTGGTCTTCTGCTTTTTAATGATCCAGTCGTTCAGTAATTCTTCACTTTTTTTACTTTCCACAATGGCTTTCAAGGCCTGATAGTCGTCAGTAAGATTGGCTTTATGCTGTGATACACGGGATTTCAACTTTACGATAGCCACTACTTGCTTTTGCTTGTCGGTCAGCATAATAAAGGGCTTTGATATTTCACCTACCTGCATATCATTCACCACCCGCCCTACTTCCTGGGGCAGTTCCTGCATCTCAAACTTGGAGGTTCCATAGTTTTGATTTTCCCCTTTATTCACCATCAAGCCCTTATTGTTACGGGTGTCCTTGTCGTAAGAAACAAAGGTAGCGGCGTCCTCGAATACAATCTTATTCGCCTGTAAGTCCGTATAAAGCGAATCCAGACGGGTCGTAGCTTCTTTCAGTTCGGTATCCGACACTTTCGGTTGAAGCAGGATATGACGGCATTTGATACGGTCGCCACGTTTTTCAATCAATTGGATAATGTGATAGCCGTATTCGGTCTGCACAATCTGAGATACACGCTTCGGGTCGTTCAGGTTGAAAGCCACATTGGCAAATTCAGGCAACAACTGTCCTTTTCCCATGAAATCAAGTTCGCCCCCCTTCGTGGCTGAGCCTTTATCTTCAGAATACATACGAGCCAGCGTAGAGAATCCCATCTTGCCGGTATTGATCTGTTCGGTAAAGTCGCGCAGACGTGCTTTGATAGCATCCGTTTCTTCGAACGGGATTTTCGGCTCCAGTGTGATGATCTGTACTTCCACTGTAGTAGGAATATTCGGCAAACTGTCGGCCGAAAGCTTGCTGTAATACGTACGCACTTCCGACGGCGTCAGTTTAATTTCGCCGATCAACTTCCGGCGCATTTCATCCACTACCTGCTGTTCACGGATATTCTCTTTTCGTTCATCCTTAATTTGAGAGAACTTCTTTCCGTAATATTCCTCCAACTTCTCTCTGGAACCGATCTGGTTCACGGCATAGTTCATCCACCGGTCGACCGCCTGAATCACCTGGTTTTCATTCACCTCAATACTATCCAACTTTGCCTGGTTAAGGAAAAGTTTCTGCACAGCCATCTGCTCGGGGATTTCACAATACGGGTCACCTTCAAAATGGTAACCATCATTCTGCATATAGAGGCGCTGAGATTCTACATCCGAACGTAAGATAGCATCATCACCAACCACCCATACAATCTCATCAATCACGTTGCTCTGTGCAAATACAGCACAGGTACAACAGGCAAGAAACAGTACGATCAAACACTTTTTCATTATCTTCATTCCTTTCGTTTATTGATCAGCATCAACAAAACGTTTTGCTTTGCCGCTTCTGATCGCATCATTATATAAATCTTCTTCAAAATTCTTCACAAAAGCCACTTTCCGCTGATTGAGCAATATATCCGTAATCTGAGAAGCCACATAATCGTAGGGGGCTACCGTCCCAGACACCAGATACTCACTTATATTCAGCAAATAGCAATAATCGCTATCTGTTACTTCCAGCACTTTGTTCACCTCCAGATACTGATCCGGATTAGCCACGTGTGTCGGAATCTTATCCATAATGGCATCAAATGCCACCCAGCGGTCGTAAAAGTAGTCATAAATAGTTGCGTTCTGCAAACTATATTTCTCAATTTTCTCTAAAGCATCATCAGAGGACTGTTTATACCAGCTCTTCACGTCTTTCAACCCGGGGGCATCGGCCGGTATTTTCAGGAACAGGCCTTTTATCAGGCATTTATCAAGGATAAACTTCTGTTGGTTTTCCTCATAATACCGGAGTTTATCACTTTCGCGGATCTCCGACAGGGCACGCTGCCGTATCAAGTGCTCCAAATAGCGATAACGGACAAGTGAATGCCGGTACTCTTCTACAAGTTTACGAACCTCTGCTTCCTCATCTCCCAGATTATGTAATGCCACGTCATACACCAACACATCTTTCACCCATCGCTTGATGTAGTTTTCAGCAAACAGCATACTATCTGCTGAAGAGACTCCCCGGGGAATGATGTCTACCACTTCCGATCGTTTCAATACCTTGTCATACACATTGGCCACCACCTCTGTATCGCCCGCATTACGGTCCTTACATGCGGTTACCAGTAGAGTCAGAACAACAAGATAAAATCCGACCTTCATACCGTACTATTTACAGAACTTCCGGATAACATCCCAATTAATCTGTACGGGATATTTCTCATTCAGTTCTTTTATCCATTGTTCTTCCAACGCTTTTTGCTCGGCAGATGGTTTGTTCCATATTTTCTGGTTACTGACTTCAAACAGCAATGTGCCATCGCGGTATTCCTGCAACAGCCATGTAATCTCGGGATGTTTCACTTCCAGTACTTTCCGTTCGGCCACCGTCAATATATCCCGAATGAAAAGATCGTACACTTCCTGCAGGAAGTCACCGGCATATGCCTTGGTGGAAAAGGGATTTGTCAACACATAATAAGCGAAATCGCTCTGCGGCACCTGGAGGCCATTTTCCGTGAGCAATGTCTTCTTCATATCCCGGGCATGATCAAAAAAGGCATCGTCACTGGGAAAGTAGTCGTTACAAAGCGCCTGCAATTCGGCATAAGCTTCGGGATAAAAGACATAACCGCTTTCTTTCTTCAACCAGTTGTCGAACGATTGGTAGAGTTCGAAATTATACTCACCCATACCCAACTTCCGGATCAAAGAAGCTTTCTGGCTTTCGAAAGAGGGCCGGGGTGTCTTTTCTTCCAGACGAAGGATCACATACCCGTTGGCTGTTTCCACGATATCGGAGAGATCGCCCGGTTTGGCAAGTGCAAAAGCAGCATCTTCCACCGCCTGCGGCATTACGCCTTGGGCGAATGCGGGTAATGCTCCTCCTTTGGAGGCAGAAACCGAATCCGTTGAATAGGTTTTTGCCAGTGCATCAAATGCCTGCCCCTTTTGAAGCAGTTTGACGACCTTCCCGGCCTCACTCAAGGCCTTTGATTTTTGTTTTGCCGTTGCATTTTCAGGCAAACCAAACAAAATCTGCGACACACGTACCGTACCCAGGTCGGTATACTTCCGGTGTAACTTAATGATGTGGAAGCCAAGGCTGGTGCGTACCGGAAGGGAGATATCCCCTGCTTTCATGGCAAACACCACATTTTCAAATGCCTTTAGCGTAGTCAGCGCCTTCATAGCGCGTATGCGTTCATAGGCAATGGTTCCCTCCGACTGCAGAGCCAGGTCTTTACCAAGCACATCCACATCCGCCCCGTCTTTCAGTTGGCGGTAGATCTTCATCGCTTCCTGATAGGCAGCGACGGTATCCTTGGTCAGGTATTGCTGGGGTAAACGCACAGCGATATGGCTGAGTTCCAGCAGGTCATTCCCCCGGTTATAGATGGATAAAGCAAATGCTTCTTCGGCTTTTTTATCCGAAAGGAAACCAGCATTCAATTGTGATTTATACTCATCGTACTCGCTTTTGAAATCAGCAGTCTGGTCAATACCCAGCGCCTCGGCATCCGCCACTTTGAGTTTAAAATTTTTATACAATGCCACATAGGCTTCGGCAGACTTCGGGTTCACCAAATCCACCTCGCTGTTCTTCTGCGCCATAAACATAAACTCCGACACAGAAACTGGCTTACCGGCAATCGTCATCACTACAGAGTCCTGTGACAACTGAGCCTGCGCAGTCAAACACATGCTTGCCAATAAGGTTACAAAAATCTTTTTCATGCAAAAAATACGTTTCATGCTCCTTTCAAACTACAAAAATAACACTAATCTAACGGAACACGAGCAAGAAAAGTATGCTATCCCCTTAAATTAGTGTTTTTTATAATTCTCCTAGTTAGCCATTTCCGACAAGAACTTGATGCGGATCAGGCGAATTTCGTCTTCCGTATAGTCTCCCCCAAGTTCTTCGATAGCTTCTTCCAGATCATCGGTTTCCGAATCCTTGAAGTATTCATAGATATCTTCGATGTGGTCTTCGTCCATTACATCGTCGACAAAATAGTCAATGTTGATCCGGGTACCCGAATAGACAATCACTTCCAGTTCGTCCAACAGTTCGCCAAATTCAAGCCCGTTCGTCAGGGCAATCTCATCCAATGCGACCTTGCGGTCGATGCGCTGGATAATAGACACCTTTAGTTTGGATTTATTGGCTACCGTACGAACACGCAGGTCTTCCGGACGCTCGATCTCATTCTCGTCCACATGTTTGCGGATCAGCTCTACAAACTCCTTTCCGTATCGTTTGGCCTTACCGGCACCTACGCCCGGAATATTCTGCAATTCATCCAAGGTAATCGGATAGGTGGTTGCCATCGCTTCAAGCGAAGGATCCTGGAAGATCACAAACGGAGGGACCTCCAACCGCTTGGATAATTTCTTACGCAGGTCTTTCATCATCGAATACAGCACCGGGTCGACGGCGCAGGAAGCCCCGCCGCGCACCTGTACTTCTTCATCCTCTTCTTCAAACTCATTGTCTTTGGTAATCTTGAACGACACAGGTTTGTCCATGAATTTTTTTCCGCCTTCGGTTATCTTCAACAACCCATAGTTTTCAATATCCTTCGACAGGTAGCCTGCGATCAGGGCCTGGCGGATCACTGCATTCCAGGTTTTTTCATCTTCATCCTGTCCCGAGGCGAATACTTCCAGGTCACTATGTTTATAAGACTGTATTTCTGATGTTTCATTGCCTAATAATACATTCACGATGTATTCGGCTTTAAATTTCTCTTTCAGGGCGCTTACTACTTCCAGTACGCCGACCAGTAATTCTTTTGCTTCTACTTGCATTTTGGGATTCAAACAATTATCACAACTTCCACAATTATCTTCTGTATATCCTTCTCCAAAATAATGTAACAATACTTTCCGACGGCAGACGGATGTCTCAGCATAGGCCGCTGTTTCAAGCAGCAACTGTTTTCCGATCTCCTGTTCGGCTACAGGTTTTCCCTGCATAAATTTCTCCAATTTCTGCAAATCTTTCAAGGCATAGAAGGCGATACACTTTCCTTCTCCTCCATCCCGACCTGCGCGTCCGGTTTCCTGATAATAGCCTTCCAGGCTTTTGGGTATATCATAATGTATAACATACCGCACATCCGGCTTATCGATACCCATACCAAATGCGATCGTGGCGACAATCACATCGGCTTCTTCCATCAAGAACGCATCCTGGTTGGTCGAACGCACCTGCGAATCCATTCCGGCATGATAAGGCAGAGCTTTAATCCCATTGGCTTTCAATATATCGGCAAACTCTTCCACTTTTTTCCGGCTCAGGCAATACACAATACCCGATTTGCCGTCATTCGCTTTGATATATTTGATGATGTCGCGATCGACATTCTGTCCTTTCGGGCGTACTTCATAATACAGATTCGGGCGATTGAACGAGGACTTGAACACCGTTGCATCAATCATACCCAGGTTCTTCTGGATATCATGCTGCACCTTGGGCGTAGCCGTGGCCGTTAAGGCGATCAACGGGCGTTTCCCGATCTCATTGATAATTGGCCGTATCCGACGATACTCCGGACGAAAATCATGTCCCCACTCCGAGATACAGTGTGCTTCGTCCACAGCATAAAAAGAGATCGGTATCTGTCGCAGAAACTCAATATTTTCTTCCTTCGTCAACGACTCGGGAGCCACATACAGCAGTTTGGTGCGGCCGGTACGGATATCGTCTTTTACTTGGTCGATAGCCGTCTTGTTCAACGACGAATTAATAAAATGGGCCACTCCATCTTCTTCGCTGAAGTTACGCATCGCATCCACCTGATTCTTCATCAGGGCAATCAGTGGAGAAATCACGATCGCCGTACCTTCCATCATGAGCGAAGGCAACTGGTAGCACAATGATTTTCCCCCGCCGGTAGGCATCAACACGAACGTGTCGTTTCCGGCCAACACATTTTCGATGATACGCTTCTGGTTACCTTTAAAGGTATCAAAGCCAAAATGTGTTTTCAGCGCGTCTGTTAAATGGTCTCTGTTCCCCATACCCAATAGTATTTTATATTCGCTACATCATGCGATTTGTAAGCGGTTCACATCCGACTTTTCAAAGTTTTCCTTCGCAAAAGCCAGTGTCACCTTCAGTGATTTCTTCTTGGACGAAGGCATCGAGAACATCGCATCCATCATGATCGCTTCCACGATAGAGCGCAGTCCTCGCGCCCCCAACTTGAATTCGAGCGCCTTATCTACAATATACTCATATACATCATCCTCAAATGTAAGGGCGATTCCATCCATCTCAAACAGTTTGGCATACTGCTTGATGATCGAGTTCTTCGGCTCCGTCAGGATACTACGCAGGGTTTGCCGATCTAACGGATCAAGGTATGTCAGGATAGGCAAACGACCGATGATCTCAGGTATCAGTCCGAAGGCTTTCAGGTCGGTCGGCGTGATATACTTCAACAGGTTGTTCCGGTCGATGGTCGCCGTTTCCTTGCTGATGGCGTATCCTACCATCCGGGTATTCAAGCGTTGGGCAATCTTCTTTTCAATACCGTCAAAGGCACCGCCGCAGACGAAGAGGATATTCTTCGTATCTACCGGTATCATCTTTTGCTCGGGGTGCTTGCGGCCACCTTGAGGGGGGACATTCACAACGGAACCTTCCAGCAGTTTTAACAGTCCCTGCTGGACGCCTTCGCCGCTCACGTCACGGGTAATAGACGGGTTATCGCTTTTCCGGGCAATCTTGTCGATCTCATCAATAAACACGATACCCCGCTGCGCCGCAGCCACATCATAGTCAGCGACCTGCAACAAACGAGTCAGGATACTCTCGATATCTTCGCCCACATAGCCGGCCTCGGTCAGCACCGTGGCGTCGACAATGGTAAAGGGCACATGTAACAGCTTGGCAATGGTACGTGCCAACAGGGTTTTTCCCGTGCCAGTCGCTCCCACCATAATAATGTTGGACTTTTCAATTTCCACATCATCCGCTGTCACCTTTTGCAGCAAACGTTTATAGTGGTTATAGACGGAAACAGACAGATACCGTTTCGCATCATCCTGACCGATCACATATTGATCAAGGAACAGTTTTATCTCTTCCGGTTTAGGCAGTTCGCTGCGGTTCAAACCGAACGAAGCACCATCCTTAGCAGGCTTTCCTTCCTGCACTATTTCGTAAGCCTGAAGTGCACATTCATCGCAGATCGTAGCAGACAATCCATTGATCAACATCGAAACTTCCCTGCTGCTGCGTCCGCAGAACGAACATGACTCTTCCCTTGTTTTGGCCATATTTCTCCTTTATTATTTACGGATTAGAATATCGTCGATCATACCATACTCCTTCGCTTCTTCGGCGGTCATCCAGAAGTCACGGTCGCCATCAGCCTGTACCTTATCAAAAGGCTGGCCGGAGTGGTCGGCAATGATCGTATACAGTTCTTTTTTCACTTTCAGTATTTCACGGGCGGCGATCTCAATATCCGAAGCCTGTCCCTGGGCACCTCCCAACGGCTGGTGGATCATCACGCGTGAATGTTTCAGGGCAAAACGTTTCCCCTTGACGCCGGCCACCAACAACACGGAGGCCATGGAGGCAGCAATACCGGTACAGATCGTCGACACATTACTGCCTATAAACTGCATCGTATCATAAATTCCATATCCCGCATAAACTGATCCGCCCGGCGAATTGATATAAATCGAGATGTCTTTGCCCGGATCACTTGAATCAAGGTAAAGCAACTGTGCCTGGATTACATTGGCGGTGTAATCATCCACCTGTGTTCCCAGGAAAATGATACGATCCATCATCAGGCGTGAAAACACGTCCATCTGAGCCACATTCAACTGACGTTCTTCTATGATCGTTGGTGAAATATAGCTACTTGATATATTCATATAGCTGTCGAGGGCTGTGCCACTCATACGCAAATGCTTGGTAGCATACTTTTTGAAATCTTCCATACATTGTCTGAATTTAGTTAAACGGCTAAAACACAAAAAGGGACCTCCCCCTGATCTTAGCGGAAAACAAAGTTATAAATAAATTTCTGAAAGAAACAACTTATTTGTTATCCGCAAAGATTATTTTTTAGAGAGACGTCCCCTTTTATAGGATTGACCGGGAGTTTGGCACTCCCGGCACCTTATTTATTTGAATAAATTACCGAATTCTTCTACGGAAACTTCCTTCACATCGAGCTTCACATGCTCTTTCAGCCACTCTGCCAACTTGTCTTCGACGGCACGGTCTACCAGATTCTGGATCGTTTCCTTATTTTTCAGCATATCCTGGGCATAATTGGTCAGTACGTCATCGGGTACCGACAGCATACCGTATTGGGCAAACTGTGATTTGGCTACCTGTTTGGCTACGTTGACTACGTCGGCATCTTCTACTTTCAGGTCGTTGCCTTTCACCAGGTTTTCTTTGATCAGGTGATAGGTCAGGTCTTCCTTCACTTTCGGGAAGTCTTCTTCGACAGCTTCCTTCGTGTTGTTTTCATTGGCTACGAGCAACCAGCGCTTCAGCAGTTCGTCGGCAAATTGCAAGTCGCCGGCTTTCTTCATCAGCATGTCACGGCTGTCGAGCATGAATTTATAGTTCGACTGCGGAGTAAACTGTTCGGCCAATACTACGCGGATTTTGGCACGAAATTCGTCTTCCGTTGAAACAGCGTCCGGGCCGAATACGCGGTCGAACAAAGTCTGATCGACTTCGGCGGCAGCATAGCGGGTGATTTCCTGCACTTCGAAACTAAAGTCGGCCGTTACGTTGGCAACCTGGCTTTTGTCGATCTTCAGGAAGGATGAGATTTCAGCTTCGGCGCCTTCATAGGCCTTGTTGGGGTTGAAGATGACGATGGAGTTCAGGCCAGCTGTCATAAATTTGGCCTTCTCGGCTTCATCCTTCATATATTTAGGCATTACGACAGCGTCTTCTACCACGATACCGCCTTCTTTCAGCGTACCGTTTTCGAGTTCAGCCACGCGGCCTTTGAGCATATCGGTTTCTTCTACGTCGGTTACCTGGGTATAGGTACCGAAATTGGCTTTGTAGGATTCTACCTGTTCGTCTACCATTTTATCGTCGATCGTTACCTGATAGAAGGGGACTTTGTCGCGCTTCGTCAGGTTAATGTCTATTTCAGGAGCCAGGGCTACATCAAACACAAATTCAAACGTTTCGTCTTTGTTGAAGTCGATCATCGGCTGATCTGTTTCGCTCGGCATCGGTTCACCCAATACGTTCACGTTGTTCTCACGGATATATTTGTAGATATTTTCCGAAACGAGTTTGTTTACTTCTTCTGCCAGCACGTGCTTGCCATACATTTTTTGCACCATGCCCATCGGAACCATTCCCTTACGGAATCCGGGGATATTGGCTTTCTGGCGCAGGCCGCGCAAGTTCTTCTCAACCAACTCTGCATAGTCTGCCTTCACGATCTCTATCTTCATGATACCGCTTACGGCATCTTGTTTTGTCAGTGAAACGTTCATTATGAATGATTTATTAAATTAGTTACTCCTTAAAATTTCAGTTTGCAAAAGTAGATGTAATCTTTTAAACTCGCAAATTGTTTCGATATTTTATGATACAGCGGAGAGGGCATGCACATTATTTTGTTTTTTGCGCAATTTTAATACGGTTGCCTGCACACAATATGCAATAGTGTGTTACCTTTGCGCCCAATTTAAACACACATCATATGAACTCACTCACTATTGGAGGCCTCACAGCTCCAGTTCCTATCGTCCAGGGAGGTATGGGCGTAGGTATTTCCCTGTCCGGCCTCGCTTCTGCTGTTGCCAATGAAGGCGGTATCGGTGTTATCTCTGCAGCAGGCCTTGGACTGCTTTACAAGAAACTTTCTCCCAACAACTATACAGAAGCCGGCAACCTTGGTTTGCGCGAAGAGATTCGCAAAGCTCGCGAGAAGGCGAAAGGGATTATTGGTGTCAATATCATGGTCGCTCTCTCTGACTTCGCCGAGTTGGTCAAGACCAGCATCCAGGAGAAAGCGGATATTATTTTCAGTGGAGCCGGCCTGCCACTTGATCTGCCGTCATTCCTGCAGAAAGATAGCGTCACCAAACTTGTGCCCATCGTATCTGGCGCCCGTGCGGCACGCCTGATTTGCGAAAAATGGAAGAACAACTACGACTACCTGCCCGATGCTATTGTGCTCGAAGGCCCGAAAGCCGGCGGTCACCTCGGTTATAAAGAAAGTCAGATCGAAGACGAGCACTTCTCACTGGAAGAACTCCTTCCGCAGGTGGTCAGTGAAGTAGCCCTCTTCGAAGAAAAATACCAGAAACGAATACCCGTTATCGCTGCCGGAGGTATTTATACTGGTGAAGACATCAAACGGATGATCGACCTCGGCGCCTCCGGCGTACAGCTCGGTACCCGCTTCGTTACCACGACCGAGTGTGATGCCTCAACGGCCTTCAAGGAAAGCTACATCCATGCTTCCGAACAGGATATCGAAATCATCAAAAGCCCCGTCGGTATGCCCGGCCGTGCCATCCACAGCCGCTTCCTCGAAAAAGTACGCGACGGATTGAAAGTCCCCAAAAGTTGTCCTTTCAACTGCATCAAGACCTGTGATGTAACGCACAGTCCCTACTGCATCATCATGGCGCTCTACAATGCCTTCAAAGGCAATTTCGAACGAGGATACGCTTTTGCAGGCAGCAATGCCTGGCGTGCCCAGCGGATCATGTCGGTCAAGGAAACCTTTGCCGAACTGGTCGCAGAATGGAGAGCTCGCGAAAAATAAGGACACATACAGGCTCCACGCTTTCATATCCAACGAAACTTCCTCTATAATTAGAAGAGTCCACACCCCATTCCCTTGGTCGTCGGCGTATATCCGTGCGGAAAAAGGCTCTTTTTTCAAGCATTTCTATTGGGTATGGGCATTATAAGGGTTTGCCTCTTGTGGGTAAAG
>JAVBUR010000050.1:0-30502 GCA_031555145.1 Tannerellaceae bacterium | reverse complement strand
CTTTACCCCCCCCCCCCCAATGAGGTGATAATCAAGCATTTAGATGCATTATTGACCATTGCCTTATTTTTGTCTCCTTTAATGTCTATTTTTTGTCTGTGGAAAAAAGTGTATCCGCTTTTTTTTGCACGGATAATGTGTGCGCACACGTAAAATATGTTTTGACAAGACTTTTATAATCCCATTGAGATTTCATTTATGGATGTAGTATATAAAGTCAAAAAAACAATATAATGTGTGTGCGCACACCGACCTGTTGTGTACGCACACTTATGGATACCACGATATTTTTACAAATAATATATATGACTTGATTTACAGATTTAATTTACTAATTAGCTTATGAAGTATCATGTAATTAACTTTTTGCCTCGTTTCGGCCTTATGGTGCTGATGTTGGGGCTATGTGTATGCGGGATTAATGCGCAGTCATTGACCGTCAAAGGAGTTGTGAAAGATCAAACGGGTGAAACGTTGATCGGTGTAAGTATTGTAGAAAAGGGAACAACAAACGGTATTATCTCTGATATCGATGGGCAATTTACCCTGCGGGTATCCAGTGATAAGGCTCGGATAGTGTTTTCTTACATTGGTTACAAACCTCAGGAATTAACGGCTACCGGACAGCCAATGAATGTGATCATGCAAGAAGACCTTGCTGAATTGCAGGAAGTGGTGGTAATTGGTTACGGTACAGCCAAAAGAAAAGACCTGACCGGTGCCATTTCGACTGTAAAGGCCGAAAAAATGGAAGCTGAAGCGCCTCGTACCGTACAGGACCTTTTGCGTGCAAGCGCTGCCGGTCTGTCGGTTACTATGTCAACCAATGCTGCTGGTACTGCCGACTTACAGGTACGTGGTAAGAATACGCTCAGTGCTAAATCTTCACCGCTGATTGTGTTGGATGGAGTTATCTTTGACGATTTATCGCTGCAAGATATCAACCCGATGGATATTGAAACTATCGACGTGTTGAAAGATGCAAGTTCGGTTGCCGTGTATGGTGCTAAAGCTGCCAGTGGGGTAGTGGCTATTGTAACCAAAAAAGGTGGTAAAGGAGGAAAACCTACCATCAATTTCAATTCTACAGTAGGACTTGTACAAACTTCGAGGCTTCCGAAAACAGTAGACGGAGCCGGTTTTATCAAATTCCGCCAGGATTACTACGAAGGAATGATGACAGAGTCAGAAATGGCTGCATACCCGGGTAAATATACCAATCCGTCAGCTTTGTCTGGAATGGGAGTAGACCCGTTGGCCTGGTATAACTACGATCAGGGAACAAATGATAAGGTTTCCGTATTGCCGGATGATAAAACAATGACAACCAAGTGGCTGAGCCGTTTAAGTTTCAAAAATCCGGAAGTTGAGAACTACTTTGCCGGTAGGGAAACAGATTGGGATGATATTGTATATCAAACAGGTTTGCAACAGGATTACAATGTTAGTATTTCCAGTAAGACAGATCATACGTCGTATTACTGGTCGATGGGTTATGCCGACCGTGAAGGTGTAAAAGTAGGCGACCGTTACCGTAACTTCCGTAACCGCCTGAACCTCGAGACTAAGGTTACTTCTTTCCTTACGGTTGGGATTAATGCACAGTTTGCCACACGTATTGGTGGTTATATGGCTGCTGATGATGTCCAGCGTGAACACAATTCACCCTATACCGCCAACGAAATTGATAATCTGGATAGTCCATACCGGATGTATCCCTCGGGTGACAATAACACAAAGAACCCGTTCTTTGATAACCTTTACCGTGACCGGCGTGATATCAACCACGACTTGGCCACCAACCTGTTTGCTACCGTGAAGCTGCCTTTAAATATCGAATATCAGATGAACTTCAGCCCGCGTTACCACTGGTACGAATACATGAACCACGAATCATCCAAACACCCGGAATGGGCCGGTGAAGGTGGTAAGTCTGAGCGCAGAAATGATAAGACTTTCAACTGGCAGATAGATAATATCATCCGTTGGAAACAGCAGTTTGGTCGTGATCACCGTGTGGAACTAACCCTGTTGCAGAATGCAGAAAAAGGGCAGTACTGGAAAACACAGTCATACAACAAACAGTATACCCCGAGCGATGTATTGGGTTATCACAATATGGCTGCGGGTACCGTACCCTCAATAAACACTGAGGATACCTACAAGACCGGTGACGCCCTGATGGCACGCTTGTTCTACTCTTTCAAGGATAGGTACATGCTGACTGCTTCTATTCGCCGTGATGGTTATTCGGCTTTCGGAGTCATGAATCCGCGTGCCACATTCCCTGCTGTTGCGTTGGGTTGGGTATTTACTTCAGAAAACTTTATGGAAGCTACCAGTGAATGGTTTAGCTATGGTAAGCTGCGTTTCTCCTGGGGACAGAATGGTAACCGTGACATTGGTCAATATGAAGCATTGGCTTCAATGAACTCATCATTGCATCCATATATCAGTTTGGCCGGTACTGTTTTCACCACCTCACAGATATATGTAAATCGTATGGCCAATAGCGCTTTGCAATGGGAGCGTACGGGATCTTATAACCTCGGTCTTGATTTTACCTTGTTCCACGACAGAATAAGCGGTAGCGTTGAAACCTATATGGCTGAAACAAACGACCTGCTGATGACCCGTGCATTACCTTCTATTCTTGGATTTGCTAACGTAAAAGCCAATTTGGGGGCTTTGACCAACCGTGGTTTTGAAATGACACTGAATGGTAAAGTATTTGAAGAAAAAGACTTTAGCTGGAATACCTCGGGTACATTCTCCTTCAATCGCCGCAAGGTTAAACACCTGTATGGAAATACAACCGAAGTGAAAGATAAAGATGGTAATGTGATCGGTTATAGAGAGGCTGATGACATCCAGAATGGATGGTATATCGGGCATGATCCGGATCAGATCTTTGATTACGAGCGCAATGGTGTATGGCAACTCGGTGAAGAGGAAGAAGCCGCCAAATACGGAAACAAACCGGGTGACTTTAAATATGTTGACCAGAATGAAGACAACGTGCTGAACAACGACGACAAAGTATTCCAAGGATATAAAACCCCGCGTTACAGGGTTTCCTGGCGTAATGAATTCACATTCAAAAAAGATTTTAGCTTGTCGTTCATGATGTATTCAAACATCGGACAATATGATACCTTTAACCGTGCCGCTAATAATGGTGGTATGTACGACCGTTATACCATTGTGGATATACCTCGTTGGACGGTTGATAACCCGACAAACGATTATGGTCGTATCGGTTCAAAAAACAGTGGTAGTAATTATGTGAATAAAACGTTTGTTCGTATGGAGAATATTACCTTGTCATATAATGTTCCGAAAAATCTGCTGCAAAAAATCAGCGTACAGAACATGCGTATCTCTGTTGCTGTCCGCAACCCGTTTGTGATCACCGGTTGGACCTTCGGTGACCCGGAAGGTGGAGACGTGACGCTGAGAACCTACAACTTAGGAGTGAATTTTACTTTGTAAACGTATAAAAACAGAACGTTATGAATAAATATATAAAAATAAATATAGTCTTGGCAATTGTTTGTCTGACAATGTTCAGTTCATGTGATGAAAGTTGGCTTGAACCTAAGCCATTGTCGTTCTACACACCTGAAAATACCTATGTGGATGCTGATGGCCTCTACTCGGCACTTGTAGCCTGCGAGCGTAACATGCGTCATGAGTACTTTACAGAATATGCGCCGATCCTGACTGAAATGTACACAACGGATATTGCTGTTCACGGTAAGACCGACGAAAGTGGTTCATTGGTCGATTTCGACTCTGAAATGCTTCCTTCCCGTACGAAGAATGGTGCGCCAGGAAAGAATGGATGGTATTGGGACGAAGGTTTCAAAGGTATTAAATACGCCAATGTGGTGATTACCCGTCTGGATGCTGCAACTTTCAAAGACAGGGCCGAACGAAATGCTGTGTTGGGTGGTGCCTATTTCCATCGTACCTATCGTTATTACAAATTAACCCACCAATTCGGCGATGTACCTTATCTGGATCAGGAAATCAACTATCCTAAGCTGGACTTCTATACCTACGACCGTTGGAGCATTCTGGAACAGATGAAACTTGACATGGAATTTGCTTACAAATGGGTTCCTGCCGAAATGATCCGTGGTCGTGCCAACAAAGATGCTTGTGGTATGTTGCTGATGAAAGTTTGTATGGCATTGGGAGATTTTGATCGTGCTATTACAGTGGGTAAGGAGATCGTTTCCCGGCACCCGTTGATCACACAACGCAGAAAAACAAATACATCATACAACAACACGAATACCAACCTGATGCATGATATCCACAGTATAGAAGCTAAGATGGATATGACTAATACGGAAGGACTCATGTATGTGGTAGCTTATCCTAACATTGTGGAAGGTGGTAGCCAGCGTATACAAATCATGCGTAACGCAGTTCCTTACTGGGCAAATGGCGCTGCTATTAAAACACCCGACGGAAAGAATGGTACAACGATTAATCTTTCGTCTACTGCAGATGCAAAAACAATGATTGATAACGACTGGAATGTAGGTCGTGGAATCGGAGTTTTGCGTCCGACTAACTATTACCAGTACGAAATCTGGACGGAGAAAGAAAAGAATGACCTCCGTGGTCCGTTCAATCATGACAGCTGGAGACGCATGGAAGATTTGCGTTACAATGAACAAAGTTTGAAAAAAGATGGTAACGAATGGTACGGAAAACCGCTGGTACGCCCGGTAGGTCTTTCTACCGCCGACTCTGTGCGTTGCTGGTACATGTGGCCACATTACAAAATGTTTGTTCAGGACCCGACAAAAACGAATGACTTCCAGGGTGGTGAAACACCGTGGTATATCTACCGTTCGGCCGAAACATACCTCATGCTGGCTGAATGCTACTATTGGAAAGGCGATGATGCTAACGCTGCTGCTAATTTAAATGTGGTTCGCCAGCGTGCCGGTGCTGATCCCTTGTCAGGTTCAATCGGTATTTCCGAAATATTGGCTGAACGTGCCCGCGAATTGTATTACGAAGAAAACCGTCACATAGAATTGGTACGTATGTCTTATCTCTATGCCAAGACAGGCAAGGCTTGTGAAGCATTTGGTGGCCGTGTTTACAAATTGGCTAATTTCTCTGGTCCCGGTGGAACAGGTTCTAATGTCAAAGAACCGGGTATTAACTTCTACTTTGACTGGGTGAGTGCAAAGAACAACTTCTTCAATAAAGGCGTTGTTATCACCAGAGGTGAATATAGGTTGAGCGTACACCATATCCTGTGGCCGGTTCCTGAAAATGCAATCGCTTCCAATACAGGGGGTGTTATCAATCAGAACGTTGGTTATCCGGGTGAGGAAAACAACCAGACTCCGCTAAAGGTAATCCCTACTTCTCCGGTTGAATAATTTCATTTCGGTAATTTTATAAAGAGACGGATGTCGTATTGTACGGCATCCGTCTCTTATTTTTATGTACATACTGAATCTTGCCTAATCTGGAAAGTTGTAGGGGAAAATACGATTGTTATTGCAGGAAACTATGGATGGCAGCAGCAGCTTTTCGCCCCGAGTCGATGGCGCGAACGATGAGGCTGGCACCGGACATGGCATCGCCGGCAACAAATACTTTAGAGATGGAAGATTGGAAGGGGGCTGGGGTTTGTACATTGCCCCGATCATCGTAGGCTACTTTGAGTTGATCCAGCAGGCCTTTGTGGACAGGGTGGAGGTAACCCATCGAGAGAAGTACCAGGTCGGCCGGGATCACTTCGGTGTGTCCGGTTTCGGTGGGAGTGAGGCGGCCGTCAGTGGTTTTTGTCCATTCCACTTCGGCTACTTCCACGCCGGTGATGTGACCGTGTTCATTGCCGATAAACCGTTTGGTAGACAGGCTCCAACGCCGTGTACATCCTTCCAGGTGTGAGCTGGATGTTTTCAATACATTAGGGTAGGTGGGCCAGGGAGTATCCGGGTTATTGCCTGCTGGAGGTTGCGGCAGGATTTCGATTTGTGTCACGGTTGCTGCTTTTTGACGAATGGATGTGCCGACGCAATCAGATCCGGTATCTCCGCCGCCAATCACAACTACCTGCTTTCCTTTGGACAAGATCCGTCCGCTTGCCGGAATGGTGGTACCGACTACGATCCGGTTTTGCTGTTGCAAGAAGTCAAGAGCGAAATGGATACCCTTCAGTTTGCGTCCTTCCACAGACAGGTCACGGGGATGTCCCGCGCCGATGGCAAGGCAGACGGCGTCGTAGTCCCACAGTAATTGTTCGGGCAGGATATCTTTCCCTATTTCTTTATTGCAGATAAATACAACACCTTCTTCTCGAAGGAGGCGCAGGCGCCGATCGATCACGGCTTTGTTCAGTTTAAAGTCCGGAATACCAAAACGCAGCAGTCCACCGGGCTGTTCGTGTTTCTCGAATACCACTACCGTATGTCCTTTCCGGTTCAGCATATCGGCAGCAGCCAGTCCGGCAGGGCCGGAGCCGATAACAGCTACTTTTTTGCCTGTACGTGAGCGTGGTGGGTTAGGACGTATATAACCTTCCTGAAAGGCATGTTCTACCACTGCGACTTCGTTCTCCCGGATGGTCACCGGCTGCTCACTCAGCATCAGCACACAACCCTTTTCACAAGGAGCAGGGCAGACACGTCCTGTAAATTCGGGGAAGTTGTTAGTACGCGACAGGATGGTATAGGCTTCCTGCCAGTTGCCTTTGTACAGGGCATCCTGCCATTCGGGCATTACATTGCCGAGAGGACACGACCAGTGACAGAACGCTACCCCGCAATCCATACAACGCGATGCCTGTAACATGCGGTCTTCGCTGTTGAGGGTCTGTTCTACTTCACTAAAGTCGGTGATTCGTTCCATCACAGGTCGATAACCGGCTTCCTTCCGGTTAATTGTCAGAAAGGCTTTTGAGTTTCCCATATCTATTTTAATAATCCGATTCTACTTGTGCTAATTTTTGCTTGAGGGCTTCCATCTTCTCTTCCTGCAAGACCTTCTTATATTCGATAGGTGTGACTTTGATAAAGCGGGGCAGATACGTTTCCCAGTCGGCCAGTATTTGCTTGGCCAAGGGGCTTTGCGTATACCGGGCATGGGAGGAAATGAGCTGACGGAGTTCGTCGCTATCGACTTTACTATCCACTAAGGAGAGTTCTACCATTTCCATATTGCAGTAATAGTCGAAGTTACCCCCCATGTCAAGGACATAGGCCAGGCCGCCACTCATACCGGCGGCGAAGTTCCTTCCTACTGTACCGAGTACTACGGTACGTCCGCCTGTCATGTATTCGCAGCCATGATCGCCGATGCCCTCTACCACGGCAATAGCGCCGCTGTTACGGACGCAGAAGCGTTCACCTGCACGGCCATTGATATATACTTCGCCGGCTGTGGCTCCGTAGAGCAGGGTATTACCTGCGATACAGTTGTCTTCCGGGGGAAAGGTAGAGGCGTCGGGAGGCGTCACGACCAATCTTCCTCCCGACAACCCTTTCCCCAGGTAGTCGTTCGCTTCCCCTTCGAGCCGGAAGGAGATGCCGGCTGCGAGGAAAGCACCGAAACTTTGTCCGGCCGACCCCTTAAATTGCACACGGATACTACCAGCAGGTAACCCGGTATTACCATACCGCCGGGCCACTTGACCCGACAGCATGGCACCCACAGCACGGTCGGTATTAGTAATAGCCTTGGCAATTTCTACAGGCAGTTGTTTTTCAAGTGCCGGCTGTGATTGGTGAATCAGTTCATGATCGAGTACTTTCTCGATCTTGTGTTCTTGTGGACGGACGGAACAGATATCCGCTCTCCGTCCATCAAAATATAGCAGGCGAGACAAATCTACTTTGCTGGCTTTGCTGTCGGCCGGGAACGTATGGCTTTTGAGCAGGTCGCTACGTCCCACAATTTCGTCGAGGCAGCGGAACCCCATCTGCGCAAGGTGTTCGCGTACTTCCTCGGCCAGGAAGGTGAGGAAGTTGATCACATACTCGTGCTTGCCGGTGAATCGGGTCCGCAACTTTTCGTCCTGCGTGGCGACACCGACGGGGCAGGTGTTGAGATGGCATTTGCGCATCATCACGCAGCCCAGCACGATCAGTGCGCTGGTGGCGAAGCCGTATTCTTCGGCGCCGAGCAGGGTAGCGAGGATAATATCGCGTCCTGTTTTCAACTGTCCGTCGGTCTGCAAGCGTACGTAACCGCGTAGATTGTTCATCACCAGCGTCTGTTGTGTCTCGGCCAGTCCGAGTTCCCAGCAGATACCGGCATGTTTGACCGAGCTGAGCGGGCTGGCGCCTGTTCCTCCTTCCGCTCCGCTGATCACGATCGCGTCAGCCTTGGCTTTGGTTACACCTGCCGCGATGGTTCCCACTCCGCTTTCGGCTACGAGCTTGACGCTGACCCGTGCTTCGGGATTGATATTCTTCAGATCGAAGATGAGTTGTGCGAGATCTTCAATCGAATAAATATCATGATGAGGAGGAGGGGAGATAAGGGTGATACCCGGAATCGAATGGCGGGTATGGGCAATGATCTTATCCACTTTGAACCCGGGAAGCTGTCCGCCCTCGCCGGGTTTGGCTCCCTGTGCTACTTTGATCTGAAGTTCGTCGGCGTTGACCAGGTATTCGGCCGTGACGCCGAAACGTCCCGAGGCGATCTGCTTGATGGCGCTTCTCCGGTTCAACCCGTCTTCGCCCGGCTGGAAACGGATGGGGTCTTCACCTCCTTCTCCCGTATTACTCTTTCCATGCAATGTGTTGAGTGCGATGGCGATGGCTTCGTGGGCCTCCTTGCTGATAGAACCGAACGACATGGCACCTGTTACGAAGCGCCGGGTGATACTGTCTACCGGTTCCACTTCGGATATATCGATGGGATTGTGTTTGTATGTCAGCAGGTCGCGCAGGAAGAGGGGGTGCTCCTTATCATCTACTATCCGGCTGTATTCCTTGTACTTGGCATAGTCGCCGAGGCGGGTAGCCAGTTGCAGGCAGGCGATGGTTTCGGGATTCCAGGCATGGTATTCGCCGTCTTTACGGTAAGCATAGTTACCTGCCGTTTCGAGAAAGGAGTCGGAAGATTCGGCCGGATCAAAGGCTATGGCGTGCGTCGCCATGGCTTCGCGGGTGATATCATCAAGCGTGATGCCTCCGATACGTGAGGTCATGCCGTGGAAATAGGCGTCCAGCACTTCCCGGCTGATACCGATGGCTTCGAATATCTGAGCTCCGCGGTAACTGCGGAGCGTGGAGATTCCCATTTTAGAGAGGATCTTCAACAGGCCTTTATTGACCGACTTGATATAATTCTTCTCGGCCGTATGATAGTCGAGTTGTATTTCGCGTGATTTGACTTTATCGTCGAGGATGGCAAAGGTCATATACGGATTGACTGCTGTCGCTCCGAAGCCGAACAGCAGGGCAAAATGCATTACTTCGCGGGCCTCGGCCGTTTCGACAATAATGGCGATCTGCATACGCTTGCCTTTCTCAATCAGGTGATGATGCACTGCCGATACGGCCAGCAGGGAGGGGATAGGTGCCTGGCTGGCGTTCATCCCCCGGTCGCTGAGGATGACGTAGTTGTATCCTTCATCCACCGCCTGTTCTGCCTGTTGGCAGATGGCGGACAGGGCGTCGGCCAGTGTATGTCCATCCGCTTTGCGTACATTAAATAATATGGGGATGGTGATGTGGCGGAATCCTTTGTATTCGAGATGGCGCAGGATGTCGAGATCGGCATTGTGGATCACTGGGCTGGGCAACTTCACCATCTTGCAGAGATCAGGAGAGGCTTCGAGCAGATTCGTATCCTGCCGTCCGATATAGAGCGAGAGCGACATGACCAATTCTTCCCGGATGGGATCAATAGGCGGGTTGGTTACCTGTGCGAATAATTGCCGGAAATAACTAAACAGGCGCTGAGGACGTTGCGAAAGAATAGCTAATGGTATATCATTCCCCATAGAGCCTACAGGTTCCTTCCCTTCGATCGCCATCGGGAGAATCAGTTTGTCAATATCTTCTTTGGTATAGCCGAAGGCCTTGAGGCGGTCGGAGAAGTCGGGTACGGTGTGCGAAACGGTACGGCCGGTCACGATGGTAGAGAGGTTGATCCGGTTTTTCGACAACCATTCTTCGTAAGGATGAGCGCCAGCCAGTGATTCCTTGAGTTCGTGGTCGTACCATATCTTACCCTCCTGGGTGTCGATCATCAGAATCTTACCGGGTTGAAGGCGTCCTTTTTCTTTGATCTCCGAAGGGTCAAAAGGGAGAACACCTACTTCGGAAGCGATCAGTATACGATCGTTGCGGGTAACCAGGTAGCGAGCGGGGCGCAGACCATTGCGGTCGAGCATGCCACCGGCATAGCGTCCATCGGTAAATAGGAGCGTAGCCGGGCCGTCCCACGGTTCCATCAGGATACTGTGATACTCGTAAAAAGCTTTCAGTTGTGGAGAGATGGGGCTTTTGCTGTTCCAACTTTCGGGCACCAACATGGCCAACGCGTGTGGAAGTGATTTGCCTGACATGACAAAGAACTCCAATACGTTGTCGAGCGAAGCACTGTCGCTCATGCCCGGTTGCAGGGTAGGGAAGATATCCTCCGGTTTGCCTAATTCCACCGGATTGAGGATGCTTTCGCGCGCTTCCATCCAGTAACGGTTACCGCGGATAGTGTTGATCTCGCCGTTATGTCCCAACAGGCGGAACGGCTGTGCCAGTTTCCAGGAAGGGAAAGTGTTGGTGCTGAAGCGCGAGTGTACCAATGCCAATCCGCTGGTGAAGTAGGGGTTGGTCAGGTCGGTAAAGTAATCGCGCAGCTGCGTGGAGGTGAGCATTCCTTTGTAAATGATCCGCCGGGTGGAGAGGCTGACGATGTAACTGTCGAGTCTTGCTTTTCCGAAGGCTTTCTCTGCCTTGCGGCGAGCGATATAAAGTTTGCGCTCCAGAGAGTCGGTATCGTCTTCGCCGACAACGAACAACTGGCGGATGGCCGGTTCGTTCTGCCGGGAGATATCGCCCAGGATGTCACTGTTTACGGGTACGTTGCGGACGGCGAGTATTTGCAACCCTTCCGTTTCCAACGCCTGCCGGATGATGTCTATACATTGGTTTGCTTCTTTTTCCGTTTGGGGAAGGAAAACAAGACCGGTTCCGTATTTTCCCTTTTCCGGCACGGGAATGCCTTGTAGCAGGATAAACTCGTGAGGGATCTGCAGGGTGATGCCGGCGCCGTCACCGGTCTTGTTGTCGGCGCTTTCGGCTCCGCGATGGAGCATGTGTTCGAGTACCTGCAACCCTTCTTCCACGATGTCGTGTGATTTACGCCCGTGGAGGTCGACCAAAAGGCCGACCCCGCAGGCGTCGTGTTCATATTCAGGGAGATATAGATTGTGTTGATGTTGCGTCATCGTCGTGTTGTTATCGGATAAAGAGTAATTCGCGATATTTTGGGAGTGTCCACATTTCGTTGTCTACAGTCAGTTCGAGCTTGTCGATATGGTAACGGATCTCGTCGAAATATGGGGCGATGTATTCGCAGTAGGCCAATGCTTTTTCGCGCTCGTTGTCGATCTTGTTGGCCACTTTGCGGGCTTCCACCATCTCGTCGGTCTTTACCTTTATATTATTCAGGCGGTCGGCGATGTCTTCGATGATGGCCATGTCCTGTGCGGCGATTTTCTCTGCTTTCTCTTTCGGATAGAGGGCGAATATCTTGGCGACGTTGTCGAGCAGTAAACCTTGATAACGGGTGGCTACAGGAATGATATGATTCATAGCCAAGTCGCCCAGTACGCGGGCTTCGATCTGTATCTTTTTGGTGTATTGTTCCCATTTCACTTCATTGCGGGCGTGTAGCTCGCGTTCGTTCAATACCTGGGTGTCGGAGAAGAGGGATACGGATTGGGGTGTCAGGTAGGCGTCGAAAATGATCGGCACACGGGTTTCACAATCCAGTCCGCGTTCAGCGGCCTCTGATTTCCACTCGTCGCTGTAGCCGTTGCCGTCGAAACGGATAGCTTTGGATGCGCGGATATTCCGGCGTATAATGGTGAAGATGGCTTCCTTCGATGGCATGCCTTGGGCAATCAGGGCATCAACTTCGGTTTTGAACGACTTCAACTGTCCGGCTACAGCCGTGTTCAGTGCCAGCATGGCGGCGGCACAGTTGGCTGACGAACCGACGGCACGGAACTCGAAGCGGTTGCCGGTAAAGGCGAAGGGCGAGGTGCGGTTGCGGTCCGTATTATCCACCATGATCTCCGGGATATGGTTGAGTGAGAGGCGGGTGCCGGTTTTCTCGCGTACCTCAATGTCCTTCAGGTCTTCGCTGTCTGCCAACTCATCCAACAAAGTAGATATCTGGCTGCCCATAAAGACGGAGATAATAGCAGGCGGCGCTTCGTTTGCTCCGAGGCGGTGAGCGTTGGTGGCGGATGAGATACTGGCTTTCAGCAGGGCGTTGTGTTTATATACAGCCATCAGCACATTGGATACGAAGGTAATGAACTGGAGGTTCTCTTTTGCATTCTTTCCCGGGCCTAAGAGGTTGATGCCGGTGTCTGTCCCGAGTGACCAGTTATTGTGTTTGCCCGAACCGTTGATCCCTTTGAAAGGCTTTTCGTGCAACAGGACACGGAAGTTATGGTGGCGGGCTACCGTCTTCATTACCGACATCAGGAGCAGGTTGTGATCGACAGCCAGGTTACATTCCTCATAAATGGGAGCGAGTTCGAACTGGTTGGGTGCGACTTCGTTATGGCGTGTCTTGACGGGGATACTCAGCTTGAAGCATTCGTACTCCAACTCGCGCATAAAGGCAAGTACGCGGGTGGGGATCGATCCGAAGTAATGGTCGTCCAACTGCTGGTTCTTAGCGCTGTCGTGCCCCATCAGGGTACGTTTGGTCAATACCAGGTCGGGGCGGGCGGCGTAAAGCGATTCGTCTACCAGGAAGTATTCCTGTTCCCAGCCGAGGTAGGAAAATACTTTTTTGACATTCTTATCAAAGTAATGGCATACATCCGTTGCGGCGTGATCGACGGCAGCGATGGATTTCAACAACGGTGTCTTATAGTCTAACGCTTCTCCTGTATATGAAATAAAGATAGTAGGAATACACAACGTATCCTGTATGACAAAGGCGGGAGAAGAGGGATCCCAGGCCGTATAACCACGTGCTTCGAACGTGTTGCGGATACCACCATTCGGGAAGCTGGATGCATCAGGTTCCTGCTGTGCCAGTAGTTTGCCGGAGAACTCTTCGATCATGCCGCCGCTACCGTCGAAGGAGACGAAGGCGTCGTGTTTCTCGGCTGTCCCGTCGGTCAACGGGTGGAACCAGTGGGTGTAGTGTGTAGCTCCCATTTCCATCGCCCACATACGCATGCCGGCAGCTACATGGTTGGCTACTTCCCTGTCTAACGGTTCGCCTTTGTCAGTAGCGTTCAATACCAGTTTCAGGGTTTCTTTAGATAGATATTTTCGCATGTTCTTCCGGTCGAAGACGTATTTGCCGAAGTATTCGGATGTTTTTTCTGCCGGGACGGGCACTTCAACTGCTTTCCGTTTGGAAGCTTCTTCTACTGCTTTGAATCTTAAATTTGCCATGTGAACTGTTGTTGTGTTGTGTTGTTGCCTTAAAGAGAAGTGTTGTTGCAAAAAGCAATCTTTTCGAACGCAAAAGTATCTAAAGTGTCGATAAAAAGCGTTGATGTAAGTCTATTTGGTAATGTTAATGCTGTTTATCTTTCGATTTGATATATTTGAATATGGTTTTTCTTACGGTTTTCTATGCGGGAAGGGCCAAATACATTCGATTTGTTATGAATTACTTTATGCTTTGGAGGATAATAAATACTTTTGTCGAATTGGTAACTTAAATCAAACGTAGTATACGCATGAAAAGAAAATGTATCCTCCCGGCTATCTGTTTATTGGTAGCTACTTACGGTTTTGCCCAGCAGACGGATTGGGCACGGTTCGGACGTTATGCCGAAGCGAATAAATCGGTTGCTATTCCTTCTAAGGTTGTGTTTATGGGAAACTCCATTACCGACGGTTGGTGGCCGGCAGACTCTGCCTTCTTCAAACAGAACGGTTATGTAGACCGGGGTATCGGCGGACAGACGACAGCCGAAATGCTGGTGCGCTTCCGTGCTGATGTGATCAACCTCCAACCGCAGGCCGTTGTGATCCTGGCCGGAACAAATGATATCGCCCAGAATATCGGTTACATCTCGCAGGAGAATATCTTCGGCAACATTGTTTCGATGGCAGAACTGGCCAAAGTGAATAATATTAAATGTATCCTCTGTTCCATCCTTCCCGTCTATGAGTATCCCTGGCGTCCTGGCATGGAACCTGCCGGAAAGATCAAGCAACTCAATGGCTGGCTGAAAGATTATGCCGAACAGAATAGCCTGGTGTATGTGGATTATTATTCAGCACTGGTCGATGAACGTGGCGGACTGCCGGAGAAATATGCGCACGACGGTGTGCATCCGAACATCACAGCTTATAAGATCATGGAAGAGATCGTAAAGAAGGCGATTGACAAAGTAGTAAAATAAGGAGTTGTATCAAAAGCCCGTAGGCCGACATGTCTGTAGCCCTACGGGCTTTTTGATGCTTTTTCGCTATCACTAATTTGTAACAACAGGAAGATCACTCCCGGAATACAGAATATTCCTGCGGATACCAATAAGGCTGTCTGCAGGGAATAATAGTCATTCAACCAGCCAATAAACGGAGCAGCAGCGGCAAACAAGAGGCGGATCACGAAGTTTCGGATCGACAGTACCGTAGCCCGCATTTCAGAGAACGTCATCTGATTGATATATCCCTTCAGGATCGGCGTTGCCAGTCCCCTTACAATATAGAAGACTAACAGGACGACCAAACCTATGTATGTCAGGTTAAATGCCAGTGCCACATATCCCCCAATAATAAACAACAGGATCAGCGTATACATCTTGTTCATCCCGATCCGCTTCTCAAAGCGATCCGACCAAAGGGCAGCCAGCCCGACCGTCAGGTTCAATATCGTCCAAATCACCCCATAATAAGAGGTAGGCGTATCCAGGTGCATAAGTACCGGCTGTACGAACCAGGCCATCGTGAGTGTGGACGCACCGATAATTCCTGAAAAGAGAATGTTGTAGCAAAGTGCTTTATTTGTCACCAGCGAGTAGCGGATAATACGCATGATCTCCCGGGCCGGATTCTGTATCTTCGTGTGTTGGGTGAATTCGCGGAGGGAAAGAGCAGCCGGTATCCCCGCGAAGGCAATGATTGCCTGTCCATAGAAAGGGAAGCGGAGCGAACAGACGGCCAGCAATCCGCCGAATATACCGGCGATGGCTTCGGAGAAGTTACCGAGCATCGTAATACGTCCTTCGTAGCGAAGATAATACTGTCGTTTGCGGAAGTGAGCAGTCGTATCATACAAGAGCGCCGAGTCGGCTCCATTCACCAACGTCTGCCCGATACCTAACAACAGTTCAGCAGCCAGGAAAGCGCCGAACGACGAAGTCAGCGCATAACAGAGATACCCGCCAAAGAATAGCACGCTACCTGTCAGGATACACTTCTTCCGTCCCCATGCATCAGCCAGATAGCCGGAGGGTATCTCCAATACAACCGCCGCGACGGAATATACGCTCTTTAGTATAAACACATCCTGTAGTCCCAACCCGTGTTCGCCATAAAACAGTACAATGATCGGCATCACCAAACTGAACCATTTGGAGAATTTAAGGACGTAAAGCGCAAGGATATTCTTCGTCATGCCGTAAACCACTATACCTCTGTCGGAGGACTATTTTTAAGTGGGAGCGAAGTTACTCAAAAAAATACCTACATTTGCACGACATATCAAAAAGAATGGAGCAAGACGTTAAACAGGTTTCTATGGACGGAATCAAAAACCTGGTGATTGATTTCGGAGGTGTGATAGTAGATCTCACCCGTAACCGTTGTATAGAGGCCTTTGCCGCAATTGGAGTGGATGTGCATGAAAGCTTGGTGAATAACTATTCGCACAAGGATATGTTTATGCAACTGGAGCTGGGCACCATCACCCCCGACGTCTTCCATGAGGCCATCCGTCGTATTGCCACGCAACCGGTGACCGACGATCAGATCAACGAAGCCTGGATCGCTATGTTGGGAACGATACCGGAAGCCAAACTGTCCCTCTTGTCCGTCCTTCGCCAACACTATCGTGTCTTCCTGCTCAGTAATACCAACAGTCTCCATTGGGAATATTCCGTCCGTAACCTCTTTTCCTACAAACAATATGGCATAGAAGACTTTTTTGATAAAATCTATCTTTCTTATGAATTGCACCTGTTGAAGCCCGAACCGCCTATTTTTACCCATGTACTTACCGATGCCGGCCTTCTGGCCGAAGAAACACTACTGATTGATGACGCTTCTGTCAACTGCCGGGGTGCCGAAAGTCTGGGAATCCGTACTTATATGCCCGAGCCGCGTGAGGACTGGTCATTCCTGTTTGATGGCATTCTGTAGTCGTTGTCTAAATCTTTATTAATATTTTACAATTTAGTGTTATTTGGCAGGGAGGTATTTCCTGCCTCTTTTACTTTCTTTATAGTTTAGTTTCAATTTGGCACAGCATAGTGGTGAAAAAGCCCTTTCATAACTCAGGTATTCTTCATATATTTGAGAAGTAAACTAAAACGGAATTGTGATGAGGATAGCACTGTTATTAAGGCAAAAGAGACAGGAAGAAACAGGCCGGACCGAGAGTCAGGCGGTAGTCTTCAATGTCGAAGACGACAAAGTGATGGGGGTAGAGAATGAAACCGTTACAGCTGACATGAGTTCTCTGTTCTATTGGGCCATCGCCGAAAAGGTGAACACGATTTACATCCCTGCAGTGGATGGATGGACAAAAGCGTTATTCCGGGTCATGGGTATTACCCTGAAGGGATACGATGAGGCAGTGGATGACAAGCTTTTTCAAACCTTTATATTGTAATAAGACTTAGCTTTTTCATTTTTAAACAAGCGGGGTGGTTGTGAAGCCACCCTGCTTTGTTTTTTGCTATAAAGCGAATTCCAGTACGGCCGGGCAGTGGTCGGAGTGATGTACATCGTTCAGGATATAGGCCTTTTCGATCTGCGGGCGCATCGGTTCGCTGACCATGCAGTAGTCGATGCGCCAGCCTTTATTATTGGCTCTGGCGTTGAAGCGGTAACTCCACCAGGTATATTTCTTTACATCCGGGTTCAGCAAGCGATAGGTATCGATGTAACCGGCATGCAGGAAGCGGGTCATCCACTCACGTTCTTCGGGCAGGAAGCCACTGTTGGTGGCGTTACGGATCGGATCGTGGATGTCGATGGCTTCGTGGCAGATATTATAGTCGCCACAGAGTACGAGTTTCCGGCGTGTTTGTTGTAACTCGGTGACGTAGGCCTGAAAGGCTTCGAGCCATTCCATCTTGAAACTTTGCCGTTCGTCGCCGCTTGTACCCGAGGGATGATAGACACTAACGATGGAGGTATCGCCATAGTCGGCACGGATAAAGCGTCCTTCGTTATCGTATTTCTCAATGCCCATACCGTATTCCACATGGTCGGGAGCCTGCTTGCAGAGGAGTGCCACCCCGCTGTATCCCTTCTTCTGCGCGCAGAGCAGGTAGGAATGATACCCCAGTTCTTCGAACACGATGGTCGGATATTGATCTGGTTGTAACTTGGTTTCTTGCAGACAGATTACATCAGGGTTTTCGGCTGTCAGCCATTCCGGGAATCCTTTTCCAATGGCGGCACGGAGTCCGTTTACATTATAAGTGATTACTTTCACGCTCTTTTTCTTTTCGGATGAATAATGAGCCAAATATAAATCAAATAATTCATATATTTGCTCATCACCTAATCCAGATACGTATGATGAACCTGTTCGACATGTGGGAGGAACTGAAGTTGATCCTCGAAAGTACGGTAATTACACCTTACACGATAGCCATCCGATTAGCCATGAGTTTTCTGTTGGGCGCGTTGATTGGGGTGGAACGCCAGGCCAGGCGCAGGGATGCCGGTATGCGTACCTTTGCCTTGATCTGTATGGGTTCTACGGCCGCCATGCTGATATCGATCTGGATACCGCAGACATATCCCAACTTTCTGAACGGTGACCCCGGCCGGATTGCGGCGCAGGTATTGACTGGTATCGGTTTCCTGGGAGCGGGCGCTATCATCCATAGTAAGGGAAGTGTACAGGGATTGACTACGGCAGCTTGTATCTGGGTGATCGCCGTTATCGGTTTGGCTACTGGTGCCGGGATGTATCTGGCGGCTATTATTACGACAGTGGCTACCCTGTTGGTCTTGTTGTCGATGGAACGCCTCGAACGCCGTATGTTCCTCGACGGGGTGAATAAGATACTGACCATTACCTGTTCCACCTCCACCCCCGAACTTAAGCGTATCCGGATGATATTGGAAGAAAAGAATGTCTATATTGTCAGTGTCTCGTATGAGAACGACTACGACAAGAATACGTCCGTGATCATTTATAAGGTGAATGTGAAGTCGAAGTCGTCCTACAGTGTCCTCTTCTCCGAGATACGTCAGTTAGGCTATGTCTCGCAGATTAAGCTGCTTGCTTAAAGCAGTGCTTCCAGTTCACCTTTGAGCATTCGTCCGGCAATGGTTGCGGAATCAGCTACGAAGCGGCCACACGGACGCTTGGCATAGTATTCCGCTGTACGGGGGGAGGGAGCCGGAAGAGTGTCCGTCTTGATATGCTGCAGCAGGGTACGGCACACAATTGCACCGTTCGCTTCGCGGAACTGTTCCGCCATCTTTTGTACGATCGCATAATTCAACGTACGGGCATCCCTGTCCGACGGGTCAGGCACCGGATACCGGAACCCTGCCAGCATAGACATGGCGCTGACTGATCCACATACCTCCCGCATCCGTCCCATGCCTCCGCCGAAGGAAACCGACATGCTTTTTGCCGTTTCTTCTTCCAACCCAAAGAGGTCGTAGTAGGCCAGGAATACCGATTGTGCACAGTTATACCCCGACTCGAAGAGGTGTAACGCCTGTTCGACCCGCTCGTCGATATCAAACTCCTTCATCATACTTCGTAGTCGACACAGGCACGGTCTGCTTTGACCGGTCCGATGAAGTTCTTTGCGACAGCTACATGTTCCGGATGGGCGGCATAGGTGCGTACATCTTCCAGGCTGTCGAGCTCGGTAGTCAGGATCAGGTCCCAGGTTTCATCCGGATTGGAGTTGAAGTCGACGCGGATCAACCGGAGCAGGTCTATCTTATCTTTCAGCGCTTCGAGGTTTTCTTTGATGGCCTGCATATGGGCCAGTTTATCGGCGGGGGTGTCAAACGGGATAAGTTTGAACATGACGATGTGTCTGATCATACATTATATATATTAGGAAATAATTACATGGATTCATCCAGATACGAGTCTTTGTAGCCAAGGAAATACAGGATGCCGTCGAGACCGATGGTCGAGATCGACTGTTTGGCAGTTGCCTTTACCTTCGGTTTGGCATGGAAGGCGATACCCAGTCCGGCAATACTGATCATCGGCAGGTCGTTGGCACCGTCGCCTACGGCTACCGTCTGGCGGATATCTACGTTCTCGACCTGTGCGATGAGGCGGAGCAGTTCGGCTTTCCGTTTACCGTCGACGATATCGCCGATGTGCCGTCCGGTTAGCTTGCCGTCGGCTATTTCCAACTCGTTGGCGTAAACGTAGTCGATATGGTATTTTTGTTTGAGGTAGTTACCGAAGTAGGTAAAGCCTCCGGAGAGGATGGCAATCTTGAACCCTACCTTCTTGAGTATCTTCATCAACCGGTCGACACCTTCGGTGATCGGCAGGTTTTCGGCTATTTCCTGCATGACGGATACATCCAGCCCTTTCAGCAGCGCACACCGCTGACGGAAACTTTCGCTGAAGTCTATCTCACCCCGCATGGCTGCTTCGGTGATGGCTTTCACCTGATCGCCTACACCAGCGTGGACGGCCAGTTCGTCGATCACTTCCGTTTCGATCAGCGTCGAATCCATATCGAAGCAGATCAGACGGCGCATGCGGCGGAACATACTTTCTTCCTGGAAGGATATATCAAATTCCAGTTCACCGGACAAGCGCATAAAGGCAGCTTTCATCTGTTCCGGGCTACCGGGCGTGCCGCGGACGGAGAACTCCACGCTGGCTTTTGGCGTCCGTTCATTTTCGTCGAGTGGGATACGTCCCGTCAGGCGTTTGATATCATCGATGTTCATGCCCTGTTCGGCTACGATACGTGATACACCGGCGATCTGTTTGGCCGTCAGCCGTCGGCCTACCAGTGTGATGATATATCGGTTCTTCCCCTGCATGCCCACCCAGTTGTTGTAGTCGTCTTCCGAGATGGGAGTGAAGAGAATATTGACATTCAGTTCATAGCTTTTAAAGAGAAGCTCTTTCAGAATATCTCCCGAATTGGTTCCGGTACATTGGAATAAGATGCCCAGTGACAAGTGGTTATGGATGTCGGCCTGCCCGATGTCGAGGATGACTGCATTGTTGCGGGCCAGTATTTCCGTCAGTGCGGCAGTGACACCCGGACGGTCTGCTCCGTTGATATTTATGAGGATTAATTCGTCTTTTTGTATCATTTCGATGAAATTTGCCTACAAAGATAAATAAGATGTCATTTGGAGCAACACCGAATCCATATAATTCTTACATTTGTGAGAGGCAATGTTTTGTTTAGAAAGTACAACCAAAAGAAGAACCAGGTACCTTAAAAAAAGTCCTGACCGGCAGGCAAGTGGAATGAGAATACAATTCGAGATCAAAGAAAGTATGTCGGAGATCATTGAGGAGATACTACACTCCGACAAGTGGAAAACGCTGGAAAAAGACATGAACGGCATCTTACGCCGGGTCGTGCTGAAAGACCTTTATTACGATTCGGAGGCACTGGTTGATATTTGGGAGCAGGAGATCCATATCACTACCGCTTGGTCGAATTACTCTTACCGGATTTATTTACGTGATAATATTGTCTGGTGTGAATACATCGGAGCCTATCGTGGACTGCTGGAACAAAACCTGCTGCCTAAACTCACGCCGAGAGAAAATTTCCTTTGCTCGGAAGTCCTGAGCAGTTCCCTGATCCGGAAAGAAAAAGAATCCCTGTTGAACTACAGCCTGGAGAATGCCCGGCATAAAGCAAGCCGGGAAGATCTTTCGCCCGAACAACACGACAAACCCTCTCATGTTCATCCGCACCCCAAAGTGGTGTATGACGAGTTTATCAAGATCGGTGTTCCATTGCCGCCGCCGGTAAAAAAGTAAAAAGGCAGGCTATTTTTCTGATTTTATATACCGATATATAGCACGATTATCAGTAGGTTTGTTATCTAAAACTTACTGTGATGCAATATATATTTAAAATCCAATTAACAGGAGTCTCCAAGCCTCCTGTTTGGCGCAGGATTATGGTGCCTGTAACTTACTCTTTCTATGAATTCAGCGATGTTATCCAGCTCGCTTTTGGGTGGGCGGGAATGCATCTTTACCAATTCAGCCCGAAGGGATATGGAAGTCATCCGGTCATAGCGGATACGACTTTAGTCGATGATGCAGATGCGGATGCCGAAGAGGTGATGCTGAACAAGTATTTCACAAAGCCCGGCGATACGTTCACATATATTTATGACTTCGGCGATGACTGGCAACATACTATTATCCTGGAGAAGTTCGCTGATGGCGACCTTGACCATGCTGTTTGTCTGGAGGGTAAAGGTGCGTGTCCGCCCGAAAATTGTGGTGGCGTGCCCGGTTATATAGTGCTAAAGGAGATATTTGCCAATCCCAAACATCCCGAATATGAGGATATGAAGGAAGTGGTTGGATTGAGAGAAGATGAAGCCTGGGATCCTAACGAATTCGATATCGATGAGGTCAACGAGATGTTGGCAGAGAATGAAGATTGGGCGGATGACGGACTGCAGCGACGGCCCTCCCTGCCTATCCAGCCTCCGGTACTGAACCACCCAGAACTGTCGGTTTTGTATGAAAAGTCCGCTAGTATCGATAGAGCCCTGCTGAAGCGATTTCTAGAGTTGCCTCGTGCAACATTGGTGGAAGACCTTCGGACGATCCTCCGGGATACTGTACGGCGTTATACTGATTTTATCGAACATGACAGGGAGGAGCATGAGACATTCTTTGTGCTTCATGCCTTGAACATGTTGTCGGTACTGAAGGCCGAAGAAGCATTGGAAGATGTATTGGAAGTATTCGGGCAAGATATGGAATTCCACGAATTCTTTTTCGGTGATATCCTGACGGAAGAAGCCTGGCAGTATTTCTACTGGTTGGGGCAAAACCAACTTGGACGTCTAAAGCAGTTAGTGCTTAAACCGTCGGTTTATACCTATGCCGGTAGTGCCGTTGCTACTGCCGTTTGTCACATTTCCCGGATTGACGGTAAGCATGATGAAGCCTTGGCTTGGTTTGGAGATATATTGGGTGAAATGTATGCCCGCCACGAGGCTTCTCCGGATGATTTCGATAAGATCCTGTTCTCTATGCTAACCGGCGACCTGATTGAATTTGGAGAAAAGGCCTATCTGCCACTGATCCAAAAATTCTATGAAGGACAACTTGTCTCTTCATTGGAAGCTTATACATGGAAGAAAGCGGTGGAGATTCTACATTCAGGAAAAGAATCTTTCCAACTATACAGAGATGTATGCAGCACTATCGATCAGTTTTACGACAGAATGAAATTATATGATTGGGATGAAGACGACGTAGTAGTGAGTGAACCTTCCTACTACCCACCGGTATATCCGCCTTTCCCGTTCCTTACGCAACCCAAAGCAGGACGCAATGATCCCTGCCCTTGTGGTAGCGGAAAGAAATTCAAGAAGTGTTGCGGGAATAACTGATGGTTATTGGCCGAGTTGGATAAATACCGGTTCACCTGTCAGTGTTACAGTATGACCTTTGATGCTGTTTGTTGTGCCGTCCCATGCGATGATTTCTAACGAACCAGTCTGGCTACTCTCCGGAAAAGAGTAGCCAGCACTGGCTGTTTCGTCCATATCCCGGGTAGTCTTTGCCCACAATACATACATAAAATCCTTTTTGTCGGGTGAATAAAAAGCGCCACCATCTACGCTGTCCGGCAGGTTCAACCGGCTGGTGGCTGCATCGTCGTAGGTGCGTTTGCCCAAGAGCCGGCTGGTCGTTTGCCAACCGATGCCCGATTCTTTCACACGTAAGGATTCGGCGTCGGGTGCATTCGGAATAGGACGATAGAAGCCCATAAAATCAAAACTTCCGCCTTCTGTTTCCTGGTTGTCCCACGGGCAATAGGGATATACGCCGCGGATACCTTGTTTCTGGGCGATAATGGCTGTCTTGATCAGGAAGTTACGTTGTGATTCCGTAGAGCCGATATGGTCTCCTCCTCCTTTCGAGGGAATATTTACTTCCGTAATGATCACTTCTTTGTCGGGATAATTCACCCCGTATCCGTACTTGCGCAACCGTTCGCGATAAGCCATGTTTCGCGCCATTACTGTTTCCACAGCAGCGTCCGAATGCCGGAAGTAGACGAAGCCCGACTGCCATTTGTGCAGGTAATACATCGGGTAGATGTGATAGCTGAGGCAGTCAAACCAGGCGCCCCCCTTGTAAGGATATTCGTCTGTTTCCGCTCCTCCATCGGGGTTATCCGTATTGCGCAGGATGGCATCGAGGAAGCTTTCATACCCTACGCCTCCAATACAGACATAGGCTTCGGGATCGAGATGTTTGATCACCTCATACGATACCCGCAGTAAACGGATATAACTATAGATAGGGGCACCCCAGTTGGGAAGGTCGTCCGGTTGCGGATCATATGTCCACCAACTGTCTTTCTCGCCTGCTTTCCGATCGCCGTTGCCGCTGTATGTATAGTCGGGTTCGTTTTTGATCTCCCAGAATTTCACATAGTCTTTATAGGTTTGAACCAGTTTGTACACGTAGGCGGCGTAGTAATTGTTTTCATTCACCGGCGTACCATCAGTCCCGTCGTCCCAGATCGGTTCATACAGGTTTTCGTAAGATTGTGAATTCCGGGTACCGTATTTTTTTTGTTCCCGGTGTACTTCCGAAGGCCTGTCGCCGATAAATACCACATTGTCTTTCGCGCCCATCTCTGCGTAATGGCGGAAAGCGTCGATCCGGATCTCATAGCCATAGTTCTGTACAAAACCTTCGTACAGGGCAGGTCGCAGGCTGTTCACGCCAACACCTTCCCAGCCACGCTTGGGATTTCCCGTAAGCATATCGGATACATCGGTATCTGTCCACTGGTTATTCTTATAGGCCATATTCGAACCATAGAGGAAATAACCGGTGTAGGTGTTCGGTATATAATTCGCATTTTGCGGAAGGGGCTCTTCTTCAGGTGTTTCTTCCTTCGGATTTTCATCCGTCACATCCGGAATGGGCACCGCCTCTCCGCAGGAGAGTGAAAAGAAGCTGATAATAAAGAAAGCGATAAGATGGAATTTGTTCATATCAAATGAATGCCGGACAACGGTTACTGCTGCAAAGATAGTGAATTTTGTTATATCTTCCTGTCAGACAATGATATTCCAAAACAAAAAATATCTTTACTATTGGTTAAATAAAAAAAAACACTATATTTGCTGGTAACTTAAACGAACGTAAAACGAATGACAATTCCTCACATGAATGCTGTCATACAACTGTGTGTTGTCCCGAATCATACCGAATATGCCCCTGTCATTCGGTATGAGGAAGTTTTGCTGAATTATGCCAAAGCGGCTCTCCGTCGTTTTCTCTGATCGATCCCCTTCCCGGATATTGTTCGCTACCCGACATTGACCGGGCAACAGAACCCAGGGAGGTTAGAACTCTCATATCATACATGATTATAATAGACTAATTATACCATGAAAATTATACCATCCAGGCTATGGGAAAAGAGGGAATACTAACAGTTCCCTATCATCTAAACGTCGAAGAGTCCGGCTTGCGAAAGTCGGACTCTTTATGTGAACCATACCCACGAAGAAGCCCTAAACTCACAATTTTTATGAAAAATAATCATTAATTCAAAAAAAATACCTATATTCGCCAATGATACTTAAATGAACGCCAAGCAATTGATGTTTAAACGAACGCCAAGCAATTGATGCAATTTATAGATGCTGTTGCATCTGTTTTGTGACACTCTTAAGCGCAGGTTAGGAGTCCTGCGTATGCTCCTCCGATATATATTATCGGATTCACTCTTCTTTTATAAGCATCCCTGTCCTTGGTCAGCCCATTGAAGCGGCATAAGAGGCAGGTTGTATGGAATGCTTATCTGTTGCTCTGACTATGCGGATGAACAGGCTAACCTTATTAACGCCACGGTTTGCCTGTATGTTAAATCTTAAACAAAAACGAGTTTATGAAAAGTTTGATGTATGCTTTACTATGTTTATTGGTAAGTATTGGAATGATAACGGCCCAGACCACTACAGTAAGGGGGACTGTGATCTTTGCTGAAGATGGAGAGCCGGTCATTGGTGCTTCTATTGTTGTCAAAGGGACAACGGTAGGTACGGTTACACATGTGGACGGCACATTCACGCTGGATGTCCCGGCAAATGCACGAACACTACAGATCTCTTATGTCGGTATGATGGCTCAAGAGGTAGCTATAGCCCCAAACGTGCGTGTGGTGATGCAAGCTGATACGCGAATGATTGATGAAGTGATGGTGGTCGCCTACGGGACGGCTAAAAAGTCTTCATTCACCGGTTCTGCGGCAGTAGTTAAAAAAGAAAACATAGAGAAAATTCAAACGGCCTCTCTCACAAAGGCCCTTGAAGGTTCTGCTCCTGGTCTCCAAGTGACCAGCGGTACTGGTCAGCCGGGATCGAACTCCAGTATCCGTATTCGTGGTTTCGGATCAATCAATGCATCGAACACTCCTTTGTATGTGGTTGACGGAGCTCCTTTCGACGGTGATATCAATACCATTAATCCGATTGATATAGAAAATATTACAGTATTGAAGGATGCTACTTCCGCTGCCCTGTACGGGGCGCGTGGTGCCAACGGTGTGATCATTGTCACAACGAAAAAAGGCGTTCAGGGAAAAACCAAACTGAACGCAAGGGTTACGTTAGGTCTCTCAGACCGTGCCATTCCGGAATACGACCGTGTAGGGATAGGCGAATACTACGAACTGATGTGGGAAGGTTACCGGAATGCGTTAGTAATTGCCAATAAATTCACACCTCAAGATGCTGCTGCTACCGCAAGTAGCGGCGCTGCGGATGGTATCGTAGGAAAACTGGGCGGATACAACAGCTATAACGTTGGAAACGGCGAATTGGTCGGCACAGACGGTAAGCTGAATCCGAACGCAAGACTGTTGTATTATGACGACTGGAGTGAAGCGTTATTCCATACGGCCCTGCGCCAGGATTACAATGTATCCGTCAGTGGAGGTAACGACAACAACACCTATTTTGCTTCTGTCTCTTACCTGAATGAAGACGGTATTGCGAAATGGTCTAATTACGAACGGTTTAGTGGACGTGTAGGTTTGACCAGCCAGGTTAATTCCTGGTTGAAAGTAGATGCCAGTTTATCAGGGACGAGCTCAAACCAGGCAGGCTTTTTGGCAGAAGGTACGTATACAACCAACCCGTTCTTTTATAGTCGTGCAATGGCTCCCATCTATCCAATCTGGCAACGGGAAGCCGATGGTTCTATTAAGAAAGCGGCCGACGGATCTCCGATGTATGATATGGGTGGTGGTAGTACTGAATACACCTGGCCCGGCCATCTAAGAGCGAATGCACCCAACTCGAACCTAATGCTGACACTTCCGTTGGATGAAAGAAGTAATGATATCACGCTCTTATCTGCTCGTGTGAGCGCTGAAATCAAGTTCCTGAAAGACTTCACTTTGAAGGTGTCAGGTAATACGGATATCCAGAACCGTGGTTATATTATCTATCAAAACAACAAATATGGTGACGCGCAAGGTGTATTAGGTCGTTCAACCAAAGAAAAGGTGAAGATCAATTCCTATACATTCAACCAGATTCTGACCTGGAATAAGACTTTTGGCGAACATACCATTTCTGCATTGGCGGGACATGAAAATTATCAAAGAGTGTATGAGTATATGTATGCTACCCGTACCGGATTTACCATTCCGAATAAAGAATTGGTAGCCGGTTCTGTAGCTGAAGGTTCTTCCTCTTATACAAGCGAATATGCGGTGGAGGGATTTCCGTTCCAGGTGAACTACGACTATAGCTCCAAGTACTATTTGTCGGGATCACTCCGTTATGACGGTTCTTCCCGTTTCTACAAAGATACACGTTGGGGTAGCTTCTGGTCACTGGGTGGTTCCTGGAGAATCAGCGAAGAAGATTTCATAAAAGATCGGCCATGGGTCGACGACCTGAAACTGAAAGCGTCCTACGGACAACAGGGTAATGACGGGCTACTCAGTGGTGATGAGAACAACTACTACGGATGGCAGGGTTTGTTCTCTATCGACGACAGGAACAATGCTAACCGGAATGGTGCGCTCTATGCTCAGTTGGAGAATCGCAATCTCCAATGGGAAAAGAACGCCAACCTGAACGTAGGCCTTGAGTTTAGTCTCTTCACACGCTTGCGTGGTACGCTGGAATTCTTCAACCGCGAATCGAGTAACCTACTCTTTGAGGTTCCCCGTCCCGAGTCAACAGGTATTAACTCGATGTGGCAAAATATCGGTACGATGCGTAATCGCGGGTTCGAAATTTCGTTAAGCGGCGATATCGTTGCTACTCCGAACTTCAAATGGACGATGGATGTGAATGCTACCGCCCTTACGAACAAGATCACCAAAATGCCGTTAGATAGTGATGGAAAACCGCAGGAAATCATCGACGAAAACAAGAAGTTGTCGGAAGGCCACTCTCTCTACGAATTCTGGTTGAGAGACTATGTCGGTGTGGATCCGCAGGATGGTAGTGCTTTATACAACAAAGATATTTTGGACAGCGATGGTAATGTAACCGGCGTTGAAACCACAAAGGATCAGAATGCGGCTTCTTACTACTATAAGGGCGATGCTATTGCAGACCTGTTTGGCAGTATCACGAATACTTTGACTTATAAGGATTTCTCGCTGTCGATCTTTACCACATACCAGGTTGGCGGTAAAATATACGATTATAATTATGCCTGGTTGATGCACCCGGGAACTTTTGGTACCCACTGGTCGACCGATATTCGTAACCGTTGGCAAAAAGCAGGTGACGTCACCGATGTGCCCCGTCTGCAGAACAACTACACCGCTGCTTCCGCTCCTTCTTCCCGTTATATAACGGATGCCAGTTATTTCTCTATCAGAAATGTAACGTTCACATATAACCTGCCGAAATCTTTCCTTTCGAAGTTGGATATCCTGGATATGAAAGTATTCGCTTCAGGGGATAACTTAGGTCTATTCTGTGCCCGAAAAGGGATGGATCCCCAGCAGTCATTTACTGGTAATGCAGATAATACCTACTCTCTGAGCCGGGTATTTAGCTTAGGTATAAATGTAACATTCTAAAATGAGATGAAGATGAAAAAGATATTTTCCATATTGCTGAGTGCAATCGTTTTATTGGCTGTTGGTTGTAGCGATGATTACCTGGAGAGATCACCGACCGACAGTGTGGCCGAGTCTGATATGTTCAGCGACCTTACCGGAGCTATGACTGTCTTGGATGGCATTCACAGAGCCAGCTATTCTTTTCAAGATCACGACAGGTTTGGCCAAAAGGCTGTTGATTTGATTGTCGACCTGATGGGCGATGATCTCTTTCAGAGTGAACGTGGATATGGTTGGTTTGTTGGATGGTACCAATACATTGAGTCGCGTAATATCAATTCGGGCAGGCTGCAATACGTCTGGGCATACTATTATGAGTTGATTGATAATGCGAACCTTATCCTTGACAACATTGATAATGCAAGTGACGCAGCGATGAAGCCGGATCTGGGCAATAACATCAAAGCTCAGGCATTAACCTACAGAGCGTTCTCATTCTATCAATTGGTGCAGTTATTCTCAGCCCGTTATGAGCAGGGTGGCGCAAACACCCATATGGGTATTCCCCTGGTCATTGCTTCTCATTCTGAAGGACAAGCCAGAGCTACGGTAGCCGAAGTATATGCACAGATCAACAAGGACCTGGATGAAGCCATTAGCTTGTTCCAGTCATCGTCTACATCACGTGTAAACAAATCACATTTCAACCTGAATGTAACACAGGGTATCAAAGCTCGCGTAGCACTGATACAAGAGAACTGGGCTGTTGCAGCCGAAAATGCCAAAGCAGCAAGGTCTGGTTATTCGCTGACCACCAATTATGCAGGCGGATTCAATAATGCCTCTGACTCTGAGTGGATGTGGGGCGCTCTCCTGATTGATGAACAGCAGACAAGTTATGGTTCTTTCTTCTCTCATATCGATCCGTTCTTTGGCGGATATGCCACGTTGGGTAACCATAAGCTGATCAGCACAGAATTGATGGACTTCATGGCTGAAACCGATGTTCGTAAACAACTCTGCCAGCCTGAATTGTTCTTCAGTCCTACGGAGTTTGCCCGCTATTTTGGTAGCAAAGAACGTACGGGTTACAAATTCACCGGTTATGGCGAATGGACGAACGACTACCTGTATTTGAAAGCCGGTGAAATGTACCTGATCGAAGCCGAAGCCTATGCCCGGTTGGGAAGGGATGCAGATGCTCAGAACGTAATCTACGAGCTAGCTGTAGCCCGTGATCCGGAATACACAAAACCGGATCTTACCGGAGATGCCCTGATCCAGCATATCCTGCTGCAGCGCAGATGCGATCTTTGGGGAGAAGGCCAACGCCTCTTCGACATCAAACGCCTGAATATCGATATGGACAGACGCGGCAAAGGCCATACAGAAACACTGTGGGATGCAGCCGGTTATTTCTCGGCAGGAAGCAAGATGTTAATCTTCCTGATCCCGAAGCAGGAAATGGACTCGAACCCATTGATGGTACAGAATGAATTGTAACAACTGCTTGTATAACAATTGATTTTACATAGATAAGAGGGTTGGCCTAAAAGCCAACCCTTTCTGTAGCATCTGTCTGAGACGCATTCAGAAGCAATAAGATGTGAAAGTACGCGGGTGGTTGTTGTGTATGTAGGGGCGCCCCTTGTGGGTGCCCGATGCGACGGTGAATGCCCGGTCACGGGCATCGTGTTCGTAGCCGTGGGTGCTGGCGAAGCCGAGCCCACGGTTAATCGGATTAGCCGCACGTTTGTGCGCCGCGTCAGCGGGGCCCTGTTTGTAGCCGGCACCGCGGAAGCGGCGCCTAAAACACCAAACAAATATATGTCTGTTGGCTTTCAC
>JAVBUR010000109.1:0-11634 GCA_031555145.1 Tannerellaceae bacterium | reverse complement strand
ATTTACCTCCGAATCGGTGTCCGAAGGGCACCCCGATAAAGTAGCCGATCAGATATCGGATGCTTTGCTGGATGAGTTTCTGGCTTACGACCCGAGCTCGAAAGTTGCTTGCGAAACGTTGGTGACAACCGGACAGGTTGTACTGGCTGGAGAAGTGAAATCAAGTGCGTATGTGGATGTGCAGGAAGTGGCACGCCACGTGATTGAACGGATTGGTTACACGAAGAGTGAATATCAGTTTGAAGCCAAGTCGTGTGGTGTCTTTTCAGCTATCCATGAGCAGAGCGCCGATATTAACCGTGGTGTAGAACGCAAGGATTCCTACGACCAGGGCGCCGGTGACCAAGGCATGATGTTTGGTTATGCCACGAGCGAAACAGCCAACTACATGCCGCTCGCCCTCGACCTCTCGCACAGCCTGTTGCTCGAACTGGCCGCCATCCGCAAGAAAGAGTTGGCGTTGATGCCGTACCTCCGTCCCGATGCCAAGAGCCAGGTGACGATCGAATACGACGACAACGGTACGCCGCTCCGCATCGACACCATTGTCATCTCTACCCAACACGACGAGTTTATCCTCGCCTCAGGCATCACCCAGGAAGAAGCCGACACCGCCATGCAGAAACGGATCGCCAAAGATGTGAAAAACATCCTGATCCCACGTGTCAAAGCCCAATACCCAGCCCATGTACAGGCGTTGTTTACCGACGATATCATCTACCACGTCAACCCGACCGGCAAGTTCGTGATCGGTGGCCCGCACGGGGATACCGGCCTGACAGGACGGAAGATCATCGTAGATACCTACGGTGGTAAGGGTGCCCACGGTGGTGGCGCTTTCTCCGGTAAAGACCCCTCCAAGGTAGACCGCTCGGCCGCCTATGCCGCCCGTCATATCGCCAAAAATATGGTAGCCGCCGGTGTAGCTGAAGAAATGCTCGTGCAGGTGTCCTACGCCATCGGCGTAGCCAAACCCATGAATATCTTCGTCAACACCTTTGGCCGCTCCAACGTCAGCCTGACCGATAGCGAAATCGCCACCAAAGTCTGGGAACTCTTCGATATGCGCCCCAAAGCCATCGAGGATCGCCTGAAACTGCGTAATCCGATCTACTTCGAAACAGCCTCCTATGGTCACATGGGTCGTCAACCACAAACCGTGACGAAGACATTCGCCTCTCGCTATATCGACAAACCGGTAGAATGCAACGTCGAACTCTTCACCTGGGAGAAGCTCGACTACGTAGATAAGATCAAAGCTGCCTTTGGCCTGGAATAAGCCATTTGCTCGCTATACACAATAAAAAAAGGTGCCTCATTCGAGACACCTTTTTTAGTTTATGTAGGGCGTTGATTACATCATGCCACCCATTCCGCCACCCATACCAGCCGGGTTCATTGGCATAGCGGGCGTATCTTCTTTCTTTTCTGCGATCACACATTCGGTGGTCAGGAACATACCGGCGATAGAAGCGGCATTTTCCAACGCAACGCGTGTTACCTTAGCCGGGTCGATGACACCGGTAGCGCACAGGTTTTCGTACACATCGGTGCGGGCATTGTACCCGAAGTCACCCTTGCCTTCTCTCACCTTCTGAACAATCACAGCACCTTCCTTACCTGCGTTGACAGCGATCTGGCGCAACGGTTCTTCGATCGCACGTTTGATGATCTCGATACCGGTTGTTTCGTCTTCTGTTTCACCTTTCAGGGCTTCCAATGCTTCGATAGCGCGGATATAAGCTACACCACCACCCGGAACAGTACCTTCTTCGATAGCTGCACGTGTAGCGCTCAGGGCGTCATCTACGCGGTCTTTCTTTTCTTTCATTTCCACTTCCGACGGAGCACCTACATACAGTACAGCTACACCACCAGCCATCTTAGCCAGACGTTCCTGCAGCTTTTCCTTATCGTAGTCAGAAGTTGTTGTTTCCATCTGAGCCTTGATCTGGCTGATACGACCCTGGATACCTTCTTTGTTACCGGCACCGTCAACGATCGTTGTATTGTCTTTGTTTACAACCACCTTTTCAGCTGTTCCCAGCATATCCATGGTTGCGCCTTCCAGTTTCATGCCTGTTTCTTCAGAAATAACGGTACCACCTGTCAGGATAGCGATGTCTTCCAACATAGCCTTACGACGATCACCGAAGCCCGGAGCCTTCACAGCACAAATCTTCAGGTTGCCACGCAGACGGTTTACCACCAGTGTAGCCAACGCTTCGCTGTCGATATCTTCGGCGATGATCAAGAGCGGACGGCCTGTCTGGATCGTCTGTTCCAGGATCGGAAGGAGTTCTTTCAATACAGAGATCTTCTTGTCGTAGATCAGGATGAATGGATTTTCTAACTGGGCTTCCATCTTTTCCGTATCGGTTACGAAGTAAGCAGAGATATAACCACGGTCGAACTGCATACCTTCTACTACGTCAACAGTCGTTTCCGTACCTTTGGCTTCTTCCACGGTGATAACACCTTCTGTCTTTACTTTCTGCATGGCTTCAGCGATCAACTTACCGATGTTTTCGTCGCCGTTAGCCGATATCTTCGCTACGTTTTCAATCTTCTTCAGGTCATTGCCCACTTCTTCAGCCTGGCCGGCGATATGTTCAACCACCTGGGCAACAGCTTTGTCGATACCACGTTTCAGATCCATCGGATTCGCACCGGCTGTCACATTCTTCAAACCTACGCTGATGATAGACTGAGCCAGGATAGTAGCCGTAGTCGTACCGTCACCGGCGTTATCATTGGTCTTGGAAGCCACTTCCTTTACCAACTGAGCACCCATGTTTTCGTACGGGTTGGTGAGTTCGATTTCTTTAGCCACCGTTACACCGTCCTTCGTGATGTGCGGAGCACCGAATTTCTTTTCGATGATTACGTTACGACCTTTCGGGCCGAGGGTGATCTTTACTGCATTCGCCAATTCGTCCACGCCTTTTTTCAGCAGGTCGCGGGCTTCCATGTTGAATTTAATTTCTTTTGCCATCTTGTTTATGATTTTGAATTTTGTGACTGATTAGATAATAGCTAAAATATCAGACTGACGCATGATCAGGTACTTTTCGCCTTCCCATTCGATTTCTGTACCGGCATACTTGCCATACAGTACATTATCACCGGCTTTTACCACCATGTCTTCGTCTTTTGTTCCGTTACCAGCGGCAACTACTTCACCCTTCAACGGCTTTTCTTTCGCTGAATCGGGAATGATGATTCCACTTACTGTTTTCTCTTCTGCGGCAGCCGGCTTGATCAGCACTCTGTCTGCTAATGGTTTGATGTTCATACTACGATATTTTGTTTGTTAATACTATTTAGTTAGTCATGTTCAATTCAATTGCAAATTGTTGTTTGCATTAGAGGCATAACGAATAGTATGCCAAATGTTATTTTGTTTTAGGAAGACTGACAGGATGTCGGTTGTGCTGACAAGTTGTTGTTGCTTACTTGTCAGATTGGAACCGTTCGATCAATTCTTCAACCGCGACCAGCGTCTGTTCGCCGGTCAGCATGTTCTTGAGATTAATCTTACCCTGTTCCATTTCCGATTCGCCTACGATAGCCACAAAAGGAATATGCTTCGCATCGGCATACCCCATCTGCTTTTTCATCTTCGCGGCTTCCGGGAATAGTTCGGTACGGATACCGGCGGCACGCACCTTCGAAATAACAGGTAGCATCCAGGCTTCTTCCTTCTCGCCAAAGTTGACAAACAGTAGCTGAGTGGTTAGCAGCGAATCTGCCGGATAGAGTTCCAGTTGGTTCAGCACATCGAAGATGCGATCCGCCCCAAACGAGAAGCCTACGCCCGATACGCCTTCCATACCGAACACGCCGGTCAGGTTATCATAACGTCCGCCACCGGTGATACTGCCGATCTGTACATCCAGCGCTTTCACTTCGAAAATAGCACCTGTATAGTAGTTCAGCCCGCGAGCCAGTGTCAAATCCAACTCAAGTTCAGCCTGGATAGGCGTGAGTTTAATGCGTTCCAGCACATAACCTACCTCTTCGATCCCTTTCAGTCCGATTGCTGATCCACCCAGCACCTGTTTCAGTTGCTGTAGCTTCTCTTCATTCGATCCTTCCAGCAGAATAATAGGCTGCAACTGTCGAATCGCCTTTTCCGATATCTCTTTACTACGCAATTCATTGTTTACGCCTTCCAGTCCAATCTTATCCAGTTTATCAATAGCAACCGTAATATCCACAATCTTATCCGCCTCACCGATCACCTCGGCAATTCCCGAAAGAATCTTGCGGTTATTAATCTTAATGCACACCCGGATACCGAACCGGCGGAACACTTCGTCCATAATCTGAACCAGCTCCACCTCATTCATCAATGAATCCGACCCTACCACATCCGCATCACACTGGAAAAATTCGCGGTAACGTCCCTTCTGCGGACGGTCGGCGCGCCATACCGGTTGTATCTGATACCGTTTAAATGGAAAGGTGATCTCATTCCGGTGCTGCACCACAAAACGGGCAAATGGCACCGTTAGGTCATAACGCAGCCCCTTTTCACAAATACGGGCAGCCAGTCGGGTCGTATTCCTTTCCGTCAGTTCCGCATCGGAAACATCACTGAAATAGTCGCCTGAGTTAAGTATCTTGAACAGCAACTTGTCCCCTTCTTCCCCATATTTCCCCATCAGGGTGGACAGATTCTCCATCGCCGGCGTTTCGATCTGTTGGAATCCATACAAATGGAAAACTTCACGGATGGTATTGAAAATATAATTACGCTTCGCCATTTCTACAGGCGAGAAGTCACGAGTTCCTTTGGGTATGGAAGGCTTTTGCATGATCTGTTTAATGTGTTTGATATCCTTAATTACGTATTAGTTCCTTCTTCCCATGAAGATCATGATGTAGTACAGCAAAGTTGCCAATGAACCCAACGCCGCCACCACATACGTATAAGCAGCCGACTTCAAGGCATCCTGTGCCATATCATGCTGTTGTCCATTGGTGATCCCCGAACGGTTCAACCAAGCCAATGCCCGTTGGCTGGCATTAACCTCTACCGGTAACGTAATAAAGCTAAACAACGTAGTCGAAGCAAACAGGATAATCCCGAACAGCAACAACTGCGGAAACGTATTAATCAGCAACATACCCCCCAGCAATACCCACGTCATAATATTCGACGAAAAACTGACCACCGGCACCAACGCCGACCGCATCTTCAGTGGGCCATACGCCGTTGCATGCTGCACTGCATGTCCACATTCATGAGCCGCTACGGCAGCCGCAGCAATACTATTACTATGATACACTGAGTCACTCAGATTCACCGTCTTGTTTGTCGGATTGTAATGGTCAGTCAAATGCCCCGGCGTGGAAGTAACCGTCACATCATAGATACCGTTATCGTTCAGCATCTTTACTGCGATATCCCTTCCCGTCATGCCGCCATACATAGGCACTTTAGAATATTTTTCAAACTTTCTTTTCAGGTTAGCCGATACCAACCAACTCAACAACGCAAAACCAATAAATATAATCCAATAAGTAGCCATACTATTTAATTTAAATGATTACACCAATCTATTGTCAAAAAGCCTGCCAAAAGCAAAAATGGCAGATGATCATCCCCTTAGGGTGTGGTCTTCTGCCATTTTGTATCAAATTCCAGCTATTTTACTCTTCCGTATACCGGAGAATTGTCTGTTCGCGGTCCGGTCCTACCGATACGATCTGGATAGGAACTTCCAACTCCTCTTCCAGGAAACTCAGATACGCGTTGAATTCTTCCGGGAATTCATCCTCGCTCTTCATCTTCGTCATATCCGTCATCCAACCGGACAGCTCTACATACACCGGCAGAATATCATCGTTCACCTCATAAGGAAATTCAGGCGTCTCTTTCCCCTTCACATTATAAGCAACACACGCCTTGATAGAGTCAAAGTTATCCAGCACATCACTCTTCATCATAATCAGCTTTGTGACCCCGTTCAGCATAATAGCATACTTGAGCGCCACCAGGTCAATCCAACCGCAACGGCGTCTCCGGCCTGTTACCGAACCAAACTCATGACCGATCTCACACATCTTGTCGCCTGTCTCATCCTGCAACTCCGTCGGGAACGGCCCACTGCCAACACGCGTGCAATACGCCTTAAAAATGCCATACACCTCGCCAATATTCCGGGGAGCCACGCCCAAACCTGTGCAGCACCCTGCACAAATCGTATTGGAAGAAGTCACAAACGGATACGAACCAAAGTCAATATCCAACATCGTTCCCTGTGCCCCTTCAGCCAGTACCGACTTACCTTCTTTCAGCATCGTATTGATCGCATGTTCGCTGTCAACCAACTTAAACTGCTTCAGATACTCAATTCCTTCAAACCAGGCAATCTCCAACTCCCGGATATCATATTCAAAGTGCAGCGATTTCAGAATCTCTTCATGCCGTGCTTTCGCCTGACGATAAATCGTATCGAAATCACCCAACAGGTCGCCTACGCGAACCCCATTGCGACTAATCTTGTCAGTATATGTCGGCCCGATACCTTTCCCCGTAGTGCCAATCTTACCAGCACCTTTAGCCGCTTCATAAGCAGCGTCCAGTATCCGGTGTGTCGGCAGGATCAGGTGAGCCTTCTTGGATATCCATAACTTTTTAGTCAGATCGTGACCACTGGCAGCCAGTCCCTCCGCTTCCTGTTTGAACAACAGCGGGTCCAATACTACCCCGTTTCCGATCACATTCACTTTATCCCCCTGGAAAATACCCGACGGGATAGAGCGCAGAACATATTTACCTCCGTTGAATTCCAATGTGTGTCCGGCATTCGGACCTCCCTGGAAACGGGCAACCACATCATAGTTGGGTGTAAGTACATCCACCACTTTCCCTTTGCCTTCGTCTCCCCACTGCAATCCCAATAAAACATCTACTTTCATCTTCGTGATTATGTATGTTAATAGTTTATTTTTTTATCTTCATCATCCGCATCTTGTACGTGCATTTACTGCAAACCCCATACACATACAGGCAATAGAATTCGGCCGAAAACCGTGAGATCTTCAGTTTCTTCAAATCAGCCTTCAATGTCTGTGTCCGGATTTCGCGGATCGTACCGCATTTGGTGCAAATCAGGTGCTGGTGCGTATCAGCCAGGTATTTCAATTCGTACTGAACGGCGCGCGATGATATCTGGTGCGGTACCAGCAGACCCGCATCCACGATCACTTCCAATGTATTATAAACGGTGGCTTTGCTGACGTGGTATTTTTCTTCCTTCAACCTATCGTGCAACATATCTATGTCAAAATGACCGGGGAAATCGCATACATGTTCAAATATCCTGTATCTTTCCTCTGTTTTACGCAGGTTTTTACTGTTGAGATATTCAGTAAAAATCTCCCGCATGTCATTATGTAGTTTTTCGTCCATGTTCACTGGTCGCTCACGCGATGGACAAAGATAGGGTATTTATTTTAAACACCTGATAATTATCCGTAATAATCAAATTCGAATTGTAAATCGGCATACCACCTCTCCTTTTCCGGGGAGCCTGAGGCGGGAAAATCGGCCAGATAATCCAGCACTTGCTGCGCCTGATCGGCTGACTGTCGCCCGAACTTTTTCAAGGCCAGCAATGCCGCCCGATGAAGAGCGTCCACATCATCATCAAAACGTTCTTTCAATTCCAATGCTCCACGTGCCTGCCGAAGGAATGTACCCCTGTGTTCTCCCTCAAGTACCGTCCCCTTCATGAAAAGCCGTGCATACAGCAGATATCCCAAGATACCATAGGGATCATCCTGCCAAAAGATCCAGGACATGGCTAAGTGACTCGCCTGAGGCTGGTGTTGTAACAAGTTCATTACATACTGTTCCCTGATCTCCTGGGTGGGCGCTTCTATGGCCCATCGCGGAGCCTTTTCCCGTGAAAACGTATCCACAGGATGTATCAGCGTTGCCAATATCTTCATTTCCCGGACATCCTGTTGCCACAACAATTCAGCTAACTCACCGTCGTGCGGAAAATCAGTGGCTATCTCTTTCAACTTCGGGATCGAAACCCCGAAGTTCAATTTATACTGCAATCCCTTTTCCCGCATACTGGTTGACACCACCCCATTCATGGCGAGGCGCAACCGTACGCGTATTTGTCTCACTATATCCTGCATTCGATGTTAGTTGTAAGTAGGCAGGAAAGAATAATTCCGGCTATACCGTTCCATCTGTTCCGTATATCCTTCGGTATAATCCAGTACCACATCCGTCACCACACCCTGTGCGTTCTTCACTTCTTTCATCACCGGGTTCACAAAGCCTCTGTACGGAGACAGATCCAGCTTCGCATAACGAGCCAGTACTTCCGCATGGAGTTCAGGGTCTACCTTTACGGCATACTCTTCCACCAGTTTCTTGCCGGCAGCCAGATCGCCTTCGCTCTTGATGCGTTGAACCTCACCCAGTAACTGACCGAACAAGTTGCGCAGTTTGTTGTAGTCATTAATCACTACGTATGTCTTTCCGTCGCGTTTCTTCAATTCCACCACCTTATCTGCCTGTCCCTTTTCATAGACCCACTTAGCAATCAGTTGGCGATTCTGCATATGCGCCTCTTCCACATTCTTGCCCAGTTCGATGCGCACCAATTGCGTCATCAACCCGTTCATCATGAAGTTATAATACTCAGCCTTATAAGCTTCCGCATCCGGAACAAGCTTCAACTCCACCAACTTCGGATCAGCAATGTAATACAATCCAAATAAATCAGCCCGCGCTTCTTCCAACGCCGAACTATACGATTTCAACCCGTCCGGATCAACACCCGGCAACAAGATACCCGATCCATGTCCCAAACACTCGTGCAAGTCAGTATGCAGATTCCCTGTCAGGAAGCCATACTTTTTAGCACTTTCACGCTCCGCATCGCTCCACATGAACTCCTCGCCCATGCCACTTCCCTGCGATGCCTTATCATACGCTTCCGTAATATTCTCTATCGTCACCGATTTCGAACCATATTCCACCCGGATCCAGTTCGAGTTCGGCAGGTTGATTCCGATCGGCGTCGCCGGATAGCAATCACCACCCAACATCGCCACATTGATCACCTTAGCCGATACCCCCTTCACTTCCGTTTTCTTGAAGCGGCTGTCGACCGGCGAATGATCTTCAAACCACTGCGCATTGCTGCTGATCACCTTTGTCCGTTCCGTCGCCTCTTTATTGATAAAGTTAACCGTCGATTCCCAACTAGCCTTCATCCCCAGCGGATCGCCATACGTCTCCGTAAACCCATTCACAAAGTCTACATCCGAAGCCGTATCCTGCACCCACAGAATAGCATACGCGTCAAACGTCTTCAAATCCCCAGTCCGGTAATATTCAATCAGTTTGTCGATCACCGCCTTCTGTGCGGCATTCTCTGCAAAGGCAGCCGCCTTCTCCAGTTCAGCCACAATAGGCTCGATAGCCTGCGTATACAACCCGCCAACCTTCCAAACCTTCTCCACCAGCTTGCCACCCTCCTTCACCAACCGGCTGTTCAGCCCGTAAGAAATCGGCGTACTGTCATTCTTCACCTTGATCGACGCATAATAATCCTCCACTTCCTTTTCCGTCACCCCTTCGCCATAATAGTTGTTGGCCGAGGCCTTGATAATATCATCGACTCCTCCTTGCACCGTCCGTTTCGCCATCACTGCCGGATCAAAGAGCACGGGCGTCAGTTCAGCCAGCAGATCGTCCACCGTCTGTCCTTCCCGTACCGGCAACTTATCCGCGCCAACCTGGCGCACATTCACCTCAAAGAAGTCCTGACTGAACCCCGGCGCAAACTTATCCTCCCCATAATGGTGATGGATGCCATTCGAAAACCATACCCGTTTCAGATACACCTCCAACGCCCCGAAATTAGTATCTTTCCGGTCGCCCTTGTAGTTCTGATGGATCGCTTCCAGTGTCCGGCGGATCGCCAGATTATACCTGCAATTCTGATCAAACAAAATATCCCGTCCCATCAACGCCGCTTCCGACAGGTGATAAAGCAGTTGCTTCTGGTTCAACGTCAACGACTCAAACCCTGGCACTTCATAGCGCAGGATCTGCAAATCGGCAAAACGTTCTACCGTATATTCAAACGCGGGTTGTTCCGCGGGCTCTTTCGGCCCGGAACACGCAAGCAAAGTCGATACTGTCATACAAGATACAATTAATCGTTTCATATGTGAATGATTATAAGAAGGTGAAACAATGGTTTCCGTCTGCAAAAATAACGATTTAATCCCTTCCCTATCCTGAAACCCTCGCAATTTTGTACCTTTGTACCGCAAAGAGAGTTTGATCGTATGGAAATAGCAGCATTAGTATCCGGGGGCGTTGACAGCTCCGTAGTCGTCCACCAGCTTAAAGAGGCCGGTTACGACCCCACCATCTTCTACATCCGCATCGGCATGGAAGACAAAGACGGCTACATCGACTGTCCCGCCGAAGAAGATATCGAGATTACTACTTACATTGCCCGCCGCTACGGCTGTCGCATGGAAGTTGTCTCCCTGCACGAAGAATACTGGGACAAAGTCGTCAGCTACACCATCGACTCCGTCAAGCGCGGCCTCACCCCCAATCCCGACATGATGTGCAACAAGTTCATCAAGTTCGGTTGTTTTGAAGACCGTTGGGGCCACGACTTCGACAAGATCGCCACCGGCCACTATGCCACCACCACCGAGATCGACGGCCGGGTCTGGCTCTCCACGGCCAAAGACCCCATCAAAGATCAAACCGACTTCCTTGCCCAGATCACTCGCCTCCAGATCCAGAAACTGATGTTCCCCATCGGCCATATGATGAAGAGCGAAGTCCGCGCCATCGCCGAAACCCAGAAACTCCCCAGCGCCATGCGTAAAGACAGTCAGGGCATCTGCTTCCTCGGCAAGATCAACTACAACGACTTTATCGAACGCTATCTCGGTCGCCGTGTCGGTAAGATCGTCGAACTCGAAACCGGTCGTGTCCTCGGCAAACACAACGGCTACTGGTTCCACACCATCGGCCAGCGCAAAGGCCTCGGCCTCAGCGGTGGCCCCTGGTTCGTTATCAAAAAAGACATCCAACGAAACATCGTCTACGTCTCCAACGGCTACGACCCCGACACCCAATACGGCTGCGTCGTCAACCTCCAGGGCTTCGACTTCATTACCGAAGACCCCTGGGGCGAATTCACCGACCCCAAACCCATCACCTTCAAGATCCGCCACACCCCCGACTTTACCCCTGGCCTCCTTCATCACATCGGTGACCTCTACCGCATCGAATCCGGCCAGAAGATCCAAGGCATCGCCCCCGGCCAATACGGCGTTATCTACGACCAGGATCACCACCTCTGCCTCGGTAGTGGCATGATCATTGGCGGCGAAGAATAATACCTGTTCTCTATTTGTTCCGGCTTGGTATCGTTACAGCTTCGATTTTGTCCGGATTGGAATCTTCAATTCTATCCGTATTTGAAAGTTTTTGCGAAGATGTCATTTTTGAGCAAATCCCCTGTCCCATAGGCTCTTCAGTCCAAAATATGAAAAAGCCTACACCGCTACACTAACGGGATAACCATACTGATGCTCAGTAAGATAGCCGATGTACCATTC
>JAVBUR010000074.1:0-4865 GCA_031555145.1 Tannerellaceae bacterium | reverse complement strand
TTAACCCAACTTTCCGGGTTAGCTCTCTGAAAAGTTAATGTATAGTTAAAAAGGCAGATAAAACCTCCTAAACCAGGGGTTTTGTCTGTTTTTCTCTTTCCTATCTACCTGATAATCAATTACAGCTATTCTCCAGAAACGTTTTGTAGTACCCACGAGGATTTGGTCTAATGCAAAGAAATACAGATCTTTGCAGCATGCATTTCACATGTACTGCCCGATACAACCCTGCGACCGGTACTAACGATCCTTATTACCGTTTGAAAGAGACCTACCGCGACTGCGCCGGTGTGGTTCGCAGCCGTATTCTTCTTTCTCCGGGCTTCATTACCGAACTCTCCGGTGCTGCCTTGCGCAAGGTCTCGGAAGGTTTGACTTACCTGATGGAACACCGCGGGCAGATGGAACTTTGGGAGGACTTCCTGAGCGAACAACCCGAAATGGTCACCACCCTAATCAAACGCTATTGGAGCATGATGGTATCCAAAGGCACCATCGATGTGAATCATCAAAAGGACTTGAAACGTATCGAAAAAGAGCGTAACCTAATCTATGGCTCGACCTTGGAACACCAGGAAGGCCGTGAAATAGGTGGTGAGTGGTTATGTCTGCAAGCCATCCGCCAACTGGGACTTGAGGAATTTTTACGTTCACAAGGTTGGGAGGAACAGAAGATAAAGTTTGCCATTGCCCACCTGATCACCCGTACCCTTTACTCCCCTTCGGAATACAAGTCCCTGCGTATCATGCAGGAGAACTCGGCCGTAATGGAGTTGCTTGGCCTGGATATATCCTGTTTCAATAAACATAACATTTACAGTGTAGCCCCTTCCCTGTATGCACTCAAGGATGCTTTGGAAACTCACTTGTGCCGGACTACCGACCGGTTGTTCGATTTGACCAATGCCATCCTGTTGTTCGACCTGACTAATTTTTATTTTGAAGGCCGAAAAGAAGAGAGCCGGAAAGCCAAATTCGGTCGCAGTAAAGAAAAGCGTAACGATTGCAAGTTGCTGGTATTGGCCCTGTGCATCAATGCTGAAGGCTTTATCCGTTACAGTTCCGTACTGGAAGGCAATACAGCCGATCCGGCTGCTCTTCCCGACATGGTAGAACAACTGGTGACCAAGAATCCCATGGCAGCCAATCCACAAGGAAAAGCGCTGGTAGTCATTGATGCCGGTATTTCTACGGAAGAGAATCTGGCTCTGATCAAAGAGAAAGGATACAACTACCTGTGTGTATCGCGTAAAAAGCTAACCGATTATGAGCTGAAAGAGGATGCTCGTAGTGTGGTGGTTCACGACAACAAGAAAAGGGAAATCAAGCTCACGCAAGTCAACAACCCATCCAACGGGGATTACTATCTAAAAATCGATAGTCCCCTGAAAGCTTTGAAAGAAGAGTCCATGAGTAGCCTGTTTCAGCAACGGTTTGAAGATGGGCTCAAAGGCATAGAAACCTCCCTGACAAAGAAAGGAGGGACCAAGAAGTATGACAAGGTGTGCCAACGTGTGGGCCGGCTCATAGAGCGGTATCCATCCGTAGGAAGCCGATATGAAATTATCATCAGTCACGACCAAAAGGATAAGACAACCCATATTCAATGGTATGCCAAGGAGGGAGCAGAAAAGGAGTATGGAACCTATTTTCTTCGGACAAACATCCTTCACCTGGACGAGAAAACCACCTGGTCGTATTACAATCTGATCCGTGAAATCGAAGCCTCAAACCGGCAATTGAAATTAGATCTGAATCTCAGACCCATCTATCATCAGACGGACGAGAACTCGGATGCCCATATTTTCTTTGGGCTGATGGCTTATTGGATAGTCAACACCATAAGGTATCAACTCAAGCAGACAGGAATGAATGCTTATTGGACCGAAATCGTGCGAATCATGAGCACCCAGAAAGCCGTTACAACAACCGCAACAAACAAAATCGGAGAACAAGTGGAACTTAGAATGTGTACAAACCCCACCAAAAAGGCCGCAGAGATTTATGATAAACTAAAATATAGGAGGACGCCGTTCAAGAAAATGAAAATTTGTAGTACCCAGACGTAAAAGAGGAATCGCTAAAGCGCTGAACGGCTGAAACTATTTGCCGATTCTCGGAAAGTTGGGTTAATCTTGGATTTTATTCGGGTAAGGGGCTTCCGAATGTTCGGTTGCATCCTACGTTGCTGGATAGAGCGCTCGAAGGAATAGCGCTGCTCATCTGGATATTGATGTGTGTGTCTACGATCTATTTCCTGGTACAAATCGAAGACCAGGATTTGAGGTTGAAAGCTATGGTCATGTTTCCCGTGGCTACATTCGGAATGGCTTTGATGGCGTATTCCGGCTATGCACCGATCAGGTTGTTTAATTTTCCGTTTAAGGTGACGGAACAGACAGTAGTGGTACAGTACAAGCTCGCTACCCGTTTGTGTCGGGCTGGTACTGTTATGCTGGGATTGATATGTTTGTTTGTTATTCTGGTCGGTGCGGAACCATACTGGGGAATATCAGGGTTTCAGTTTAGAAATGTTTCCGCAATAGCAGGATGTATGATGTTGGCATCGTTTTTAATATATGGGGTGTTGGCTTATCGAAATAAGTAGTTGTTATATATAAATTCTGTTGTGGCAGGGAGAGAGCTTTCGTTGATTGCTTTTTCCCTGCTTTTTTGGATAAACTATTTGCTTTAGTTTATATTAACTATGTAAATTAGTTTTTGAACTATATTATTCCGTTATTTGCATTCAGATATTATATATGAACTTGAAAACTGCAAATCGTATGAAAGGATTAACTGCAAAAGAAGAGGAATTAATGGGCTTTTTTTGGACAAAAGGTCCTCTGTTCGTGAAGGAGATGTTGGCGTTTTATGATGATCCGAAGCCACATTTCAATACACTATCCACTATTGTACGCGGCCTGGAAGAAAAAGGTTATCTTACTCACCATACATATGGCAATACCTATCAGTATTATGCAGTCGTGAGCGAGGAACAATTCCGGCAAGGTACACTGCGCAATGTCATCAGCAAGTATTTCAATAATTCTTATCTCAATGCCGTCTCTTCTCTGGTGCAAGAAGAAGATATCTCATTGGACGATTTGAAGAAGTTAATACAGGAAGTCGAAAAGTCGGGTTCTAAATAAATCCCTCGGTATGCCGATCGCCTGTAAATTCATACTATCGCTGATCATTTGCTTGTGGATGAGTCCGGCAAAAGCACAGAGGGCTTGGGACATTGAAGAACAAGATTTTGTGATGATGAGGTTGAAGGGTGAGGAAATCGGTAAGATGGATTTTAGTCAGTATACTTATCGCATCCGGCTGGTCGACTATTTTACTTCGATTGACACGCTTGGCGAAGAAGCTCGCAAGTACGAGGTGAATGCCGTCTGGGGAACTGATACATTGCTTTGCTATTTCAACAAACCTTGTATTTTCAGTACCTTGATGAGAAACCAGAAACGGGTAAACGGGGTACAAGTAGAAAGTAAAGTAGCTCCGTATGCAACATTTGATGCCGCGATAACGGATATGGGTGAAGAAGAGATAACCGAATTGGTTGACTCACTGTACAGGCGTAGAAGTAAACATGATTTGTTGGTTTATGCTCCGCAGACTTGTCTGTCGTATGCCTGGGAATGCATGTTTCGCACCCACGGAGTTGATCCGGAACCCATCTGCTTCAATCGGTCCATGTATCCGGTGTTAGCACAAGGCGAAGCGATGCTGAATATCTTCTGTTTGCCAGGCGAAACGTATGAAGCCAGGCAAAAGGTTATCGGGAAAGTTGCACTGCCGGAGAAATCGGTACTGATTTTCAGAAACAAGAAAGGTGACCTCCTGCATGCGGCATTCTATATGAATGGACGGGTATATAGCAAAAACGGCCAGATGCATTACTCCATCTACGACCATATATCGTTGTTGCTGGATTTGTACGGACGGTGGGGGAAATACAAAAGCGATGCAGCGTATCCTGAAGTAATGTGCGCATATACAATGACGGTTTATACTTTGAATAAGACAATTTTCAACATTAATTAGTGATACTATGGGAGTATTCTTCGTTTACATACTTAAAGCTTCTGTTTGTCTGGCGGTGTTTTACTTGTTCTACAGGTTACTGCTTAGCAAGGAAACATTTCATCGGTTCAACCGTATTGCCTTGTTAGGCATCTTGTTACTGTCGTGTCTGTTGCCGTTGATCGAGATAACCATCAGGCAAGAGTCTGAGGTACAGCAAACATTGCTGACGTTGGAGCAACTGTTATTGATGGTCGATACCCCGGTTGTAGAGATTGAAACGGTTCACCCTACCGTAAGTTGGATTCAAATAGCTTTACTTATTTATTTAGCTGGAATACTATTTTTCATTTGCCGGAATCTGTACTCGTTGGTACGTATGGTTGGGTTGCTTCGCAAAGGTGAAATAGAGAAACTGGCAAATGGAACCCATTTGATCATACTCGAAGAAGAAATAGCTCCATTCAGTTGGATGAAGTACATTGTCATATCCCGGAAGGATCTTGAGGAGAATGGGCGGGAAATACTGATTCATGAACAGGCTCATATCCGCAAACGTCATTCGGTGGATCTGCTATTGGCCGATGTGTGTATATTCTTCCAGTGGTTTAACCCGGCGGCCTGGCTTTTGAAGCAAGAGTTGCAAAATATTCATGAGTATGAGGCAGACGAATCTGTCATTACGCAAGGCGTCGATGCAAAACAATATCAACTTTTATTAATTAAAAAAGCTGTCGGCACAAGGCTCTACTCTATGGCCAACAGCTTTAATCACAGTAAACTTAAAAAGCGTATCACTATGATGTTAAAAGAAAAATCAAGTCCGTGGGCAC
>JAVBUR010000096.1:0-70392 GCA_031555145.1 Tannerellaceae bacterium | reverse complement strand
CGGCACCGCTGACGCGGCGCATGATAATTGTTGTTATTCTAATTGACCGTGGGCTCGGCTTCGCCAGCACCCACGGCTACGAACACGATGCCCGTGACCGGGCATTCATCGTCGCGGCGAACACCCATTACTTTCAAATTTCGTTGATATTGAAAGCACCTCGCTTTTAAGTCTGGTTGTATTCGAAGGGGTTGTTTGGGCTTTCCGGCCTCGTGGAGAGGGTAGGGTAGGAAAGTATGAAGAATAGGGTGGATTAAATTGTTAATAAATTTTGATTGAAAAAATGAACTTTCATAGAGAATGCTTGTTCTACATAAGATAATTAATTACTTTTGTCGGCGAATTGTTAATGCACCTATACTGGTTAGACCCTGTTTTATGGGACTGACGATCTTTTTTAGTGTGTATTAATCCTCTCTCTCCGACCAATTTATACACCTTCACCTCTCTCTCTATGTATGTGTTTCTAATCGTTGCGGTATGCACCGCGGCTGTGCTTTCGTGGTATTTGATACCACGGATATTGATCGTAGCCTATAAAAAGAAATTGTTCGATCTCCCTGACGCCCGTAAGGTGCATCAGGGTGCAGTTCCGCAATTGGGAGGCATCTCCTTCCTGCCGTCCCTGTTTATTTCCCTGTTTATTGTCGTTGCCCTCCGGTATCGGTTGGACTACAGAGTGGCAGATGGGTTGATACCCTATATTGTCCCTGAGTTCTGTTGCCTGGCCGCCGGGCTTGTCATGTTGTACCTTACCGGTGTGCGCGACGACCTGATCGGCCTGCGCTACCGGGCTAAGTTCGTAGCCCAGTTCCTGGCCGCGGCCCTGATTCCGCTGTCGGGGTTGTGGATTAACGATTTCTACGGCCTGTTCGGCCTGTATGCGATCCCCTTCTGGATCGGCATCCCCTTCACCATTCTGCTGACTGTTTTTATTACCAATGCCATCAACCTGATCGACGGCATCGACGGGTTGGCCTCGGGACTGAGCATTGTTGCCCTGGCGGTGTTCGGCACGTTGTTCTACCTGAAAGACCTGTGGATCTACTCCACGTTGGCATTCGCCATGCTGGGGGTCTTGGTGCCCTTCTTCTTCTACAATGTGTTCGGCAAGGTGGAGAAGCACCAGAAGATCTTTATGGGCGATACCGGTAGTCTGACGTTAGGCTTAATCCTGGCTTTCCTGGCCATCCGCTATGCATCGATCAATACGGAGATGCTTCCGTTTTCCGACGGAGCTATTGTCGTGGCCTTTTCGACCCTGCTCGTACCCATGCTCGACGTGCTGCGCGTGATGTTTGTCCGCTGGCAGAACGGGACCGGCCTTTTCAGCCCCGACCGCAACCATATCCACCACAAGCTGATCCGGATGGGATTCTCGTTCCGGCAGACCATGGTGGCGATCATTGTCTTTTCCTGCACGATCGCGACAGCCAATATCCTGTTGGCTCCTTATATCGACAACAACGTACTGTTTATCGCCGACCTGATGCTATGGATTGGGATCAACAGTGCGATCAACCTGGTGATCAACCGGCGCAAACCTCCACTCCCCCTATCATATAAAAAAGTCAGTATATAACAATCCGTATGAAAACAAAAACTATTCTTCTAACAACGCTGCTTTGTGTAAGCCTTCTCTCGCTGGTATCGTGTGGCTCAGCCAGTAAAACCGTCTATTTCCAGGAAGTCGACCAGATTCCTGCGTTCGTGTATGAAAACGACCTCTCGAACTACGACATCCGTATCCAACCCAACGACAACCTGCTGATCACCGTTTCGGCCATCAACCCCCTGGCGGTGGAGATGTTCAACGTGGTCAAGACCGAGCGTATGACCTACAATATCTCCGATTACCAGGGCTACCTGGTGGATAAGGACGGCAAGATCAACTTCCCCGTCATCGGCAGCGTCTCGCTCGGCGGACTCACGAAAGACCAGGCCGTCAAGCTGCTCGAACAGAAGATATCCGAATATGTGGAGAACCCGGTCGTCAACATCCGTTACATGAACTATAAGATATCCGTACTGGGCGACGTGCTTCGTCCCGGCACTTATACCGTCTCGAACGAGAAGGTGAACATCGTCGAAGCCCTGGCGCTGGCCGGCGACATGAATATCACCGGCGACCGCGAGGATGTGCTCCTCTGCCGCATCGTGAACGGCAAGAAGGAATTCTACCATATCAATATGACCAGCCCCGAGCTGTTCTTTATGCCCACCTTCTACCTCCAGCAGAACGACATCCTGTATGTGAAGCCCAACAAGGCCAAGATCGGCACCTCGTCGTCTATCTACCGGGATGCCCCGCTGTTTATCTCCGCCATTTCCCTGATCATCGCTATTATCACACTGGTGAAATAATTCGAATAGAAAAGCCCTTTACATACAAAGAATGGAACCGAATACGAATAAAGTGGACACCACCCAGGAAATTGACCTGGTAGACCTGGTGATCCGCTGCCTCCGCCGTTGGAAACTCTTCCTCGCCTGTGTGGTGACCTGCGTGGCCCTGGCTGTGGCCTACATCTTTTATGCGATCCCCGACTACAAAGTGACGTCGACCGTCGTGATCAAGGACGAGAAGAAAGGCCAGGTCGGCGCCGATATCACCGCCTTCCAGGACCTGGGTATCATGGCGACGAACGACAACCTGGAAAACGAACTCGAAGTGCTTAAGTCGAAGACCATCTACGACCTGATGGTGAACAAGCTCAACCTCCACGTCTCGTACTTCGAGGAAGGCTGGCTGAAGGATATCGAGATCTACAAGCAGACCCCCGTCTTTGTCATCGCCGAAGAGGCCGTGCAAGACGGTACGTTTAAGATCTACCGCCATGCCGAAGACGGTACGCTGAGCTTCGCCTCCGAAATGCCGGAAATCGAGCAGGTGATCCTCCTCGACAGCGTGATGGAGACCCCCTGGGGACGCCTCACCTTCAAGGAAAACCAGTTCGGGCGGCAGGAATATCCCGTCACCGTCCGCCTCGCCAGCCGGGTCGGCATCCCGAAGACCCTCTCGATCGGCGCCATCAACAAGACCTCCAGCGTGGTAGAGCTCTCGCTCGTCACCCCCTGCCCCGAGAAAGGCATGGATATGATCAACACGCTGATCGAACTGTATAACCAGCAGGCCATCGACGAGAAGAACTTTGTGGCTATCAACACCACCAAGTTTATCGACGAACGCCTCGCCATCATCTCCGGCGAACTAAGCACCGCCGAGCGGAATGTGGAAGAATACAAACTGTCACGCGGGATCACCGACATCGAGTCGGAAGCCAAGCTCTTCCTCGCCACCTCCACGGGCTACGACCAGCAGATCACCACCTCCGAGATCCAACTCAGCACCCTGCGTTCGATCAAGCAGTTCCTCTCGAACCCCGCCAACGACGGCGGTGTGGTGCCCTCGAACGTCGGCCTGACCGACCCGACCATCCTCGAACTCATCGGCCGGTATAATGAAGAAGTGCTCCGCAAGGTGCGCGAGACGACCGGCATGAGCAGTTCGAACCCCGTCCTGAAAGAATTCAATGCCCGCATCGCCACCCTCCGCAGTAACCTGCTGAGCGGTATCGGCATCGCGGAAAACGGCATACAGACGACACTCCGCGAACTGCGTTCGAAGGAGTCGTCGTACAACACCCGCGCCGTGCAACTCTCGACCCAGGAACGCGAATCCCGCGAACTCTACCGCCAGAAGGAAATCAAGGAAAGTCTCTTTATCTACCTGCTGCAGAAACGGGAAGAGACCGGCCTCTCCCTGGCCCTTGCTACACCGAACGCCAAGATCGTCGACGCCGCCTCCCTGCCCAACGAGCCGGTAGCCCCGCGGAAGATGATCATCCTGGCCGCCGCCCTGATGCTGGGCTTTATACTACCCCTGATCTATATATTCGTCGCCGATATGTTTGACGTGAAGCTGCGAACGAAAGACCAACTGACACAAGCCGTCAAAGCCCCCTTCCTCGGGGATATCCCCGAAGGGAAAGCCGGCGATAACTTCCCGACGCTGAAGCTGCGCTCGGGCACGGCCGAACGCTTCCGCCTGATCAGTTCCAACCTGAAGTTCCTTACGGCTAACCATCCGGGCGACAACGTGATCATGATCACCTCCACCACCAGCGGCGAAGGCAAGAGCTTCGTTTCCCGTAACCTCGCCCTCTCCCTGGCTACCACCGGCAAGCGCGTGCTGCTGATCGACCTCGACATGCGCCGGTCGCAGATGGAAGACGTGATCGACCTGACGCCCGAGAAAGGCATCGCCATCTATCTGTCCGAGCCCCAAACCAAAGTCAGCGAGATCATCGACACCTCGCACCGCCTCCATGCCAACCTCGACATTATCCCGACCCGGGTATTTCCCCCGAACCCGGCGGAACTGTTAGACTCCCCGCGACTGGCCCGCCTCTTCGCCGAGCTGAAAGGCAAATATGACTATATCATCCTCGATATGGCACCGGTTGGCCTGGTGTCCGACGTGTTTAGCGTGAACCAGTTCGTGACGGCCACCATCTACGTGACGCGTGAGAACTACACCCACCGCGGGGCACTGGCCGAAGTGCAGGACCTCTACGCGCATGGCAAGCTGAATAATATGGCGGTAGTCCTGAATGGTATCGACCAGTCGAATACGTACGGGTATCACAAGAAAGGTAGCTATGGATATGGGTATGGGAATTCGAGGAATTATTATCATGAGGATAAGTAATCTTCGATAAGTTCTAATGGCAGTTAATCAGCTAAAAGCAGGAGCAATACTTAACTATGCAGTAATCGGTCTGAATACACTGGTCGGGTTACTGTATATGCCTTATATGCTACGCATGATGGGGCAGAGTGAGTACGGTCTTTATTCGCTGGTAGCTTCCGTTATTGCTTATCTAACGATTATGGATTTCGGGTTTGGCAATGCTATCATTAGATATACAGCCAAATTTAGGACAGAAGGAAAGATACAGGAACAGTATTCCATGTTTGGTATGTTCCTGATTCTTTATACTGGTATAGGTGTGCTGTCGCTATGCGTAGGGTCTGTGTTGTATTTCAACGTGGAATCCCTGTTTGGCGAAACCATGACTGCCTTGGAGTTGTCTAAAGCCAAGATACTGATGCTCCTGATGCTCATCAACCTTGCCGTTACTTTCCCGCTGAGTATTTTTGGATCGATCATTACCGCTTATGAAGATTTTGTGTTTCAGAAGGTCGTTCAGATTATACGTATTCTGCTGAATACGATTGTGATGATCGTTCTGCTGAAATATGGATACAAGGCTATAGCGATGGTGGTAGTGCAGACGGTATTCAATCTGATGACCTTGTTGTTAAATGTGTTTTACTGTAAGTACAAGGTGAAGATACGGATTGTGTTTGGGAAGTTCCATTGGGGATTTTTGCGGGAAGTCGCTATTTATTCTTTTTGGATTTTCCTCAATGCCATTATGGATCGTATATACTGGAGCACGGGGCAGTTTGTGTTAGGTGCATTTGTGGGTACGGCGGCTGTTGCAGTGTTTGCTGTTGCCATCTATCTTCAATCCATGTATATGTCTTTCTCAACAGCTATTTCAAGTGTATTCCTACCAAGAATAACGGCGATGGTAGCTAAACACTCTTCTGATCGTGAAATATCAGACCTATTTATTCGTACTGGACGGATACAGTATATTGTCATGGCTTTTGTCTTATCGGGGTTTATACTTTTCGGTCGCCCCTTTGTCCGTTTATGGGCCGGAGAAGGCTATGATGATGCTTATATTGTTACTCTGCTATTCTTCGGTGCATTGACTATCCCCTTGATACAAAATGTTGGTATTGCTATTTTACAAGCTCGCAACCAGATGAGGTTCCGGTCGGTGCTTTATATCATCATTGCAATATGTAGTTTAGGTGGGCAAATTGTCCTTGCTAAGCACTTCGGAGGTATTGGTTGTGCGATCGCTATCGCATGTGCATTGTTGATCGGGCAGGGAATAATTATGAATATTTATTATAGCCGTGTTCAGAAACTTGATATTCCTGCGTTTTGGAAAGAAATTGCTAAAATGTCGGTTACGCCTGTTATGATTACTTTGGTAGGTATTTATGCAGTCAATTACATCAATCTATCGAATGTGCTTGATTTTATGATGGCGGTATTGTTGTTCGCATTACTTTATATTCCTGCGTTTTGGGCGTTTAGCATGAATACATATGAACGGGAATTATTAGCATCTCCATTACGTAGTATATATTGTAAAACTATAGGGTCTAATTCTGAATGAAGATTGTGAGAAAAATACCGAATAAATGGTTGGTTGGTTCTCTGACTATTTCCATAGTTGTTAATTTGCTTGTTTTATTAGTAGATGTAATTCCTTATTTCTCGTCTCGCCTCAATATAGATTTAGAATTGTCAGTAAAGGGGATTTCTGAAGATCTTATTGTCGAACAAGCGTTGGATATGGTAGCGTCAGACGAGGTTGTAATGGAGTGGTCAGAACCTGGAGGTTTTACAAAAACAATGATCAGGTGGTATAGGGGAGGTGATAAAACCTATAAACTATACAATTATCCTAAGGCATACTTATTTTATGGATTGTCTGAATATTTGATAAAGGTAAATAATTTCCAAGGACTTGAGAAGGTTAAGAGCCGGTTTGACCAACTGGTTGATGCTCATGGGGATCCTGTTTATTGTTTAGATAAAGTGGATCAAATACCCTTTGGACTAACCTCTTTGAACTTGTATAAATGCAATAAAACAGAAAAATATCTTTTCTTTGCGGATTCTTTATATGCTTATTTAAAGAAAAGTGTTGATGAAAAATATGGCGTGATACTTTATAGAAGTGGTGGTAACTGTCAGTTTGTTGATGTTATAGGAATGGTAGTTCCTTTTCTTGTAGAGTATTACAGGACTACCCAAAATATAGATGCTCTACTTCTGGCTGAGAAGCAACTGGATTTTTATATTTCATATGGCATTGATAAGGATACTTATATTCCAAGTCATGGGGTTAATTTGGAGACTAAAGTGAAAACAGGGTCAATAAATTGGGGGAGAGGTATTGGCTGGTACTTATTGGGGCTTGTTTATTTAAATGATGTAACGGGAGGAAAATATAATAAAGAATATGAGAGAATAGTGGAATCGATAATTAATCTCAAGAATGAAGACGGCTTGTGGACGCAGTTTCCTGGTAGTTCAGAAAAGTATGATGCGTCCGCTACCACAATGTTCTTGTTAGGACTTAGTTACAGTGATGATTTTTGTAAAAATAATATTTTGAGTTTGATAAAAATAGGATCTAACGGTCGGGTTAAATGTACATCAGGAGATACTTATGGCTTAAATTGGTATTCTTCGTCATTTGGAGATAGCGAGTTGTCCCAAGGAATGCTCTTATTGTTGCTTTCCAGGCTTATTAAATAGCGATTTGTAATGAAAATCTGTATTCTTACCCAACCTCTTCATACTAACTATGGAGGTTTATTGCAGGCTTATGCCCTACAAACCGTATTGAAACGAATGGGGCATGAGGTTGTGACAGACCGGTATGGGGCTTCTAAGATAGCCTCTCTAGGAAAGCGAATACTCTATTTCGGATATCATTTCCTCAAACGCTATATCTTACAGGATAAACGCTATAATCCCTTTAACTATATTTTCACATCGCTCAATACTCATTATGAGGATATGTGCAAGCAGATAGCGGTAAATACCGAACGATTTATAGATACCCACATTGATACGATCGACTTTTTCCAAGGGAAACAGATACCTAATGATGCTGTTCTAAATCAATTTGATGCGCTGGTAGTCGGTAGCGATCAAGTGTGGCGTCCTCAATATAGTTACATCCCAGCCTACTTTCTGGATTTCGCTATTAAAAAACCTATCAAACGAATAGCTTATGCGACATCTTTCGGTGTTGAACATTGGGAACTCTCTTCAACACTCACCAAGCGATGTGCACAGCTTGCCAAACAATTCGATGCCATATCGGTTCGTGAAGACTCCGGAGTAGAGTTTTGTAAGCAGTATTTGGGCGTAGAGGCTGTCCACCTGCTTGATCCGACGCTTCTTTTGGATAAGGCGGATTACATACAGTTGATTGAGGAGAAGGACAGAGAAACAATTTTAGAGAATCGGATGATGTGCTATATATTGGATCAATCTCCAGAGAAACAACGTATAGTCAACTATATATCCGCTCAATTAGGCTTAATTCCATTAAATGTAATGCCGGAGGAGAGACTGTCGGCAACATTGACCAATGTGCCGCGATGCATTTTCCCCTCTGTATCCGAATGGCTTAATGGTTTTCGGTGTGCTAAGTTTGTCGTAACAGACTCTTTTCATGGAACAGTCTTCGCTATAATTTTCAATAAGCCGTTTGTGGCTATTCTTAATGCAGAGCGGGGCTCTTCTCGGTTTGTTTCGTTTTTGCGAGTGGTTGGCCTTCAGAAGTATGCTGTTAACTCGCTGGAAGAACTCACGGAAGAACGTCTTCAATCGATTAATAGTATTGCTATAAATGAGATCATAGAAAACTGGAAAATAAAAGGTGTTTATTTTTTGGAAAAGAACTTTACAGGATGATGTTTTGCCCGCTTGCAAAAGAGGAGTGAATATAATAATTATATTTTGTCTGCCATGGATGCTGTGACTATATTGGGTGATTGCCTAAATAGAATTATTATTTAATGTATGTCTAAAAATGAGAGAAAAAATAAGCGTGATAGTTCCTATTTATAGGGTGGAAAAATATATAGAACGTTGTGTGCGTTCTCTTTTTGAACAAACTTTTGAAAATATGGAGTTCGTGTTTGTAAATGATTGTACGCCAGACCACTCTATGGAAGTGTTATGTCGGGTGCTTAAAGAATATCCTATGCGTATACCACAGGTTCAGATTATCAACAAAGAACACAACGGAGGGCAGGCGGCAGCAAGAAATTCAGGGATGGCGATCGCTACTGGTGAATATATCATACATTGCGATAGCGATGATTGGATTGACCGTAATATGTACGAGAGAATGTATGAAATTGCAAAGAAAGATGGTGCGGACATCGTTATATGTGGCGTTATTGATGAAACTAAATATGGTAGTCGACGTCAATCATGTAGTACGCAGTCTATATCGGCAACTTGGATTGTTAAGAATATGTATAAATATCCCATCAATATGTATACTGTTAATAAATTAGTAAGAAAGGAATTGCTTGATGATAATAATCTTTTTTTCTATGATGGGATTAATATGTGGGAAGATAATGGGTTGATGTATAGAGTTTTTTATTATGCTAATAAAGTCTCTTTTTCTCCAGAAGTTTGTTATCATTATAATCGTGCGAATGAAAATTCTATAACAAATCATTATGGGAGGAATAGTGTTGACCAAATGATAAAATGTGCTGAGCTGTTGAGTATGTTTTTTGCTGATAAACCAGATGCTGCTGATTTTGAATGTACTATTAATATGATTAAATTTTGTGCTAAAATAAATTTAATCATTGATAAATATTCATATATTGATGAATATCGAAGAGTGTTTCGGGGGGTTGAATATTATTCGAAGATAATCAGCCGAGATGCCTTTTCTACAAAAGGAAGAATACGGTTATTTTTTGTTGAACATAATATGGCATGGATTTTTGTTACGTTGTTTAAAACACGAAATATTATTCTAAATCATTGCTGATATGCCTAAGGTGAGTGTTGTAATTCCTGTTTATGGTGTTGAGAAATATATAGAACGCTGTGCGCGATCACTCTTTGAACAGACCATTGAAGATATTGAATATATATTCGTTAATGATTGTACGCCTGATGCCTCTATTGAGGTATTGCTCAATGTGCTTGAAGGATATCCTGCCCGTAAACCACAAACTCAGATTATTTATAGAGATTGTAATGGAGGACAAGCGGAGGCTCGAATGATAGGAATGAAAGCGGCTGTTGGCGAATATGTGATACATTGCGATAGTGATGATTGGGTGGAATTGGATATGTATGAAAAAATGTATCTTGCAGCAATAGAAAATGATGCCGATATTGTTATATGTGATTTTGTGATAGAATATAAGTCTCGGTCAGTTTTGTTCAGAAGCCCTGTGTTTTCGTCATCTCCAAAATATATAATTGAAGAAGCGTATAAATATAATTTCAATGGATCATTGTGGAATAAACTGATACGGCGTTGTTTATATTTTGATAATGATATATATCCATTTCCAGGGATTAATATGGCTGAGGATCTTGCTGTAACTACCCGTATTTATGTTCGAGCCAACAAATTGCATCAGCTTAAAAATTGTTTCTATCATTATGATAAGAGCAGAGAAGGAACAATCAGTAGAACTAAACTTTCTGATAAAACAGTTGATGCAATGCTTCAGATATCAGCATTTATAAAAGATGATTTATATAAGGTGGATAGTGAACGATATGCTTTATATGCGAATTTTCTGTGCTATAGTAGTAGGCTGCAAATAATACGAGGGGAATGGAGCGACTGGGAACGGTTTAAGTCTGTATATCCTGAGACAAATCCATATGTCCGTTTTTTTTCATATAAATCATTTCCTCCTAAGGCGGCATTACGATTTTTTCTCGTAAAATATAAAATGCCATATGTCTCTATATTTCTTTTTAGAATTGCGATGCGTATGTCGAAATTTACTGATTTTTTATTTTGAGATATTCTTTATTTTTGTAATTGCATATTCATTTTAGTTTGTTAAAATACGGTTTTTATATGATAAAGGATTCTTCAAAAATATCATTGATAACTTTTGTTTTTTCACCGTTTTTTTCTTTTCTGCTAGCATGTGATAATCTAAAAAATAAATTGAGTGGTTTGATGTTCGTCCTTTTTTACTCTTTTTTTGGATTCGCGCATTCTTTTGATGATGCTCGTTCGGATTCAGAGAGAATAAAGCAGGCCTTTTTGTCTTTTTCTGAAACGACAACTTATGCAGATGTGTGGCATAGTTATGTAAATGGAGAGATAAAGGACGTATATTATGAACTGTTGTGTGTTTTTGTTCGAAGTTTTACTTCAAGTGCACATGTGTTACTTATGCTGGTCGGGTTTATCGGTGGGATTTTTATTTATATGTCTTTGAGGAAAATGGTTTTATATTGTGGTAATCATAAAACGTATTTTTTTTATATTGTTTTGCTTTTGTCTATTGTTTTGTTTAATCCAGTATCGATAGGCGGGGTGAGGAATTTTACAGCTTCTGCTGTTTTTATTTATTTTTCATTGATTTATTTATTGGATGAGAAGGATATTGGTGTTTTGGGATTGTTGCTTTGCCCTTTTATTCATTACAGTTTTTTTGTGTCTGTTTTTTTTGTTATATTTATTAGATTTTTTAAATTTCGAATCGAATTATTGTGGTGGATGGTAGTTTTTGTCTGTGTAATTTCAGTTTTTCTGGATACAGAGTATTGGCGTGGATTGTTTGATGTTTTTGATATAGCAAAACATAATCAAGCTATTGGATATAGGGCTTCTTCTTATTCTTCAATAGAAGTGACTGAAGAATTTTCCTCTTCTTTTACAGTTAAATTAATGTCAATTCAACAGTATGTGACTAGATTGTTTGTCTTGTTGGTTTTGTTTAGGATTAAAAATAAAAATATTCTTTTATATATGGATGTGTTTGAAAAAAATATATATTATACGACATTATGTTTTTTGCTTTTAGGATATTTTTTTATTAGCTTTTCTGTGGTTGGTGAACGCTATTTGACACCTGGCCTTTTTCTTTTATTTTTACTTATTTTAAAATTAAGTCTTCGGGATGAAAATCATTATTTTAGATTTATGATAAAGAATATGTTCTTGTTTTTTTTTATGAAAATTGCTTGGGTTCTTGTTAATTCATATTTTGTTTTGGATCATAGAATTTTTTATATGCCATTGCCGGCTTTGATGTTTTAATATTGTGGGGTAAATTTTATTTTTTTAATTTGATTGGTTAGTTATGATAATATTCCAGGTAATAACTCTTTCTCAATTAGGTGGTGCACAGTCTGTGGTTATAAATTTGGCTAATAAGCTGAGCGAAGAACACGAAGTTATTGCTATTGCAGGAGAAGGTGATGGGAAGATGTGGAAGATGTTAAGAGGAACTGTTAGATCCCAGCAATCTAAATACTTGAAGCGAGCGTTTTCTCCTATAAACGACCTCCTTGCTATCCTGGAACTGCGAAGATTGTATCGGCAATACAAACCGGAAATAATTCATCTTCACTCTTCCAAAGCGGCAATGCTAGGACGTATTGCTTTCCCGCGTAAAAAAATTGTATATACTGTCCATGGTTTCGATTCAATAAGGGTTGCATACCGAAAATATCTACCAATAGAGAGAATGATGCAAGCAAGATGTAAGGCTGTTGTTGGTGTAAGTTTATATGATCAGCATAATTTGTTGAAAGAAGGTATTACACATAATGTAACTTGTGTATACAATGGCATTTCTAAACTTCAGATGCTGAAAGTTGATCCGTTCAGTTTTTGTAATGAGTATAAATTTAGTATTTTGTGCATTGCCCGTTTATCTCCTCCTAAAAATATTGATTTATTTCTTGAAATTGCATCGGGTTTACCTGATTTTGCTTTTATTTGGATTGGGAATCAATACGAATTTGATGGAAAAAAATCTCAAAATGTTTTTTTTATGGGGAATATCCCCAATGCTGGATCGTATAATGAGTATGCTGACTTGTTTTTATTGACAAGTAATTATGAAGGGCTGCCTATTACTATCATTGAGGCAATGAGTTTTGGGAAACCTATTGTAGCTTCAAATGTTGGAGGCATAAGTGAAATAGTTGTGAATGATGTGAATGGATATGTATTAGATAATAATGCTGGTGAATTTGTCGAGAAAATTAAATATGTACTTGAAAATAAGGATGTTTATGATAAATTCTCTGCTAATTCCAGAAAAATATACGAGGAAAAACTTACGGTTGATAAAATGGTTGGAGAATATATGAAAATATATCAGTCATGAGAAGTACAGAAATCAGTATTCTCGGTGCCTCCGGCTTTGTCGGCACCCGTCTTATAGGACAACTCACGGCAAAGGAGTATAGCCTCAGGAATATCGACAAGCAGCAAAGTCATTTCTATCCTGAACTAACGACTATCGTAAATGTCCTGGATAAGGAGAAGCTGATAAGTGTAGTAAAAGGTGCAGACCTCGTCGTCCTCCTTGCTGCCGAACATCGTGATGACGTTTCGCCTACGTCCCTTTACTACGACGTAAATGTCGGTGGTATGCGGAATACGCTGGAAGCGCTGGAGGCGAATGGCGTCAAGCGGATTATCTTTACCAGTTCGGTGGCTGTCTATGGGCTGAACAAGGAGAATCCGGATGAAGAGTATCCTACCGACCCCTTTAACCATTACGGCAAGAGTAAGTGGCAGGCGGAGCAGGTGCTGCAGGAATGGTATCGGTCGCATCCGGATTGGAATATCAATATCCTTCGCCCTACGGTTATCTTTGGAGAGCGGAACAGGGGGAATGTGTACAACCTGTTGAAACAGATATCCGGTGGACGGTTCCTGATGGTTGGCAAGGGCAAGAATGTGAAGTCGATGGCGTATGTCGGTAATGTGGTGGCCTTTATTCAGTTCCTGATCGAAAACAAGACAACCGGGTATAACGTCTATAACTATGTGGATAAGCCCGACCTGACGATGAACGAGTTGGTGGCCCATGTCGGCAAGGTGCTTCGGCGGCATATTCCAGCGACACATTTCCCGATGTGGCTGGGGATGGCAGGCGGGTATTGTTTTGATGCGTTGGCCTGGGTGACAGGGAAGAAGCTGGCCGTCAGTTCCGTCCGGGTGAAGAAGTTCTGTGCAACGACCCAATTTGATGCCGCCAAGGTACACGCCTCCGGTTTTGTGCCTCCCTATACGCTGGCAGAAGGGCTGGCCCGGACGTTGGAGTTTGAGTTTGTGCAGGATGCGTCGGAGGGGATCACATTTGTGTCGGAATGAGGTAGGAGAGGGGCAGAAAGCAAAAAACCCCGAAGTATGTTATTTCTAACAGGGACAACGAGGTATTACGACACAAATATACAACTTTATTTTTACCTTTGCATAGACAATAAACGTTTAAGAATGCCACTTCCGATTAACATAAGCGAACTGCTCAACGGCAAGGTGATTGAATGGGACAGACTGGAATTTAAGAAAGGCTGGAATCCCGAAGAGGTTTTACGCACTCTTTGTGCATTTGCAAACGACATCAATAACTGGGGCGGTGGCTATATTATTATAGGCGTGGATGAAACGGATGGAAAACCTTCCTTTCCTCCTGTGGGATTGCAGGAAAACCAAATTTGGCGGAGTTAGCACGAAGGGGATACAGAGCCATATCCGCATCATGAAAGAGCATCTGTGGTTGTTTAAGGAAAACAGGGTCTATACAAATTCCTTTTTCCTGTCCATCCGCTACCTGTATAAAGTGACTGAATTCTTTCGGATCAAATGAACGTGTGCAAAGAAAACAAGAGCTTTGATGCCTCGGAGGGGATCACATTGGTGTCGGAATGAGGTAGGAGGAGGGGCTGAAAGTGATTTTTTTCTCCACATTTGTGATAAGAAGTTGCACTCCTCTTGGCCTAAATGTAGTATATTTGCAAAAACAACTATCGCTTTATGGAGGCAGTAGCGGCAAATATACTGGAAATCATCAAGGATTACCGTAACGATGATGGCATCTATTTATCGTTAAAGGATATTATGGATTGGGGAGCTCAGTTTGGAGAGGATGGTTCATTTATTTTAGAAGAACTTAACCATATCCTTTCTAAAGTCTATTTATCCAAGCAGGATGCAAAAAGATATATCAGTTTGCACCTCAAAAAAATGATGTCGGACTATGGATATACAAATATCATTGTTTTTTTGCAGGATACCGAATTTCTTGATATGCAGGCGGTTCATAAAAGCCAGACTGCGATATTAAGGCTAATGGATGAAGTGCTAACGGAAGATTATCAGCTCTCGTATAAGTCGATACTTGAATTTCCCAAGAAGAATTTTGTCTATTTTGATGATGTTTTGGCTACAGGCGGCACGATAGGACGAGATTTAGTCAGATGGCTGGGTGAAACTAAGGCAGGAAATACCGAGGAGAACTATAAAAAAGTATTAAAGGATGAATATCGGTTGTCCATACACTTGTTTTGTCTCCATACCTGGGGTTGTAATTTCCAGAATTATAGGATTGTACAGCATTTCAAAGAGGCTAAATTGGAAAAAAAGGTAAGATGGTATCGCAATTATGAAATTGAAAATCATTTGAGATTTAACAATCAGGCACTTAATATAGCCATACCTACAAAAGATCAACCAAGCAATGCGAAAACATTTCTTGCAAACTTGACGGCAACGAAGTATGAAGATTACGCATATCGCCCTGACGATAAACCTGGTAGCGAAGGCTTTTTTACTTCTCCTGAGAATCGAATTCGATATGAAAATCTGTTATTGCAAAAAGGGTTGTATATTATTGGGATGATAAAAGGACCGGTGAATCCGAACATTCGCCCTCTTGGATTGGTTAATCCTAATTATAAGACCTATGGTCTTGGTACGCATTTCTTCACATGGAGGAATGTCCCTAATAATAGCCCTTTGGTATTTTGGTGGAATGTCACAGGGCATGCTTGGAAACCACTTTTCCCTGTAGCAAATAGGGGAGGGTATTAAAAAGAAAGGAGTATGGTATGAAAATTACTGAAAGAGTTTACAGGCAATCTGAGGTGATTACATTTAGTAATACCAAAGGTGAATTTGGAGGGTTGTCAAATATGGCTCCGAATTTTCCTGTATTTGTTAATGAAGTTTTAATTCCAAATACCGAAGCGCTATATCAAGCTTGCCGTTTCCCTTTGTTCCCGGATATACAACAGGAGATAATTGAGCAAACAAGCCCAATGACTTCTAAAGAGATTTCCAGGAAGTATATTGCACAAACACGGCAGGACTGGGAAGATGTTAAGTTTGATATTATGCAATGGTGCTTGATGGTTAAATTGTTGCAGAATAGAGACTCATTTGGTGATCTGTTGAAAAAGACAGGCGATAAAGCAATTGTTGAATACTCAATAAAAGACAAGGTTTGGGCAGCTGTACCTACAGGGAATGGTACTTTGGTGGGTAAAAATGCGCTTGGGCGTTTGCTGATGGCTGTAAGACAAAAGTATATATTCGATGAAGTTGGATTAGATTATATCCAGCCATTGCCAATTCCTGCATTTTTATTGTTTAACAATAAAATTGATAAAGTGTATATTCCGGAATATTTTTTTATGGATTTTGATTAATTGTTTGGGTAGTATCACCACGCTGCTTCAACGTCTGTCCAAGGGACTCCGGCGAGAATAAAAATTATCCGGAAGAACTATCTATCAACTGAAAAATGAGTACCTTTGTGCGTAAAGGATCAGCTTATGGAACGAACTCCCGCCATAAAGAAATACATAATTACTTTGACTTATACTTCAAAAAGTATGTATTCAACCATTCTCTGTGAGGAAGCAAGTTGAGGTAGACTTTGTCTGTAACCAAGGTCGCCAACGGTATTATATCCAGTCTGCCTTAGCTTTGCCGTCGCCCGAAAAAGAGGAACAAGAGCTACGGCCATTGCGAAATATTCCAGACTCGTTTAAGAAGATTGTGATTGTGAAGGATAACGTCCTTGTCAGACGTAATGAGGATGGTATCGTGACCATGGGGCTTAGGCAGTTCTTGCTGGACAGCCGGAGTCTGGAGGTTTGAGTATAAGGGGATGCTTCGGAGGGGATCACATTCGTGTCGGAATGATTGTTCAAAAAAAGATGTGTAATGTTTGTGAAGCTCCTAAAACAGTATAAACAAAGTAAATAATAAATGCTATGACACATGAAGAATTGGTCGCAACTCCTGACTATTGGACGGCGAAGATACAGATTGATTTGTTTCAGAAGGTCAAGCAATATCTCAAGGATAATGGATTGACACAAAGTGACCTCGCTAAATCAATGGGAGTCTCTAAAGGATATATCTCCCAAGTGTTGAAGGGGGATTTTGATCATCGTATTTCCAAGCTGGTTGAACTATGCCTGGCTATCGGATACTATCCGGAAATCAACTTTGTGGAAAAAGAAAAAGAAGGAGAGAAGGATCAACCGATGGACGCCGGATACCCGGTTGCCGGAAAGTGCCGGCCCTCCGCTACACGATGACGATTGTCGTTGTAAGCCTGGCCCGGACGTTGGCGTTTGAGTTTGTGCAGGATGCAACCGGTGTCTTTCGGCATTTACACGTAGCCATAAAAAAACAGTAAAAGCGCAAACGATTTCGTTTGCATTTTGATCTTTGCAGAAAAGGTGCTTGATGATGCATAATTTTGATACATATAAGGGGATTCATCCGGGGAAAATTATTGATCGGAAGTTGAGGCATCTCAATCTGAGCCAACGTGCATTTGCCCGAACCATCGGAGAGCACAGCCAGTCTATAAATGCTGTTATTACCGGGCGCAGAGAGCTCACTGCAGCACTTTCCATCAAGATTGAACGGGCATTGGGGTATGAGGATGGATTCCTGCTGGCACTACAAGCGTATTATAATGTCGCAGCATATAAACGCAAAGAGGCCAGTGCGTCTGTAACGGGGATTCCTCCTATCAGGAAGATGCTGTTCTGGGACACTGATTTCGATACAATCGATTGGGGACGGTATCGTAAAGCCGTTGTCCAAAGAATCCTTGAAAGAGGAAACGAAGCGGAGAAAGCAGAAATTATTCGTTTCTACGGCATTCTGCCTTCGGAGATAGACAATTATAAGCCTACGAATTCGTACCGCCTCCGGGCTCATACCCAATGATTATGCAAGAGACCGGACTACAGTATAAAACTGTCGCACCACTGCTTAAAATGGGAGCATGATGCGACTGAGCTTATCCTTCATTTTACCGATTATTCTATTGCCGATGAGATGCCTGATCCTGTATGCCTTTTAGAAAAGGATTGGGATGATATAAAGCTTGATCTAATAGAGGCCGCGGAGGATATGTAAGGAGTATGGCGGAAAACAGGATGCGTCGGAGGGGATCACATTCGTCCTGGAATGATTTGCGCATTATTTGCGCATTATTTGAAGGAATTGGCCGCAGAATCACTATCTTTTGAAAAAGAGCACGCATATATTTTTGGTTATTTGATATAAGGCAGAGGAAAAAAGTGTGATGATGACGCCTATTTTGCCTGCTAATCAGGTGGTTAACATTTGAAATAATACTCAAAAAAATTGCATTCCAGAAAAAAGAATACTAAATTTGCAGCAAAAGCAATCTATATAATGTCTTGATCTATGTGTAAAACATCAATTGACGATCTGAAAAAATATTACGAAAAGTTGACCGAACTAGTCCAGCAAAATTCTGACGTGCCTATCTTAAATGAAGATAGGGCTCATAACGCTGTTGTGATGAGGGTTATTTTAGAAAACTCCGAGAAGATCAAGATGTACTGCGGGGAGTTCTCTGTTTTTCGTACCGAGTTTGCTATAAAGGCGAGTAAGACTATAGATGAAGAAATTATTCCTGAGGGAGAAACTGATGCTGATAATCTTTTTATGATTGAAGCGATAGAAGGCTATCTTACAGATGATGGAGATAAGCCGTTTAACCCTATTGGAGGGCTGTATAAAAGTTTATTGACTTTTCTTAAAAAGGATAATACCGAAATGGAGGTAATTGTAGAAAATCCAGAGGGGCTTAAAAAAGAAAGCATATATTCTAAGATTATTTTTCCTTATAGGAATAAAATAAAATTTTATAAAACGGAAAAGGGACGTAAAATTGAAGATTATTATTCCCATTTTACGATAGGAGATAATAGAATGTATCGTATGGAATTAGAAAAGGAATCGCATGAGGCTATCTGCTGTTTCTATAATATTAAAGGTGTTGAGTCTTTAAATACAAGCTTTGACTATATTAAATCTAATTCTATCCCTTTGTCTTAAATAATGAACGTGTTGTTTGTGTCTTCCTCTGTCTTCTTGGGAGATAGCCAGACTTTCTTAGGGATTTTGGCTACTATAGTCGTATTGTGTGTGCTGTTGAATGACTCTAATTTTATCCATAATATATTAGTCTCAATAAAAAAACAGGTTTTTAGTTCTGTTGAAAGTATATTGGCTTCGAATAGGGATGAGGCTGATAGGAGAGTCAATAAGTTGATGGAAATGACTTCGTTGTATAACGATTATTTGATGCTAAAGACAGAAAAGGGGGAGTTGACTCTGAAGGGTGCAAAAATATTGCAAAATATATTTTTTATCCGAACGAATATTATAAATGAAAGTCTTTGGTTATCCGAAAAATACAAAAAAATATTTGACTTCTTGTCGATTAAAGAAGAAGAGTCTTTTGCTCCTCTTTATGTTTTTTTCTATTGCATTGTTGTCTTTGTTGTTGATGAATTTATCCACAATGGGATTGTCAAACCCTCTAATGCGTTGGCGTTTTTGTTTTTATTTACCTCTGTATCTGCTGTTTTGGGCTTTTTTGTTTGGGGGTATTATTGGTATAGGACTAAGCAACATGTTGTGGAGTCAAATAATGAAACGATCCGGCCTGTTAAGAAAACTCCAATGAAGGAGCGTCTGAGTAATTTGGGGTTGAATGTATTGCTGTTTGCTGCGATATGGATCGTTGTTGTGCTGATTGATTATTTTTTTAATTGTATGACTGTAGATAGTTTTATTTGGCTGTTTTCGCTGTCAATAGTGATTCCGACCTGTGTGCTGGGACTTAAATTTTGTAGAAATTTCGAGTTGAAGTATGCAAACTATCGGTCTACTTTTGTTTTTTCCCATTTTGCTTATGTTCTAAGCTTGTCGGTAACCTATTTTTCTCTGATTTATTTTGCCAAATATGCTTCTGTGCCATATTTTTCTGATTTGGCAGCTTTGGATTATTTTGATAATAAGGTATTGTTTGTTAAGGCGCTTGTTTTTTCTTTTGTGATGATTAACGGATTGCTGTTCCCTTTTTGTTTTCCATTTTACAGGTATCGTACTTATTGGAGTAATGCAAATAAGGAAACTGAAGTAAAAAGTTCCGAGTATGAGCGCTGGATATCTACTATTTCTGTTGATATTGATAAATTCCAAGATGAAGTTACGAGCTATAACGAAAGTTCAAAGTCATCTACATTACCTACTCTGACGGGAAAAAAGCCGGAAATCTTTGCCACATCTATCAGTCAGGAAAAAGAACAAACGAAGGTACCTCGCACTGTTCAACCTTCTAATCAGAAAAAGGTGAAGAAAGGAAAGAAACATAGATGATTAGGCATAATCTGTATTAAGTTTTTTTAAATAAATATGAAAATGAGAACTTTTATGGAACTAAATTGTTATGTTATTAATTTATTCATATTTTTTTCGGTAAATTGCCGAAATAACGATACCTGTTAATCCTCTTTGGGACTGACGACCTTTATTATGTAGTGTTGATTTGTTTTTTATTTATACACCCTCAGACTCTCTCTTTTGATGTCTATTCTCTTTCTGATAGTTGTGTGCATTGCCGCGGTGTTGGTGTGGTTCTTGAAATCACGCTTGCATAGGCATATCTCCCCCTTTATCATACTAAAAAGACTGTGTGTCTGTATGTTGTTGCTGTTCGCAGGCAATGTACAGGGGCAGTATATGTTGGGCACTACCGGCCAGCTTGCTATTCCTACTGCCGATATGCAGGAGAACGGGCGGTTTATGGTCGGGGGAAATTATCTGCCGGAGGCGATGACGCCGGCAAGGTTCGACTATAACACGGGGAACTACTTTGTGAATGTCACCTTCTTGCCTTTCCTGGAACTGACCTACCGGTGTACGCTTATCAAGGGGTATGATGACTGGAAGGAGGAACGGAACTGGCAACAAGACCGCTCCCTGTCCGGACGCCTCCGCGTGCTGAAGGAAGGCCGGTATCTGCCTGCTCTGGTACTGGGTACCAATGACCCGGTGGGGACGACATTGTTCTCCTCGGCTTACGGGGTGGTGACGAAGACATTCACCGCCGGGGGGCATACACTGGCGGCTACGGCCGGGTGGTATGTGCCGCTGAAGGATACGAATAATGTACACGACGGGCCTTTTGCCGGGCTGCGGTATGCGCCGGCTTTCTGTAAGCCGCTGTCGGTAATGGCTGAATACGATTCGCAGGGAGTGAATGTAGGGGCGGCGGCCTGCCTGGGTGGGCATGTGTCACTGTATGTGTTTACGCGGGAGTTTAATTCCATAGCGGGTGGTATCCGGTATGAATATACGCTGCTACACTGATGAAGAAGATTGGACTCTATACAATAATCGTATTCCTGCTGCCTCTTATGGCGCAGGCGCAGGTAGCGGAAGCGTTGGAACGCCTGGGGATGGAGAATATCCGGGTGGCAACAGGGAACGGGCGGATCACAGCTGCCTTTGAAGATAATATCTACCGAAGCACCTACCGGGGTATCGGCGAAGCGATCGAGGCTGCCCTTTCGGTAGCCGACGGACAGGAACTGGAACTGGTGGTACTCGACAATGGGATGCCGCAGTTGGCCGTCCGTATTCCGCAGTTGCTGTCGACGGCCTACCGGGAGGGACAGGTGGACCTGCACGGGGTATATGCCGCCATGCAGTTGAGTTATGACACGGATGCGGCGACCGATCGGTTGCGGGGCATCTGGAAGACCGTCAACCCTTCGGCGTGGAAGACGGATATCGTTGTGTATCCGGGCGTGGCGCTGGAGAACTTCCGGCTGGACAGGATCTATTCGTATGCCGTCTATCTGTCGCCAGCCCTGGAGATGTCGCCCTGGATGGGGGCAAAGCTGACGGTACAGGGTGTATTCCCTATTGTCACGAATATGCAGGGGGAAGCAGCCCGCATCCATCCGGGTGTGATGGCGCTCCGCCAGGAATACCGCCTGCCGAGGAACTTCCTCGGGTATGTGGCGGCAGGCAATTTTACCGACAACCGCTTCGGCGGACAGACGGGCATCGGCTACCGTACCGCCAACGGACGGTTGGAGTTAGGTGCATCGGTGGGCGCTACGGCGTACTCGGGTCTGCGTGATGGTAAAAACTGGTATATCAGTAACCGCTTCCGAATGGATGCGGCGGTGAAGGCATCGGTCTATGAACCGCATTACAACCTGCAGTTCGATGCACAGGTGGCTCGTTATGTGTTTGGCGACGTGGGTGTGCGTGGCGACTGTACACGCCACTTTGGTGAGTGTGCCATTGGGGTGTATGCGATGGTGGTGGAAGGGATTGTGAATGGAGGCTTCCATTTTACGATACCGCTGCCAGGTAAGAAATGGAGTCGGAAGCATGCTGTCAGGCTGCGCCCGGCATCGTATTTTGCGGCCGAATACAGCCGGGAAGATCCGGGCCGGTATATGCAAGAACGGATGGGCTACTACTACGAGACGCGTCCGAATGAGAACCGGAGCGAGCATTTCTATCAGCCGGAGTACATACGTTACTTCCTGCTGAAAAGCAATAGATGAATTATGATACATAGTATTAATTGTTTTTATTCACTTAATTTTTTAACACATGAAACGATTTGTTTGGAACATGCAGACCTGGATGATGGCTTTGGCATGTATGGCGGTGGTGACCGCTTGTGGGGATGACGAAGATGATCCCGAAATTGTACCGGACCCGATGGATACCGCTGCGTATTATATCGCAGGTGCGGTGTATGACTATGAAACATCGGCCGGTATCGGTGGCGTAACGGTGAAAGCCGGTGACGTAACGGTTCAAACCGCTAACGATGGTTCGTATGAATTGGCAGTAGCTGATAAAAAGACGTACACGGTAGATTTCAGCAAGACCGGTTATCTGGCAGCCAGCGCAACGGCTGAAGTGGCTTCCAGCGCAGCTAACCACAGCACCGTATTCCTCTCGGCTACGCTGAGTGTGAAAGGGGTGGAAGCTACGGTAGGCACGGCAGGGGCAACGGTCGGTAACAAGGCTTCGGCCGCTGATTCGGATGTGGAAATGGTGATCCCCGCAGGGGCTATCCCCGCCGGATCGACTGCTAAACTGAGCGTGACGCCGGTCGTAGAACCGGTTGCAGCTTCTACGACTGTAAAGACAGGTTCGGTAGCAGGTACTCTCTCTCTGGGCGAGATGCATATCGAATCGTCGATCAACTCGTTTAACGAACCGATCTCGTTGGTATGGCAAAATGTGGCTACTTCTACCGTGGGTTTCAGCACGGCTGACGTATGGACCAGCGGTGTACTGACCAAAGCTCCGGCTGGTTGGACGAAGGTAGGTACGGCTACGCTGAGTGGCGACAACTACGTATTCAATACCAAGACGCTGAATACAGGTTACTCGTTGGAAATATCGGTGAACATCAACACCAGTGCCGTACAGAAAGAAGCCAATATGACGAACGGACAGGCTGAAGTGACCGTAGACAACAGCGGTAAGACGGCTGCTATCGTAGATTACGCACTTAACACCGTAGCGAAAGGTGGTTGGACATACACCACTTCTCCCACGCAGGCGTTGCAGGCTGCCGGTGCATCAGGTGCCGACCTGGCAACTATGGCTGATGTCCTCACCCGCGCGGTTGAGAGCGAAGAAGGCGGTGCTCCTAAAACCTTCTCTGTAGAAACATCGACTACAGCCAGCATCAGCGGTGGTTACATCATGCACTACAAGAACGAAGCTACCTACTGCACCCGTACCTTCACCTTCGCATGCGTAGTAGGCGGACAGAACAAATCGGTTGTCGTTGTTGTAAAACGCTACATCGGTAGCGTAACTACGTATTCTAACGTAGACGCTACCCAACACTCTGGCGGTAAGATCTGATAAGACCCTCCGGTAAGGCCCCGTAAGGTTCTTACCCTCCATAAGCCAAGCCCCGGCGGAATCCCGTCGGGGCTTGTTATTTTATATACCCTTGAAGGCGTTGTCCTGCACGTAAAATTGCAGGCTTGTGGTGAATAACGTATTATTAAATAGCCCGATACTCAACGATTAAATGCAAAGTGGCTGTCTTTTTAGGGAGACAGCCACTTTTTTTTATGTGAAGAAGATACTTATTGGACATCCCACCATACGCGGGAGGTCATTTTGTCGCCACCGGTAAGGCGGGAAACAGCATCCTGGTAGTTCGCGGCATTGCTTTGGCTTTCGGAGACGGGGTAAGTGAAACGACGGGGGATGGTGCCATTGGTGACGGTCGTGGGGTATCCTTTGTTCACGGGGGTGAGGGTGGGATAGCCGGTGCGGCGCCAGTTGGCAAAGGTTTCATATTCGTCGGCGAAGGTGGTGATGTAATACTGCGTATGGATCTGCTCCAGGGCGGTCGCGGTGTTGAACGGATGAGCCGTCAGGTAAGCGTCGATGGCCGACGGCGTCAGGTAGGTGTCGTAGAGCGACTTGGCTGCCGGATAGAACGCAAACTGTTCCATGGCTGCCCGGACACCGGCCTGGTAGTAGGCTTCAGCACTTTTATCCGTTACCCAGCCCCGGACGGCGGCTTCGGCCAGCAGGAGCTGGTTTTCGGTATAGGTGAGGAGCATCGTCGGCACATCCGGACGGGCATAGGTATAGCGGTTAGGCAGCGAGTAATAGCTCCGCCAATTGGCGCCCGGATAGCCCGGAGCGGTGGATATATCCCAGGCACCCCCGTTGGTGTCGTAGCCGACCGGGAGTCCGACCTGTTTATCCGGAGAGGTGTTACCGAAGTCGAAGTTACCTTCCCATTTTTCGCCCGGATTCTGGCAGACGGTGGCGATGAGCGAGAGACGCGGGTCGCCCGTATTCTTCAGCAGGTTGACGAAGGTTTCGCTCAGGTAGAATGCCTGTGGGTCTTCGTGGGCAAAGACTTTGCCATAGGGTTCGGAGCCGTCGTCGAGGCCGGAGCCGTCGGTATGGCGTACCATGGCATTATCGGTGGCGTTGGCAAAGAGGCCGTTGGCTACGGCTTTCTGCACCCAGGTCTGGGCGGTGGCCGGATCTACCTTCGTCAGACGCATAGCCATACGCAGCATGAGGGAATTGGCAAACTTCTTCCATTTCGCCACATCGCCGCCATAGATGAGATCCTGCGAGCCGATCTGCGAGGTGGCCGACGGGTTGAGGGCTGCCTGTGCTTCATCGAGTTCTTTCAGCAGGTCGTTGTAGATATCCTTCTGGGCATCGTATTTCGGATAGTTGATTCCTTCGGCACCTTGGGAGGCTTCGGAGTAGGGAATGTCGCCATAAAGGTCGGTCATCCGGTGGAAGATGTAGGCACGCATGATACGGCACATCTGGTATTCATTCTCGTAACCGGTCTTGTTCTGCCAGGCGTTCATCGTGAGGCGCACGTCGCGCAAGACGCCGCGGTCGCCACTGTAAAGGCCATCCCAATAGGCCGAGTTATAGCCGTCGGAGTAGGTATAGAACACGCCATGCTGCCAGTCGACCGAGGTGGTGTGTTGCATCATGTTGGCGCTATAGATTAGTCCGTTTCGCCATACGTCCCAGTCCGAACCGCAGGCCTGTGCCTGTACGCCGGTGAAGACGAGGCGGAAGTCCAATACCTCGGGTGTCATCTGTTCGGGATCATTGTTCACATCGCCGAAGTCGCTGCAACTGGTCGCCCCAACTGTCAGGGAGAGTGCAACGGATGCATATATGATTGCTTTTTTCATCTTACTGTACTGTTTAAATTAGAATTTGATATTGACATTGAAACCGATGTTCCGGGTGGCCGGGTAACCGTTCAATTCCAGCCCCTGCCCGTTTGTATTGTTGTAGGCCGATTCCGGGTCGATGTTGTCGGTATATTTGAGCAGCGTCCAGAGGTTGCGGGCTATGAGCGAGACGGTAGCACCTTTCACTATGTTCTGCCGACCGAGCAACGTCTTGGGGAAGGTGTAGCCGAGGGACAATTCACGTAGTTTGATGAAACTGGCGTTGTAGATAAACTCTTCGCCGATATTATTGCTCACAATACCCTGCCAGTAGGACTGTGCGGAGACGGCTACGGTGTTGGGCACGTAATTGCCAGCGGCATCCTGCATCACGCCCTGGCCGGTAATCGTACCTTTGCCGTCATTGCCACGGCCTTGCAGCGTATTTTTGTGTAACCCGTTGGAATAGAGGTTGTAGTTCGTTCCGGAGAACAGATAGGCGCCTGCCTTGAAGTCGAGCAGGAAGGCCAGTGTCCAGTCTTTCCAGGTAAATTCGTTGCGCCATCCGCCGGTCACTTTGTATACGCCCGATCCGAGGTTGTATGTTTCGGAGGTCGCTTGTGGGATACCGTCTTTGTAGACGATGTTTCCGCCATCGTCGCGGAGGTACTTGAAGCCGACCAGTTCGCCGTAGGGTTCGCCCACGATATTGCGGACAGACACATTGCCGCTACGGGCAGTGGCGCCGTCAATACTCAGACTGGTGACGCCATCGCCGAGGAATTTCACCTCGCTGTTGTTGTAGGCGATGTTGAACGTGGAGTTCCAGTTGAAGCTGGAGGTATGTACCGGCACGACGTTCAGCATCAGTTCGACGCCATTGTTCTGTATCTCGCCGATATTCTGGATGGCGGAGGTGAATCCGGAGGCGTTACTGGTGCTGACCTGGGCGATGTCGTCTTTGGTGTTCTTGATGTAGTAGGCCGCATCCAGCGAGAGGCGGTTGTCGAAGAAGGCCAGGTTCAGCCCCACTTCCCACTCGGAGATACGCACCGGTTTGAGGTTGCTGTTGGGGAGGGTGGAGTTGTTGACCGTTGCTACGGAGTTACCGTCAATTTTATATCCCATCAACTTATACGTCAGGTAGTTTTGATAGGGGTTTGTCCCGTTGGAGGCAGAGGCATAGGAACCACGTATCTTACCATACGTAAACCAGTCGGGCACCTTAAACGAATCGGAGAATACCCACGACAGGCTGACCGAAGGGTAGAAGTAATGGTTGTTGTCGGGATCGAGGGTAGAGAACCAGTCGTTACGTCCCGTCAGGTTCAGGAAGACCTGGTTTTTCCAGCCGAAGTCGGCGGTAGCATAGACGGAGTTGACACGGTATTCGGTATAGTCTTTCTTATAGATACGGTTGCTGATATTGTTGGCTGATTCGAAGCCAGGCACCAGGAAACTCTTGATGTTACCATCCGTACCCCATTGCTTGAGGATGTTCCGTTGGCGGTTACCACCGAGGGTGGCGCCTATCGTCCAGTCGCCAAACTCTTTGTTGAACCCGATGAGGTAGTTGAGGTTCATTTCGGAGTAATTCTTTTCGTATTCTTCGAGGTAACCGGAGGGGTCGGCGGCGGCACCGTAGGGTTGTACGTTCCGGAATTCGAAACTGTATCCGTCGCGGGTGACGGCGCCTTGGATATACAGCCATTCAAAGAGGTCATACTTCAATGTTATCCCGCCGGTGAGACGGTTTTTGTTCGTGGTGTTGATCTTCCGGTATTGCAGCCAGTAGGGGTTGTTGAAATAGACATTCGTGCCTCCGATCAACTCTTTCCCGTCGGCCGACGTACCCCAGGCGGCATCCGCATTCTCGCGTTCCATCCACCGGATGTCGAATGTGTTGGCCCGGTACAGTAACGAGGCGTTGGTACTGCCATTGCCGTCTGAAAGGCTGGCACGTCCCTGGTTGGCTTCGAAGATGTAGTTGGCATTGACCGACAGGTGGAGGTTCTTCATGATATCGTAGGTCGTATTCATGTTCATCCCCTGTTGGCTGATATGTGCGTTCGGCAGGATTCCTTTTTCGTAGAGATTGGAAACGCCGAAGCGGTAGGATATCTTTTCGCCCGCTCCGCTCAGGGCGAGGGAGGTGGCGTCGCTGACACCGGTACGGTAGAACGACGACCAGTTGTCGACCGGCGAGTAGGCATATTCGTTGCCCAGGAAGTTGATCGCCTTGCCGCCATCCATCCGTTCACCCCAGCTGGCCACTTCGGTTGCCTTGGCTACGTCGGCACTCATCGGACGCTGTCCTTCGGAGCCTTGTCCGAATACGGTCTGGAAATCGCGGTAGTCGTAAATCGTATTGAAGGTGAGGCTATTGTTGAATTCGATGGTGACGGGTTCGCCTTTCCGACCGGATTTGGTGGTGATCAGAATGGCCCCGTTACCACCACGGTAACCGTACAGGGCGGAAGCGGCTGTCCCTTTCAATACCTGGATATCGGCGATATCGTCGGGACTGATGTTCGACAGACCGTCGCCCAGGTCCAGTCCGCCCCATTGGCCTGAACTCCCCATGTTCGTATTGTCGAAGGGGACGCCATCCACTACGTAAAGCGGCTGGTTGTTTCCTGTCAACGACGCATTTCCACGGATCACGACACGGCTGCTACCGCCGGGGCCTGTCGCATTACCGGCCACGGTCACACCGGCGATCTTCCCCGACAGGGCGTTACCCAGGTTCGGGTCGCGTACTTCCGAGAAATCGTCGCCTCCAACGGTCGTCGTTGAATATCCCAGCGATCGTTTCTGTCGTTTGATACCCAATGCGGTGACCACCAGTTCGCTGAGTTGCTGGGTGTCTTCTTTCAGGACAATGTTGAATACGCTTTGCCCTTTGGTATCGATATTCTGCGACGTATAACCGATGTAGCTGACAGTGAGTATGGCATTGTCGGGTACATCGAGGGCGAACTCACCGTTGATGCCGGTCACGTTTCCGATCGTCGTCCCTTTGACGGATACACTGGCGCCGATAACCGGTTCACCGGTGACATCTTTTACGACGCCGGTAATTTTTCGCCCTTGTTGAGTAATACCCTGCCTTTCAGCGTTAGCGGGAAGTACGGCATATGGCCTTTCGGTAGCTGTACGTTCCGTAGGAGCCGCCTGTGCTACTGCTATGCTGCAGCACAGACCAGAGATAACACATAGGTGTTTGAAGAAGATAACATAACTATCCTTGCTCTTCATGATTATAATGTTTAAAATTAACGAATAAATTCTCTTTAGGCCTAAATAAAATAAAAATTCTATGGTATATAGAATCAATTTTAGAACAAAAAGAATCAAAAAAATGTTTACATTCGCTGAATTTTAACATTAGGGGAGGAGCGCGCGCGCATGGGATCACCGTAAACCGGTTTATTAAGCAGGTGGTAGAGCGTGAATTACGCCTGTAATGAGGGGAGTGTTAATTCGTAAAACATGGGCTGAAATACTTTCGTTTTTCTTTTGTTCGGTCAGAGAAAGTCGCTATGTTTGTGCACATAATACTATACCATGCTTATTAAAGGTTACAGACGCCTTTTCAATTGCTTGATGTTCTATCTCTGAAGCAATTGAGTCCGGGATGCAACGGTCGGTTGTATCCGGGCTTCTCTTTTTTTCTTCCTACATTCTTATAACAATATCGTATAACAATCAGGATATGCCTTCGGGTGTGTCTCCTTAATACATCCAGATAACTATGTGTACCTCAAATGCTGATGATTTGAACATAAGCTGCCGGCCGAATGCTTTCGGTATGAACGACCGTATCAAACGCCTGCGCAAACAGACGTTCGAAGCCGAACCCTCCCTTTCGATCGAGCGTGCGCTGATCGAGACCCGTTTCTACAAGGAAAACTATGGGAAGTATCCTATCCCCGTGCTCCGGGCGTTGAACTTCCTCGAAATATGCAAGCAGAAGACGATCTATATCGGTGCCGACGAGTTGATCGTGGGCGAACGCGGACCGGCTCCCAAAGCAGTCCCTACCTTCCCCGAACTGACCTGCCACAGTGTGGAAGACCTCCATATCCTCAACACCCGTGAATTGCAGCGCTATACCATTTCGGAAGAAGATATCGAAACCTACGCCCGTGAGGTGATCCCGTACTGGGAAGGACGCACCCAGCGCGAACGCATCTTCAACCACGTACCCGAAGAGTGGAAGACAGCCTACGAGATGGGGATGTTTACCGAATTCATGGAACAACGCGCCCCGGGGCATACCTCGCTCGACGGCAAGTTGTATAAATACGGTCTGCTCGACCTGAAGGAACAGATCGCTGCCCACCTGGCTTCGCTCGATTTCGCGAACGACCCCGAGGCCACCGACAAGCAGGAAGAACTGACCGCCATGTCGATCTCGTGCGACGCCGCTATCATCTTTGCCGAACGTCATGCCGACCTCGCCGAAGAAATGGCTACCAAAGAAGCCGACCCGAAGCGTGCCGCCGAACTGCGCAAGATCGCCGAGATTTGCCGGTGGGTACCCGCCCACGCTCCGCGTACCTATTGGGAAGCCATCCAGGCCTACTGGTTCGTACACCTCGGCACCATCACCGAACTGAATGGTTGGGATGCGATGAATCCCGGCCATTTCGACCAGCACCTAGCTCCCTTCTATGAAAAGGAAAAGGCTGCCGGTACGCTGACTCACGATGATGCCCGCGAACTGATGTCGTGCTTCTTTATCAAGGTAAACAACCATACGGCGCCTCCCAAGGTAGGTATCACCGCCAAGGAAAGCGGTACGTACAACGACTTCACCAACCTCAATATCGGTGGTGTCAAAGCCGATGGCAGCGACGGCGTGAGCGAAGTGTCCTATATCATGCTCGAAGTGATCGAAGATCTTCATATCCTCCAGCCCGGTAGCGCGATCCATATCAGCAGCCGTACGCCGGAACGCTTCCTGCGCACCGGTTGCAAGGTGATCCGCCAGGGACACGGTTATCCGTCGGTCTTCAACCCCGATGTGTATATCCAGGAGTTAATGCGCCAGGGCAAGTCTATTACGGATGCCCGCGAAGGCGGTTGCAGCGGTTGTATCGAAGTGGGGGCCTTTGGAAAGGAAGCCTACGTATTGACCGGCTACCTGAATGTGCCGAAGATTCTCGAAGTAACATTGCATAATGGTGTCGATCCCGTATCCGGCCTCAAGGTAGGCCTCGAAACAGGCGACCCTCGTACGTTTGCCGATTTTGAAACCCTCTACGCCGCTTTCCTCCGTCAGCTCGACCACTTTGTGGATATGAAAGTGCGCGTGAGCAACTATATCGACCGGATGTTTGCCAAGTATGCCCCGGCTACCTTCCTCTCGCTCTATATCGACGACTGTATCGCCAAGGGTAAGGACTATTACAATGCCGGCCCGCGCTACAACACGACCTATATCCAGTGTACCGGCCTCGGTACCATCACCGACAGCCTCTGCGCCCTGAAGAAGCATGTCTACGAAGACAAGACCTTCACCATGGAGGCCATGCTCTACGCTACGGACAGCAACTTCGACGGTATGGAAGCCATGCGGCAAACGATCCTTAACCGTACGCCGTTCTTCGGTAACGACGACCCGTATGCCGACTCGATCGCCGTCCGTGTATACGACGACCTGTACGACGCCATCGAAGGCCGTCCCAATACCAAAGGCGAATGTTTCCACCTCAATATGCTCTCCACTACCTGCCACGTCTATTTCGGTAAGGTGATGAATGCCACGCCCAACGGACGGTTGGCGGGTAAGGCCATCTCCGACGGTACTTCGCCCTCGCACGGTGCGGATACCCACGGACCGTCGGCCGTCGTGAAGTCGCTCGGCAAGCTCGACCAGGTGAAGAGTGGGGGTACGCTGCTCAACCAACGCTTTATGCCGAGTCTGCTCCGGGGTGAAGAAGATATCGCCAAGTTGGCAGGTCTGATCCGCAGCTACTTCTCCCTGGGGGGACACCATATCCAGTTCAATATCGTCGATTCGGAAACGCTACACAAAGCACAGGAAACTCCCGAAGAATACCGCGACCTGCTGGTGCGCGTAGCCGGATACAGCGACTATTTCAACGATATGAATGCCGACTTGCAGGCCGATGTGATCGCCCGCACGGAACAGGAATCATTCTGATGCCGGATAGCTGAACATGCTGACATTTGATATCAAACGATATGCGATAAACGACGGGCCGGGCATCCGGATCACACTCTTTATGAAAGGATGCCCGCTCTCGTGTGTCTGGTGCCATAACCCGGAAGGGATCTCTCCCCGGAGAGAGCGGATGTACACCCGCAAGAAATGTATCGGGTGCAGCGCCTGTGTGACGGCTTGTCCACAGGGTGCACTCTCCCTGACGGCAGACGGCATTACCATTGATGCCACGCGCTGCGACGTCTGCGGCCGTTGCGCCGACGTCTGTCCCACGCTGGCGACGGAGATGTCGGGCAATGATCTCTCGGTCGACTACCTGATGCAGGAGATCGAAAAAGAGACCGTCTTTATGGACCGGTCGGAGGGAGGCGTTACCTTCTGCGGTGGCGAACCGTTGCTCTATCCCGACGTGTTGATGGAACTGCTGCGCCGTTGCGGTCGCCTGGGCATCCACCGTGCCGTAGATACCACCCTCTTTGCCAAATCCGATCGGGTAGAGGAGGTGATGACCGAGACCGACCTCTTCCTCGTCGACCTCAAACACATGGATTCAGACAAGCACCGCCTCTACTGTGGTGTTCCTAACGAACGTATCCTGCTCAACATCCGCCTGTTGGCCGAAGCGGGTAAGCCTTTTACTATCCGCATCCCCCTGATCGACGGCGTGAACAGCGACGACGAGAACCTGGCAGAGACCGTTCAATTCCTTTCCTCCCTTCCGCGGAAAGAGCAGACCGTCCACCTCCTGCCCTACCACGACATCGGCCGGGGCAAGCACGAGAAACTGGGCACCATCTACAACCCGGCTGCCTATCCCATGTCGCCCCCCTCCGAAGCGACCCAGGCCCGATGGCTCGACGCCCTGACCGCCTGCGGCATCTCAGCCAGGATGGGAGGCTGATCCCCTTAGGGCGTTCATAAATGATCATTTGGCCACCAGGCAGGTCTTTGGTGGCCTTTTCTTTTAGCAGGTAGTTGATGCGGCGACGGAGTGCGGCGTTGGCTGAGTCTCTCAATACATGGCTATGATATAGGCAATTATGAGTTTTACGAACCTGTAGGTCGCTTTTTTACGAATCAGGAATCATTTTTGCGAACATTTGCCGGTTTCTCGGGTTTAGTGGTTACCCTCTCATGTGAAAGGGTAACTAAAGTATAAAGAAGTGATATGATGAAAAGGTATGTACAGCACCTCTCGCTGTTTTCTTGTTTGTTTGCCTGTTTGTGGATTACCGGATGTAGTGATGAAAGACCGGAGTTGGAAACTCCGGAGCGTCCGGTTGGAGAAATCACGCTAACCGAGATAGAGTTGAAACGGGATATCAAAGAATTGCTGGCCACTTCCATCACACTCGAGATCAAAGACCTTGATTCGCAAACCATTTTTGAAGAAGAAACATCCTTTGCCCGCTTTGGCAACTACCTGCGTTTCCGGTTGAAGAACGGTTTGCCGGATGGACGCTTTATGTTGTTGAGTGCAATTTGTCATCCCGGCAATGGCGATCCGGACTATGAAGTAGGTATGGGTATGACGATTGCTATCACCAAAGGCGATATGGAAGAGACCGGCTCCTACAATGATGAGTTTGAATTTTACGGCAGTGGAACGGAAGAAGATCCCTTCCTGATCACTTCCCCGAAAGACTTGAACCGACTGAAGAAGTGGGTGAACAGTGACAAAAGATATACCTTTGCCGGGATGTATTTCCGGCAGGAAAAATCGCTTAACCTGGCCGTTCAGGATTATTCGACCGGATGGGAGCCGATTGCTTCGCGTCCGAACAGTCCTTTCTGTGGCACATACGACGGTGCGGGATACCAGATACAGAACCTGTGGATCAGTACGCTTACCCTTATCGGGAAAGGTTTGTTTGGCTATTCGCTGGGCGCCACATTTCGCAATATAACCTTTACGAACCCGCAGATAGCAGCCGATGGATATTCGGGTTGCCTGCTGGGCGTAGCGATCACCGAAGGGGCTTCTCGCTTTTGCACCGAGGTGTGGAACTGTAAGGTAACGGGAGGTGTGGTGACCGGTAAAGTAGGCATGGGCGGTTTGGTGGGCAGTGTCGACCAGTCAACGATGTTGCAGTTGCACAACTGTTCCAACATGGCTACCGTGCAGTCGTCTATCGGTGCAGGCGGATTGGTGGGCATTGGCGTCTATTCGTCGTCGATCCTGACGGATAGCTGCGAAAACAAGGGAACCGTGAATGCCGATTGGCAAGAAAATATCATCTCCGGTATTGGCGGGTTGGTAGGTGCTGCCGACACGCTGGTGATGATGAGCGCACTGAATACCGGCGACATCAACTGTCCGCAAGATGGTTTGACGAAAGGCGTTGGGGGTATTGCCGGTTCGGCCGGAACAGGTATTTTCACGATCTGCACCAACCAGGGAACAGTCACTGGCGGTCGTGGCGTGGGAGGTGTGTTGGGTTCTACCGTGCTCGAAATGGAAAATGAGAAGGAAGGTACCAAAGCTACCTATGGCATGGCAATGCTGAATGGCTGTATCAATAAAGGCGAAATAAAAGGAACCAAAATGATCGGAGGGGTGGCCGGTGAAACACAGGCTTTCCTGAATGCGTGTATCAATACCGCCCGGGTATTGGCTAGTAAAACAAACGCCGGCGGCCTGATAGGAGTATCTTCAGTGATGGTGGCTCAAAACTGCTTGAACACGGGCCATGTGAGCGGTGCGTTGTATGTAGGTGGCGTAAGTGCGCTGTCTTATTTCAGCCAGGTGGTGGGTTGCCATAATTTCGGTACAATATCCACGACGGAAGATAACGCTGTGATAGGGGGCATTATCGGCCATTCGGGCAATAACCTGGCAATCCATTATTGTGGTAACTTCGGACTGATCAAACATACCGGTGGTAAGGGTGCGGCCGGTGGTGTGGCGGGTATGCTGGGCGTTCATCGTGACTTATCGCCGGAAGATTGGGTGAATATTATCTTTACTGCCATTACAATGGTGGTGGGTCCTCTTTTTTCAACCATTGACCAGCTTTATTGTGCCCAACGGGTGGTGAATGGCGTGCAGGAGTCGCGGTTGGTGATCGCTACGGTGATGGAATATGGGATTACGATAGCTATAAGCGGAGTGTATGCTCTTGATGTTTATCGCGCCTGGCATCCTGAAGAACGGAAACGGCCGGCGGTAGACAAAGAGGCCCTGGCCAGTCGATTCAGGATGGCTATTAATGACGTGGCGGAAGAAAAACAACGTTTGTTTGACAGCAAACTGAGCACATTCAGCCTTCAGCATCCGTCTTATGCCGACATGAATCAAAAACTCGCCTTGTCGCAACAGTCCTTTGCCCGGGAGATGCAAACAAACGACAGTATATTCAGGGCAGTGAACGGCGCGGTACATGATTGCAAAGAAGAACGATACAAGGCTAAGGTGAAAGAAAAACAAGAACATCTTCAAGCCATGCGTATAGCCAATGGTATCATGACCGGACTGAGTATTGTGGCGCTGGCCGTTACAACAGTGGCTACGGCTGGTACGGCGTTGGCTGTTACTGCCACTGTAGCCGGTGTGGTGGTAGGTACTGTGGGCGGATCATTGAGCATTGCCTCCACCGTGCAGAATTATGAAGAGAATGCTTCTGTGGTCGAACAATCCTACAACCAGGGAGACTTGGATATTCTCGACGGAAATGTGTATGCCGGTGGTATTACAGGTATGTTGAACGATTTCGGCGCGATCGGTAATTGCTACAATACGGGCGATCAGTTAACGGAACACAGTTTGTTTCAGGCAGGCATTACCGGATATCTGGGCGCTGAGATACAAATAAAGAGTACGGTGAACTATGCTATATGGAAGAGTCCTGTTTATGGTAGCCAATGGACACCCAAGTCGAACAACGACTGCGAGGTGTATTATCGCGACGAAAAGAATGGACTCTTTCACTTTGGTTATTCAGACACCGAACTGAAAGATCCGAAAACATACAAAGGCTTCCTCGATGCGAGGTATTGGACACTGGAGCAACAGGGCTATCCTACGCATACCGGCAAATCGGTTTTCTTAAAATGAGCATGAATCAACAGAAATAAAGAAAGAATGAAAAAGATACATTTCCTATTGTTGGCAGCCTTGGTACTGGGATGGGCCGGTTGTTCGAGTGATGATGAAATACATCCGTTGAAAGAATCCTATACGGCCGGAGATGGTACGGTTTATACCGTTTTTCACCTCGAAGTGGCACAGGATCTGGACAGCCTGCTTACAGTTGCCGATCAGGTGGATATGCGATTGATGAATATGAGCGACCGGTCGATCAGCAACATACGTATTGAGCGGGATACCAGGAAAAAGAATTGCCTCATTTTTTATATCCCGGAGAAATTTGCCTATAAGGAAGGTCTGTATCAGACGTATCAGGCACGGCGCAACGGCCTGCTGTTTACCTTCCCTCTCAAAATGGAGTGCGACAACGGCCTGTTGACTAATTGTATGGTTTCGACGATGGAACTTACATACGCGTATGAGAAGCTGTTGGTAGATGAAGGCGACCCGATTCCGGCAGGTACGGCAGACGATCCTTTTATGATTGACGACTTTGACGACCTCCGCGCACTGCGTGCCTGTGTGGAAAACGACCTGTCTCTGGGACAGGATCGTCATTTCAGGCAAACGGCCCATATAAAGGTCGATAATGACGATCTGGCTCCGGGTGAAGAAGGCTGGCAGCCGATCGGCTTTGTGAAATCAGTTCCCTATGGGTTTGCCGGGCATTACGATGGCAACAAGAAAGAGATAAACGGTCTGCATCTCCTCGATCCCTATACCACTACAGTAACAGGAAGTAGCGCAAATGCGGAACCGGCTAATTACCTGGGGCTGTTTTCCCAACTGCTGAAGGGTGCCACTGTGAAGAACCTGACGATACAGTCGTTTGTGATCGATGCGGCAAAGAGCAGTTACATCGGGGCGGTATGCGGACTGGCGGAAGAAGGGGTAGAAATCCTCGATGTAAAGGTAAAGAATAGCACCTTTACGGGTGAACATACTATCGGTGGTGTGGCAGGGAGCTTTCAGGGCTCACTGCTGAAGAATTGTTCGACCGACCAGTTGCTTGTTACTGCGACCGGCAATTGTGTGGGTGGTATTGCCGGTGAAGTAGTAGGCTCCACCACTTCGCTCACCATCGAGAAATGTCGCAATGACGGTACGACTAAGCTGATTGCCCAAAACGCAGTCGGTGGTATCGTGGGCAATGTGAGAGGAACGGTATCGCTCACTGGTTGCACCAACCGGGGGTATCGCATCGAGGCCAGAGAGTCCAATGCCGGTGGCATTGTCGGACAATCCGATGGCACGCTGAAGATGACCGAATGCGTCAACGACCTCGCCGTGGGTGCCAATCAGGTTACCCATATATCCCTTCAGGCGGCCGCCAATGCCGGTGGACTGGTGGGGCTGTTGTGTGCCGAAAAGGAGACGTCGCTCGTGGACAGATGTGAAAGTTATGCCTCTCTCACCGCAACGGAAGGGAAATTAGGCGGACTGATCGGTATGGCTAAAGGTTTCGGTGTATTGCATATTCTCAATTCGCTATGCGGACTGAATGGTCAGATCAATATTGCCGGCTCGTATGCCGGTGGTGTTATCGGTTTGACCGAAGTTACCACGTTGATCGAAAACACCGGGAACCGGAAAGAGGCAAACAATGCCAACCTCGTAGGGGGCAAGAACGTGGAAAGCAACTATGTAGGCGGCCTGGTGGGTTGTTCTACCAGTAGCCTTCAGTTGAAAAGTGTAGAATCGACCGGCTACATTACTGTAGCAGGCAACCATGTGGGCGGCCTGGTGGGACAGGGCAAAGTGGTGGAACTCAACGATGCATCCCTCGGAGTTGTGACAGTCGAAGGATCGTCCATGGTTGGCGGATTGATCGGAAGCATTATCGACGGATCATTTAGCATCCAGAGCGATACCAGCCGGGTGCTTTTCAATGGGCATATCGGTCGGCAGGGCGATCTGAATATATCGCAATGCGGAGGTATCCTGGGCTATGCCTACAATAGCACTCTGACACTGACGAACGTGAAGAGTACCGGACATGTGTCGGGCTCTACTGACGTGGGTGGTCTGATTGGCAAAGTGGAGAAGGGAGTCAAAACGCACCTCAAGGGGTGTGTGGTGTCGGGTGTGAACGGTATCCACGGGATAAATAATGTAGGTGGACTGGTGGCATCCTTGTATTCGTCGGAAATAGCACTGTCGGGATGCCTTAGTTATTCGCCGGTGCATGGCAGTGGCGACCAGGTTGGCGGTATTGTGGGACTCCTGGAGTCATTGGGCAGCACCGAGTCGCTGCTTCGGGATTGTAAGAATCATGCCTCGGTAACAGGAGCAAGCAGGGTGGCAGGCTTAGTGGCCTACCTCAGTAATCCGCAGACAGGCAGCGAACAGACGCTTCGGAGATGTACCAATACGGGTGCCATCTCCGGCAGCACTCAGGTAGGCGGTTGTATCGGCTTGATAGCCGACAAGAACTGCAAGCGTTTAGAATACTTGTTCAACGAGGGCGCTGTTGTGTCTAGGAATACAACAGCCGGAAAAGGCGACAATAGTAATGTGGGAGGCGTGTTGGCACGTTGCCATTCCGACCTTGCCATCTGGTATTGTCATAACACAGGAGCAGTCGATGGCAATGCCTGTTATAGTGTGGGTGGCATTGTCGGACGCATGGGCGACGATAAAGGCGACAACCAGAAACTCCGTATAGATTATAGCTTCAATACCGGCGAAATATCCGTCTCCGGTAACAGTGATGCACGGGTAGGTGGTATCGTGGGAAAGATGGAGAGTGTGAAGTCGGACTATGGTATCTTTGATTGCTACAATACCATGAAGATAGTGGGAAGTAAAGGCGATCGTGGCGGTATAGCCGGGGTGACCGATTGGAATGTGGATATCGACCGGTGTTATTATGCCGGAGCGAATATGGGAGGAAAAGCTATTGTTGCCGACGGAAAAGCCAAGATGCAGCGCTACCACAACAACTACATCCTCAACCTCGATGCCGGTTCCTGTGATCAGGGCAGCCGACTGACGGAAGAACAGTTCAAAACCGCCTCCAATTTCAAGAACTGGGACTTTGCCTCCAATGGCGTGTGGTGCTATGCCGGTACACCCAAAGGCGCCCGTCCCGTGTTGCGGCATAATGAAGAGTAATCACCAAACATCCCGTCATCTGCTTTTGTTATTCTATTAGATTGCGTACTTTTGATACGAATCTTTTTCCCCGGAATAAAATGACAGAATATGAAACAGATGAAAACGACAATACTGCCCGTGTTGGATATGACCTGTGCCGTTTGTGCTGCGAATGTAGAGCAGACGGTCGGGCGGATGCCGGGTGTAGAGCGGGCAGCGGTCAACTTTGCCGCGGCTACGCTGTCGGTAAGTTATGATCCCCGCAAAATCACCCTCCAACAGATGCGGCATGCCGTGCTGCAGGAGGGCTACGACCTGGTGATCGATGAAGAGAACGCAACTGATATACAGGCAGAAATGGAGCGGAAGCGCTACGAACGCCTTCGCCTGAATACGGTCGGTGCCTGGGTGCTGTCCGTACCCCTGCTGTTGCTCGGGATGGTGTTTATGCACGTGCCGTATGCCAACTGGATGATGATGGCATTGGCGCTGGCCATTATGGTGTTGTTCGGGCGCTCGTTCTATACGAACGGTTTCCGTCATGCCATTCACGGTAGTGCCAATATGGATACGTTGGTGGCGTTGAGCACGTCGATTGCTTTCCTGTTCAGTTTGCTGAATACGGTTTATCCCCGTTTCTTTTACGAACGGGGCATCGAGCCACATGTGTATTATGAAGCTTCGGGGATTATTATCGCCTTCGTCCTTCTGGGCAAACTGATGGAAGACCGGGCGAAACGGAATGTATCCTCTTCCATTAAGAAACTGATGGCGTTGCAACCGAAAACCGCCCGACGCGTGCGCGACAGGCGGGAAGAAGAGGTGCCCATCGCTCAACTCACCCGGACGGATGTGGTGCGGGTGCGTCCCGGCGAAAAGATACCTGTCGATGGATGTCTGCTGGAAGGCGGTTCGTTGGTGGATGAAAGCATGCTCAGCGGTGAGCCCTTCCCGGTGGAAAAGACGGCGGGCGACCGCCTGTTTGCCGGCACGATCAACCAACAGGGGGCTTTCACGATGGAAGCTCAAGCGGTGGGAGCGTCGACAGTGCTGGCACAGATCGTCCGGATGGTGCAGGATGCGCAGGGCAGTAAGGCGCCTATCCAACGGATTGTCGACCGGATCAGCCGGGTGTTTGTGCCGGTGGTGGTCGGAGTGGCCGTCTTGTCGTTTACTGTCTGGCTACTTATCGGAGGAACGGAAGCGTTCTCGTTTGCGCTGGTCTCGGCCGTCAGCGTGCTGGTCATTGCCTGTCCCTGTGCTTTAGGACTGGCTACGCCTACCGCCCTGATGGTGGGCATGGGAAAGGCGGCCGACCGTCATATCCTGATCAAAGATGCACAGGCGTTGGAAACCTTATGTAAGATCAATACCGTGGTACTCGACAAAACAGGTACGCTGACCGAAGGCCGGCCCGAGGTGAGCGACGTCTGTTGGCTCGGTGAGTCTGATAAGGCCTTGCTGGACTGTCTGTTTTCGGCCGAGTTGCAGTCGGAACACCCGCTGGCGTCGGCCATTGTGCGCTGGGCGAAGCACGAAGGGGCTTCGCTGTGCCAGCTCTCGCATTTCGAAAGCCTCACCGGCAAAGGCGTGCGCATGCAGGTAAATAACATAGAATATTGGGTAGGAAACAAGAGCCTGCTCGAATCGCATCTGGTATCTCCTTCGACTACGGTGGCTGCCGGCTGGCAGCAACAGGGGAAGAGCATCATCTATTACGGACGGGGTAACACCTTGTTGGCTGTGCTGGCCATTGCCGACCGGATCAAGCCGACCTCTTTTGCCACCGTACGTCAGTTGAAGGCACAGGGCGTGGATGTGCATCTGCTCACGGGCGATAACGCCGATTCGGCCCGACTCGTAGCCGGTTCGTTGGGTATCGACAGTTATCAGGCCGGAGTCTTGCCGATGGATAAGGAAAACTATGTCCGCGTCTTGCAATCGCAAGGCCGCCGGGTGGCGATGGTGGGCGACGGTATCAACGACTCGCAGGCATTGGCTTGTGCCGACGTAAGTATCGCCATGGGCAAAGGAACGGATATAGCCATGGATGTGGCGATGGTCACCCTGATGACGTCCGACCTGCTGCTCCTTCCCGAAGCGATCCATATATCAAGGCAAACCGTCCGCCTGATCCGCCAGAACCTGTTCTGGGCGTTTATCTACAACCTGATCGGTATTCCTATTGCCGCCGGTATCCTCTATCCCTCCTACGGCATACTGCTGAACCCCATGCTGGCCAGCGCCGCGATGGCGCTCAGTTCCGTCTCCGTAGTGCTGAACAGCGTCCGGCTGAAGTGGATGAAGTAAACTCGCCTCTTCCGTTTCAACATCCTGTCAAATGCGAAGGGCAGGCAGCCGAAGAAGTCAGCCTTATGGCTTGACTTCTTCGTTATAGCGCAGCACGGGACGTTCGCCGGCATAGCTGCCGCTATAGACCCAGATGCTCTTGGTGATGGAGCCGTCTTTATTGACGATGTCGTCGAAACTCCAGCCTTTGGCGGTGAATGTTTCCTTCTTCTTGAAGTCGGCTTCGGTTATCATGATGGCATAGTCGGCCTTTTTGCCGGAGTTACGTACAAACGAATTGGTCACTTCTACGCTCAGCGACTTATTGGCCGTTCTCGTAAGACCGCGCGTACTCATCTCAGGACCGAAGTAATAGCAGTTCCTCACTTTTACATAATACTCCTTTTCACCCAGGATGCCGCCATTGGTATCCGAACTTCCGGCACCGGGCGTTCTCACCAACTTCGTATTGTAGCAGTTAAAAATGCCGCCTTCTGTTTTAGTGAGTACACTTGACATCATGCCGACGATGCCTCCGGCATTCGGTTCGAGGTTGGTGCAGTTGATATCGCCGGCATTATAACAACACGACACGACAAAGTCCTGATTAAACGTTTCATTATTGGCAATTTCGCTATTATCCGGATCCATCAGGCCGACAATACCGCCGACATGCTTGTTCTTACTGGCGTTGATCGTAGCCTGGTTATTGCAATATTGGATGGTCATTCCCCTGTGAGCACGCCCCAGTACACCGCCCACATTGTTCACTTTCGTGTTGGCGCCGTCACCTGTGCTGGTGATAACCCCTTTATTGGATAACTGATCCAGGCGCGTAAAGCCTTTGCCGCCAATCTCACCAATGCAACCGCCCACACTGTACTTGCCGGTGATGGCGCCCGTGTTGGTGCAATAGTTTACGGTAAAACCTGTGGACTTATCCGTGTCCGTATCCATGATCCTGCCCACGATACCACCCACGGCTTCACTGCCGGTCAATGCACCGCTGTTGTTGCAGCCACTGACAAGCGCATCCACATTCTTGGCGGTGGTCGATTTCAGATAGCCCACGATACCGCCCAGTTCCTTGACGGTCGAGCTTACGGGTGCCGCGTTGATACAGCCCGACACATTGATCGCTGCAGAAAGGATGCTGCCGGCTATTCCGCCGACCGAACTGGTCCCGTGTGTGCCATTCCCTGTATGGATACCCTGCGGGTCGACAATCCCGACAACACAGTTGCGGATCACCGTTTTCTTGCCGCTATCGATCTTCCCGATCAGTCCGCCGATGTTGGTTGAGCCGCTGACCATCCCGGTGACGGTCACACCGGTGAGTTCGACCACACTGTTCTTTGCATAGCCCAGGACACCGCCGCAATACGACCGGTCGTCGCCCTTATTGTTGACAAAACCCGAGAAGTAGTCTTTACTGCCTGCCGCGGAACTGACGGTGAGCGAACCGTTCTCGATGGAACCTACCAGGCCGCCCACCATGCTGCTGCCGGATATTTTGGTGGTACCGGCTCCTTTCACGAAAGCACCGTCGATGATCACCGTCGCGCCTTTGCCTACCAGACCGCCTACATGGCTGCCTATGACCGTAATGGGACTGGTTGACTGCAGGTTTCGCAGCGTCAGTTCGGCACTGGAATAGCCTACCGCTCCACCTACATAATTACCTGTCACCACCATTTCGGCGTTGTTGATCACATCCAGTTTTTCAAACGAAGCTTCGATCAGGGTATTCACGCTGGTGGCGCCGATCACCCCGCCGGCGTAGTTACCGGTCAGGGTTGTTTTGCCGTTGATACCGCAAAGCACGTTTTTGATTGTCAACGAACCGTTCCCCTGTACTTTCCCGATCAATCCGCCGAGAAATTCCTTGCCTGCTTTGATGGAGGCCGAACTGGTGGAAGCCGATAGGATGGATTCGCCGCCGTCGGCTTGCAGTGCCCCGATCAATCCGCCCACATACGAGTTGCCCATGAGGGAGGACACATACGATTGGTTGGTGTTTACATCCAGGTCGTTGTTGCAACCTTTCAGGGTGATCTTCCCTTTGGCATAGCCGAGGATACCACCTGCGTAGTCGTTTGTGGCGGTGACCCTGTAGGCACCGTTGATACAACCGGTCACCGTTATCGAGGACACTGTTGACGAAGGCAGGATTGCGCCCACGATACCGCCGGCATAGCTTCCGGCTTCGACCAACGTGGAGCTTCCGCTGGAGCAATCAGACACGGCGGCTGACACCGTCGGATCCATCGCTCCGGCAATGCCGCCCGCGTATTCGTTGGTCGCGTTGATATTCGTCACACCGGAAACCGTACAGTTATGGAGCGACGATCCGCCGAAAAGTCCGACTATACCACCCACCTTATCTTTGCCGCTCAGGGTGCCTCCGATCAGGTGGACGTTTTCAATCACTACTCCTCTCCATGCCAGGCCACACAAGGCGCCGATGCTCGAACGCCCGGTGACTTTCGTGTCGATGCGGAAATCGCGCAACCGCAGGTTCTTCACGGAAGCATCGGGCCAAAGGATGGAAAATACGCCGATGCAATCATGCGGTTGTTCATTCACCAGCATACCGGACATTGCTTTATTATTGCCGTCGTAATGCCCCGAAAAGCCGATTTGGTTATATCCCACCGGCACCCAGCCCGTTCCGCCGCCGCCTTCATTGGAGGCGAGGTTGATCGAGTCGGTCTGCTGGAAATACAGCCCCCTGGCCCGGGTATTGTCGTCTACGAGACAGACATGCAGCATGATCAGGTCGCTCTTGCTTTTGATCAACCAGGGATTGGTGGCTGTTCCCGGTGCTTCGGTCGTTTTCTTTGGCTTGAAATAGTCTTTATACTGATGCTCGGGTTCACTTACGCTGCATTTTGTCAGCGCCTGTTCGGTACATTCGACTTCGACCGGAAAAGTAAACACGTCGCCGTTCCGTTTCGCCAGGTAGGTTTGATAGGCGCCTTCCCGGTAGGGGAAGCCTTCGGGGACATAAATGGTCAGGCAGTTCTTTTTGCGCATATCCCGTTTGAGGCGCAGATTCCAGAGAGACTGGTCGGTCTGGTTCAAGAGTTGCAGATCGACCTCATCCTTATCGGTGATATGTTTGTCCAGGTCGACCGCTACTTCTAGATGGAAAACGGTATAGACGGTACCATCCGCCTCGGTCACTGTTTCCCGTAACGTATGTTCTTCGTCGTTGCTGCAGCCGGTCCATCCGAACAGGGTACAGAGTAGAAAGAGGAAAAATAGCTTCTTCATTATCTTTATGTCTTAATTTATTTACCGGTTAATCGAAATAGGAGGTGGAGGTATGGACCGGATAGCCTTCCGTATCCAGCGTCCAATAGGCGATCTTGAGGAAATCGGCAGCCGTAAAGGTGGCAGGCTTCTTCAGGTCGGCCTTTGTATAGGCACTCGTGCTTTTGTCGGTCTTTTCCGCAGCGTAATACACCTCGCATTGATCTTCAGCGGAGATCACGGCGCCTCCTTTTGTGGTAGCATAGGCGGGATGACTGCTCCAAAGGGCGTAGTTGACGGTTGCATCCACGGTGATTTTGTCACCCAGGTAACCGATGATACCGCCCTGGCGGGTATCTTTCGCGCTCTTGTCGGCTCCGTTTTTCTGCAGGCTTCCCGTATTGAAACAGTTACGGATAATCCCGTAGTCGTTCATCCGCCCTGCCATACCGCCGCCATAGACATCGGCGTTGGTGATATCGAGCGTACCCTGGTTGAACGACTGTTCGATCACCGAGGTATTCAGTTCGAAATCCTGCAAAGTCTGGGCGATACTGGTACTGCCGCCGGCAATGCCTACCGCCGCGCTTATGCCGGCGATGACCAGCCCGGCTACACCGCCTACCCCACAAAGAGAGAGCAACACAATGCTGATGCCCAGCAAGACGCCGTTGGCTATCGTCATCGCTTTCTGGTGGTCGGCTTTCTCCTTGGCAATAAACTGCGACCGGTCGCCTGAATATTGATTGATGTTTCCTGCAATCTGCTGGCTGTATTTATTTTCTGTCAGCTTTTGGCAGAACACGTTTTGCGAATTGGATACCTGTGTGTTCAGCGACGCGTATTCGGAGGGCTGCCCGGTCAGGCCGGCGGTAAATACCGACTGCTTCTTCGAGGCTACCTCTTGCAATAAAGCCAGATAGGCGCTCTCCATTTGCTCGCGGCTGATATTGTAGGGATTGAGCTGCGGATAATAGGTTTCTGCCACACTATAGATATAGGTGGCGGTGATCATTACCGTTGTCAGGGAGGTGGCGGCAAGTACTATGGTGGAGAATTTCGTCGAGCCTGTGATCGCCATTTGGGAGATCAGGCAGAAGTCGCGGGCGCTACCGGCAACACCCAACGGACTGAGGGCGATACCGACGGTCGATAAAACGATATTAGTCACATCCAATGACGTAAACTCGCTGTTATTACCCAGCATACCCGTCACACCACCTGCGGAACCGCTCCCGCCCGTATGTTTGATGCGTCCGTAGTTCCCACAATAGTGGACCATGGTATTGTTGCCCGCGTGGCCGATGATACCACCAATCACGGCGCCGCCGGCTGTGGTGTTCACTTCGCCGAAATTGTAATCCCCGATCAGGCGGCAGATATAAGAAGCTGCCACAATGCCGCCTACATAGCCTTTGCCGGTGATCTTACCGGAGTTCAGGCTGTTGTCGATCAGTGCCGAAGGTGTGAAACCTACCACACCGCCCGCGTGTATGTCGCTGGCCGTTACCGGTGCCGTATTGTAACAGGTGGTCACCACCGCCTGTGCTTCGCCCAGGATACCTCCGGCCATTTTAACGGCGGAGATCTCTTTCGTATTGATACATCCGCTGATGATCACAGGGTTGTAAATGGCATCCTCTTTAGCTGTTTCCATGGAGACTACCGTGGACCCCAGGATACCGCCCACACCGCGTCCGCCCGACACCTTGCCATCGTTGGTACAGAGGCCATACTGACTCTCGCCCGATGCGCCGGCAATACCGCCGATCCCTCTGACATTATCGTCTGTCATCCCCGCAATGGATGCGTCGATGGTGCCGTAGTTCGCACTGCGGATCACAAGCAGGGTGTCGGCTACGCCAACCAGACCGCCGATGCCGGAAATATAGTCGTCCATAATACCTGTGACATCGCCCTTATTGGTGCAACTATCCATCCGGATGGTCGAGCTAAAGACACCCATACCCACCAGGCCACCCGCGCCGACTGATCCGCTGACCGGTGCGTTGTTCGAACAGTTGATCAGCTGTAACACCGTCGATTGATCCACCATGCCCACCAGTGCGCCCATAGCCACACTTCCGTTGATGGTACCTCCGTTGACATGGCAATTTTGTATTTGTGTCTGAATCCTTTTGCTTCCTTCCGAAAGTACCAGTCCCACCAGCGCAGCCGAATAGCCCACTGCCGTGACTTTGGGATTGGCGATGGTCAGGTTTCGGATTACACCACCCTTAACCACGCCGAAGAGTCCCCTGCCGGGTACGGCGACAGTCTTGTCGGGATAGTTGATCTTTAATCCGGTGATTTTCTTTCCGCCGCCGTCATACACGCCCGAGAAAGGTTTGTTGGTGTGCGGAGCGATCGGTTCCCACGACATGATGCACTCTGCCGCCACGTCGATATCCACTTGCTGACGGAAGAACTTTTCGGCAAAGTTGGGCGCGATGTCTTTTGTCATCCACTTCCTTAGTGTCAGTAAATGGTCGATAGACGAGATCACGTATGGGTCTTTCTCTGTTCCGCTGCCGGCGAAGCCCAGGTCTGGGCTATAGGTACTGGTCACGGCGAAGCCGCCCTTGGTGATCGCTATCGACATACCCATACCAACCTCATAGGCTTCATCACCATTATTGGGCTGGCAAAGGGCATTGAGCAACATGAATTGGCCATCAGGCAAACCCGCTTCCAATCGGAACCGCAGGAAAGAACTGAAACGGGCAAAACTGGTTTCGAGTTCGAAAATACGATCAGTCTCCTTATCCATGATGCGCAGGATAAGCGAATGCGCCTGTATCTTATCCAAACCCAGGTTCAGGGGAAGTTCAAACTCGGTCAGCGTGATCTCGCCCGGAGCGGGTTCCGGTTCCGGGAGTTCGGGTTTCTCATCATTGCATCCGGCCATCAACAGACAGGCTAAGAGCATAAGGAAGGTGAACAAATTCCGTACGTAATGTTTCATGTGCACAATGCGTTATTTAGTAAGTTTTTATGTTTCGTAATATCCCACTAAACCCGCAATGCCAGGAAATGTTCCGGCGAATGATTGCTCATTCGTAAAAATCGATTCCTAATTCGTAAAAATCGTAGAAAAACGTATTATTAACGCCTATACACCCTCGTTCTTCAACAAACGTAATGACGTTCGTTTCGGAACGTCATTATCTTTTTTGTGATGATTTGTCGATTTTTCGTACCTTTGCTTGTACGAATACAAAAGGATAAGGTTATGAGATTCAAAACGAATGCCAAATGTGGCGGATGTGAGGCGGCTATCCGGTCGAAATTGCAAGGAGTGGTGGATAGTGATGCGTGGACGTTGGACCTGACGTCGCCGGATAAGGTGTTGACGGTAACGGCAGATGTGTCGGCCGATACAATCATAGACGCTGTGAAGTCGGCCGGTTTCCGTATCGAAATGCTCCCGTAAGTATGCCGTCGAGAGAACAGACGAAGCCCGAAGAACTGGCCAACATGATTACTCATGGGGTGGGCATGCTCTTCGGTTTTATCGCCATCTGGATGCTGATGGTGAGGGCTATCGGTACGAATGATCCGTGGGTGATGGCGAGTTTTGGTGTGTATGGCGTCTGCATGACGTTGTCGTATGTGACGTCTACCTTCTATCATGCGGCTGTGCGCGACGACCGGAAACTACTGTTCCGGCGGTTCGACCACAGTGCGATTTTTTTCCATATTGCCGGTACCTATACGCCGTTTACCCTGGTGGCTCTCCGGAATGAGGGGTATTGGGGATGGTTGTTGTTCGCGATTGTCTGGACGGCTGCAGTAGCAGGAGTATGGCTCAGTTTCCGGCGGATGAAGAAACAGAGCATGCTCAAGACCATCTGTTACCTGCTGATGGGGTGGGTGGTGGTGATCGCTTTCAAACCGTTGATCGAAGTATTCCGGCAGACCGAACACATGGAAGTGCTATACTGGCTGATAGCCGGAGGGCTGTTTTACTCGGTGGGTACGGTGTTTTTTGTGTTAGACAAGCATCCATATATGCATTCCGTATGGCACCTGTTTGTGTTGGGTGGTTCGGTTTGCCACTTTATCTCAGTCTATCTGTTGGTGTGACGGGCAACAAAATAAGGCGGAATCAGGTTATATGATCAAATACAGGTGTTTGTAAATGAAAATACTACCGTTTTGCTTCTACCTCTGTTTGCTGATCATTGCTTGTACGAACCGGAGTACTTCTCTGGAGAAAGAACCGACGCCGGATTCCCTGAACGTGGAATTGCCGGAAAGCAAAGAAATACCGATTGAGATCGTTATCGAAAAGGAGTTGCTTTTCGATCAACATACCCTTGCGGATGAATATCTGTATAAGGATACCGTACGTGTTTTCCAGTGGGAGAAGATACGTGACGGTTTGTATTTGCTGGATTCCATTCGGTTGGAACACAGCAACTGGGCTATTCTACAAAACTATAAGAACCTGAAGGGGGAAGCGCCCCTTATCCGTACCTTTGTGCGGAATGCCTATAAACGGGTTGCGGATACGTTGGGCGTGGAACGCTACCAGTCGGTACCCCTATATCTGCCTTCGGATACGATGGTGGCCGATCGGTATGGACGGGACGGTTCTCCGGTACGATATCGGGGCGAGGAAGGGCGTTTTGCACGTGTTGAAATGATTTATCCGGCAGGTGAGTGGCTGGTTCCGCAGAAATATATAAAGGTGATCGGTGATACGGTGGCATTCAACCATGCCATATTTGTAGACCGGAATAACCAGAACGTCGCCACGATGGAAAAAGTCGGGAGCAAATGGCTGATACGCAGTATGAACCCGGTGACCACCGGGTTGCATCGTCCGCCTTATGCACAGGAAACGCCGCTGGGACTTTTCCTGGTCCAGGAAAAGAAAGCGCGGATGGAGTATTACAAAGACGGCTCGACCGAGAAAGGAGGATTTGCCCCTTGGGCAAGCCGTTTCACCAATGGAGCCTATCTGCATGGTGTACCTGTCAACTACCCCCATACCGCTTTGGTCGAATACAGCGCTTCGCTGGGAACGACTCCTCGTTCGCACATGTGTGTACGCAATGCGACTTCGCACGCTAAATTTATCTACGACTGGGCGCCTGTTAACCAAACAGTTGTTTTTGTACTCGAGTAATTTCCTATCTTTGTGTTCTTGAAGATTTAATTCATGAACAGACACATTGCTTTATTACTTATCGTCGTTCTCTTCTCCGCTTGCAGTAGTGAGGAACAGCCTCCTGTCGTTCTTTGGTATCAGCAGCCGGCGACTGACTGGAACGAGGCTTTACCCATTGGTAACGGTCGCCTGGGGGCTATGGTATATGGCCGACCGGACAAGGAGGTATTCCAACTAAACGACAATACCCTGTATAGTGGTGAGCCGGCTACAGCCTGGAAGGGAATGGATATCGCTCCAACGTATGATGAAGCCGTGGCTATGCTCCGTGCCGGTAAGTATGCAGAAGCAACCGATTTCCTGCAAAAGCACTGGTTGGGACGTCTTCACCAGAATTACCAGCCGTTGGGCGAATGGCATCTCGATAGCCATGTTGTGGGAGAGATCACCGACTATCGGCGTGAACTGGATCTGGCGAATTCCCTGCTGCGTATCTCCTACAAGCAGAATGGCATCTCTTATACCCGCGAAATATTTGCCTCACATCCCGATGATGTGATTGTGGTACGATTACGCTGTGACAAAAAGGGCGGACTGGATATCACTACCTCGCTCACTTCCATTCATCCGACAGCCCGGCAAACGATTACACATGACGGCCTATACCTGCATGGGCAGGCGCCCGGTTATGCCGAACGCCGAACGTTGGAGCAGATCGAGCAATGGGGCTTTCAGGATAAACATCCCGAGTTGTTTCATCCGGATGGTAGTCGTAAATTCGACAAACAGGTGCTTTATGGCGATGAGATCGATGGCATGGGGACATTCTTCCATACCTGCGTCAAAGCGACTGCTCCGAATGCCACTCTGCGCGCAGAGGATGATGGACTACGGATATCCGGAGCAGATGAGATCGTCTTTGTTCTTTCCTCGGCTACCAGTTTTAATGGTTTCGACAAAAGCCCTTCGCGTGAAGGACGTGATGCCACTGCCATAGCCGAAGAGGCGTGGGCCAACGTAGCCCTGAAGAGTTATGATCAGTTGAAGGACCGGCACACGAAAGATTACCGGTCGTTATTCAACCGGGTACATTTCGAGATGCCTGCCACACCGGAACAACAGGCGTTGCCGACCGACCAACGCATCATCCGGTATAATGACCAGCCGGACAATGGACTGGTGGCGCTCCTGTACCAATATGGCCGGTATCTGATGATCAGCGGTTCCCGTCCCGGCGGACAACCCCTCAACCTGCAGGGAATATGGAACGACAAAGTGCTTCCTCCCTGGAATAGTGCTTATACCGTCAATATCAATACCGAGATGAATTACTGGCCGGCCGAACCGACCAACCTGTCGGAATGCCACGAACCGATGCTCCGCATGATCAGCGAAGTGGCCCAGTCCGGGGCGGAAACAGCCCGTAATATGTATCACCGCAGGGGGTGGGTGAGCCATCACAATGTATCGATCTGGCGGGAGACATATCCGAATGACGGTTGGGTGGTTTCGTCTTATTGGCCCATGGCGGGAGCCTGGTTCTGCAGTCACTTGTGGGAACATTATCTTTTCACCGGTGATGAGGATTTCCTTCGTGATGATGCGTATCCGTTGATGAAAGGCGCTTCGGAATTCTTTGCCGATTGGCTGGTGGATAACGGTGAAGGGTATCTGGTGACGCCGGTGAGCACCTCGCCTGAGCATACTTTCCTTACGGCTGATGGGAAACGGGCCGCTGCAAGTATGGGGTGTACGATGGATATGGCGATGGTACGCGAATTGTTCACCCGTACGATCGAAACCTCTCTCCGATTGAATATGGATACAGACTTGCGGAATGAATTACAAGGAAAACTATCGAAACTATTACCCTATCGCATCGGTAGCAAGGGACAATTACAGGAATGGAAACAGGATTTCGAAGAATCTGAACCGCAGCACCGGCATGTTTCACACCTGTATGGGCTACACCCCGGTAACCAGGTCAGTTATGACCAAACGCCGGAATTGATGCAGGCCATCATCCGTACGCTTGAACTGCGTGGAGATGCAGCTACCGGCTGGTCGATGGGGTGGAAGATCAATCTGTGGGCACGGTTGCTTGACGGCGATCATGCCAATAAGATCATCCGTAACCTGTTCCGCCCCATTGGCTTCGGAGATATTAAACATGCAGGTGGCGGATTGTATCTGAATATGCTCGATGCGCATCCTCCTTTTCAGATCGACGGGAACTTCGGCTATACGGCCGGCGTGACTGAGATGCTGCTGCAAAGCCACGCAGGTGTGTTGCATCTGCTTCCGGCTTTACCTGCCGACTGGCGGGAAGGAAAGATCACCGGACTGCGTGCCCGCGGTGGTTTTATTGTCGATATTGAGTGGAAAGAAGGCAGGCTGACCAAGGCTGTCGTTACTTCTACTTTAGGGGGTAACTGTCGTCTGCGTACTACGGATGAAGTAACCGTTAATACCCGGGCGCAGAAGGCCACGGGCGTTAATCCGAATCCGTTTTTTAGCACGATCGATCCTGGTAAGCCACAAAATCTAACAAATGTTATAGCGGAAGAGCAACCGTTAAAAGTGTTCCCTACAGTCGATTTTATGACGGAGAAAGGAGGAAAATATGAGATAAGTAATTGAGGAATCAGTATATTTGCGGCAATGAAACATGTTTATTTGCAGCGGATATTCTTCTTTTTACTGCTTTCTATGCTGCCGGCCGGCCTCGCTATGACAGAAGCGGGGAATACATCTGCTTTACCGTATAGCCTGGAACTGTATATGTCGATGCAATTGCAAGATCGGGTCAGTTATTCGGCTTTCGAACAGGCGCTGTGTGGTTATACCCGGATCGATCACCGGAAAGATATAATCACATTAATTGATTTCACGAAACCTTCAACAGTAGAGCGGTTGTTTGTGCTGGATTTGGACCAGCACAAGTTGTTGTTTTCTTCCCATGTCTCGCATGGCAGGAATAGTGGAGCGAATTATGCCGTTTCTTTTTCCAATGAAATGGGATCGTATAAAAGTTCATTGGGCTTTTACCTGACGGAAGGTACCTATATCGGTAAGAATGGCTATTCACTGATACTTGACGGTCTGGAGAAAGGTATTAACGACCGCGCCCGGGAACGGGCCATCGTGATCCACGGCGCCTCTTACTCCAATCCTTCGGTGATCTCATCCGGCGGACGGTTAGGACGTAGCCAGGGATGCCCTGCCCTGCCCGAAGCCATAAGTCGTCAGATCATCGACACGATCAAAGGCGGCAGCCTGTTGTTTATCTATGCCAATGATGCAGGGTATCAGCAGAAAAGCGTTTTTACCCAATCACAAGTGTAACTTATCTGAACGTGTTTTATCGGTCGGCCGGATAAACCACACCCAACTGTCGGCGAACCTCGTCGATGATCTCCAATGTGATCAATGAATGCTCGTGGCTATTGACGGTCGATTCGCACTTGCCTGCCTGAATATTGTCGATGAATTCGGCTATTTCATAATAATATTCGTCTTTCGGGGTCGGGGCACTGATGTCTTCGGCTGCCGGCATAACGCTTTTCCCGGAGGCAGGAGCGGGTCGGGGCGTGTAGGTTACGTTGCCGATGATATTGATCTTGTCGAGCGTAATATTCCCATCCTCACCCTGTATTTCAGTAGGTAAAGCTGAGTTGGCGATCTTCGAATAGAGTATGGAGGCATTCAAGCCATCGTACTCGAAGTTGACGGCTCCCTGTCCGTCGGCACCGGAGGATAGGACTGTTCCTGTCGCCAGTATCTTCTTCGGGCGACCGAAGAGGACGACCATTGGGTAGATCGTATAAATGCCGATATCCATCATCGCTCCGTTGGACAGTTCCGGGCGGAAAGCATTCAGTACGATCCCTTCTTTGAATTTATCATACCGGGATGAATACTGGCAGAAAGAGGAGAAGTAACAACGGGGTTGCCCAATCCGGTGCAGGTTCTCACGTATGGCCTGGAAATTGGGAGTGAGTGTAGTTTTCATCGCTTCCATCAGCGTAACGTTGTAGCGTTTGGAAGCGGCGATCATCTCACGCACTTCGCGGGCATTGGAGGCAAACGGCTTCTCGCAAATCACATGCTTGCCGTGCTGCATGCACAGGATGCTTTGTGCTGCATGCAGGAAGTTGGGCGACGCGATATAGACGGCGTCGATCAACGGACTTTGTGCCATTGCTTCCAAAGAAGTGAAGGTATGAGGGATGTTATATTTGGTCGAAAAGGCATCTGCGGCTTCCTGTGTGCGGGAATAAACGGCGGCGAGTTCGAAGCGTTCGTCTTGGCTGGCGCCGTTGATCACCCAGTCGGTAATGAAGTTGGTTCCTACGATTCCGAAGCGAATTCTTTCCATGCAATTTTTGTTTTTGTTGTGGCAAAGATAGATTATTCTGTTGTCGGGGTGGAATTATTTTGTCCTGTTTCGAAAAAAAATGTCCCAGATTGAGACAAATATACCAAAAGTGAAGTTTTTATACAAAAAAAGTTTGACACATCCAATAGGTTTTCCTAATTTTGTGGGAATAATAGTTAGGTTAGACAATTCGTTTTTTCGGAAGTGGGCTTGGGAAAGTCTGCTTCCGATTTGTTTTTTACAGACATAGTTGTATCTTTACCTCTCAATAATTTCTAATAGTTAAGGATATGTCACTTAAACGTTTTGGGGTTTCGTTGGAAGATGAGTTATTAGACTCGTTAGACAGTTATGTACAAACGAACGGATTTGCCAACCGTTCGCAAGCTATTCGTTTCCTGATTGAAAAAAACGTGGCTGAAACAAAGTGGCAATGCAATCATATTGTGGCGGGTACGATTATTCTCATGTACGACCAGAAAAAGAAAGAAATCGCCTCTCGTATTACAGCCGTACAGCAACAATATACAGATGTGATCCTATCGTCTACCCAATATTATATCAACCAGAATTTCTGCCTGCATATTGCGACTGTGATGGGAGAAGCCCATCGCCTCACCGATCTGTCCGACGGCTTGACGACCCTGAAAGGGATCAAGCATGGCAAGCTGGTGATGAGTCGTGCCGATTGAAATCGTAACACCTTTTATTCGTTTTGTAGCACAATTTATTCGCTTTTATGCTGATAAAGTAACACCATTTATTAAAATAGTGTTACTTTTGCGGCATTAAATCTATCTATAAATAAATCTGTGATCAAATGAAAAAAGGGCTATTGGTCGGTTGTTTCGCTATCTATAGTATGGTGTCTTTGAGTGGAAATGCAACAAACTCAGGGACCGATCCTGAAGCAGTTGATAGTCTGATCTATCTGCAAGGTGTCGTCGTGACTGCCAATAAGATTCAGGTCAGCCGCAGTGCGGTGCCGTTGTCTATTTCAGTAGTCGATCGCAGAGAGATAGAAGCCAGTAGCGAATCCGCCCTATTGCCGGTGCTGTCGCAACGGGTTCCCGGTTTGTTTGTGACCCAACGGGGAGTTACCGGATTTGGCGTTTCTTCGGGAGCAGCCGGTGTAGTGAATATGCGTGGCGTAGGGCAGGGGAATAAGGTACTCACCCTGTTCGACGGACAGCCCCAATGGGCGGGCGTGTTCGGACATGCGTTGCCGGATACCTATGTGGCCTCCGATGTGGAACGGGTAGAGGTAGTACGCGGCCCCGGTTCTTTGTTATACGGCTCGAATGCCATGGGGGGAGTCATCAATATCATCACCCGTCAACATACCCGCCCGGGACGGCGTACCCAGGCGCGTGTCATGTACGGCTCCTACAATACACAAAAGTATATGGTCAATAACGGATACAACGCCGGCAATTTCAGCAGTTTTGTATCCCTGAACCATGACCGGACGGATGGGCATCGCCCCAACTCCGATTTCCAGATCACGAATGGCTTTGCGAACCTGGGCTACCGCCTCGACGATCACTACAAAGTAAAGGGTGACCTGAGCCTGGCCAAATACAAGACACAGAACCCGGGTTCGGAGGCAGTGCCGATGATCGATAACCTGATTGATGTGCTTCGGGGAACGGCTTCCGTCGGTTTTGATAACCATTTCGAACGGTCGAGTGGCGCTGTCCAACTGTTTTACAACTGGGGAAACCATGAAATCAACGACGGATATGAAGAAGGCAAAGCACCGCGTACTTTCCTATTTCGTTCCGACGACCATAACATGGGCGTGTTACTCTATCAGTCGTTCCGCCTGTTCGAAGGCAACAATTTTACGGTGGGTATCGATTATAAGAACTGGGGTGGGCATGCGTGGAACGATTCGATCAACGGTCGTTCCAAAGGAGAGATTGTCGATACTTCGGTCAATGAAACAGCCGGGTATGTAATCGCGCAGCAGGATTTGTTCGACTTCCTCAGCCTCAATGCCGGTATCCGCTACGAACACAGCAGCACGTATGGGAACGAATGGATACCGCAGGCGGGCTTCTCACTCCGCCTGTTCGAAGGGAACACGATCAAAGGCTCACTGTCGAAAGGCTTCCGCAGCCCCAACCTGCGCGAATTGTATATCTCTTATCCTCCCTTTTCACTGGCCAATCCCGACTTGAAGCCTGAGAATATGATGAATTATGAAGTCTCCATCGGCCAGCATTTTCTGAATAATACGCTTCGTGCTGAGGTTACGGCGTTTTATATCGATGGAAAAGATATGATCCAGCCTGTGCAAAAAGTACTGACCAATATCGGCCGTTTCTATAACAAAGGGATTGAAGTGGAAGCTGCCTGGGCGCCGCTGAAGCAACTGTCGTTCACTACGAACTACAGCTACCTGCATACGAATAAGAAGATTGTGGCCGCTCCTGCGCATAAGTTTTTTGCCGAAACAATGTACACGGCGGGACGGCTGACAGCCTCCGTCAATGTACAGTCTGTTTTCGGCCTCTATCCGAATACCGCAGGCGATAACCCGGAAAAGGAAAACTATACCTTGCTGAATGCCAAGGTGGCCTATACATTTGGCAACGATATTCGTTCACTCAACCTTTTTGTGAAGGGAGAGAACCTGACAGCCACGCGCTACATGATTAATGACGGCTATCCGATGCCGAAAGCCATTGCGATGGTCGGGTTCGATATCGCTTTCTGACGTTACTTGTCGCGGTATAGCCCCGGTTCGGTCACCGTCAGTTCGATGGCTTTGAGGATGTCTTGTCCGTTTACTTTCTCTGTAACGCAGGTTATTTGTACCTTATCCTCCAGCAATACGCCGGGCACCTTTTCAGGATCGGCATCCATGGTGCTGATGTGGAGGGTGTCGCCTTTCTCCGTGAGCAACATGATGTTGTTCATGGTGGCGTCAATGACCTTTCCGTTGACCGTCTGTGAAGACGTTTGTGCTGTCAGCGTGACTGTGTCTCCTGTCTGAGGTGCTGTTTTCTGCTTACAGGCAGTGAAAGAGGCAGCCGTCAGGACAGCCATGCAGCACAATGTGATAAAAAATGATCGGTTACGCATCGTTTTAGCGATTTTAGATTGTTATGTAATAAACAGCAAAAATACGACATAAGTTTTGCGCATCAACCGGATAAAGCTATCTTTGCTATGTTATTTTTAACTAAACAACGTTATGAAAGGAATTGTGTTGGCCGGTGGATCCGGTACTCGGTTATATCCGATCACGAAAGGGATATCAAAGCAGTTATTACCTATCTACGACAAGCCGATGATCTATTATCCGATTTCGGTGCTGATGTTGGCCGGAATCCGGGAGATATTGATCATATCTACCCCGCACGACCTACCGGGATTCCGCCGGTTGCTGGGCGACGGGTCGGAGTTGGGTGTGCGTTTCGAATATGCTGAACAGCCATCCCCTGACGGATTGGCACAGGCCTTTATTATCGGCGCCGGGTTTATCGGCAGCGATGCCGCCTGCCTCGTGCTGGGCGATAATATCTTCTATGGGCAGGGATTCACCAAAATGCTAAAAGAATCGGTGCGCGTAGCTGAAGAAGAGGGCAAGGCGACGGTCTTTGGCTATAAAGTAACCGATCCCGAACGCTACGGCGTAGTGGAACTGGATGCCGACGGAAACGCACTAAGCATCGAGGAAAAACCGAAGGCACCGAAGTCTAACTATGCCGTCACAGGTTTGTACTTTTATCCGAATAAGGTGGTGGAAGTCGCTTCACAGATCAAACCGTCTGCCCGGGGCGAGTTGGAAATCACTACCGTGAATGAGGTGTTCCTCCAGGCAGGCGAACTGAAGGTGCAGGTGTTGAGCCGTGGCTTTGCCTGGTTGGATACGGGTACGCAGGATTCATTGTCGGAAGCCTCCACCTTTGTGGAAGTGATCGAAAAGCGACAGGGTAACATGATTGCCTGTCTCGAAGAAATAGCGTACGGCAAAGGCTGGATCAATGACGAACAGCTCCGGCAGGTAGCTGCCCCCATGGCTAAAAATTCCTATGGGCAGTATTTGCTGAATTTGCTAAAAGGAGGTAAGTGATCAAGCGTAATGGATAAGCAAGCTAAAATATACGTAGCCGGACACCGGGGATTGGTCGGTTCGGCCATCCTGGACAACCTGCGGAAGCGGGGGTATACCCGCTTTGTACTTCGTACACATGCCGAACTTGATCTGACCGACCAGGCTGCCGTACATGCCTTCTTTGCCGACGAGCAACCGGAGTATGTATTCCTGGCAGCTGCCTACGTGGGCGGTATCCTGGCTAATAATACGTTCCGTGCTGATTTTATCTACCGCAACGGGATGATCCAACACAATGTGATCCATGCGGCTTATATAAATAATGTACGTAAGTTGCTCTTTTTGGGTAGCACTTGTATCTATCCGGGCGAAGCACCACAACCGATGCCCGAAGACTGCCTGCTTACCTCACCGTTGGAATATACCAATGAACCGTATGCGATAGCGAAAATAGCCGGTATCAAACTGTGTGAAAGCTATAATCTCCAATATGGAACCAATTTTATAGCCATTATGCCTACCAACCTGTACGGCCCCAATGATAACTTTGACCTCGAACGTTCGCATGTGTTGCCGGCCATGATCCGGAAGATCTACCTGGCACATTGCCTGCAAACGGGCGACTGGCGGGCGATCCGTGCCGACCTCGATAAGCGACCGGTGGAAGGTGTTGACGGTACGGCAACGGAAGAAACCGTCAGTGCCTTGCTGGCCAAGTATGGAGTCCGTGCCGACGGGGTGGACTTGTGGGGAACCGGATCTCCTATGCGTGAATTCCTCTGGAGTGAGGAAATGGCGGATGCCTCGGTATATATTATGGAGAAGGTGGATTTTGCCGACCTGAAGGGCAGTGCGCCCCAGGTACGCAATACCCACATCAATATTGGGACAGGGCGGGAACATTCGATCCGTGAACTGGCCTTCCTGATCCGGGATGTTGTCGGTTTTACCGGCGATATCACATTCGATGCCTCCAAGCCCGACGGCACAATGCGCAAACTGACCGACGTCACGAAGCTTCATGCCCTTGGCTGGCACCATCGGGTCGAACTGGCTGAAGGAGTGAAGCGGCTGTACGACTGGTATCTTGCCTAGCCTTTATTTCGCTGGCAGGCAGTGGGAAAAAAACACCATGATGATCCAAAACGAACGTCATGGCGTTTGTAAACAAACATAATGGCGTTTGAATTCGAACATCATGGTCTTTTTTTTGTGAGAGATCATCCTGTTTTCGGATCGCCTTCTATAAATTAAAAAAGAATGAAAACAGCTTTAATTACCGGTATTACCGGGCAAGACGGTGCTTATCTGGCGGAATACCTGGTCAAGAAAGGGTATCTGGTGCATGGTATCAAGCGTCGGGCATCGATGTTTAATACCGACCGCATCGACCACCTGTACCAGGATCCGCATGTCGAAAACCGTAACCTGGTGTTGCATTACGGCGATCTCACCGACAGTTTGAACCTGACCCGTATCATCGGAGAGATACAGCCGGACGAAATCTATAACCTGGCCGCCATGAGCCATGTAAAGGTGAGTTTTGATACCCCCGAATATACGGCCAATGCTGACGGGCTCGGCACCCTGCGCGTCCTGGAGGCTGTACGCCTGCTGAACCTGGCGAAGAAGACACGTGTCTACCAGGCCTCCACCTCCGAACTGTATGGACTGGTGCAGGAAGTGCCTCAAAAGGAAACTACCCCATTTTATCCGCGTAGCCCGTATGCCGTAGCCAAACTCTACGCCTATTGGATCACGGTGAACTACCGCGAAGCTTATGGCATGCATGCGTCGAACGGCATCCTGTTCAACCACGAATCGCCGTTGCGGGGGGAAACATTCGTGACGCGTAAGGTGAGCCGCGCTATTTCGCGTATCGCCCTGGGTATGCAGCAAAAGGTGTTTATGGGTAACCTCTCGTCGCAACGCGACTGGGGACATGCGAAAGACTATGTGCGTGCCATGTACCTAATCCTGCAACAAGACGAACCCTCGGATTATGTGATCGCCACCGGCGTGACCACTTCCATCCGTGAATTTATTCGAATGGCCTTTGCCGAGATCGGTGTCGAGGTGAAGTATAAGGGAACCGGGGTAGACGAAATCGCCGTATTACATGATATAGATCAATCAATCTTTTGCGAACGGGTGGGAGAGGCCTATTATGAAAACCTGAAAAAGCGGATAGGCGAAGAAGTCGTCGGAGTTGATCCCTTGTATTTCCGCCCTACCGAGGTGGATTTGCTGATCGGAGATGCGACGAAAGCCCGTACCCGCTTGGGTTGGGAGCCTCGTTACGACCTGCCGGCATTGATTAAAGACATGATGCAGGGCGATGTGAAAATAATGAAAAAAGAGTCATATCTGCGCGATGGAGGCTTCAAAATACTGAACTATTTTGAGTGAGATGAAACAAAACCCCGAAATGTTTTGTTATATTTTTAAAAAGTTATAATTTTGCACCTTGTGAGTGTTAAGAAGATAAAAATAGATTTTATTTTAATTTGAGTGAATATGAAGACAAAAGTATTACTTTTTGCGTTGTTGGCAGGTTTTGTATTTGCGGCATCTGCCCAGGAATACAAACCGCAGGTAGGTTATAGCAATGAGGCTGGTTACAAAACGAATTTCAAGAAAAACAAAGCCGGCGACAACTGGTTTATTTCAGTTGCCGGTGGTGCCAGCGTATTGTTTGGCGATGATAATGGTGAAGCAGATTTTGGTAAACGTATCAACTTCGCTCCGCAGTTGTCATTTGGTAAATGGTATAGCCCGATCCTTGGGTTCCGTGTACAATTGAATGGTGGCCCGATCGTAGGTTTCGAAGATCGTGGCGGTTCTGAACTGTTCAAACAGAACAACAAGTATTTCGCAGCTCATGCAGACCTGTTGTGGGATGTAACAAACCTGTGGGCTCCGTACAACGACTCAAAGGTATTCCACCTGATCCCTTGGGTCGGTATGGGTTATGCACAGCGTTTCGAAAATCAGGGTATCCCCCGTACGGAATCTCCGACGCTGAATGCCGGTATCCTGACCTTGTTCCGTTTGAGCAAACGTGTAGACCTGAGCGTGGAATTGCAGGGTTCATTGTTGAACGAACAGTTCAACCGTGTATCTAAATACCACCTGACGGACGGTATCGGACAGTTGACAGCCGGTTTGAGCTTCAGACTGGGTAAGACTGATTTCGAAGTGATCGAACCGACAGACTACGCTTTGTTGAACGACCTGAACAATCAGATCAACTCGCTGCGTGCAGAAAACGACCAGCTGAGCAAACGTCCGGCTTCTTGCCCGGAATGTCCTCCGGTAGCTCCTGCTATCATCGAAAACAACATTATCGACAATGTGGTATTCTTCCGTCTGAACAGCTCTGTGGTTGACAAGAACCAGCAGATCAACATCTACAACACTGCTGAGTTCGTAAAAGGGAACAATGCTCCGGTCAAGGTGATTGGTTATGCCGACAAGAAAACGGGTAAAGCAGACTACAACATGAAGTTGTCTGAAAAACGTGCAAGAGCCGTTGCCAAGGAACTGATCGACAAGTATGGTGTTAGCTCTAACCAGATCACTATTGAGTGGAAGGGTGTAGAAGAACAACCGTATCCGGAAAACAACTGGAACCGTGTTGTTATCATGCGCGCTAACAAATAATAAGCGATTTAGCATAAAAGAAAAAGCTGCCTTTCGAGGCGGCTTTTTTTTTGCATGACACGATAATATGTTTACTTTTGCATGACTTTAGCAACCGGAATGGATTTTAGTAAAAAACAAGGGTATTTGATCCAATGGATGATCGGCATAGGCGACCTGCTTGTGTTGAATGCCTTATTCTATTTTGTGTATTCCAGCCTGGGTCCATTCTATACACATGCCATCACGCCGCAGATTCGGGAAGTGTTGCTGCTGTTGAATTTCTGTTATTTCTTTTCGCTTTATTTTGTGCCGCTACAGATCCATATGTCGGTGGTCTTTCTGGATAAGATCGTTCAACGTGCCTTTTTACTGGTTACCTTCTTGTTGATTCTCTTTTCCACCTGTCTTATTTTCCTGAATATTGGCGATGTGTTGGCTACTTTCCTGCTGGTCTATTACGTGGTAGCTGTGGTTGGCTTCTCAATATGGCGTATACTGATTCGTATGCTGGTAAAGTATTACCGCCGGAAAGGATATAGTTTTAAGAAAATTGTGATTGTCGGTGCCGGGAAGAACGGTATGGAATTGTACCGTGTAATGAAAGACGACCTCGCATACGGGCTGCATGTAATGGGCTTCTTCGACGATAATATTTCACTGAAACACATACTTCCCAATTACCTCGGTATGACACACGAGGTGGAAAAATACGTGTTGGAAAACGATATCGACGAAATCTACTGTACCCTGCCCGGTACGCATGACGATAAGATCCTTCGGATGCTCAACTTTGCCGAGAAGCATATGGTACGATTCTATATCGTGCCTGAGTTCTATCGGAATGTGAAGAAGAGCCTTGTGATGGAGGTGCTGGAGTCGGTCCCGGTACTGACAGTGCGCCGTGAACCTTTGCAGTCGGCTTATAACCGGGTCTTGAAGCGGGCATTCGATATCGTGTTCTCTTTTGTCGTGCTGATAACGGTTTATCCGGTTCTATATGTGATTGTCGGCGGACTGATTAAGCTGACCTCTTCCGGTCCGGTCCTGTTCAAACAAAAACGCACGGGGTTGTATGGGCATGAATTCGATTGCTATAAATTCCGTACCATGCGGGTGAATCCGGATGCGGATAAACTTCAGGCACAAAAAGACGACCCGCGTAAAACCCGTGTCGGCGACTTCCTTCGGCGTACCAACCTGGACGAATTCCCCCAGTTCGTCAATGTGTTGAAAGGAGATATGTCGGTCGTTGGCCCTCGTCCGCATATGTTGAAGCATACCGAACAATATTCCGCCATTATCGATAAATACATGGTGCGCCACCTGGTGAAACCCGGTGTAACGGGTTGGGCACAGGTGACAGGCTACCGGGGCGAGACCAAGACGCTGGAGCAGATGGAAGGCCGCGTGAAACGCGATGTATGGTACATCGAAAACTGGTCGTTTTTCCTTGATCTGAAGATCATAGTGGTGACCGTTATCAATATGTTTGCCGGTGAACGGAATGCCTATTAAGCAATATTGTTGCACACTTTTCGTCTCCTTGTGTAATTTGTATCTGTTTTTCGCTTATCTTTGTGCCCGATGGGACGAATCATTGCAATAGATTATGGCCGAAAGCGAACCGGACTGGCGGTGACAGATACGCTACAGTTGATCGCAAACGGACTGACTACGGTACCCAGCGGCGAAGTGGTTTCCTTTCTTTCAGACTATATAACCCGTGAGCCGGTGGACGTATTCGTTGTCGGCCAACCTCGTCAGATGAATAATGAACCTTCAGAAAACATGCCATATGTGGAAGCGTTTGTGAAACACCTCAAACGTATCATTCCCCAGATCCCCGTGCAGTATGTCGACGAGCGGTTTACATCCGTACTTGCCCATCGTGCCATGTTGGACGGCGGGCTGAAAAAGAAAAAACGGCAGGACAAAGCCCTGGTCGATGAGATCAGCGCCGTGATTATCCTGCAATCCTATCTCGAATCAAACAAACAATCTTTTTTAAAATGATATTACCGATTTATTTATATGGTCAGCCGGTGTTGCGGGAAGAGGCCGGGTTAGTACCCGCTGATTATCCCGATCTGAAACAACTGGTTGCGAATATGTTTGAAACCATGTACCATGCAGAGGGCGTGGGACTGGCCGCTCCGCAAATAGGCCTTTCGTTGCGCCTGTTGGTGATCGACGCCGATGTGATGAGCGATGATTTTACCGAATGTAAAGACTTTAAGCGGGTGATGATCAATCCCGAATTCCTCGAAAAGAGCGAAGAGTCTGTCAACTACGAAGAAGGCTGTCTGAGTCTGCCCGGCGTACACGAGAAAGTGTCGCGTGCCAAGACCATCCGTATCCGTTATGAGGATGTCGATCGTAAGGTGCATGAAGAGGCGATCGACGGTTTTGCCGCCCGTGTCGTACAGCACGAATGCGAGCATCTGGAGGGGCATGTCTTTATCGACAACATCTCCGGTATCCGCAAGCAAATGAACAAAGGAAAGCTAAATGATATTATAAAAGGGACAGCCCGTTGTTCGTATCGGACAAAGGCTGTTAAATAAGTAATCTTAATAATCTGAAACTCTAAGTGTATGGCAGATTTATTGAAAAACATCCTGACCCTGCGCGAGAAAAAAGCGAAGGTAGAGCAGGGTGGCGGTGAAGCCGCGATTGAGAAACAGGTGGCCATGGGTAAACTCCCTGCCCGCGAACGTATTCTCGCACTGTTAGACAAAAACTCTTTCCACGAGTACGACATGTTTGTACAACACGACGGCCGTGACTTCGGGATGGACAAGAAAGATTTCCCTGGTGACGGGGTTGTGACCGGTACAGGTACCATCTTTGGCGCCCCGGTTTGTATCTATGCACAGGACTTTACGGTAGCCGGCGGTTCGCTCGGTCTCCAGCATGCCCGTAAGATCACCAAGATCATGGATCATGCCTTGAAGATGAAATGTCCGATCATCGGTATCAACGACTCCGGTGGTGCACGTATCCAGGAAGGGGTAGGAGCGCTGGCCGGTTATGGTGAGATCTTCTATCGCAATACGATTGCTTCGGGTGTGATCCCGCAGTTGTCGCTTATCCTCGGCCCCTGCGCCGGCGGTGCGGTATATTCGCCGGCATTGACCGACTTTGTATTCGTGGTTGAGAACATCTCGAAGATGTTTATCACCGGCCCGAACGTTATCAAGACGGTGCTGGGTGAAGACATCTCGATGGAAGACCTGGGAGGTGCCCGTGTACATGCCGAGATCACTGGTAACGCCCACTTCTATGCCCTAAGCGAAACCGAATGTTTCGACCAGGTCAAACGCCTGATCAGCTTCATTCCCTGGAACAACCAGGAAAAGGCCAAAGCGGTGAAGCCGAAAGAACCGAAGACCAAACTGAACATCGACAGCGTAGTACCTGCCGATCCGAAGCAGCCGTATGATGTGCGTGATGTGATCAAATGCATCGTCGATGATTCCGACTTCATAGAAGTTCAGGAACTCTGGGCCGCCAATATCGTGGTCGGTTTCGGTCGTATGGCTGGTGAAACCGTTGGTTTTGTTGCCAACCAAGCTATGTATCTGGCCGGTGTGCTCGACTGCGACAGCGCCGACAAAGCCGCCCGCTTCATCCGTTTCTGCGACTCGTTCAATATCCCCATCATTACGCTCGAAGACATGCCGGGCTACCTGCCGGGCGTCGATCAGGAACATGCCGGTGTGATCCGTCACGGCGCCAAGGTGCTGTATGCCTATTCCGAAGCGACGGTGCCCAAGATCACCGTTATCCTGCGTAAGGCTTACGGCGGTGGTTATATCGCCATGAACTCACGCCACCTCGGCGCCGACTTCATGTTCGCCTGGCCGAGTGCCGAGATCGCTGTAATGGGACCCGAAGGTGCTGCCAACATCATCTTCCGTAAGGAGATTATGGAAGCCGAAGACCAGGACAAGATGCGTCAGGAAAAGGTAAAAGAATATATTGAGAAGTTTGCCAACCCGTATGTGGCCGCTGCCAAGGGCTTTATCGACTCGGTGATCGAACCGAAAGAAACACGTTCACTGCTGTTGCACGCGCTCAACGTCTCTTCACAGAAAGAAGAAAACCGTCCGCCGAAGAAACACGGTATTCCTCCGTTTTGATCCACCTCTAAACCTGCATATATGGCAACTAAGAAAGAAGAACAAACGGCGAAGCCGGCTGACAACTACGTGGACTTTATCGTCACTGCACGTAAGTACAAGACGCTGCTCACCGATAAGTATAAGAACCGTCCGGTCTATCAAAAGCCGGTACCGGGTGAAGTGCAATCCAATCTCCCCGGCACGATCATTCAACTGAAAGTGAAAGCCGGCGACAAGGTAAAGGTCGGCCAGCTCCTGCTCATCCACGAAGCGATGAAGATGCTGAACCGTATCGTAGCTCCCTGCGACGGAATTGTGACGGAGATCTGTGTGAATGTCGGTGACCAAATTGGTAAAGGCGTACCCATGTTGCGCATCGATCCGAAGTAAGGAAACGAAAGAACTTGCAATATTGAATAAAAACACCCTCTTCCGGGGGTGTTTTTTTATTTTTAAGAGATTGCGACCCTTCTCCTTGGATTATTTCCTTATTTTTGCCACTCATTCGCATGAATCATGATGAAATTGGGTAAAAGGCTGACTATATTTTGTGTGTTTTTAAGTTGTTCTTTGTCGATGTTCGCACAGGTCAATACCGACCGGGTGCTTGCCATCGGCCGGAATGCGCTGTATTTTGAGGATTATGTCCTCTCTATCCAGTATTTCAACCAGGTGATCCGTTCCAAACCTTGGCTGGCAGAGCCCTATTTTTATCGGGCAGTGGCCAAGATCAATCTCGAAGACTATAAAGGAGCGGAGGAAGATTGCACCCTTTGCCTAGAGCGGAACCAATTCTTGGTGCAGGCCTACTACGCTCGTGGTATTGCCCGCCAGAGCCAGGAAAATTATGTCGGAGCGATTGCCGACTACAATAAAGGACTCGAATTCCGGCCCGACGACCGCCAGATGCTGGTGAATCGTTCCGTCGCTTATATCCAGAAGAAAGACTTCGACGGTGCCGAGCAGTCGTTCGAACTGTTGATGAAGGAGTACCCGCGTAACTCCATCAGTTACCTGACCCGTGGCGCCATGTATACCGAAAAGGGTGATACCGCCAAGGCGTTGGCTGACTACGACAAGGCCGTCCAACTCGATCCCTACTATGCCCCGACGTATGGTAACCGTGCCATCTTGCGTTACCAGGTCAAAGACTTCAAAGGAGCGATTGAAGACCTGAACGAGGCCATCCGTATGGATACCCGCGAAAGTGGCTATTATATCAACCGCGGTCTGGTTCGTTACCAGATGAACGACCTCCGTGGCGCCATGGCCGACTACGACCAGGTAATCGCCATGGACAGCCGCAACCTGATTGCCCGCTTCAATCGTGGGCTGCTTCGTTTCCAGGTGGGCGACTACAACCGGGCAATCGAAGACTTCAACGTCGTGATCGAGCTCGAACCGGATAACTATATGGCCTATTACAACCGGGCGTTGCTCCGGCACGAGACGGCCGATTACCTGGGGGCTGTCAACGACCTAAGCGTCGTCTTAAGGCAGTATCCCGACTTCATCCCCGGCTATTACAGCCGCGCCGAAGCCCGTCGGAAGATGCGCGACAATGCCGGTGCCGACCGCGACCAGTGGACCGCCTTTGAAAAAGAAGAACAGTTGAAGAAAGGCCAACAGCAACGCGCACGAGCGGCTGCCATTGCTACTGCTTCCGGTACTGTAGCCGGTGCCTCTCAGGAAGAGGAGGCCGCCAAAGATGGTAATACCCGCGAGCAATCGGATACGAATATCGACAAGTTCAACCGCCTCGTTGTCTATGACAAGGAAGAAGAACGTCGGAACAAGTATCAGAGCGAAGTTCGCGGCCGTGTACAGGACACGAACGTCCAGGTAGACCTCGAGCCGCCATTCATCCTCACCTATTACGAGAAGCCCGACCAGGTGAAGAAACTCACCTACTACGACCAGATGGTCGAAGCCTACAACAGCCGGATGGTGCTTGGTCGCAAGCTGTTGCTCACCAATCAGGAAGCCCCGCTAAACGAAGCACAGGTAGCTGCCCACTTCACTTCTATTGATAACTATTCGGCACGAATCGCCCATAACCCGACCGATGCGAACGCCTATTTTGGTCGTGCAGTCGATTATATGCTCGTGCAGGACTTTACGGAGGCCCTCGCCGACTACGATCGGGTGACGGCGCTTGATCCATCCTTCGTCATGGCTTATTTCAACCGGGCCGTTGTGCGCTATAAGCAACTCGAATATACCTTGTCGCAAACCACGACTACAGGTATTGAAGACCTTGCCAGTCCTTCGTTGAATCTTACCATCGGTAAGAACGGAGCAACACAGGCCAAACCGGTCGATAAGTCCATCTCGCAAGCCCGCGACACCAAGCGCGCGCTGGAGCATGAGATGATTATCCGCGACTATGACACCGTGATCCGCCTCAACCCCGATTTCGCGTATGCCTACTTCAACCGCGGCAACCTCCGTTGCACGCAACGCGACTATCGCGCCGCCATCCAGGACTACACCGAGGCCATCACCCACGATCCCGAGTTTGCGGAAGCCTACTTCAACCGCGGCCTCGCCCGTCTCTCCCAAGGAGATGCCAACCGTGGTATTGCCGACCTTAGTAAAGCCGGCGAACTCGGCCTTATCAATGCCTACAACATCATCAAACGGATGACAAGCAATTAAACTTTATTTTCCTGGAGTGTTGCCTGCAGCATTTCCCGGTAGTTTTTGGGCGACATGTTGTATTTCGCCTGGAACTGTCGTTGGAACGTGCGGATCGTGCCGAAGCCTGACCGTTCGGAAATACTTTCGATTGCGAGCGCAGGGTCTTCGAGTATCTGCACCGCTTCTTTCAAGCGGAGGCTGTTGATATACTCGGGAAACGACATGTGGAAGCAATACTGGAAGGCATCGAGGAAGAGTTCCCGGTTGGTGCCGAGGCGTTCGATTACCTGGTCGCGGGAGATATTCGGGTCACGATAGACCTTTTCCCGCAGCATCAGGTCGCGGATGGCGATGCACAGGCGGTCTTTGCGAACTTCGAGACAGTCGTCGTCTTTGAGAGGAGGATGCCCGTTGGTGAACGGAGGTGGCAGGAAGGTGGTTTTGTTGAGTATCTCCTGCTCGCGTACTTCCTGTTGTTCGGTTAACTCATGTATCTGCTGTGCCAGTACCCGGTTTTTACGGGTGATCGTGCAACTGAAATGGATCCATATCCCCAGCACCAGCGCCAACAGGCAGCAGACTCCGAGTGCGAAGAAGAGAAAGAGGCGGGTGTGTTCCTTCTCGGCGATATGTTTATCGACTTCATACACGGTGCGCAACTCATCGAGTTGGGCGTGGAAGTCGGTCTTGGCAATCGAGTCTTTGAGCGCCAGGGCTTGTGCGAAGGCGACTGTACAATCGTCTCCCCGGTTGAGGTAGGCCAGGGCGTCGACCATATCGCGATAGGAGGTGAACTGCCCGTATACGTCCTGCTCGCCCGTGCGGAGAGCAAGCAACTGTTCGGCGCAGTCATACGCCTGCTGATACTGGCCGCGCGACAGGGCAATCTGCTGGTGGGAAAAGAGGATGGTGGTTTTAATGGTGCGATACGTCATCATGTCGGGGCGCTGTTCCACCTCCCGGCAATAGGCTTCCAGCCGGTCGTAGTCCTTAATCCCGTTATAGTAATTAAACGTACAGATGTAGAAGTTCGACATCACCACGTTCTTGTACGTCTTGAAATAGGTATTCCAGTCTTGCTGGGAGGCGATAAACTGTAGGTCATCGTCGGCCCGTTTGGCTACTTCGTCATACAAGTCGTGGGTGTAATAATACAGGGTCACGTTTCCCCGGCAGCGAGCCGCCCCGGCTACGTTCTGCTGATCGAGGCACGCCTGTTCGTAGGAGGCCAGGTGGGCGGTCACAACGTCGGGCCCTTCATCGTAGAAGATATGGAGAACGAACTCATGCCAAGCCTCCAGCTTTTCTGCGCCCTGCGTGGTTTCCACCCGTTGCCAGAGGGAGTCTTTTTGTGTCTGATACCGGCTGTCGTCTTGTGCCTGCAACGTCGCCGCCAGCAGGCAGCCAATCAACAGGCATGCCAGCCTGCGGCCTAAAGAAGAGTGGGTGGTCATCATGTGCAATGTCATAATAGGGTGTATGTGTCTCCATTATTCATCCTGTAGAAATAAGATAAAAATTTTATATCGGTATCGTAACGACAAGTAATTAATGGCTTATTACATTCATATTTGTCCGAATCTGAAGCTATTTGCCACGACACAGCTACCAGCAATAGTTTCATTAGGATGAAACTGTTTGTTTCACCTATTGAAACTGTTTGTTTCACCTATTGAAACTGTCTGTTTCACCTATTGAAACTGTCTGTTTCACCCTATGAAACTGAAAGTTTCATCCTACTGAAACTCTTACGGCACCATCGTCTTTCTTTTGATGCCCCGTGTGACAGATG